>NZ_CAWQXH010000051.1:0-197339 GCF_963899385.1 Aeromonas sp. MR7
CGTT
The DNA here is from genome assembly GCF_963899385.1 of Aeromonas sp. MR7. Classification (NCBI taxonomy): domain Bacteria; kingdom Pseudomonadati; phylum Pseudomonadota; class Gammaproteobacteria; order Aeromonadales; family Aeromonadaceae; genus Aeromonas; species Aeromonas sp. MR7. The sequence continues at coordinate 5 of NZ_CAWQXH010000051.1, forward strand.
GGAGACCACAACGTTGATAGGTGGGGTGTGTAAGCGCGGCGACGTGTTGAGCTAACCCATACTAATTACCCGTGAGGCTTAACCATACAACACCCAAGAAGTGTTCTGAGACTTGTAGCAAGTGCGAGACTACTTACAAATTCAGTGATAGCGACCGGGCAATAGCCAATCAGTCGTTATTCACGTCAGCTTTCCGAGATTGAAGTTATTTGCCTGGCGGCCATAGCGCCGTGGAACCACCTGATCCCATGCCGAACTCAGAAGTGAAACGCGGTAGCGCCGATGGTAGTGTGGCATTCGCCATGCGAGAGTAGGACACTGCCAGGCACCCAATTAAACAGCGACGTGCACATCACGACGTTGGCCGAGAGGATGACACCTCGTTGAAACGGCAGACAATTTAGCAAAAAGCTAACCAGACAGCGGAGCGGTAGTTCAGTCGGTTAGAATACCGGCCTGTCACGCCGGGGGTCGCGGGTTCGAGTCCCGTCCGCTCCGCCAGTAAATTGAAAGGCCTTCCCTATCGGGAAGGCCTTTTTGCTTTTTGGCATTTGCGAACGGGAATAAGGAAGTAAGGGATACTAGGTAGGGCGGCGACTTGCCACTGGCATCTCTATCCCAGTCTGTCACCCCTTGTGCTCGTTCCCCCGTCCCTAGCATCTAGCAATTTAAAGTGCTTGGATCTCAGTGACTGACGCAGGTGCTCCATGGTGTAACTCTGGATAGCTTCACTCACCATCACCATCACCTTCGCTTGAGCCAAGCCCATCAGACTTTGTATGGATGGCTTTATTATGTCCTCTAAGAGAGGCTGCGCTTGTAAACGTTCATTCGGGGGGCTTGTGATGCGGATAAGCCGTAGATGCTGATCTAAGGCGGGGTGTGCACGCATGGCCCTCGAACGATGGGACCAAGGGCTGTAAAGAGGTAAAAGAAAAGGGGACGGCAGCTGCCGTCCCCTCAAGTCATCTAGTCCAGTCCATGAACTGCAACGCTCCCTGCAATCCCTGACTTTATCCTGATCCTTCGGAATATCCCCTTCCCAATCCGTTGAGGTGTCCTGTGGCCATCCTAGCCTGGCAATCGATCCTGATTGCTGCACTCTCTCCATCCTGGAGGTGTCCGTTACCACATCCCGTGGTGTTCCTTGCGTCGTCCTGACAGATAACCATCCGGGTTATCTCGCTTCATCCTGAAGTTGTCATGCTCGCATCCGGCGAGGTCCTGTTCTTCCTGAAGAGCCGCAATCCGTACCGCTCTGCCTCATCCCGAGGTGTCCACAACCACATCCTGTGGCGTCCTGTTCAATCCGTTTGATAACCTTCCTGGCTACCGGCCTCATCCTGAGGTGTCCCTGACCACGTCCTGTGGATTATTCCCTGCTTATGCGCTGTTCCTGCATCCTGCCGGACCAGCTCCGTCCTTGTGAGACCCATATTAAGGGAACCGCATAGCGGAACAAGGGAGGTTGGGCGGTTATCGGCATGACCCGGCTTGGTTAAACCCAGCCATTAACAAGATAAATCCATACTAATCATTATCTTAGTTTGTTTCATTAGAAAGCACATGGATTCAAAGATGGCTTCGCGTACGGCTCAACACAGTGGCCTCTTACAGCGGCTATGGCGGATCTCTCACACGCAAAAACAGGGGGAAAACGATGGTACAACGCGGCTCAATTAAGCGGGCAAGAGTTAAAAATTAGTTGAATAAATATGCTCAAAAAGAATACAAAAAAGCCGAGGCTGGGCTCGGCTTTTTTGGGATTAGCTGACTCGGCTGCCAGGCGTAGGATATGCCTTGCGCAACGACTCTGGCGCCAACACTTCCAGGTTGCCGCTCATGTTGTTCAACCAGGTGCGAAATTCAGGGGTGTCCTGTACCTCGGTCTCCACGACTACGCTGCGCTTATCGTAGCGGGTCATGCGCGGGTTGTGGCCCGGGATCTGTCCATCGACCAGAGTCGGGCAGTTGGCATCTATGCGACCGACGAAGCGGATCGGGCCGCTGACATCCTGGTAGCCCTGATCGCGGATCAGCTTCTGGATATTGAAGTCCTTCGGCTGGGTCGCGCTGAAGTTGGTCAGCTCCACGCCCTTGATGTGATCGAAAGGTATGCCGTACACCTTGGGATCCAGCTCGGACAGGGTGCAGAGCAGGGTCGGACCGTCGGCCTGATTCAGGATACCGAGGGGATTGATGCGGTCATAGCAGAGCCATACGGTACGTTCCTTGATGACACGCTGGATCTCGGCACTGAACTTGCGACCGCGCCAGAGGGCATCGCGGATCAGGGTGCTGCGACGGATCTCAGGATTGCCGGCAAACGGACGCGGTGACTGATGCACGCTTTCGAGCCAGCGTTCGGCCAGTTCACTCTGGCTGTCGCGGATCACCTGGCTGGCTTTGTCGACCAGCGGGTTCAATTCGGTCAGCACACTTGCCGGCAGCAGTTGGCTTGCCTGATCACTCCAGGTTTTCAGGGCCACTGCCAGCGATAGCGGCATTATGTTGGCGAAGTCGTTTAGGCCATGGCGCTCAAAGCACCAGCCGTGGGGTTTGCTGCGTTCATCCGAAGTGAGGTCGAACAACCCCATGCCGGACATCTCCTCCAGGTCCCGTTGCACGGTACGCAGACTGACGTGTATGCCTTCCTCTTCCAGTTTTACCTGGAGTTGGCTGGCGGTCAGCTTGTAAGGGCGGTGCGGGATGCAACGCGCCAAGGTCAGTTGTCGTAACAGCTTCTTACTCATGGTGCATGCCTTCACTGGTTTAGCGTTGAGTGTATCCTAGCCATGACATGCGACAGTCTATGTCGCAAGTTTTGCTGCGACAACTGTCGCCATTTTCATACAAACTGCTTTAACTGCATGATATTAAAGCTAATACATGTTTTGATGGGCAGCAATCGAGGCTTTTAATTGATGAAAAAATCGCAAATGAAAGTGCTGTCTTGCGGTTTTTGGGGAGAGGAAAAAATAAAAATAGCAGGAAGAGACAGAAGATGATGTGGAGGGGCGCGGCCCCTCCACCAGATGGCGACCTGTTATCAGGCCAGCCAGGACCAGGCTGATTTGCTGATGGCGGCTCCCACCATGTAGCCGAATACCGCCAGGGCAGCGAGGCCGGCTACCAGCTTCTGGTTGCGGGCCGGTCGCTTGAGCGCCATGACGCCGAGGCCTATGTAGACCACCAGTGCGATCAGCTTGGCCATCAGCCAGGGTTGCTGGCCCGGGCTCATCTGCAACGTGACAGCCAACAGCACCCCGAACAGCAGCAAAAAGGTGTCGTTGACGTGGGGTGCTATCTTCAGCCAGCGCTGTTGCAGACGCGGGCTGCCGTTGAGAGAGAGCATCCAGCGATAGACGAACAGCAGCAGGCTGACGATGGCCAGGGTCATGTGCAGATGTTTGAGCATGGGGTAATAGGCAATCATATTGCTTCCTTGTCGTTGTCGGGCAGACCGCTGTTCCAGTTGTGAGCGTGAATGCGCTCCTGTCCTTCCTGATCGTCTTGCAACAGATCGGAGAGGATATCCCGGTATTGCAGGCTCTTGTTGATATAGGTGTGTTCGTCGTCCAGGTAGTTGACCTGCTCCCGCAGCAACCAGTTGTCGTGCTGCTTGAAGGTCTGTCCCGCCCGCCAGGCCTGGTTGGCCCGAAATCCCAGCTGGGTCAGGGCTTCCACCCCCAGATCCACGGCGGAACCCAGGGTTTCCCGATACACGCTGCCCACGCCCTGGCGCAGGAGCTCGTGAGCGTGAGGTCTGTCCTGGGCTCGCGCCAGTATCTTAAGGTGCGGGAAGTGTTTCTTCACCATTTCAATCACTTCGAGCGAGGTGGCCGGATCGTTGATGGAGAGCACCAGCAGCTTGGCCTTGTGGGCGCCGGCGGCATGCAACAGGTCGAGCCTACTGGCATCGCCGTAGAACACCTGGTAGCCGTACTTGCGCAGCATTTCGATCTGGCTGGCATCTTGCTCGAGTATGGTGGTGCCTATGCCGTGGCCGTGCAGCAGACGTCCCACTATCTGGCCGAAGCGGCCGAAGCCGGCGATGATCACCGGGTGTTCTACCAGCTCCGGCTGCTCATGCTGCGGTGCGTCGCTGTGGGTGCGGTAATCGAACCAGGGCTGGATCACCCGATCGTTGAGGATCAGCAAGAGCGGCGTCAGCGCCATGGAGAGCGCTACCACCAGGGTGAGCAGCGAGATGGTGTCGCCGGGCAGCACCTTGTTCTGGGCGGCGAACGAGAACAGCACGAAGGCAAACTCCCCCCCTTGCGCCAGCGCCAGCCCGAAGGTCCAGCGTTGGCTCGGCGAGATGCGAATGACAAAGCCGAGCGCCATCAGCACCAGCCACTTGAGCGCCATCAGGCCGACCACCAGAGTCGGGATGAGCAAGGGGTGTTCGGCAAACAGGCTGAAGTTGATGCCGGCGCCCACCGACATGAAGAAGAGGCCGAGCAGCAAGCCCTTGAACGGCTCTATGTCTGCCTCCAGCTCGTGGCGATACTCGCTGTCGGCCAGCACCACGCCGGCGAGGAAGGAGCCAAGGGCGGGGGAGAGCCCCACCGACTCCATCAGCACAGCGATGGCGATCACCAGCAGCAGGGCGGCGGCGACGAAGATCTCCCGCATGTGGGATTGGGCTATGGCCCGAAACACGGGGCGCATCAGGTAGTGGCCACCCAGCACTATGCCGGAGATGGCCGCCACCACCAGCAGGCCGTGCTGCCAGCCGGCCAGCTCGGAGCTGCCATTGCTGGCTACCGGTGCTATGGCGAGCAGTGGCAGGATCGCCAGTATGGGAATGACGGCGATATCCTGGAACAGCAGCACCGCAAAGGCGGAGCGGCCGCTCTCGCTCTGCATCAGCTTGCGCTCCTGCAGGCTCTGCAGAACTATGGCCGTGGACGATAGAGCCAGGATGAGACCTATGGCCAGTCCCTGTTGCCAGGGCAGGCCGATGAGATGAGCGACCCCGGTCAGGGCCCCCGTGGTGAGTAGCACTTGCAGGCCGCCGGTGCCGAGTATGGGCCCCTTCAGTTGCCACAGCAGGGCCGGACGCAGCTCCAGCCCGACCAGAAACAGCATCAGCACCACCCCGAACTCGGCGAAGTGCATCACATCCTTCTGCTCTCCCACCAGCCCCAGCAGGAAGGGACCTATGATGATGCCCGCCAGCAGGTAGCCGAGCACGGAACCCAGCCCCCAGCGCTTGGCCAGCGGCACGGCGATCACCGCCGCCGAGAGGTAGATAAGCGCATCAAACAGTAATCCGTGACCCATCAGCCGGCCCTCCGTTCGCATGTCTGGCCCGACTCACAGGGTCGGCCAAATGACTGACAGTGTTTCATGAGAGCACCTCCAGCAGATCCCGCAGATAGGGGCTGCCGCCGAGCTGGGCCGGGGTCAGCTGCTCGTCGCGCAGGGCACACAACAGCTGGCGATAATCCTGGCCACAGCGGCGCAGCGCCTCCGGATCCTTGATCTTGTGAAAGGAGTGCAGCACGAACGGCGGCAGCCAGCGCATGCCGCACAGCTGCGCCGTTTGCTGGAACGGCAGCAGGAAGTCGAGCAGCGGGCGGCGGTTGTAGCCCTCGCTGCAATAGGAGTCGGGGGCGCCCCCCGTGGTGATGGCACTCAGCCACTGCTTGCCGTTGAGGGCATGGGCCTCGGGGCCGTAGGCGTAACCATACTCCAGCACCAGATCCATCCACTCCTTCATGATGGCGGGGCAGGAGTACCAGTAGAAGGGGTGCTGAAAGACGATGATGTCGTGTTCCGACAGCAGGGCCTGTTCCCGCTTCACGTTGATGAACATGTCAGGGTAGTGCTGGTAGAGGTCGTGCACCGTGACCCCCTCCAGATCGGAGACGGCCTGCAGCAGCTGCTTGTTGGCCCGGGAGCTCTGCAGGGCCGGGTGTGAAAAGAGAACCAGAATGCGTTTCATGAAGTCATAACCTGAAGATGGGCCTGATACCGGTGAAAAGAAGATGCATTGAGCTGCGACGTTATCAAGAAGCGCAATAGCCCGCCAGTTCCGGGATCAGATCGCGCAGCGCCGGATTCAGGGTCTGATGGGCGGGATAGCAGAGTCCGATGCGCCGAAACATCCGCGGCCCGCTCACCGCGACCGTGCACAGGCCGGGTTCGTCGTCCACCAGGCCGTCGGGCAGGAAGCTGATGCCGACGCCCGCCAGCACCAGCGCCATCACCAGCCCCTTGCTTTCGGCCTTGGCCACCAGATTGAGGGTGAGCCGGTCGCAGGCCAGCAGCCCTATGGTCTGCTGATGGGCCTCACAGGGCGGGCACTCAATAAAATCATAATGCTGCAGCTCAGTCAGCGCGATGCGGGCGCGGCTGGCGAGGGGGTGGTCGGTGCGCACGCACAGCACATAGTCCTCTTCCCACAGGGGCAGGAAGATCTCGTCCTCCCGGCGCAGCGCATCCAGGGTCAGCCGGCAGTCGGCGGGGCTGCCGTAGTCGGAGAGGGTGAGATCCAGCTCGGGCAGCACGTCCTGCACCCGCTGCAGCAAGCCGGCCAGCCGGTGGCGGCTCAGATCCGGCATGATGGCCATGTTGAGTCGTGCGCGCGTCGCCTTCTGGCGAAACAGCTCCGGCAGGCGGCGTGCCTCTTCCACCAGCTTGACCGCATGGGGATAGAGGTAATGGGCCGGATCCTTTGCCTCAACCCCCTTCTTGCCCCGGGTGAACAGGCTGTCGCCGAGCGCCTCTTCCAGCTGGCGCAGGCCGGCCGAGAGGGAAGGTTGGCTGACGTGGCAGCGCAGTGCCGCCGCCGTGATGTTTTTCTCTTCATAGATGGCGATGAAGAAGCGCAGCAATCTCAGATCCAGCATGAGCCCAACCATAGTTTTTTCAGATGATAACCAGCGGAAAACAATATTTATCACTGATGGATGCAGCGACTATAGTGACTGAGTTCCGTGCTGGCCAGCCGCTTGTGTGATCCCGTTTCTCATCGAATCAAAAGGAAATACCATGTCCAAGTCCCTCGTCATGATCACCGGTGCCTCCGCCGGGATCGGTGCCGCCATCGCCCGCGCCTTCTCGGCCGCCGGTCATCCACTCTTGCTGCTGGCCCGCCGGGTCGAGCCCATGCAGGCGCTGGGTCTGCCCAACGCCTTGTGTGTCAGCGTCGATGTCACCGACACGGCCGCCATGAAGGCCGCCGTCCAGCAGGCAGAGACCCGGTTCGGCCCTGTGGGTTGCCTGGTCAACAATGCCGGCGTCATGTTGCTGGGGCAGGCCGACGTGCAGGATCCTGCCGAGTGGCAGCAGATGCTCAACATCAATGTGATGGGGGTGCTGAACGGCGTTCATGCCGTGCTGGCCGGGATGAAGGCTCGCCGCAGCGGCACCATCATCAACATCAGCTCCATCGCCGGTCGCAAGACCTTCCCGAACCATGCGGCCTATTGCGCCACCAAGTTCGCGGTGCACGCCCTGACCGAAAATATCCGTGAAGAGGTGGCCGACGTCGGCGTGCGCATGGTGACCATAGCCCCGGGTGCGGTCGAGACCGACCTGCTCAGTCACACCACGGACGAGAACATCAAGGCCGGCTATCACGACTGGAAGGATCAGATGGGTGGCGTGATCGCGCCCGAGGTGATCGCCGAGGCCGTGCTCTATGCCTGGCATCAGCCCGCCAACGTCTGCGTACGCGAAATCGTGCTGGCGGCCACCCGTCAGCAACCCTGATCCGGACTGACCATGAGGGGAGGGCTTGACCCTCCCCCTGGGCCAAGGGTTACCATAGGGCTCCTCCGATCAATGAGTCATGTCATGGTTCTGACCCGTCGCCAACTCGCTCGCGCCTGCCGCTGGCTCCCCCTGTGGAGTCTGCTGATGGTGCTGATGTCGTTTGGCAGCCGGGCGGCGACCGATCTCTGTACCCTGACGCCCCATTGCAGCCAGAGCGAGCGTACCCTGGAGAAGGCCATGCCATGCGGCAGCTTCACCTCGGCGCTGGCCATGACGGTGCTCACCAGCGACAGCCTGACGGTGGCCGTGCTGGAACCCGATAGCCCGCAGTTTGTTTCTCCCTCCCTGTTCACGCCGGACGCGCCGCTCGAGCGGCTCGAGCGTCCTCCCCGTCATCCAGGTTGAGTCGAGTTCCCCTGTTTTTTTGGGTATTTCTTCTTATCTGAGGTGAGTTATGTACAAGTCCCTGTTACTGGCCCTGCTGGCCGGTACCGTCAGCTTCTCCGCCCTCGCGGCCGAGCAGATGACCGTCTACAAGTCCCAGTATTGCGGCTGTTGCAAGACCTGGATCAAGCACATGGAAGAGAACGGCTTTGAGGTCAAGGTCGTCGAAACCGAGCAGCTCGATCCCATCAAGCAGCAGTACGGCATCACACCGCAGCTGGCCTCCTGCCACACGGGCGTGGTGAATGGCTATGTGGTGGAGGGGCATGTACCCGCCGCCGACGTGCAGAGGCTGCTCAAGGAAAAACCGGCGATCCGCGGCCTGACCATTCCGGGCATGCCCCAGAGTGCGCCAGGCATGGATATTCCGGGTCAGCCCTACCAGGTGCTGAGCATCAGCAACGAGGGCGCGACCAGAGTCTGGTCGAGCTACCCCGGCTGACGCAAACTGGCCATGAGCAGGCACGACTCCATCATGTGAGGCACACCTGAGCGAACCTGTGTCGCTCATGGTCAGGTTTGAGGGCCGCTATCGCGAGATAGCGGCCCTTTTACCTGTTCTTGCGGGTTTTGCAGGGTGATAACTTGCAACTGGGGGCGACAAGGGGCAGATTGATCCCCTATCCAAGGAGCCAAGGCTCAGGTCTGCTAACCCTTTTAAAGCGCAAAGGATGCGACATGTTCACCTTTCCCCGAGGGCTTCTGCTGCTGGCTTGCCTGGTTGCCGTTCCCTGTTCATATGCCAATGATGAGTCCGCCATGCCCACAAGCGACACCCTTATCCAGCCTCCCGTGGCCACCAAACACCCTCATACCATCAAGAAACACGGTGACGTCCGGGTCGACAACTACTACTGGCTGCGCGATGACGAGCGCCAGAAACCCGAGGTACTGGCCTACCTGGAGGCGGAGAACGCCTATACCGAGGCCATGCTCAAGCCGACCCGGCCGCTGCGTGACCAGCTCTACCAGGAGATGGTGGCCCGCATTCCCCAGCAGGATGAGTCCGTCCCCTATATGAAGAACGGCTACCGTTACCAGACCCGCTATGAGCCGGGCAAGGAGTACGGCATCTACTCCCGCAGCAAGGTGGACGGGCCGCAGGAGCCCGAGCCGATGTTGGACAGCAACCAGCGCGCAGAAGGGCACGAGTTCTATTCCCTTGGCGCCCTGGAGGTGAGCCGCAACAACCGCTGGCTGGCGGTGGCGGAAGATTTCCTCTCGCGCCGTCAGTACCAGATCCAGTTCCTCGATCTGGAGAGCGGCAAATGGGCCGCAGACAAGCTCGAGAACACCTCCGGCAACCTGGTGTGGGCCAATGACAGCAAGACGGTGTTCTACGTGCGCAAGCACCCCAAGACACTGTTGCCCTATCAGGTCTATCGCCACGAGCTTGGCTCGGATCCGGCGAAAGATACCCTGGTGTATGAGGAGAAGGACGACACCTTCTACGTCAGCCTCTATGCCACCACCTCGGAAGATTTCATCGTCATCGCCCTCTCCAGCACCACCACGGGCGAGGCGCGCCTCATCGACGCCAACGTGCCGACTCAGGCACCGCGGCTGTTCCTGCCCCGTCAGGTGGATCACGAATACAGCCTGGATCACTACCGCGGTCGCTTCTATGTGCGCTCCAACAAGGACGGCAAGAACTTCGGCCTGTACGAGACCAAGGAGAGCCCGGTCGAGCGCTGGAAGGCGGTGATCGCCCCCAATCCAGACGTGCTGCTGGAGAGCTATGCCCTGTTCAAGGAGTGGCTGGTGCTGGAGGAGCGCAACCAGGGGCTGACCCGGCTGCGCCAGATAAACTGGCAGAGCGGTGACGAGAAGGAGATCGCCTTCGACGATCCCGCCTATGTCACCTGGCTCGCCTACAACCCGGAGCCTGAGACCAGCCAGCTGCGCTACGGCTACTCCTCCATGACCACCCCCTCGTCCACCTATGAGCTGGATATGGCGAGCGGCAAGCGCACCCTGCTCAAGCAGCAGGCGGTGGCGGGCTTCAAGCCGGAGCTGTACGCCAGCGAGCGCCTCTGGGTGACCGCCCGTGATGGTGTGGCCGTGCCTGTATCCCTGGTCTATCGCAAGGATCTGTTCAAGAAAGAGAGTGCCGGGTCGCCAAAAAATCCACTGCTGGTCTACGGCTATGGCTCCTACGGCGCCAGCATGGATCCTGATTTCAGCACGGCTCGCCTGAGCCTGCTGGACCGGGGCTTCGTCTATGCCATCGCCCATATCCGGGGTGGCGAGGAGCTGGGCCGCCACTGGTATGAAGATGGCAAGCTGCTGAAAAAACAGAATACCTTCAACGATTTCATCGACGTGACCGAGGCGCTGGTGGCGCAGGGTTATGGCGCCAGGGATCAGGTCTACGCCATGGGCGGCAGCGCCGGCGGCCTGCTGATGGGGGCCGTCATCAATCAGGCGCCCCAGCTCTATCGTGGCGTGGTGGCCCAGGTGCCCTTCGTCGACGTGGTCACCACCATGCTGGACGAGTCCATCCCCCTCACTACCGGGGAGTACGACGAGTGGGGCAACCCGAACCAGAAGCGCTACTACGACTACATGAAGGCCTACAGCCCCTACGACCAGGTCAAGGCGCAGGCCTACCCGAACATGCTGGTGACCACAGGGCTGCATGACTCCCAGGTACAGTATTGGGAGCCCGCCAAGTGGGTGGCCAAGCTGCGCGAGCTGAAGACGGATGATAACAAGTTGTTGCTGAATACCGACATGGATGCCGGCCACGGCGGCAAGTCGGGTCGCTTCAAGGCCTACGAGGATATCGCGCTGGAGTTTGCGTTTATCCTGGATCTGGCTAAGCCGAAAGCATAAGTCACCAAGGTTGCAGCCCTTGCCAGTCAAGGGCTGCAAAAGAATCTTGTCTATATCCCCCGCCTGCCAACCGGTAGCACACTCCAATTAATCTCCGATCAGTAAATTAATGATCGGCTTCAAATTTCTCGTCATCCATATCCATCATTTTGTGTTTTTGTTTGATTTATGTTGGCGCCATGTGCTTAATCGAAGCCGTTATGACGCTTTGATTGGTCCCTTCCGGGCCAATTATCTTCGGTTGGCATGAAGCCGACTGTCTCACCACAGGATGCTGGTGGCTTTTTGGGGAACGCTCGCCGTTCACCCGATTCCTCATATCGAGGTCATGGATGACCACCGACGCAGAACGGTGGTTTGTCCGGCATTCGCCCGTGGAACGGGCGAGCTGAATCAATCAAAAAGGATGAACAACATGAAAGGATTATCCCTGGCGTGTGCCTTGTCGGCTGCCCTGGTCGGTGTCTCGTTTGGTGGTCCGCTGCAGGCGCAGGAGCGCTTCGTGACCATAGGCACAGGCGGTCAGACCGGCGTCTACTACGTGGCGGGCCAGTCCATTTGCCGCTTCCTCAATCGCGGCGCCGCCGATCACCAGATCAAGTGCAACGCCCCGGCCAGCGGTGGCGGGGTGGCCAACGTCAACGGCATCCGCAGCGGTGAATTCAACTTCGGCATCATGCAGTCCGACCATCAGTACAAGGCGATGAAGGGGCTGCCGCCGTTCCAGACCGAAGGGGCCATGGGCGACATGCGCGCCGTCTTCTCCCTGCAGAGCGAGGTGTTCACCATACTGGCGCGCCGCGATGCCAAGATCGCCAGCTTCGATGACATGAAGGGCAAGCGCGTCAACATCGGCAACCCGGGCTCGGGCCAGCGCGACACCATGGAAGAGATAATGGCGGTCAAGGGTTGGAAGAAGGGTGACTTCGGTCTGGTCTCCGAGTTGAAACCGGCCGAGCAGGCCTCCGCCCTTGGCGACAACAACATAGATGCCATGAGCTACTTCGTCGGCCACCCGAACGGCGCCATCCAGGAGGCCTCCACCACCACAGACGCCGTGCTGGTACCTGTGACCGGTGCCGACATTGACAAGCTGCTGGCCGAGAAGAGCTACTACACCAAGGCCGAGATCCCGGGCGGCATCTACAAGGGCAGCGATCAGCCGACCCCGTCCATCGGTGGCAAGGCGGTGCTCTCCACCAGTGCCAAGGCTGATCCGGAAGTGGTCTATCAGCTGGTCAAATCCGTGTTCGACAACCTGGATCGCTTCAAGCGCCTGCACCCGGCTTTCGCCGATCTGAAAGAGGCCGACATGATCAAGGTGGGGCTCTCGGCGCCGCTGCATGAAGGGGCTGCCCGCTACTACAAGGAGCGCGGCTGGCTCTGACTGACGGCCCAAAGGCCCAGGTCACTCTCTTCGACACCCGTCAGCCGCTGCCCGGTTGCGGGGGCGGGTGTCGCTCTTGTTGTACTCGTTGGCACAAGTTAACCCTATGCAAGATAAACAACTCTCTACCGAGGAACTGATCGCCCAGGACGTGGGCGCTCGCCTGCCGTTCGGCCTCATGGGCGGGCTCATCACCACACTGGCGCTGGCCTGGTCCCTGTTCCAGCTCTGGATCGCCTCGCCGCTGCCCTTCATGCTGGGCTTTGGCGTGCTCAATGACACCGAGACCCGCGCCATTCACCTCACCTTCGCCCTGCTGCTGGCCTATCTGGTGTTTCCGGCGTTTCGTTCATCGCCACGGGATCGGGTGCCGCTCGGCGACATCGCCTTGGGACTCATCGCCGCCGGGGCCGCCAGCTACCTGTTCGTGATGTACCAGGCGCTGGCCCTGCGGCCGGGCAGCCTGACCACAGAGGATCTGATCACCGCCTGCATCGGCATCCCGCTGCTGCTGGAAGCGGCGCGCCGCGCCCTGGGGCCGGCGCTGGCGGTCATCGCCCTGCTGTTTCTCGCCTATAGCCTGGCGGGGCCCTGGATGCCGGGCTTGCTGGCCCATCGCGGGGTGAGCTTCACTGCGCTGGCCAACCACCAGTGGATCACTACGGAAGGGGTGTTCGGGATTGCCCTCGGCGTCTCCACCAGCTTCGTGTTCCTGTTCGTGCTGTTCGGTGCCCTGCTGGAGCGGGCCGGTGCCGGCCATTACTTCATCCAGCTCGCCTTCAGTCTGCTCGGTCACCTGCGCGGCGGCCCGGCCAAGGCGGCTGTGGTGGCCTCCGGCCTGACCGGCCTCATCTCCGGCTCCTCCATCGCCAACGTGGTCACCACGGGCACCTTCACCATTCCCATGATGAAGAAGGTGGGGTTCAGCTCGGAGAAGGCGGGGGCGGTGGAAGTGGCCTCCTCGGTCAACGGCCAGATCATGCCGCCTGTGATGGGGGCTGCCGCCTTTCTGATGGTGGAGTACGTGGGTATTCCCTACGTCGAGATCATCAAGCACGCCTTCCTGCCTGCGACCATCTCCTACATAGCGCTGCTCTACATAGTGCATCTGGAGGCGCTCAAGCTCGGCATGCAGCCCATAGGTGGTCATCAGCCCAAGCCCTGGCTGCGCCGGTTGACCGGCTTCGCCTTCGGCGCTGCCCTCATCAGCGGGCTGTCGATGGCGGTCTACCATGGCCTGGGCTGGCTCAAGCCAGCGCTGGGTGAGTACGCCCTGCCAGGCATAGCCCTGCTGCTGGCCATCACCTATCTGGGTTTGCTGAAAATAGCGGCCAGCCATGAGCCGCTGGCGGCGGAGGATCCGGACAAGCCGCTGATTGAGCTGCCCAACACCCGCGCCGTGCTGCTGTCCGGTCTGCACTTCCTGCTGCCGGTGGTGGTGCTGGTGTGGTGCCTGATGGTGGAACGGCTCTCGCCCGGGCTGTCGGCCTTCTGGGGGACCGTCATGCTGGTGATCATACTGCTGACCCAGCGCCCGCTGCTCAACTGGCTGCGCAGCGATGGCAAGCACGACTACGGCACCTTCAACGATGGCATGGTCGATCTGCGGGAGGGGTTGGTGGCCGGTGCCCGCAACATGATCGGCATCGGCATTGCGACCGCCACGGCGGGGATCATAGTGGGTGCCGTCTCCCAGACCGGGGTCGGTCTGGTGCTGGCGGATCTGGTGGAGATGCTCTCCATGGGCAACCTGCTGCTGATGCTGTTGCTTACCGCCCTGCTCAGCCTGATCCTCGGCATGGGGCTGCCCACCACCGCCAACTACATAGTGGTGTCCAGCCTGCTGGCGCCCGTTGTGGTGACGCTCGGGCAGCAGAACGGCCTGATAGTGCCGCTCATCGCTGTGCACCTGTTCGTCTTCTACTTCGGCATCATGGCGGACGTGACGCCGCCGGTGGGGCTGGCTTCGTTTGCGGCGGCGGCTGTCTCCAAGGGCGATCCCATCAAGACCGGCATCACCGCCTTCTACTACAGCCTGCGCACCGCGGCGCTGCCCTTCCTGTTCATCTTCAACACGGATCTGCTGCTGATCGACGTGGACTTCGCCCACGGGGTGCTGATCTTCATGGTGGCCACCGTTGCCATGCTGATCTTTGCCGCCGCCACCCAGGGCCATTTCCTGGTGAAGAGTCGCTGGTACGAGAGCGTGCTGCTGCTGCTGGTGGCCTTCACCCTGTTCCGCCCCGGTTTCTGGATGGACATGGTGCACGATCCCTATCGCGAGACGCCGCCGGCCCAGCTGGCCCGGACCCTGGGCGAGGTGGAGGCGGAGAGCACACTGCGGCTGCGCGTCCAGGGTGAAGATGCGGTGGGCAAGTTGCGTCAGTCGACCGTGCTGCTGGCGGTGCCGGCAGGAGAGGATGGGGAGGCCCGCCTCGCCAGCCTGGGGCTGGCCTTGTATGAACAGGATGGCAAGACCCTGATCGACAGCGTCACCTTCGGCAGCCCGGCCGCCGCGGCCGGCATGGAGTTCGATCAGGAGATCCTGGTGGTCAAGGCGCCCACCGAGCGCTGGCGCAAGGAGCTGATGTGGCTGCCCGGCTTCCTGCTGTTTGCGCTGATCGTCGGGCTGCAACGGCGACGGGCGGTGCGAGCCTGACAAGGGTCAATAAAAACGGCGCCATCGAGGCGCCGTTTTCATCTTCCCGGTCGGGGCTTATTCTTGCGGATCCTGCTCCTGCAGCAGGCTCAGGGTCTGTTGTTCCACCGGACTCAGGCCCAGCTGTTCGCAGGCTTGCTCGAAGCTGATGCCAAGGTGGCACATCATGATATCCATAACCGGGAGGGCTTATTCCTGTGGATCCTGTTCCTGCAGCAGGCTCAGGGTCTGTTGTGCCACCGGGCTCAGGCCCAGCTGTTCGCTGGCCTGCTCAAAGCTGATCCCTAAGTGGCACATCATGATATCCATAACCGGGAGGGCTTATTCCTGTGGATCCTGTTCCTGCAGCAGGCTCAGGGTCTGTTGTTCCACCGGACTCAGGCCCAGCTGTTCGCAGGCTTGCTCGAAGCTGATGCCAAGGTGGCACATCATGATATCGATAGCGGGCAGATAGTTTTTCATTGCTTCTTCCATGGTGATCCTCCAGACCCGTTCCTTATGCCCGAGCCTCGAAGGCGGGGCAATTAGACTTTAGGCGTAGGCTGCTCATTTGCTGAGCGCCCCTGCCACTGGGCGGGGGAATTTGTTACTCTGCTTGTCAGCAAGAAGATGTTGCCGTATGACTGCGAGCAACACGTGAGGAGCAGGGCATGTTATTGAGTTTCTTGATCATCGCATCGGGCTGGTGGCACATTCGTGCGGCCTATGGCTCAGACTCCCGTCAGTTCTACATCAGCAAGCCGCTGACCATGCTGCTCATCATAGCGCTGGCCTTCGGCTATCAGGGCTATGACCACGACGGATCCCACGCCTGGATCCTGCTTGGCCTCTGCCTGTCGCTGGCCGGTGACGTGCTGCTGATGCTGCCAAGCGATCGTTTCATTCAGGGGCTGGCGGCATTTTTTGTCGCGCACCTCTGCTACATAGTCGGTTTCGCCCAGGGGCCGCTGGTGCTGAACCTGGTGGATGGCCTGCTGTTGCTGCTGGTGGCAGGCATGGTGTTCGGCCTGTTGTGGGGCAAGCTCGGGGAGATGAAGATCCCCGTGCTCTGCTACATGCTGGTGATCATCGGCATGGCCTGGGTGGCTGCCGGTGCCTGGCACGCCTCCTTGACCGCAGGCAGTGCCGCCGCCCTGGTGGGGGCGCTGATGTTCCTCTTCTCCGACAGCATGCTGGCGCTGGACCGCTTTCGTCGCCCCTTCCCCCATGCCACGGCCTGGGTGATGAGCAGCTACTTTGCCGCCCAGTTCCTGATCGCCGCCTCGCTGGCGGGGTGAAGAGGCGCCGCTCTCTTTCATCGCGCGGACCTGAATCCTGAACTGCGCCGGAGGGTGAAGATCCGCGACAATAAAAAATGGGCCTGTTGGCCCATTTTTTATTGTCTGTTTTCAGCGCCTTGCTATGCCTCGAGCGGCTCGGCGTCGGCAGCCCTGGGAGCCGGCTGCTTGAGCAGCAGCATCAGGGCGCTGGCGATCAGCAGGAAGATGCCCATCACGTAGAACACCTGGTTGTAGGCCATGATGGCCGCCTCGCGGCTGATGGTGTTCGACAGCATGGCCTGGGCCTGCTGCTGGGCCAGCTCGGGACCCGAGCCTTGCGCCATCATGGTCTGGGCCAGCTGCAGCAGGTAGCTTTGCCCCTCTATGCTGCTGGCGGCCAGGGTGCTGCTGATCTGGCTGACATGGACGCGGGTGTCGTTGTCGATCAGGGTCGCTATGATGGCGATGCCGAAGGCCCCCCCCAGGTTGCGCAGCACGTTGAGCAGGGTCGAGGAGGAGGGGATCTCGTCATGGGTCAGGCTGGCAGTCGCCACCAGGGAGAGCGGCACCATGATGAAGGGCTGGCCCAGCGCCCGCACTATGAGCGACTGGATCAGCTGGGGGCCGGCGTAGTCGGCACTCATGTTCATGTTCATGAAGCAGCTGATGGCAAACACCAGGAAGCCGAAACTCACCAGATAGCGCGGATCTATCTTGTGGGTCAGTTTGGGCACCAGCGGCAACACCAGCAGCTGTGGCAGCCCCATCCACATCAGTACCTCACCGATCTCCAGCGCGTTGTAGTTGTGGATCTGCGCCATGTAGAGCGGCAGCACATAGATGGAGCCCATCAGCGCCATGCCGAGCACCAGATAGGCGAAGCAGGCCAGCGCGAAGCGCGGGTTGTGCAGCAGCCGCAGGTTGACCAGCGGATGGCGTCTGAGCAGCTGGCTGATGACGAAGAACACCAGGGCCACCACAGAGATGACTGTGAGCCGCACTATGAAGCTGGAACCGAACCAGTCCTCCCGGTTGCCCTCTTCCAGCACTACCTCCAGCAGGCCCAGCCCCATCGCCATGGTGACTATGCCGATGAGATCCACCCGCTTGATCACCTCCCAGTCCACCGGCTTCTTGTCCAGCCCGTGGGCCAGCATGGCCATCACCAGCAGTCCCGGTGGCACGTTCAGATAGAAGATGTAATGCCAGGAGAGCTGCTCCGTCAGCCAGCCACCCAGGGTCGGGCCTATGGCGGGGGCGAAGGTGGCGCACAGGCCGAACAGCGCCATGCCGGTGGCCCGCTTGTGCAGCGGCAGCAGGCTGACGATGAGGGAGAAGGCCATGGGAATGAGCGCGCCGCCGGTGAAGCCCTGCAGCGCCCGGAAGACGATCATGCTGGTGAGGTTCCAGCTGAACGAGCAGAGCACGGAGGCGATGATGAAGGCCCCCGTGGTCCACAGCAGGTAACGGCGCACGCTCAGGCCCCGGCTGAGCCAGCCGCTCAGGGGGATGGCGATCATCTCCGCCACCAGATAGGAGGTGGAGATCCAGGAGCTCTCGCTCAGGGTGGCCGACAGGGCCCCCTGAATGTCCTTCAGGGAGGCGTTGGTGATCTGGATGTCGAGGATGGCCATGAAGGCGCCGATGAGGCCCCCCATGACCGCGATCCAGTTGCGACGTGGAATGGGTTCCATCAGTGGGCGGCGACCAGAGGTTCAGGATCCCGGGTATCCACTATCACCTCGGTGGAGAGGCCAGGCAGCAGCTTGCCGGCCAGGGTGCCCGGCTCGGGGATGCGGATCTTGACCGGTACCCGCTGCACTATCTTGGTGAAGTTGCCGGTGGCGTTCTCCGGCGGCAGCAGGGCGAATCTGGCGCCGGTGGCGGGGGCCAGACTGTCGATGATCCCCTCGACCGGTTGATCCGGATAGGCATCCAGGATCACCTTCACCTTCTGGCCCGGCTGCATGTGCAGCAGCTGGGTTTCCTTGAAGTTGGCCTCGACCCACACCTGTTGCAGCGGCACCAGGCTGGCGACCTGCATGCCGGACTGGACGTAGAGCCCGGCCCGCAGGCTGCGCTTGCCTATGATGCCGTCGGCCGGTGCCCGCAACTCGGTATAGGTCAGCTCAAGTTTGGCCTGCTCCAGCTGGGCGGCGCTCAATGCCAGCCTGGCCTGGTTCTGCTTGGCTTCGGCGTCCAGCACCAGCAGCCGTTCGCGGGCGGCTTGCAGGGCGGCTTTGGTCTCCTGCTCCTGTGCCAGATTGACCTGCAGTCCGGCCCGCACCTCGTCCAGACTGTCCTGCGAGCTGTAATGGCGCTGGTTGAGCTGGCTGACGCGCTGTACCTGTTGCCGGGCGCGCACCTGCTCGGCATTGGCAGAGCTGACCTTGGCCTCGGCCTGACGGATCAGGCTCAACTGCTGGGTGCGGGTCGCGGCCAGATTCTCCGCCGTCGCCTGATTTAGGCGCAGGTCGGCTTCGGCCTCGGCCACCTTGGTCTTGTACTCCCGATCGTCCAGCCGGGCGATCAGCTGGCCGGCCTTCACCGCCTGGTTGTCGGTGACCAGCACCTCGCTGATGTAGCCCGGCAGCTTGGAGCCGATGCCGGTCACCTCGCTCTGCAGGTAGGCGTTGTCGGTACTCTCGAAATAGCGGCCATGCAGATACCAGTAACCGGCGAACAGCAGACCGAGCAGGGCCAGCACCATGGCGGCCAGCAGGGGGATCTTCTTGTGTTGACTCATTTTGGGGGGATTCCTGAACTTAAGAGACGCAGGCTAACACCGGCCAACTGTTTCGATTAGTATCCATTTATGAGATATACAGTTTCACTGGTGCAACAATGGATCTGAACGCTGCATTGATTTTAGTGCGGATCGTCGACAAGGGCTCCTTCACCGCGGCCGCCCAGGAGCTGGGCATGACCAAGGCGACCGTGAGTCGCCGCATCGCCGAGCTGGAGCAGCGCCTCGGCGTACGGCTGCTTTACCGCTCCACCCGGCAGCTCACCCTGACCGAGGCCGGCGAGCAATATTATCTGCGCTGCAGCAAGGCGGTGGACGAGCTGGCCCAGGCCGAGCTGATGGTGAGTGCCAGCCAGCAGGAGGTGACAGGCACCCTCAAGCTGGCGGTGCCTATCGAGACGGGGCAACTGGTGGTCGGCCGGCTGGTGGCCAAATTCTTGCAGGTCTATCCGGGCCTGCAGGTGGAGCTGGAGCTGACCAATCGCATCGTGGATCCCATCAACGAGGGACTGGATGCTATCGTGCGCATCGGCGACATGAGCGATTCCAACCTGGCGGCGCGGCGACTGTGGAGCACGGAGCGGCTGCTGTGTGCCAGCCCGGATTACTTGGCGCGCAGCCCGGCCATCACGCGGCCGGAAGATCTGCTTTTACACGAGCGGGTGGCGGTGAGCAGCGGTTTTCTGGCCTCTCACTGGTGTTTCGAGCGCGAGGGCAGAGAGGTGCTGGTTGACCCTCCCTCCCGCTTTCGGGTTAATAATATAACCTGCGCCAGGGAGGCGGCGAAGGCGGGGCTGGGGCTGGCCTCTCTGCCCGCCATGCTCTGCCATGAGGAGCTGGCCAGCGGGGCGCTGGTGACCCTGCTGCCGGAGTGGCAGCAGCCCAAGGTACCGATTTATCTGCTGTTTCCGGAGCGGCGACTGATGCCGCGCAAGTTGCGAACCTTTATCGATTTCATGGTGGCGCAGGGGGCCGATTACGGCATCGACAATCTGTTGTGATAGGTGGATAGGAAAAGGGGGAGGTCTGGATCACGGGATCCAGGTTCGATCCCTAGGATGGAAGAGGGGCATGGTGCTGGTTACAGGTGGCATCGACAACCGGTTGCAGGGGGAAGGCATGGATCAATGGATCAATCTTTATCGGGCTTCCCATTCGCTGGAGGCCCATGCCCTGAAGGGGGCGCTGGAAGTGGAAGGGGTACTGGTACGGCTCAACGGGGAGGCGCTGTCCGGCGCCCTGGGTGAGCTGCCGGTGGATCTGTTGCAGGTGACCCTGATGGTGCGCGAGCAGGATCGCAGCAAGGCGGGGCGCGTCATAGAGCGCTATCAGCAGCGCCAAGGCAATGGCTGGCTCTGCGGTCAATGCGGGGAGGAGAACGGCGCCAACTTCGAGGTCTGCTGGCGCTGTCATCACGATCCCCACGATAATTAATCGCTCACCCTGCCTCAGCGCAGGGTGAAGTCGATATCCTCCCCCGCGCTGGCGTCGTGATAGGTCGCCAGATCCAGCTCTTTCTCGCTGCGGGCAATCAGCACGGACACCAGAATATCGCCGGAGACGTTGACCGTGGTGCGCGCCATGTCGAGGATCCGGTCGATCCCGGCGATGAGCGCCACCCCTTCCAGCGGCAATCCCACCGCGGTCAGCGTCAGCGTCAGCAGCATCAATCCGGTGCCCGGTGTGCCCGCCGTGCCGATACTGGCCAGGGTGGCGATGCTGATGATGGTCAGGTAATCCACCATGTGCAGATCCACCCCGAAGGCCTGCGCCACGAACAGGGCCGTCACCCCCTGATAGAGGGCTGTGCCGTCCATGTTGATGGTGGCGCCTATGGGCAGCACCTTGGCTGTGATGGCGGGGGAGACCCCTAGCCGGCGCTCGGCGCAGGCCAGGCTGATGGGCAGTGTGCTGCTGCTGGAGCTGCTGGTGAAGGCCACGGCCTGGGCATCGACGATGCTCTTGAAGTAGTGCAGCGGGTTGAGCCGGGCCAGCAGGATCAGCAGGCTGCTGTAGACGCCGAGCACGTGCAGCAGGCAGCCGAGATAGACGGCGCCGATCACCTTGAGCAGCGGCAGCAGCAGGCTCACCCCGTATTTGCCCGTCATCCAGGCCATCAGGGCGCAGACGCCATAGGGGGCCAGCGCCATCACCATCTGGGTCAGCTTGAACATGCCTTCCGCCAGCGAGGTGAAGAAGAGGATGGCGGGGCGGCCGCGCCGGCCGGTGGCGTTGAGGGCGAGGGCGAGGGCCACCGCGAACACGATCACCTGCAATATCTTGCCATCCACCATGGCCTGCACCGGGTTGCGCGGTACCAGATGGCTCAGCACGCTGGCCAGGGTCGGCTGTTCCAGCATGCCGACGCGCTCATAGGGCCCCATGTTGGCGCCCATGCCGGGTTCCAGCAGCCAGCCCATCATCAGGCCGATGCAGATGGCGATGGCGGTGGAAAAGAGATAGAGGCCTATGGCCTTGCTGCCGATCCGATCCAGGCTCTTGCCCTTGAGCAATGAGGTGAGGCCGGCGATGACGGAGCAGAAGATGAGGGGCACCATCAGCATCTGTATGGTGTTGACGAACAGCACGCCAATGGGTTTGAGCTGCAACGCCTGTTCACTGAAACCGAGTCCCAGTCCGATCCCGGTCAGCATGCCGAGCAGGGTCTTCAACCAGAGGGGACGGCGGGTCCAGATCCGCCAGGGCTTGAAAGCCAATCCATGGAACAGCATGACGCCAATGTCCTTATATTCGGTCTGCGATGGCAAAAAGGGGCGTTAGTGTAGCCATCCCCTTGTCAGGTTGCCACATTATCGGCAAAGCACGCCTCACAACCAGCAGGTCCTGCAGGAAATCGGCAATTTATTGGCCTATATCAAGGTCGTCAGCGGCGGTGCGGGATTTAATGGACATCAAATATGTCTATTAAAGAGGTTTGCAATGACTCAATCGGTACACGGTCACGAGGTGATGGAGATGATGCTGGCACAGGGTGGCCAATTTACCCGGGCCAGCCTCAAGCAGGCGATCGATGCGCGCTTCGGTGCCGACGCCCGTTTCCATACCTGCAGCGCCAGCGAGATGGATGCTGATGCGCTGATCGCCTTCCTGGCCCAGCGCGGCAAGTTCATCGAATCGGAGCAGGGTTTCCAGACCCACGCAGACAAGATCTGCAACCACGGGTGATCCCCTGCGGCGAGCGGCCTGTGACGCTCGCCGAATCCCGCCGCCTTTGTTATATTTCGCCCTCTTTCCCCTCCTTGTTGAAGGCTTAGCCTGGGCGTTGTATGGACACTTTCTCCGCTGCCGTCATGTTGTTTCTGATCATGGATCCGCTGGGCAACCTGCCGGTCTTCCTGTCGATCCTGCGTCATATCGATCCCAAGCGGCGGCGCAAGGTGATGATGCGGGAGCTGTTGTTCTCCCTGGCCATCATGATGGCCTTCCTGTTCGCCGGTCAGCAGATCCTCAATTTCCTCAATCTGCGCCAGGAGGCGGTCAGCATAGCGGGCGGCATCATATTGTTCCTCATCGCCATCAAGATGATTTTCCCGAGTGAAGGCGGGGTGACCGGGCTGGCGGCGGGTGAGGAGCCCTTCCTGGTGCCCATGGCCATTCCCATGATCGCCGGCCCCTCCATTCTCGCCTCCCTCTTGCTGCTGGCCAACCAGGAGCCGACCCGGATGGCGGACTGGTCGCTGGCCCTGCTGATGGCCTGGGGCGCCAGCGCCGTGATCCTGATGTTCTACGAGGTATTCAACAAGCTGCTGGGTGAGCGAGGACTCACGGCGGTGGAGCGGCTGATGGGCATGCTGCTGGTGATGATCTCGGTGCAGATGCTGCTGGACGGGGTGCACCACTATCTGGCGGTGACCGGCCAGGGCTAGCTGTCAGGGCTGTTCTGCGGTGTAAGACACCGGCTTGCTGATGCCGAAGATGAAGATCGTCTCCTGCAGCCAGCCGCATGATCAGGCTTGTTCTATGGTGGAGGGTTCCAGCTTGCTCATGATGAGGGCGAGCAGAGTTTCCCGCAGCCAGCGGTGGCCCGGATCCTCCTCGTGGCGCTGATGCCAGATCAGCAGGTGGGAGATGCTGTCCAGCGCTATGGGCAGCGGCAGCGGCACCAGCGGATAGACCTGGGTGGCGTGACGGGCGTAGAGCCTGGACAGGGTCACTATCATGTCCGAGTGCATGCCCATCCGCAGCGCCGCCTCGAACGAGGGCACGGTCGCCTCGATCCGGCGGTAGAGATCCATCCCCGCCAGCTTGTGATCCAGCATCCAGCGGTCCCGCCCCTCGCAATAGGTCTGCACATGGGGATAGGCCAGGTAACGGGCGAGATCCCATTCGGGCTCGTGCAGGGCCGGGTGATCGTGCTGCACCAGACAGGTGAGGTCATCGATGGCGAGCAAGCGCTGGCAGATGGCGTTGGGCAGGGTGTCGAGCCGAAAATCCGAGCTGATGCAGTTCTCCCGCACCGTGAAGGCGATGTCCACCTGGCCCTGGCTCATCTCGGTCAGGCTGTTCTCGGTCCACTCCTCATAGCGCAGCCGTATGCCCGGCGCCTGCCGTTTTAGTTCGCTCAGGTAGAGCGGGGCGAACAGGGTGAAGGCGCTGTCCATGCTGGCGATGACGAACTCCCGCTCGGTATTGGCCGGATCGAAATCCGGCGGCTGGATCAGGTTGTCCAGCGACAGCAGTATGGGCTGCAGCTGCTGCTGCAGCGTCAGGGCGCGGGCGGTGGGCTCCAGCCCGTAGGCGGAGCGCACGAACAGGGGGTCATCGAAGGTTTCCCGCAGACGGCCAAGGGCCTTGCTGACGGCAGACTGGCTCAGGTGCAGGCGGCGGGCCGCCCGGCTGCCGTTCCGCTCTTCCAGCAAAACTTGCAGGATAATCAATAAGTTGAGGTCGATACGCCCCAGTTGTTCCAGCAACATGATATGAATCTCCTTCAATTCTTAGATGAATTTATACCATTTGTTTTCATATCTTGGCGAACCTATGCTCGAACTGTCTCTCGCCTTCGATGGCGGCTGGTACAGGATGTAGTGGTTGAGGGGACAAGTAGCATCAAGTGATACGGCGACCCTGGGTCGCCGTATTTTTTGCGTGATTTATTTGCAAACTTGCACCTGCCTTGATTTTGCCCAACAATCTTTGCGCCTTCTTTTGATACAAACAATCGGTATCTATCAGTCAGGAGCATCCCTATGGGACTCGGTGGAATTCATATCTGGCATTTGTTGATCCTGCTCGTGGTCGTGGTCGTGGTGTTTGGCAGCAAACGCCTGGCCGGCGCCGGTGAGGATCTGGGCACCGCCATCAAGGATTTTCGTAAAGCCTTGCGTGACGATGAAGTACAGCCGAAATAAGTGGGAGTTGAGTGATGTCTGTAGACGAGAAAGTCGAGTTGAATGAAACCTGTGACAGCTGCGGCTGTTTCGCCGAGATCGGCACCATCATAGGTGAAGGTGACGATGTAATGGATCTGGTGATCGAGGCGGCGGCAGAAGCCGATGCCCGCACCAAGCTGGCCGCTTATGAGGCGCTGGCCAAACAGGTGACCGCCGAAGCCAGCATCAGCAGCGAGCTGAGCCAGGGCGCCAACGGCGTGATCCTGAAAGCCCGCCTGCAATTCACCTGCACCGCCGAAAAATTGATTTTCGAGATGCGTGCCCGCTCTATCTGAGCCCAGTGATGACACGGCGGGTTCGCCTGCCGTGTTGACCCTTCTGCTGTGGGTCTGCGTTCTATAGTTAGTTATCCCACAGACGGCTTTGCCCGACGCGAGTCGGCCAACAGAAGGCGACCACATAATGAGGCTGCGATGGATCTGGGGCCTGCTGGCCCTCTGGTGTCTTCCTCTGCTGGCGGCGGATCTCAAGCCACAGCGCCTGCCCCAACCCGGGGACCTCGAACACATATTGCAAAAGAAAGAACTCAGGGCCCTGGTGGTCTATGAGCGGGGCTTCTTTTTCCTCGACAAGGGGACCCAGCACGGCATCCTGGTCAATCAGCTGCAGGGGTTCGAGCGCTGGCTGAACCAGACCTATCTCGCCAAGGAGAAGATCAAGCTCAAGATCATCTACATACCGGTGCGTCAGGACAAGCTGCTGGACTACCTCAGCGAGGGGCGCGGCGATCTGGTGGCGGCCAACATGACGGTGACGCCGACCCGGCGCGAGCAGGTGACCTTCTCGGATCCGGTGATCGCCCCCATCGAAGAGTGGCTGGTGAGCCAGCATTCCCTGCCGACCTTCAACCGCATCACCCAGCTCTCCGGCCGGCGGGTCTGGGTACGGGCCAGTTCCAGCTATTACGAGAGCCTGCGCCAGCTCAACTGGCTGTTTCGCGAGCTGGGGCTGCCACCCATTTATATCGAGACGGTCCCCGAATACCTGCAGGACGGGGATCTGCTGGAGATGGTGGCGGCCGGCATCATACCGCTCACGGTAACCGACAGCTTCAAGGGGCGCATCTGGCTCGGCATGATCAGCGGTCTGAGAGCCCACAAGCTGATCCCGCTGCGGGACAAGGGTCGCAGTGCCTGGGCCTTGCGTAACAACAGTCCCGAGCTGCTCAAGGCGGTCAACGCCTATCTGGCCGATGCGGGCAAGCGCACCCTCTACAGCGACATGACCCTGCGCCGTCTGCTGGCCCGCAGCGATCAGATGAGCAATATTCTGGCGCCGGATCCTCTGGGGCGGTTGTCGACCATACGCAAGGTGCTGGAGCAACAGGCCGACAAGTACCGGCTGGACTGGCTGATGCTGGCGGCGCTGGCCTACAAGGAGTCGGGCCTCAATGCCGGCGTGCGCTCAGAGCGGGGGGCAGTGGGGATCATGCAGCTGTTGCCGAGCACGGGGGGCGAGGTGGGCATTCGCGGTGCCAGGCTCGCCAGCCTGGAGGGCAATGTGGAGGCGGCCTGCCGCTACATGCGGCTGATCCTGGATACCTACTTCAACGATCCCGGGCTGGATGTGCTCAACCGCCACCTGTTTGCGCTGGCGGCCTACAATGCCGGCCCGAATCGGGTGCAGGCGATCAGGGCCAAGGCGGAGGCCGCCGGGCTGGATCCGAACGTCTGGTTTGGCAACGTGGAGCAACTGGTGGCCAACGAGGTCGGCCAGGGGCCCATCAACTACGTCAGCACCATCTACAAGTACTACGTGGCCTATCGCTTCAGCCTGCCGCAGCTGGAGGGCAAGGCGGCCGCCATCGAGGCGGTGGCCCAGCCCTGATATTTTCTGGCCCGTCTAGACAGGCTGGGCGGGTGGCGCAAAGGGTTCCCAACCCTGATCCCTGTGCTGCAGATACCAGGGGGTCAGCTGGCCGGTCGGCGAGGGATCCGGCTGACTGGCTTGCGGTCGATGGCTGATGGCGGGGCGATCCGTGAGTTCCATGGTAAATTCCTTCATCCACATTCCAACGAGGCCTGTAGCCAGCGTTATGCCATTTCCCCATGACAGGCAGATGACGCCATGATCCCCGGCGAATTTGCACTGATTGATCAACCCGAGCTGGCGCTCAAGGTGCGCTGCCAGCTGATCCGCAGCGCCCGCTGCCGGATCCAGGCCCAATACTACAGCTGGGAGGAGGACAGCAGCGGCAAGCTGCTGTTGTCCGAGTTGCTGCATGCGGCCCGGCGCGGAGTACGGGTACAACTGCTCATCGACGACCTCTATGCCGGCGACAACCGCTTCCTGGAGATGGTGGCCCATCAGCCCGGCATAGAGGTGAGACTGTTCAACCCCTTCTGGCTGCGGGGTTGGCGTCCGCTGACGCTGCTGCTGGAGGGGATGTTCAGCTTTCGCCGCATCAATCACCGCATGCACAACAAGTTGTTGCTGGTGGATGGCAGCCAGGCGGTGATCGGCGGCCGCAACATAGGTGACCGCTACTTCGGGCTGGGCGGTACGCCCCGATTCGTCGATCTGGATCTCGCCTGCCGTGGCCCGCTCTGCCAGCAGGCCGAGCAGGGCTTCGATCAATTCTGGCGCAGCCGCTGGAGTCACCCGATCCGCCGCCTGCTGCGTCGCCCCTTGCTGCGGGCCGAGGTGACGGCGGTGAACGAGTTTCTGCTCACCCTGACCGAGCCGCAGGTAGCGGCCGTCTATGATCTGCCCGCCAGTTTGTTTGACGCCGAACCTGTTGCCCTGAACTGGCATCCGGGAGAGGCCGAGGTGTGGTTCGACCGACCCGGCAAGGGGCTGGTGTCGCGGCCGACCACGGCACCCCTGCTCTGGCGCAAGCTGGCCGACAACCTGGGGAGTCTGAAGTTGGTGAGCCCTTACCTGATCCTGACCCGGGGGCTGCGCCGTCGACTGAGGCAACAGCGCCAGGCAGGGGTGAACATAGAGATTCTTACCAACTCCCTGGCCAGCACGGATGTGCCCCTGGTGTATGGCGCCTACCGGCGTCATCGCCCCTGGCTGATACGGCAGGGCATCACCCTGTCGGAGCTGGAGGGGGAGGCGCTCAGCCTGCACGCCAAGCTGATCCTGATCGGGGAAGAAGAGGCGCTGCTCGGCAGCTTCAATCTGGATCCCCGCTCCCTGATGCTCAACACCGAGCTGATGCTGCACCTGGCGTGCCCCGCGCTCTGCGCCGAATTGCAGCTGTGGCTGGCGGGGTGGCAGCAGCGGTCGTCCCATTCCGTTGCCGCGCCACAGTCGACCCTGCGTCGACTGCTGGCCAGGGTGAGCGACTGGCTGCCGCTGCAGCGCTGGTTGTGAGCGGGTCATTTCTTGTGCGAGATCTCGCAAAGCCTTGTGCGCCTTCGAGGATAACGTTTGCCATCCAAAGGCGATGAATTTTTTTATCGTATTGTTTTTAATCAGTTTGTTTAGATGCAGGAATCCTGGGAGCGCTCAGTCACTTGCATACTCCACTGAATAAAACGGTTTTTTATTTTATTTAACTGCGTAATATTTCAGTTGCAAGGACAAACACGGTGGCTTGTCTGCCGTGCGGAAGAGGGTTGTGAAGGGTACTGGCCGACTGGATTGCTCCAGCAGGCGCCTGCTTCGGATGGGTAGCAGAAACTCAGGAAACAGGACAGGCACCCGACAGGACCGGATTCCAATATGGAACATGCTATTTGCGAGGGGGTGACATGGAAATGTCACCCCATTTTTTATGGCCCGCTGGCTGAGTGGCACCCAGAAAAAGACCGCCGGTTGGCGGTCTTTTTCTCTGTTCAGCCCAACGGCTCATGGTCAGGCGATGCCCGCCAGCAGCCGGCTCCAGTTGCGCTTGCTGGCAACGAAGCCATCGTGCAGGTTGCGATATTCCAGCTGCAGCTTCAACTTGTCATAGCGGGCCAGCGCCTTGCGCTTGCGTTGTTCCAGCAGGCGTTTGCGGCTGGCGTAGTAGTGCTGCAACTGCTGGCTCAGCTTGTCGTACTCCTCCTGCAACAGCGCCTGCCACAACTCCCTGTCCTCCTGCTTGCGCAACTTGGCCTGCGCCCGCTTGAGCTGCATTTCCAGTCTGGCCTGTTCGATCAGCTCTTCCGGACAGGATCTCAGATCCCGGGTCAGCCCGCACCAGGAGGCGCTGCGGATCAGCCACTTGGTGGGATCGAACTGCCACCAGTGGATGCCGTTGCGATAGTCGTTTTCGAACAGGTGGTGGAAGTTGTGATAGCCCTCGCCGAAGGTGAAGAAGGCCAGGATGCCGTTGTCCCGCGCCGTGTTGCGGTCGGTAAACGGCTGGCTGCCCCAGATGTGGGCCAGGGAGTTGATGAAGAAGGTGGTGTGGTGGGTCATCACCATGCGCAGCACCCCGGCCAGCAGCAGCATGCCGAGCAGATCGCCGTGGACGAGACCCAGCAGCAGCGGGATGCCAATGTTGGTAGCCAGGGTCAGCGCCAGATAGTGTTTGTGCTGGAAGACGACGACGGGGTTGTTCTGCAGATCCCGCACGTTGCTGTAATCGTTGTAGATATCACGCTGGTACTCGCGCAGCATCCAGCCGATGTGGGAGTACCAGAAGCCGCGACCCGCGCTGTAGGGATCCTTCAGGTTGTCGTCCACGTGGCGATGGTGGCGACGGTGATCGGAAGACCAGTGCTGGGCTGAGTTTTGCAGGGCGAGGGCCCCGCCAATGGCGAAGATCCACTGCAGGATCGGGTGGGCCTTGTAGGCCTTGTGCGACCAGAGGCGGTGGTAGCCGGCGGTGATGGAGATGCCGCTGTAACAGAACAGCAGCAGGAAGCAGCTCCACTGCCAGAGGTCATAGCCATGGGTCATGCCGTACCAGGGCACGGCTATCAGTGCGGTCAGCCCGGAGAGGGCAAACAGCAGGGTATTGGTCATGATGATCGGTGGGCGTTCCATCTCACTCGGTTCCTTTCAGCGAACAGCTGTGCGCCATTCTCCACGCAGCCAGAATTCGGGTCAATGGTAAAAAAGTAGGAGACAAACCTGATCCCGGCTCGGCCTTCGGGTTATCATTTGGCCTCGATAACCTGAAGGTGACTGTTTTCGTGGGTATTCGCGCGCAACAAAAAGAAAAAACCCGGCGTACTCTGATCGATGCGGCGTTCAGCCAACTGTGCGCCAATCGCAGCTTTTCCAACCTCAGCCTGCGGGAAGTGGCGCGGGAGGCGGGCATAGCGCCGACCTCTTTCTATCGTCACTTTCGCGACATGGAGGAGCTGGGGCTGACTCTGGTGGATGAAGGGGGCCTGACCCTGCGCCAGCTGATGCGCCAGGCGCGTCAGCGCATCGCCGGCGGCGGCAGCGTCATCAGCACCTCGGTGCAGACCTTCATGGAGTTCGTCGAGAACAACCCGAACATCTTCCGGCTGCTGCTGCGTGAGCGTTCCGGCACCTCGGCGGCATTTCGGCAGGCGGTGGCGCGGGAGATACAGCACTTCATCGCCGAGCTGACAGATTACCTCGAAGCTACCACGGGGGCGCCGAGGGAAGAGGCCTACATCCAGGCCGAAGCCATGGTGACCATCGTCTTCAGCGCCGGTGCAGATGCCCTCGACATGACCAGTGAAGAGTGCCGGGCCCTGTCCGATCGCACCATAAGCCAGCTGCGCATGATCGCCATGGGTGCCGAGGTTCAGAACCAGAAGCGCCGCCAACCTCTCTCTTAAGTCAAAGGATGGACACTTACATGCATGATCAGAATCCGATCCCGAAGAAACCCCTGCTGCTGGCCCTGCTCATCGGCATCTGTGGGGATGCCTCCCTGTCGGTGCTGACCGAGTCGGTGATCCCCTTCTCCTTCTTCCCCATGATTGCCCTGGTGCTGGCGGCCTATCAGCTCTACCAGCACTATCGTCACGTCTCGCTGGAGGGCAATACCCCGCTCTGCATGCTGCTCTGCCTCTTCATCGGCGGCTTCGGCCACTCGGCGCTGGTCAAGGTGCAGTACCCCGAGCTTGGCAGCAACTTCTTCTCGCTCATCATGATGTTGCTGCTGCTGGCCGTGCTGTCGATCAAGCTGGGCATCAGCGTGGGGAAAAAAGAGAAGGAGTGACGCGCACTCCTTCCTGATAAATCATGACAGAGCCGGGTTCATCCGGCTTTGTTGTCTGTGCCGCGCTGCTTGGCGTCCACTATGGCCTGCAGTCGGGCCCGGATCTCCACCATGCCGAACACGCCGAACACCAGCACCTGAACGAATTCGAGCCGGCTCACCGCGAAGTAGGGCTTGCAGGCGGCCTTGACCATGCTGGCCTGCACCCAGTGCATCAGGATCACTATCACGCCGCACACCGGCAGAAAACCGTTGAGCTTGCCTGGCAGGGGGGCGAGCAGACTGACCAGTACGCCGAACCAGAAGAACAGGATCAGCCCCATCGCCAACAGATTAAATACCCGCTTCATCGTTTACCTCCCGCAGATAGAGTTGATAGCAGACTTGGCCTGCCTGTTTGTCCTTGAGCAGCTGCCAGCTGGCAGGGAGTGCCAGATCGGCCATCTCCTTCTCCCGCTCCAGATAGATGAGGGCATCCGGTGCCAGCCAGCCGCGCTGCTCCAGCAGTTCGCATACCTGGGGCAGCAGCTCGCGCCGAAACGGCGGATCGAGGAACACCAGATCGAACGGCGTGGCCGGGCCTTGCAGCCAGCTGACGGCATCGGACTGGATCACCTGGCCCTGATTGCTGCCGAGGGCGGCCAGATTCTTCTTGATCTGGTCGGCGGCACCCTTGTCCATCTCGATCAGGGTCACCTGTTCGGCATAGCGCGACAGCGCCTCCAGCCCCAGGCCGCCGCTGCCGGCGAACAGGTCCAGACAACGGGTGCCACGGACATGGGGGGCCAGCCAGTTGAAAATGGTCTCCTTGACGCGATCCGTGGTGGGTCTGAGCCCCTCCACATCCTTGACCGGCAATTTGCGGCCTCGCCACTGGCCGCTGATGATTCTGACAAAGCCTGATTTCCCCTGTGGGGCTGGGCTCTTGCTCGGGCTGTTATGGCTGGATTTCACTCTGGGCATCGCGTTTCGTCGTCAGAAAATAAAGTGGTAGTATAAGGCGGTTCATTTTTATGCCGACCCGCCGAGGGACGGCTATCTTAGCAGTCAGCCAACGAAGTGAGTATTTTTTAGATGGCAAAAGGTTTGTTTTCCTGGCTGGGTTTCGGCCGCAAGAAAGAAGAGGCTGAGGCTGTCCAACCACAGACACCCCAAGCCACCCCCATTATCGTTGAGCCTGAGGTCGTCGCTCACCCCGTTTCCGATACTACGCCGGTAGTGCCCACTGAATTGCCCGTCAGCGCACAGAATGATCCCCTGCCCGCTGGCGCTGCGCACGATGACGATTGCTGTGCCCCCACCGATCTGGACGCGGGTCCGCTGGTGGTGGAAGAGTGTGCCTCCGAACTGGAGCCCGTCATCGTCAATGAACTGCTGATCGAGCAGGAGAGTGCCGAGGCGCAGGCTACCGAAGTCGCTCGCATCGCCGCCGAGGCCGAGGCTACCGAAGCCGCCCGTATCGCTGCCGAGGCGCAGGCTGCCGAAGCCGCCCACATCGCCGCCGAGGCACAGGCTGCCGAAGCTGCCCGTATCGCTGCCGAGGCACAGGCTGCCGAAGCTGCCCGTATCGCCGCCGAGGCTCAGGCTGCCGAAGTTGCCCGTGTTGCCGCCGAGGCACAAGCTGCGGAAGCCGCTCGCATCGCCGCCGAGGCACAGGCTGCGGAAGAGGCTCGTATCGCCAAAGAAGCCCAGAGAGCGGAAGATCTTCGCCTGGTCGCCGAGATGGAGGCTGAGGCCGCCGCATTGGCTGCCTTGCCGCTGGCCGCCAAGGTGGATGACGATACCCAGGACAAGCCGCAGCGGGAGGGCTTCTTTGCCCGCCTCAAGCGCAGTCTGGTGCGCACCAAGGAGAATATTGGCTCCGGCTTCTTCGGCCTGTTCAGTGGCAAGAAGATCGACGATGAGCTGTTCGAAGAGCTGGAGACCCAGCTGCTGACCGCCGATCTGGGGGTCGATACCACGCGCCGCATCATAGATGGCCTAGTGCAGCATGCGGATCGCAAGCAGCTCAAGGATGCCGAGGCGCTCTACGGCCTGCTCAAGCAGGACATGGGCGAGATGCTGGCCAAGGTCGAGCAGCCGCTGGTGATCGACACCAGCAAGAAGCCCTACGTGATCCTGATGGTGGGCGTGAACGGCGTTGGCAAGACCACCACCATCGGCAAGCTGGCCAAGCAGTTCCAGGCCGAAGGCAAGAGCGTCATGCTGGCCGCCGGCGACACCTTCCGTGCCGCTGCGGTCGAGCAGCTGCAGGTATGGGGTCAGCGCAACAACATCCCAGTGATCGCCCAGCATACCGGCGCCGACTCCGCCTCCGTCATCTATGATGCCATCGAGGCTGCCCGCTCGCGCGGAGCCGACGTACTGATCGCCGACACCGCCGGCCGCCTGCAAAACAAGAGCAACCTGATGGAAGAGCTCAAGAAAGTCGTGCGGGTGATGAAGAAGCTGGATGAAGAGGCACCCCACGAGGTCATGCTGACCCTGGATGCGGGTACAGGCCAGAACGCCCTCAGCCAGGCCAAGCTGTTCAGCGAGGCGGTGGGGCTGGACGGTATCGTCCTCACCAAGCTGGACGGGACCGCCAAGGGCGGCGTCATCTTCGCGGTGGCCGACAAGTTCCAGATCCCGATCCGCTATATCGGGGTGGGCGAGGGGATCGACGATCTGCGCCCCTTCGTCGCCAACGACTTTATCGAGGCACTGTTCAGTCGCGATGAGTAAGCTCAGGCGCCATGGTAAGCGCCACATGCCCCGACCCAGGTCGGGGCTTGTCACTGTCAGGGATCCGTTATGATTCGTTTCGATAAGGTCAGCAAGGTATACAGCGGCGGCCATCAGGCGTTGCAGAAGGTCAGCTTTCACCTGCGCAAGGGGGAGATGGCCTTCCTGACCGGGCACTCGGGGGCGGGCAAGAGTACCCTCTTGAAGCTCATCAGTGTGATGGAGCGGCCGACCGACGGGCGCGTCTTCTTTCACGGCGACGACGTCAGTCATATCAAGCGGGGCGATATCCCCTATGTGCGCCGCCAGATCGGCATGATCTTTCAGGATCACCGCCTGCTGATGGACAGAACCGTGTTCGACAACGTGGCACTGCCGCTGGTGATCGACGGTTACAGCCATGCCGACATCAACAAGCGGGTGGCGGCGGCGCTGGACAAGGTGGGGCTGCTCGGCAAGGAGCGCTACCAGCCGCGCATGCTCTCCGGTGGTGAACAGCAGCGGGTCGGCATCGCCCGCGCCATCGTCAACAAGCCGCCGTTGCTGCTGGCGGATGAACCGACCGGCAACCTGGATCCCCAGCTCTCCATGGACATCATGCGGCTGTTCGAGGAGTTCAATCGCTTCGGTGTTTCCGTGCTGATTGCCACCCACGATCTGGGGCTGATCGCCCGCATGCGCTATCGCACCCTGACCCTCAAGGCGGGGCGCATGTATTCGGCAGGGGAGGAGCTCTGATGGCTATTTCCCGCCACAAGCAGCCACCACAGTGCCGTTTCATGCTGGCGTGGGGTGAGGATCATGCCCGCTTGCTCGTCAGCCACTTGCCAGGGGAGATGTTCTGATGGCTATCGTTCGTCATAAACAGCCACCGCTACGGCGCTTCATGATGTACTGGGTCGACCACGCCCGTCAGGCCTTCTCCAGCCTGGGCGAGCTGTGGCGCAATCCGCTCGCCTCCCTGATGACGTTGGCGGTACTTGGCGTCAGCCTGGCGCTGCCCTCCTGCTTCCACGTGCTGCTGAAAAACGCCGAGGTGGTGGAGGGGAGCTGGCAGACCAGTTCCCAGATCTCCCTCTATCTGCGCAAGGATCTGCCCGAGCAGAGCATTCTCGACATGAAGCAGCGGATCCTGCTCTATCCCGAGGTGGAGTCCGTCACCTACATGAGCCGGGATGAGGCGCTCAAGGAGTTTCGCGAGATCTCCGGTTTCGGCGATGCCCTCGATTACCTCGACAGCAACCCGTTGCCGCCTGTGCTGAGCGTTATTCCCGATCCCCGCTGGCAGAATCCGGAAGGGGCCGCCGAGCTGCTCAACAAGCTGAACAACGAGGATGGCGTCGAACAGGGCAAGCTGGATCTGCAGTGGTTGACCCGCTTGCAGGGGATCATGAACCTGTTGCGCCACACCATTACCGGCATAGCCGTGCTGCTGCTCTCCGCCGTGCTGCTGATCGTCGGCAATACCCTGCGCCTCAACATACTCAACCAGCGATCCGAGATCGAAGTGCTCAAGCTGGTGGGGGCGACCGATGCCTTCATTCACCGTCCTTTCCTTTATACCGGCATCTGGTTCGGGGTCATCGGCGGCATGCTGGCCTGGTGGCTGACCGAGGTGATGGTGATCTGGAGCGAGGGTGTGGTAAAGGAGCTGGCGGGCTTGTATAACAGCAATTTCCGGCTGGTCGGCATGGGGGCGGTGGATGGGATTAATCTGATTCTGCTGGGGGCTCTTCTGGGGCTGATCGCCTCCTGGTTCTCGGTCCATCGCCACATTCGCGACATAGAACCATCCTGATTAATTTATCAGCGTTTTAAAGCGCTGGATTTTGAGACACGGATCAAGTAAAAGAGGGGCCGTTTCTGGCACGGCCAGCGTTCTGAGAGTAATCTGAACGGTACCGATCTTCGGGATCTTCTCTGGATCCTGTGAACCTTCTGATTTATAAGCAGTCTACAAGTGCTGAAGAACTTATACGGGTGTGGCCCCTCTGCCTTGCTCGTCTGACTTGGCAAGCATGTGAAGGTTGCGAGCTCCGCAACAATGGACTTAGCATGCTACTTTTCGGGGGTCCTTGATTGTGACCCCCTTTTTTTGACTGTTCATTCATGATTCATCCTGCCGGCCTAAGATAACCCCGGTTCAGACATGCTCACTATGTTTGATACAGGCCGCAGAATGGCGTCCGGTCAGTAGACAGACCCTCTCAGGGTGTTAGACTGATTCGATTGAAAAGAAAGAGGTAGAACATGGGAACTTCATTGCAGCGCACTATGGCTCTGATTCCGCAAGGTAGTCTGGAAGGCTATATCCAGGCAGTTAACTCGATTCCTGTGCTGACCGCAGAGGAAGAGCGTGAGCTGGCTGAGCGTTTGCAGCAGGGCGGCGATCTCGAGGCTGCCCGTCAGCTGGTCATGTCGCATCTGCGTTTTGTCGTTCACGTTGCCAAGAGTTATGCCGGTTACGGTCTGCCCCAGGCTGACCTGGTGCAGGAAGGCAATATCGGCCTGATGAAGGCCGTCAAGCGCTTCGACCCGACCGTCGGGGTGCGACTCGTCTCCTTCGCCGTGCACTGGATCAAGGCCGAGATCCACGAATATGTCCTGCGCAACTGGCGCATGGTCAAGGTGGCGACCACCAAGGCCCAGCGCAAGCTGTTCTTCAACCTGCGCAAATCCAAGAAGCGTCTGGGCTGGTTCAGCCACGATGAAGTGCAGGCCGTCGCAGCCGAGTTGGGGGTCTCCCCGACCGATGTGACCGAGATGGAAGCACGCATGAGCAACTACGATCAGGCGTTCGATCTGGTCGGTGATGATGAAGATGAAGGCGGCTTCGCCCCGGTTCATTATCTGGAAGACAAATCGTCCGATCTGGCGGCCACCATAGAGAATGACAACTGGGACGATCATGCGACCCGTCGCCTGAGTTCGGCCCTCGCCACTCTGGATGAGCGCAGCCAGCATATCATCCGCGCCCGCTGGCTCGATGATGACAGCAAGACCACCCTGCAGGAGCTGGCCGATACCTATGGTGTCTCTGCCGA
Source organism: Aeromonas sp. MR7 (assembly GCF_963899385.1). Classification (NCBI taxonomy): domain Bacteria; kingdom Pseudomonadati; phylum Pseudomonadota; class Gammaproteobacteria; order Aeromonadales; family Aeromonadaceae; genus Aeromonas; species Aeromonas sp. MR7. The sequence continues at coordinate 36,324 of NZ_CAWQXH010000051.1, forward strand.
ACGGGTGCGTCAGCTTGAGAAAAACGCACTCAAGAAGCTGAAAGACGCCATGGAGGCCTGATGCCTCCCTCACAAAAACAGGGCCTGATGGCCCTGTTTTTGTTTCATGAGCATCTGGTCGGCCTTGCCTTGGTTACCCTTGTCTATGTTATGTTGCCGCCACTGCCACAGTAGGGAGAGCAGATAGTGAAACTCTTGAACGACCTGTTTACCAACAACCGCGAGTGGGCGGAACGGATCAAGGCCGAGGACCCGAATTTCTTCGCTACCCTCTCCGCCCAGCAGGCCCCCGAATACCTCTGGATCGGTTGCTCCGACAGCCGGGTTCCCGCCAACCAGCTGATGGGCTTGCTGCCGGGGGATGTGTTCGTCCACCGCAACGTCGCCAACCTGGTGGTACACACCGACTTCAACTGCCTCTCGGTGCTGCAATACGCGGTCGAGGTGCTCAAGGTGAAGCACATCATCATCTGTGGTCACTATGGTTGTGGCGGCGTCAAGGCGGCGATGCAGAACCAGGAGCTGGGGCTCATCGACAACTGGTTGCGCAACATCAAGGATGTCTACTTCAAGTATCGCGAACAGCTGGATGCCATCGAAGATGAGCACGAGCGTTTCGATTACCTGTGTGAGCTGAACGTGGCCGAGCAGGTGGCCAACGTCTGCCACACCACCATCATCCAGAATGCCTGGCGCAAGGGGCAGGAGCTGGCGGTGCACGGCTGGATCTATGGCATCAAGGACGGTCTGCTGCACGATCTGGATCTCTGCATCAGCGGGCCGGATCAGATCCCCGATGTTTATCGCGCCTGGCCGGACATGCGTCCGCCCCACCGCCGTCGCTGAGGAACCTGCCGTTGGCGCCAGCCCTCTATCTTCAGATCAAGCAGCACATCCTGGACGGGATCCGCGAACGCCACTATCAGGCGGGGGACAGGATCCCGACCGAGGCCGCCCTGTGCGAGCTGTTCACCGTGAGCCGGATGACGGTCAACAAGGCGCTGCGTGAGCTGGTGGCCGAGGGCTGGCTGGTGCGTACCGCCGGTTCCGGCAGCTTCGTGGCGGACAGGCGCACCGAGTCGCCGCTGTTGGCCATTCGCAACATAGCCGACGAGATCGCCGAGCGCGGCAGCGAGTACAGCGCCCGGGTGATCCGGCTGCAACGCCAGGCCGCCGACGAGAAGGTGGCGGTCCAGCTCGGGTTGCGGGTCGGCGCCCCCATCTTCCACAGCCTCATCGTCCATCAGGCCGATGGGGAGCCGCTGCAGCTGGAGGAGCGCTTCGTCGATGCCGAGCGCTTGCCGGACTACGGCGGGCAGGACTTCACCCAGCAGACGCCGAACCGCTATCTGATGGAGGTCTGTCCCCTCTCCGAGATGGAGCACGTGGTGGAAGCCGTGCTGCCGAGTGCCGGTGAGGCCGGTCTGCTGCAGGTGCGGGTCGATACCCCCTGTCTGTTGCTGCACCGCCGTACCTGGTCGGAAGGTTACCTGGTCTCCTACGCCCGCCTGCTCTCGCCAGGCTCCCGCTACAAGCTGAGTTCCAAGACCAGCCTCAGTTGATTGTATATACATATTGTTTTTAACAGAGCCCACCTCATGGTGGGCTTTTTTGTGCTTAAACTCTAATCACAGCGCTGTTATCAAGATGTGAATTTGATCCTTTCTTTCCTGCCAGAGATCGGATATAAATTAATGTATATACATTTAGAGGTCGGTATGAACAAGGAACTGTTGAACTGCGAGCGGGTCTGGCTCAACGTGACACCCGCCACCCTGCGCCCCGATCTGGCGGACTACGGTCTGCTGGAACCCCACGCCCTCGGCGTTCATGAAGGCAAGATCCACGCCCTGGTGCCCATGCAGGATCTCAAGGGCCCTTATCCCGCCCACTGGCAGGAGATGAAGGGCAAGCTGGTGACTCCCGGCCTCATCGACTGTCACACCCATCTCATCTTCGCCGGCAGCCGGGCCGAAGAGTTTGAACTGCGCCAGAAAGAGGTGCCCTATGCCGAGATCGCCCGCAAGGGTGGCGGCATCCTCAGCACGGTAAGGGCCACCCGTGCCGCCAGCGAGGAGCAGCTGTTTGAGCTGGCACTGCCGCGGCTCAAATCCCTGATCCGGGAAGGGGTCACCACTGTGGAGATCAAGTCCGGCTACGGCCTCACGCTGGATGACGAGCTCAAGATGCTGCGGGTTGCCCGCAGGCTTGGAGAGGCGCTGCCGATCCGGGTCAAGACCACCCTGCTGGCGGCCCATGCGGTGCCGCCCGAATATCGCGACGATCCAGACTCCTGGGTCGAGACCATCTGCCAGGAGATCATTCCGGCGGCCGCCGAGGCGGGCCTGGCGGATGCGGTGGACGTCTTCTGCGAGCACATCGGCTTCTCGCTGGCCCAGACCGAGCAGGTCTATCTGGCCGCGGATCAATACGGTCTGGCGGTGAAGGGCCACATGGAACAGCTCTCCAACCTGGGGGGCAGTGCGCTCGCCGCCAACTTTGGCGCCCTCTCTGTGGATCATCTGGAACATCTGGATCAGGAAGGGATCCAGGCGCTGGCCCACCGTGGCGTGGTCGCCACCCTGCTGCCCACCGCGTTTTATTTCCTGAAAGAGACCAGGCTGCCCCCGGTCGCCGCCCTGCGCAAGGCCCACGTGCCCATGGCGGTCTCCTCCGACATCAACCCGGGCACGGCCCCCATAGTGTCGCTGCGCATGGCCATGAACATGGCCTGTACCCTGTTCGGTCTGACCCCGGTCGAGGCCATGGTCGGGGTGACCCGCAACGCCGCCCGCGCGCTCGGCGAGCAGGAGCGTTTGGGGCAGTTGAGAGTGGGCATGCTGGCGGACTTCCTGGTCTGGAACTGCGGGCACCCGGCCGAGCTCAGTTACCTCATCGGCGTCGATCAGCTGGTGAGCCGTATCGTCAACGGCGAGGAGACGCTGCATGGATAAGTTCAGCCTGCCCCATATGTCGGTCTGGCAGGGGCGCCAGGATCCGGAAGATGGCGAGCTTGCCCTGCGCTGGCACGACAGGGTGCAGGCCTGGCCGCTGATCGGGGCAGCCGAACCCGGCGTCGCTCTGGTGGGCTTTGCCTGCGACGAGGGCGTGCGCCGCAACAAGGGGCGCACGGGGGCGGCCGGCGCACCGCTGGCGATCCGCAAGCTGCTGGCCAACAGTGCCTGGCATCTGACCTGTCCCGTCTTTGATAGCGGCGATCTGTGCTGCGACGACGGCGATCTCGATGCCGCCCATGGCCGGTTGGCCGAGCGGGTGGCTAGCCTGCTGGATGAGGGTCACTTCCCGCTGGTGCTGGGGGGCGGTCACGAGGTGGCGTTCGGTAGCTGGAGCGGCCTCAACCGCCATCTGGCCGGTCAGGGTCGGGTCGGCATCATCAACTTCGATGCCCACTTCGATCTGCGTCGCAAGGCGGAGCAGGCCAGCTCGGGCACCCCCTTCTTCCAGATCGCCGAGCAGTGCGCCGCCCAGGGCACAGGGTTTCATTACGCCTGCCTCGGGGTGGCCGAGACAGCCAATACCCAGGCGCTGTTTGCCCGCGCCGATGAACTGGGGGTCTGGTATGCGCTGGACGAGGCCATGACCCAGGCCACACTGCCCGAGCTTTTGAACGGACTGGATGCCTTTATCGCCCGTTGTGATCACCTTTATCTGACGATCGATCTCGACGTGCTGCCCGGCGCCGTCATGCCGGGGGTGAGCGCCCCCGCCGCCCGCGGTGTCGAGCTGGCGGTCATCGAACCCCTGATTGCCCATATCCGGGCCAGCGGCAAGCTGCGGCTCGCCGATCTGGCCGAGTACAACCCGAACCTGGATCAGGATAACCGCAGCGCCCGCGTGGCCGCCCGGCTGGTCCATCAGTTAACCAAGTAGCGCTCTGCCGAGGGCAGGTCGCCATGCTGCTGCATTGATAAAACAAGGAGTGTGTATGTCTGAGCAACACCTGGATCCCCGTCAGGATCCGAGCCGGGTCATCCGTGCCCCCCGTGGTACCGCGCTGACCGCGAAAAGCTGGCTCACAGAGGCGCCGCTGCGGATGCTGATGAACAACCTGGATCCGGAAGTGGCCGAGCATCCCCAATCCCTGGTGGTGTATGGCGGCATTGGCCGCGCCGCCCGCAACTGGGCCTGCTACGACAAGATAGTCGAGGTGCTGACCCGGCTCGAGGAAGACGAGACCCTGCTGGTGCAATCCGGCAAGCCGGTCGGGGTGTTCCAGACCCACAAGGATGCGCCTCGGGTACTGATCGCCAACTCCAACCTGGTGCCGCACTGGGCCAACTGGGAACACTTCAACGAGCTGGATAAGAAAGGCCTCATGATGTACGGCCAGATGACGGCCGGCTCCTGGATCTACATAGGCACCCAGGGAATAGTGCAGGGCACTTATGAAACCTTCTTCGCGGTGGCCAACCAGCACTTCGACGGCGAGCCTGCGGGTCGCTGGATCCTGACCGGCGGTCTGGGTGGCATGGGCGGCGCCCAGCCGCTGGCCGCCACCATGGCCGGCTTCTCCATGATCGCCGTCGAGTGCGACGAGACCCGCATCGATTTCCGTCTCAAGACCCGCTACGTCGACAAGAAGGCCCACAGTCTGGATGAGGCGCTGGCCATGGTCGAGGAAGCCAAACGCAGCGGCACCGCCGTTTCCGTCGGCCTGCTCGGCAACGCTGCCGATGTCTTTGCCGAACTGGTGGCCCGCGGCATCACGCCGGACGTGGTGACCGACCAGACCTCGGCCCACGACCCCATCCACGGCTACCTGCCCCAGGGCTGGAGCGTGGCCCAGTGGCGCGCGCTGCAAAAATCCGCGCCCCAGGAGGTGAACCAGGCCGCTCGTCACTCCATGGCCCGCCAGGTGGAAGCCATGCTGACCCTGCAATCCCGTGGCGCCGCCACGCTGGATTATGGCAACAACATCCGCCAGATGGCGCTGGAGGAGGGGGTCAAGAATGCGTTCGACTTCCCCGGTTTCGTGCCCGCCTATATCCGCCCGCTGTTCTGCGAAGGGATCGGTCCCTTCCGCTGGGTGGCGTTGTCCGGCGATCCGGAAGACATCTACAAGACGGATCAGAAGGTCAAGGAGTTGATCCCGGACGATCCCCACCTGCACAACTGGCTCGACATGGCCCGCGAGCGCATCGCCTTCCAGGGCCTGCCGGCGCGGATCTGCTGGGTCGGGGTCAAGGATCGGGTACGCCTGGGCCTGGCTTTCAACGAGATGGTGAAAAATGGCGAGCTGAAGGCGCCCGTGGTCATAGGTCGCGATCACCTGGACTCCGGCTCTGTGGCCAGCCCGAATCGCGAGACAGAGTCGATGATGGATGGTTCCGATGCCGTCTCCGACTGGCCGCTGCTCAACGCCCTGCTCAACACCGCCGGCGGCGCGACCTGGGTGTCGCTGCACCACGGCGGCGGTGTGGGCATGGGCTTCTCCCAGCACTCGGGTGTGGTGATCGTCTGTGACGGCTCCGATGACGCCGCCAGACGCGTCGGCCGCGTGCTGCGCAACGACCCGGCCACCGGTGTGATGCGTCACGCCGACGCAGGCTACGAGATTGCCATCAACTGCGCCCATGAGGCGAAACTGGATCTGCCGATGCTGACCGCAACGGGCAAAGGGGTTAAATAAGATGTTTGAACTCAATCTGTTACCGGGCAAGCTCTGCCTCAATACCCTGCGCCGCGTCAGCCGCGAGCCGGTTCATATCAGCCTGGATCCGGCCGCGCTGCCGGGGATCCACGCCTCCGCTGCCGTGGTCACCAAGGTAATCGAGCAGAATCGCGTGGTGTACGGCATCAACACCGGCTTTGGCCTGCTGGCCAACACCCGCATCCCGGTGGAGCAGCTGGACGAATTGCAGCGCTCCATCGTGCTCTCCCACGCGGCCGGCATTGGCACCTACATGGATGACGCCACAGTGCGGCTGATGATGGTGCTCAAGGTCAACTCGCTGGCGCGGGGCTTCTCCGGCATCCGCTTGACTGTGCTTGAGGCGCTGATGACCCTGATCAACGCCGAAGTCTATCCTGTGGTGCCTAAGAAGGGCTCCGTCGGCGCCTCCGGCGATCTGGCGCCGCTGGCCCATATGAGCTGTTTATTGATTGGTGAAGGCAAGGCCCGCCACAAGGGCGAGCTGATGGACGCCGCCACTGCGCTGAAGATCGCGGGTCTCGAGCCCATCTCTCTGGCTCCGAAGGAGGGACTGGCCCTGCTCAACGGCACCCAGGCCAGCACGGCGTTTGCGCTGGAAGGCCTGTTCCACGCCGAGGATCTGTTCGCCGGCGCCATCACCATAGGTGCCATGAGCGTGGAGGCGGCGCTGGGCAGTCGTCGTCCGTTCGATGCCCGCATCCATGAGGTGCGCGGTCAGCTCGGCCAGATCGATGCCGCCGCCTGCTATCGCCAGCTGCTGGTGGATGGCAGCGAGATCGGCATGTCCCACCACAATTGCGAGAAGGTGCAGGATCCCTACTCCCTGCGCTGCCAGCCCCAGGTGATGGGGGCCTGCCTGACCCAGATCCGTCAGTCTGCCGAGGTGCTGGTGTGCGAGGCCAACGCTGTCTCCGACAACCCGCTAGTGTTTGCCGAGGATGAGGAGATCCTCTCCGGCGGCAACTTCCACGCCGAGCCGGTGGCCTTCGCCGCCGACAACCTGGCACTGGCCATCGCCGAAATCGGGTCGCTGTCCGAGCGTCGCATGGCACTGCTGATCGATTCGCGCATGTCGGGCCTGCCCGCCTTCCTGGTCAACAACGGTGGGGTGAATTCCGGCTTCATGATCGCCCAGGTCACCTCGGCGGCGCTTGCCTCCGAGAACAAGAGCCTGGCCCACCCGGCTTCGGTGGACAGCCTGCCCACTTCCGCCAACCAGGAGGATCACGTCTCCATGGCCACCTTCGCCGCGCGCCGGCTGGCGGACATGGCGGAGAATACCCGCGGCATACTGGCGGTCGAATTGCTGGCGGCGGCGCAGGGGCTGGATTTCCGTGCTCCGCTGCGCACCACTGAGCTGCTGGAGCAGGCCAAGGGTCGGCTGCGCAGCAAGGTCAGCTTCTACGACAAGGACAGGTACTTCTCGCCGGACATCGAAGCGGCTGCCGAGCTGCTGGCTCAGGCGAGCTACAACGACCTGATCCCGGCCGGTGTGCTGCCCAGCCTCTAAGCCCCATTCGCTCCATAGCAAAAGACCGCCCTCATGGGCGGTCTTTTCGTTGCTGCGGTAGCGTGATCCGTTATTCGTGTTCGAACATCAGGAACAGGTAGACCACGAACAGCACCAGGTGGGTAGCACCGTGCAGCACATTGGTGCGGCCGCTGCTGAACGTGACCTTGCAGACCATGAGGGTGGTGACGAGCAGCACCATGTCGGCGGCGGAGAGGCCGAGGCGCACCTCCTGGCCCAGCATGGCACCGATGAACAGCACGGCGGGCACTGTCAGGGCTATGGTGGCCAGCACAGAGCCGAAGTAGAGGTTCATGGCGCGCTGCAACTGGTTGTTGAAGGCTGCCTTGATGGCGCCCACGGCTTCCGGTGCGAGCACGATACAGGCCACGATGAAGCCACCCAGCGCAGGCGGCGCAGCCATCACCTTGACCCCGTAGTTGATGGGGATCGCCAATGTCTTGGCCAGCAGGATCACCACCACCAGATAGGCGAGCAGCAGCAGGGTGTGGTAGAGGTTGCTCTGCAGCGGGCCGTGGTGCTCTTCGTAATCCTCGTGGTCGCTGTCGACGAAGAAGTGGCTGTGGCTGCGGGTCTGGATCAGCAGGAAGATACCGTAGAGCAGGATGGAGATGATGATCAGCATCCAGGACATGGGGCTCGACATGCTGCCAATGGTGCCGCCCCGGGTGAAGTTGGGCAGCACCAGACAGAGCAGGGCCAGCGGTATGATGGCGACCAGGTAGGATTTGACCCCATCCAGATTGAAGCTCTGGGTGTGGTAGCGCCAGCCGCCGAACAGCAGGGTGAAGCCCACCAGGCCGTTGGTGACCAGCATCACCACCGCAAACATGGTGTCACGGGCCATCACGGGATTGGGGTCGCCGGTCAGCATGACGGAGGAGATCATCACCACTTCCAGCGAGATGACGGAGAGCGTCAGGATAAGGGTGCCGAAGGGTTCACCCAGCTTGATGGCGAGGGCGTCCGAGTGGCGTACCACAGAGAATATGGCCCAGGTGACGATGGCAAGCAGCGCCGCCGAGACAGGAAGATAAATCGCAAGCGGAGTGGCCTCTGTCAGCAGGTCGCTGCCCAGCGTCTTGAAAAACAGCAGGGTCAGCAGGCCAATGGACAGGGCAATCTCTTGCCGGATAAATGACTTCATAGGCAATGGTTCTCATCTCGGGGCGGCCGGGGCCGACGGGGTATGGAGGCAAAACGGCGCCGCTACGGGTGTGGCGGGCCTGCTAATGATAAAGGGAGTTGTACTGCCAGGGGAAAATCATTTTGTTGCAGGATGTAATCTGCCGCAGCTGCCCCGTCGGGTCGGGATATAGATAGGTATCTGCCCGCTTACTGCGTAGCATGGGGGCATGCCGGTCGAATTCATGCTTCCGTGGATCTGGCGGCATCCTGACCAGGGACTCCCATGTCTGTTGTGCGTCTGCGTTATCACACCATAGAGTTTGGCGAACTCGACATCCACCTGCGCACGTTGCGCGACAACCAGCAGTTCTCCGATGACGAGGGAGAGGCGGAGGCGCTCGGCATCTCCTCGGCGTTCTGGCCGCTGTTTGGCATCGTCTGGGACTCTGGCAATGTACTGGCCCATCTGATGGTGGAGCACGAGGTGGCGGATCTGCGGATCCTGGAGGTGGGGTGCGGCATAGCCCTGGCGAGTCTGGTGCTCAACCACAGGCTGGCGGACATCACGGCCACCGATTATCACCCGGAGGCGGGGGCCTTTCTGGCGGCCAACGTGCTGCTCAACAAGGGGGCGCTCATCCCCTTCATTCGTACCGGTTGGGAAGATGCCGTCACCGAGCTGGGCCGCTTCGATCTCATCATAGGCAGCGATCTGCTCTACGAGCGCGGCCAGGTCGAGACCCTGGCCGGTTTTATCGAGCAGCACGCCAAGTCACACTGCGAGGTGATCCTGGTGGATCCGGGGCGTGGCCAGCAGGGCCGCTTCAGCAAGCTGATGATGAGCCTGGGCTATGCGCACAGCCAGCACAAGCCGATGGACGTGAGCTATCTGAGCCAGCCCTTTCGCGGTCAGATACTGCAATACCGGCGTTGACCTTTTTCACCGGCGTCAGCCTTCTCCGGCATGGTTTTGTCGCCATGCCAGCAGCCAGATCTGCAGCCGGGCCAGGGCCATGGGCCTGGCGTACACATAGCCCTGGATCAGATGCACGCCGTGCTGGCGCAGATACTCGACCTGTTCCCCGGTTTCGACCCCCTCGGCGATCATCTCCATGCCGGATTCGTGGCCGAAGGCGATGATGGAGTCCAGCAGCGTCCGCTTGAGGTCGTCCGTGCCTATGGTGTCGACGAACATCTTGTCGATCTTGATCTGGCGGATGCCGAGTCGCTGCAGGTAGGCGAAGCCGCCATAGCCGGTGCCGAAATCATCCAGCTTGAAGTGATAGCCCAGCTGCTGCAGCGCGGTGATCTCGCCGATCGCCGCCTTGATATCTGTGATCGGCTTGCGCTCGGTCAGCTCGAAGGTGAGCCGGGTCGGTGAGGGCCAGCCGTGTCGCTGTAACAGGGTACGCAGATGGGGTTGCTCCAGGTGGGTGGCCACTATGTTGACGCTGACCCACTGCGCCGGCGCCAGCCGGGAAAGATCCGTCATGATCCGCTCCAGCAGTTGCTCCGTCATCGGCAGGATCAGCCCCTGCTCCTCCGCGTAGTCGATGAAGGCGCCGGGCGGCACCAGCTCGCGCCCCCGCTGCCAGCGCAGCAGCGCCTCGAAGCCAACCACCTGCTGGCTGCGGTTATCCACTATGGGTTGATAGAAGGGGACAAACTCCCGCCTGGCCAGCCCGGCTTGCAGCAACCCCTTGAGAGAGCGCCGATAGTTGCGCAGCCCCCAGTAGGCGGCGACCAGCAGGGCTCCCAGTGCGCCGCCATACCAGAGCCCATGGTGCCGTGCCTGCTGCCGGGCATAGCGCTCCAGCGCCTTGCCCGCCCATAGCGTCTGCCTGATCTGTTCATCGGGATCGCGGAAGCTCAGACCTATGCTCTGGCTGCCGACCTCCTGCTTGATGCTGCTGTCGCCGCGGGGAAAGGTCTGGCTCGATGTCCCCGGTTGCTGGTCGAGTTCCAGATAGAAACAGTCGGTGCAAGGATATTGCAGCAGAGAATGGCTCCAGCTGTTGCTCAGCACCCAGTAGACGATGTTGCCGCCGGTGCGGTAGTAGGCGACCAGCTCCTGCTCTGTGTGGAAGCGGGACTGGGTGGCGGCGATCCCGAACGGCTCCTGGTTGGCGTAGGGGGGCAGCTCGATCGGGGTGAAGGGCAGGTCAACCCCCAGACTGGAACAGCCACCGCCGCTAGCGAGCAGGATCCCCTGAATGCGGATATGGCCGTTGTAGAAGCGGGGATCCCGCAGCAGCGCCATGTCCTGCTCGCCGCAATCGAACCGAAACTGGATCAGCTGGCTACGGACGTTGTTGTCCAGCAGACGGTGACGTTCCGCCAGCGCGGTCTCGATCTCTTCTTTCTTCTCCTGCAACAGCTGGTGGGCCAACGGGCCGCCGAGCAGCTGACTGAGAGGCAGGCTGGCCAGCAGGGGCAGGCAGAACAGCAACAGGCTGAGCCAGAGGGGGGGGATGGGTCGCATGGTGCACCTGCCTGGTGTGCGGATGGGATGCATATGGGTGGCATCATCATAGTGCATTAGCTGAATCGATTTGAGCGGGGCCGATCACACTTGTGGCGTGAATTTATAATGCACTGATAAATAACGGTTTTATAAAATGAGCTGCTGAAGATTCAATCGCTGACCTGTCATAAATGACAATTGTCCAGCTTATCTGAAGTGGCTAGAGTAGCGGTGCGGTTTGACTCACCGTGTGTTCAATACTCCTGTATCTGTTTTTTTGTCAGTAGCACAGAGTGTTAGTTTTGATATGAGTGTTTCTTTTGGTCCCCTTAGTGGGACCATTTTTCTGTCTGAAATTCCCTGATCCCGTTGCCCATCTCCCGTTTCCTGCCCCTGTGGCCATTTTTCATGGCCGGCTTGCCGTCAGGCTTGGTGTTCAGGTGCCCATTTGGTTATGCTCGCCCGCTTAATTCCAGAAGCGGGATCTTCGTCCATAGGCGCGCTTCGGCGTTGGCTGATACGATGAGGCCACATGGATGTTGTCGGGCATACGGAAAGGCACATGAAACTGACCACTCAGCTTGTCTCGTTTATTACCCTGTGCGTGATCGCCGCCATGGCCATGGTGCTGCTCGGCGGGGTATTCAGCTTTCGCGAGCTGGGCATGGAGCTGCAGCAGAAGAAGGTCAACTCCCTGGTCGAGATCATCGACAAGCAGCTGGAGGTGGCCGACGACCATCAGGATCTCACCCGCTGGCTGCCGACCCTGCTGCGTTCGGCCCATGTGGTGGAGCTGGAGATCCGTCAGGGCAAGCAGCGGGTCTACTGGTTTCGCGACGTGCAGCAGCAGACCGACGAGAGCCTGCTGATCCCCTATAGCCAGCCCATCTCCCATCAGGCCGGCATGCAGGCCGACTTCAAACTGGAGCGGCCGTTCAAGGAGTTTGAATACTCCATGCGGGCCATGTCCGGCATCTCCCTCGGCGTCTTCATCGTCATCTTCGGACTCTGGTACTCCATTCGCTGGCTGCGGCTGCAACTGCGGGGCGCCGAGCTGCTGGCCGAGCGCGCCCAGCTGATCCTCGACAACAAGCTCACCAAGCTGGCCCACGATCCGGCTGATGAGTGGCCCGTCTCCGCCAGCCAGGCCCTCGACTATCTGCTGGCCGAGCTGGCGGATGCCCGCAAGGAGCGCAGCCGTTTCGACAACTTCATCCGCAGCAATGCCTTCGTCGACAAGATGACCGGCATAGGCAACCGCCTGTTCTTCGACAACCGGCTGGAGAGCGCCATCATGGAGGCGAGCGTGATGAGCGGCGGCGTGCTGCTGATCGAGCTGGCCGGGCTGGAGGATCTGGATCCCGAGCTGAGCGGGCGCCAGAGCCAGGATCTGCTGATGGAGGCGAGCGCCTCCATCACCGCCTTCGTGCGCAAGCACAACGGTGCCCTGCAGGCCCGCTATGCCGGCCAGGTGTTCGCCGTGCTGCTGCCCAACATGTCCGAGAGCGAGATGGTGGACGGTGCGGGTCAGCTGCACAAGAGCCTGCAACGGCTGCACTGGCCCGAAGCGGTCAACGTCGAGACCGCCGTCTACCTCGGCGCCGTCTGCTATCAGGCGCAGGATTCCCTGCTCAAGGTGCAGGAAGAGGCCGAGCTGGCGCTCAAGAGCGCGCGGCTGCAGGGTCACACCGGCTGGTTCCTCTACGAGAAGCAGCTGGATGAGGAGCAGAGCAGCAAGGGCACGGTACGCTGGCGCACCCTGATCGGCCGCCGCATCGAGGAGCACGGCATCGACTTCTACGTCCAGCCGGTGCAGCAGGAGCGGGATCAGGTGGTGCTGCAGCAGGACTTGTTGATCCGCATTCACGACGAGCAGGGGCGGGAGTTGCAGGCCGGTGTCTTCATGCCGATGGCGGAGAAGGCGGGGCTGCTGTTGCCGCTGGATCGGCTGGTGGCGGAGCAGACGTTGCGGCTGCTGCGTCAGCGCTCAGAGCAGAGTTGCCCCATCAGCCTGACCCTCTGTGCCCAGAGCCTGCTGCACCGCGAGTTCCAGCGCTGGCTCTTCTTCGATCTGTTCCAGCTGCCACGCAGCACCAACGAGCGGCTGGTCCTGCAACTGTCGGAGGCCCAGGTGACCCGCCACTACGAGGCACTCAAGCGGCCGCTGCGGGCGCTGCGCATGCTGGGTTGCCAGCTGGCCATCGATCATGCCGGTCAGGATGTGGTGAGCACCCAATACATCAAGGAGTTCGAGATCAACTTCCTCAAGCTCCACCCCAGTCTGGTGCGGGAGATCCACACCCGTCAGGTCAACCAGATGGCGGTACGCAGCCTGGTGGGGGGTTGTGCCAACACCCGCACCCGGGTCATAGCCGTGGGGGTGGAGAGCGGCGACGAGTGGAAGATGCTGCGCCACCTCGGCGTCCATGCCGGGCAGGGGCCCTGGTTCGCCGAACCGGAGCGGCTGGTGATGGAACCGGCCGGCGCCTGATCCTGTGACCGCAGGGCCGCCTTCAGATCCGGCCCTGCTCTTGCAAACCCGCGAGTCCCTGCATGCCACCCGTGTGGATGAAGACTATCTTGCTGCCGCGGGGGATGCGCCCGGCGGCCAGCTCGCGAAACAGCCCCCACATGGCCTTGCCGCTGTAGATGGGCTCCAGCGGCAGGCCTGTCTGCGCACTGAAGGCTTGCACCCACTGCCAGAGGGCCGGGCTGAATTTGGCATAGCCGCCATCATGGTGATCCAGTGCTATCTGCCAGCCGGGAGTGGTGGCCGCGGCCGGGTGAAGGCGGCACGCCTCGTCGGCGATGAAGCTTGCGCCTTTCAGTACCGCGATGGCGAGGATCCGCTCCTGCTCCCGCTTGCCGGCGATCAGGCCGGCCAGGGTGCCGCCGCTGGCGCAGGGCAGTACCCAGAGATCCGGCGAGAAGGGCACCTCGTCGACCAGCTCGGCCACCCCGGGAAGGGCGAGCGGGCTGCTGCCCCCTTCCGGCACTATCAGGGTATCGGGTGCCGCGAACTGGGCCAGCCACTCCGGATCCTGCCGCCGCCGGTAATTCTGGCGGTCGACAAAAATGAGATCCATGCCCCAGCCTTTTGCCGCGCTCAGGGTGGAATTGCTGGCAGCCTCCGGCTCACCGCGTATGATGCCGGTAGTGTTAAGGCCGGATTGGCACCCTGCCGCCGCCAGTGCATGTATGTGGTTGGAGTAGGCTCCACCAAAGGAGATCAGGTGCTTTATGCCCTGCGCCCTGGCGTGTTGCAGCTGGTACTTGAGCTTGCGCCACTTGTTGCCCGAGATGGTCGGGTGGATCAGGTCATCCCGCTTGCACCAGAGCGTGACGCCATGCGCTGTCAGCAGAGGGTGCGAGATGGCCTGGAGCGGCGAGGGAAGCCGGGTCGGCTGCAGGGCAAGCACCTGCGAGCGGGTCGAGTTGGGTTGCAATGAGTGATCCATCATTTATCTGGAGGCTAATACCCTGTTTATGCTAAGGTTTAATCCGTTTTATGCAGCCAGGTGCGGGTTTCAATGAAACAACTTTTCAGACGTTCGACCCCGAGCCGTCAGGTAGGGATCCTGCTGGCCAGCGATCGTATCATGCTGGCCTCGCTGGGGCCCCAGCCAGTGTTCGCTACCCGCGCCATCAATGGCCCGCAGGAGTGGTCGCTTGCCATGAGCGAGCTGTTCAGCCGCCATGGCCTCGCCAAGTCTAAGGTGCGGGTCGCCCTCGCCGCCAGCCTTTATCAGCAAGTCCAGATCGACAAGCCCGCCGTGCCCGAGGCCGAAATGGCCGGCGCCCTGCCCTGGGCGGTCAAGGATTACGTCAATGAACCCGTGTTGCAGCTCGCCATGGACTACGTGGATTTGCCCACGCCGCCTGCCGGCCGGCCGCGCATCAGCGTGATCTGCGTGCCCAAGGCGCGGGTGCAGCAGCTGGCGGATGCAGTCAACGGCATTGCCAGCCTGGATGCCATCGTCAGCGACGAGCTGGCCATGACGGCGCTCTATGAGGCCGACAACACGGTGCGCATGCTGCTGTGGCAGCCCAGGGGGCAGGATCTGCAGTTGCTGGTATTCCATCAGGGCGGCCTCTGCTTCTCCCGCCAGCTGCGCGGCTTCACCGCCCTCACCGGCGAGCATGAGCCGGACAGCATGCTGCTCGACTCCCTGGCGCTGGAGATCCAGCGCTCTCTCGATTACCTGGTCGGCCAGCTCAAGCTGCCGGAGCTGGGTCAGATGCAGCTCGCCATCGCCTCCTCCTTCATCGGCACCCTGGTGCGGCACATGGAGCAGACCTTCGGCTTCGCCGTCTCCGCCATGGCCAACAAGGCGATCCTCTCTGGCGTTGAATATCTCTCGGCCTATGCCGCCGCTCTCGGGGAGGATGCCTGATGAAACGTCAGATCAACCTCTATGGCGCCGAATTTCGCCCCAGACGCCAGTGGGCCAGCCTCAACCAGATGGCGCTGGTGTGGGGTGGCTGCGTGGCATTGCTGCTCTGCATGGCCGCCTTCTACGGCTGGCAGCAGCAAGGGGTCGGCCGTGAGCTGGCGCAGGTGCGCGCTGCGCTGGAGGTCAAGCGGGGCGAGGCCCAGCGGCTGGATGCCGAGCTGACCCGCCACCAGGCCAATACCCTGCTGCAACAGCAGCTTGCTACCCGGCAGGAGGAGCTGACCGCCAAGCAGGGGCTGATGCGCCAGCTGGGCAGTTTGGCGTTGCAAAAATCCCAGGGCTATGCCGGCCTGATGGCCGATCTCTCCCGCATTCGGGACAGGCAGCTCTCCTTGCAGCGGATCGAGATCGCCGAGGGGCGGATCAATCTGTCCGGCTTTGCCGGCCGCAGCCAGGATGTGCCCGCTTGGGTAAACCGTTTCAAGCAGACCCCGTCGCTGGCGGGCAAGCAGTTTGGTGAATTGACCCTGAGCCGCGACAAGGAGGGCCGGCTGGCCTTCCAGCTCAGCGGCATCGAGCGGGAGAAGCCCTGATGAGCCTGAAAGCACAATGGCAGGCATGGGCGGACAAGATTGCCGCCCTCAGCCAGCGCGAGCGGGTATTGATCCTGTTGACCGGTCTGGTGCTGGTCTGTGCCGGCGCCATCTATGGCTGGCTGGATGGCGCCGTCCTGCGGCTGGAGCAGGACAGGGTGGCCTTGACCACGGCCCAGCGGGATCTGGAGATCATGGATCTCGAGAACCTGGGCAAGCAGGCCAGGCTGGCGCGGGATCCCGATCAGAACGTGCGCGAGCAGCTGGTGCGGGTCGAGGGGGATATCGGCAAGCTGGATGCCGAGCTCAAGGCCCAGACGGTGGACCTGATCCAGGCCCACGAGATGCCGGCCGTGCTGGAGGCCCTGTTGTCGCGCTCGGCCAATTTGCACATGCTGGCGCTGACCTCCCTTGCCCCTCAGCCGCTGATGGCGGGGGATCAGCGCATCAACCTGTTCAAGCACGGTATTCGCCTCAAGCTGGAGGGCGGCTACTTTGATGTCTATCAGTACCTGAAGGCGCTGGAGGCGCTGCCCCGCCACTTCTACTGGAAGCAGTTTGACTACCAGGTGCAGGAGCATCCCAAGGCCGTGGTGGAGATGGAAATCTACACCCTGAGCACCAGCAAGGAGTTTATTCGTGGTTAGATGGCTGACGCTATTGTGTTGTCTGCTGGGCTCGGTGGCCCAGGCCGAGGTGCTGCAGGATCCCACGGAACCGCTGGACGGGATGAACAGTCAGGCGGGGGCTACCGCCAGCCAGAGCGCAGGTTTGCCAACATTGCAGAGCGTGATGCTGGGCAATGGCCCGGCACTGGCGGTGCTCAACGGGAAAAGTTACCGGGTGGGCCAGCAGGTCGAGGGATATCGACTGGTGGCCATCAGTGCAGATGCCGTGGTGCTGGAGAAGGGGGGCAAGCGCCAGGCGCTGACCCTGTTCGCCAGCAAGGTCCGTATCTGAACGCGCCCCGCCCGGGATGGGTAGGGCAAGGTTTGTCGAGTTTAATTGCAAGTCAGGGTGCACTCATTACATGAAAAAAAATCATCTCTGCCTGATCTCTGTGGCCGTGCTGGCGGCAGGCTGTACCAGCTACCGGCACCCCGAACCCGTGCAGGCCAAGGACGCACTGAAGCACGCCATGACCGAGCAGAACAAGGTCGGGGCTCTGGCGACCGTGCCCAAGTCGGTACAGAGCGAACTGCTGCAGATGAACCGGCCGCCCCAGGCCCTCAGCATGCCGGAACAGCGGCTGCGCATCGCCGCCCACGATGTGGATGCGGTGGAGTTCTTCGGTTCCCTGTTCAAGGGTTCCCGCTACAGCGTGGCCGTGCATCCCGGCGTGGCCGGCCAGATCTCCGTCGAGCTCAAGGACGTGACCCTGCCCGAGGTGCTGGCGGTGGTGGGTGACATGTATGGCTTCGACGTGCAGCGCAAGGGCAATGTGTTCCACGTCTATCCGGCTGGGCTGCGCACCGAAACCATACCGGTCAACTACCTGATGATGTCCCGTCGTGGCCTGTCCCGTACCTCGGTCAGCACGGGGGGGGTGACGGCCAACGACAGCAACAACAGCAATAACAGCAGCTTCGACAACGCCAACGGCGGCAGTAACAACAGCAGTAGCAGCAATGCCTCCAACGGCAATGCCGGTTCCAATAACAGCAACGGCACCCGCATAGAGACAGACACCAACAGCGACTACTGGACCGATCTGCGCACCTCGCTGGAGATGCTGATCGGCAGTGGCGATGGCCGTGCCGTCATCACCAGCCCGCAGGCGGGCCTGGTCACCATCCGCGCCTATCCGAAAGAGCTCAAAGCGGTGCGCGAATTCCTCAGCCAGTCCGAGACCCACCTCAAGCGCCAGGTGGTGCTGGAGGCGCGGATCCTGGAAGTGGCCCTCAACGAGGGTTACGAGCAGGGGGTGGACTGGAGCGGCCTCTCCGCCAGCTGGGATGGCAACAAGGGGATCACCGGCGGCGGTTCGGCAGCGCCTTCCCAACTGCCCACCACGCCCAACCAGATCTTCAGTGCGCTGGGGGGCGGTGCCGGCTTCAAGATCTCCGACGGCAACTTCAACGTGGCGGTCAATCTGCTCAAGACCCAGGGGGACGTGAATACCCTCTCCAGCCCGCGGGTGACGGCGACCAACAACCAGAAGGCGGTGATCAAGGTGGGAACCGACGAGTACTTCGTCACCAATGCCTCCACCACCATCACCACCAACTCGTCTGGTGTCTCGGATAAAACGCCAAACGTGGAGCTGACCCCCTTCTTCTCCGGCATAGCGCTGGACGTGACGCCGCAGATAGACGAAGAGGGCAAGGTGCTGCTGCATATCCACCCCTCCGTCATCGATACCGAAGAGCAGAACAAGGTGATCGACATGGGCACCACAGGCGGCAAGCTGGAACTGCCGCTCGCCAAGAGCTCGATCCGCGAGTCCGATACAGTAGTGCAGGCCAATAACGGCGACATCATAGTCATCGGCGGCCTGATGAAGACCGACAAGCAGGAGATCGTCAGCAAGGTGCCGCTGCTGGGGGACATCCCCTGGGTCGGCGAGGCCTTCACCAACCGCCGCGAGAGCACCAAGAAGGTGGAGCTGGTGATCCTGCTCAAACCGACCGTGGTGGAGAAGGACACCTGGCAGAACGAACTGCAGCGCTCCTCCGATCTGCTCGACAAGTGGTATCCGCCCAAGGGCTAAGCCATGACACAGCACGCGGTTGGCCTTGTTCCATGCGGCCTGTGGCTCGGTGCCACGACAGGTCCCCAGGCCGGTGACGACTCATGTACCTGAACCACTTCGGTTTGCAGGAGGCGCCATTCGGCCTCACTCCCAACACGGGTTTCTACTACGGGTTGCCTCCCCATGAGGAGGCGCTGCAGGTTCTTAATTGGGCCTTGATGCAGGGAGAGGGCTTTATCAAGGTGACCGGCGAGGTTGGCACCGGCAAGACGCTGCTCTGTCGCAAGCTGCTGAGCGAGCTGGGCTCGGAGGCCTGTCCTGTGCGTCTGGCCTGGCTGCCCAACCCGCACCTCAGCCCGGCCGAACTGCGCACCGCACTGGCCCTGGAGCTGGGGTTGTCGGTGCGCGAAGGCAACGAGCTGGATCTGACGGATCGCATTCATCGCCACCTCATAGGCCTGCATCAGCAGGGCAGCCGGGTGGTGGTGCTGATCGACGAGGCGCAGGCCCTGCCGGACGAGACCCTGGAGGCGATCCGGTTGTTCGGCAACCTGGAGACCGAGTCGAGCAAGCTGTTGCAGATAGTGCTGTTCGGCCAGCCCGAGCTGGACACCAGGCTGGCCAAACCCCATCTGCGCCAGTTGCGCCAGCGGATCGGTTTCTCCTACTGCCTGCGGCCGCTGCGCTTTGACGAGACCCGCGCCTATCTGGAGCACAGATTGCAGGTCTCGGGTTATCGTGGGGCCCCGCTGTTCGGTGGTCGCGCCATGCGCCTGCTGTGGCGCGCCTCCCGTGGCATACCGCGACTTATCAACGTATTGGCGCAGAAGTGCCTGATGCTGGCCTATGGCCGGGGTGAGCGCCAGATCGATGCCGGTCTGGTGCACCTCGCCATTCGCGATACCGACGATGCCAGTCGCCCCGGTCGGGGGCGCTGGTGGCCACTGTTACTACTGCTGGGGTGTGCCCTGGCCTATGGAGTCTGGCCATCATGAACGAGATCAACCAGATGCTCGGGGATATGAAAGCGCCCCAGCTGTATTGTGCGTCAGCATGGGGCTGGCGGATACCTATGCTGGTCTATGGAGTCTGGCCATCATGAACGAGATCAACCAGATGCTCGGGGGTATGAGAGCGCCCCAGCTGCATTGTGCGTCAGCATGGGGCTGGCGGATACCTATGCTGGTCTATGGAGTCTGGCCATGAGCGTGATCAACCAGATGCTCAAGGATCTGGAACAGCGTCAGCAGGGGGGTGAGGGGGCCGTCTATGTGCCTCCCGTGCGGCGGCAGGGCTGGTGGATGCTGGTGCTGACCCTGATCTGCGGCCTAGCCCTCGGCATTCTCGGCTGGCGGACCTGGATCTACTGGCAGCAGAGTCAGCGGGTCGCACCGCAGAGTCTGGCACAGGCGGCCAGCGAACCCGGGCCTGATGCGGTTGCCCGCGCCGTGCCGGTCACGCCGACGGAGGAGGAGCAGGAGCCGGTGGATCTGGTGGTGGCCTTGCCCACCCCGGGCGCCAGGTCCGAGCCCCACGCTGCTGCCGACCCCGACCCCGAGCCGGCGGCGGAAGATCAGGGCGAGACCGGTTATGACGCTCTGCCCCCGAGCGATGAGGCGCTGCAGCCCGATCTCTATGCCGAGCTGGAAGCGGAGCAAGAGGCGGTTGCCCCGCCGCCGCGCAAACCGGGCGTGCTGAAGATAGAGACGGTGAACCTCTCCGAGGCCGAGCTGGCGACCCTGGCCGAGCGCAAGGCCACCACCGCCATGGCCAGGGGGCAACTGCGCGATGCCCAGGACAACTACTATCAGGTGCTGGTCCACGACCCGCACAATCAGGGCGCCCGCGAACAACTGGCGGGCCTGCTCTATGGCGAAGGGCGGCTGAGCGAGGCCACCCAGCTGCTGGAAGAGGGGATCCAGCTCGATCCCGCACAGGCGGATTTTCGGCTGCTGCTGGCGCGGCTCGCCATCAGCAGCGGCGATCAGCTCAAGGCGCTCGGCTGGTTGACCGGCTATCAGCCGGATCTGGCCAGCAATCTGGATTATTACGCCACCTGGGCCGGCCTGACCCAGGAGCTGGGCCGCAATGCCGAGGCGGCCGAGATCTATGTGACCTTGCTGCGCCAGCAGCCGGATCAGGGCCGCTGGTGGCTCGGGCTCGGCGTGGCCGAAGATGGCCAGGGCCACAGCCAGCGGGCGCTCGATGCCTATCGCAACGCCCAGTTGCACGGCAACCTCGGCGAGGCCTCGACCAGCTGGATTGAGCAGCGAATTGCCCAGCTTGCCCCCTGACGGGCGGGCTGGTTCACTTTTTTGGAGTTTGCATGGCACAACCCAGACTGAAAATGCGCCTCGGCGACCTGCTGGTGCAAGAGCAGATCATCTCGGATGATCAGCTGCAGCTCGCCCTGCAGCAGCAGCGTCAGACCGGCCGCAAGCTGGGCACCACACTGATCGATCTCGGCTTCATCAGCGAGGTGCAGCTGCTGCAGTTTCTTGCCCGCCAGCTGGACGTGCCCTTCTTCGATCTCAACAACCTCACCATAGACGCCTCGGCGGTGCCGCTGTTGCCCGAGGTGCAGGCGCGTCGCTATCGCGCGCTGGCGGTCAACCTCACCGACAACCGGGTGACCGTGGCCATGTCGGATCCGGCGGACTTGAGCGCCCTCGACGCCATCGCGGCGCTGCTGCGCCCGCGGGAGATGGTGCTGGCGGTGGCGCGGGAAGGCCAGCTGCTGGAGTATTTCGACCGCCTCTATCGCCGTACCCGTGAAATAGAGAGCTTCGCCGAACAGCTGCACGAGGAGTACCAGGATACCGGCTTCGAACTGGGCTCCAGCAATCTGGGGGCCAACGACGAGGGGGAGGCGACGGTCGCCAAGCTGCTGCGCTCCCTGTTCGAGGACGCGGTGCAGGTAGGGGCCTCCGATATTCACATAGAGCCGGACGAGAAGGTGCTGCGCATTCGCCAGCGGATCGACGGCATACTGCACGAGAATATCCTCAGCGAGGTGCGCATCGCCCAGGCGCTGGTGCTGCGCCTGAAACTGGTGGCAGGGCTCGACATCTCGGAGAAGCGGCTGCCCCAGGATGGCCGCTTCAACATGAAGGTGCGCGGCCGGGACGTGGATGTGCGTATGTCCACCATGCCGGTGCAGTACGGCGAGTCGGTGGTGATGCGGCTGCTGGATCAATCCTCCGGCATACTGTCGCTGAGCGAGACCGGCATGCCGCCGGAGATCCTGACCCGTTTCCGCCGTCAGCTCAAACGCCCCCACGGCATGATTTTGGTGACGGGCCCCACCGGGAGCGGCAAGACCACCACCCTTTACGGCGCCCTCTCAGAGCTCAATCAGGCCAGCCACAAGATCATCACGGTGGAAGATCCGGTGGAATACCGGCTGCCCAGGGTCAATCAGGTGCAGGTGAACCCCAAGATTGGCCTCACCTTCTCCCATGTGCTGCGTTCCACCCTGCGCCAGGATCCGGACATACTGCTGGTGGGCGAAATGCGGGACAACGAGACGGTGGAGATAGGCCTGCGCGGCGCCATCACAGGCCATCTGGTGTTGACCACACTGCACACCAACGATGCGGTCACCAGCGCCCTGCGTCTCATCGACATGGGGGCGCCCGGCTATCTGGTGGCGAGCGCGCTGCGGGCCGTGGTGGCCCAGCGGCTGGTACGGCGGGTGTGCGAGCACTGCGTCGAGGAGAGGGCGCCTGACGAGGGTCAGGCCACCTGGCTCACCGTGCTCTCCGGCGAGGCGCCCGGTCAGCATGCCTATCACAAGGGGCGTGGCTGCCAGAGCTGCAACTTTACCGGTTACTCTGGCCGGATCGGGGTCTACGAGCTGCTGGAGCTGGATCAACCCATGATGGATGCCCTGCGCCGCAACGATGCCGAAGGCTTCGCCAAGGCGGCGCGCCAGCATGAACACTATCGGCCGCTTGCCCTGACCGCCCTTGACTACGCACGCCAGGGGATCACCTCGGTGGACGAGGTGCTGCGGTTGGCCGAGGATCTGGGGTAAGCCATGACTCACTTCAACGCCAACCCCCGTGCCGGTTGCCATGACGCTGTCGGTCAGGGGTACTCCTCATGAGTACCTTTGCCTACAAGGGGCGCGACAGCCAGGGCAATGCCGTCAGCGGCGTGGTGGACGCCGCCAACGAGATGGCGGCGGCCGAGCAGCTGATGCGCCGCGGCGTGATGCCGACCGAACTCAAGCCGGGCAAGGCTAAATCCGCCGCCATCGACTGGTCGCTGCTGCTGGAAGGGGGCGTCAAGCTGGACGAGCTGGTGGTGTTCAGCCGCCAGATGTACGCCCTGACCCGGGCGGGGATCCCGATCCTGCGTGCCATCGCCGGGCTGGAGGAGAGCGCCCACAGCAAGCCGCTCAAGCGAGCGCTGCACGCGCTGGGGGAGGATCTGGGCAACGGCCGGCCGCTGTCGAGCTCGATGCAGGCCCACCCCAAGGTATTTGGCAGCCTGTTCGTCGCCATCATTCACGTGGGCGAGAACACGGGTCAGCTGGAAGAGGCCTTCTTGCAGCTCGCCAACTATTTCGATCTGGAGCTGGAGACCCGCAAGCGGATCAAGACCGCCATGCGCTACCCCAGCTTTGTGCTGGCGGCCATCGGCATCGCCATGGTGATCCTCAATATCATGGTGATCCCGGTCTTCGCCGGCATGTTTGCCAAGTTCGGCGTCGAGTTGCCGCTGGCGACCCGGATCCTGCTCGCCACCTCCCACTTCTTCGTCCACTACTGGTGGCTGCTGCTCGGCATACTGCTGGCCATGGTGTTTGGCTGGCGCCGCTGGGTGAGCACGGTCAAGGGCAAGCTGACCTGGCACAGATGGCAACTCAGGCTGCCCATCGTCGGCACCATCATAGAGCGCTCCCTGCTGGCCCGCTTCGCCCGCAGTTTCTCCATGATGCTCAAGGCCGGGGTGCCGCTCAATACGGCGCTGACCCTGGTGGCCGATGCGGTGGACAACGCCTGGATGGCGGGCCAGATCCGCGACATGCGGGCCGGTATCGAACGGGGTGAGAGCCTGCTGCGCACCGCCGGCAGCAGCGGCCTGTTTACCCCCCTAGTGATGCAGATGATCGCGGTGGGGGAAGAGACGGGGCAGGTCGACGATCTGCTGCACGAGGCCGCCGAGTATTACGAGCGGGAGGTGGACTATGACCTCAAGAGCCTGACCGCCCGTATCGAGCCCATCCTGATCGGCATAGTCGCCGTCATGGTGCTGGTGCTGGCGCTCGGTATCTTCACGCCCATGTGGGACATGATGCGGGCCGTGCGTGGCAAGTAAACAGGCAGCTTTACCGTCAGTGATGCGGGGAGTGGATAAGCGGCAAGATGTGGAGCGAAACGGGTGAGCAGACAGTCACAACAGGATGATCGCTGGCTGGGGGGATATAGACGGATGGCCGTGCTGATCTTGCTGCTGATCATAGTGGCGACCCTGGCCCAGAGCTATCGCACCCACAGAGCGGAGGCGCTGGCCCTCAGCCTGGCCCTGCTGGGGGAACAGTTTGCTGAGCGGGCACAAAGGTTGCACGGGCTCTGGCTGGATCAGCGCCGTCCCGCGAGTCTGTTCGCCGATGGTCTGGCCTGGCAGTTCGATGAAAGGGGTTGGCCGATCGGGGCCGGATCCCTGCTGGCGCCCTCGGAAAATTGCCGCCAGCTCTGGTTGTCGATCATAGGTGCACAGAGCCAGGATCTGCCGCCGCTGCAAGCGCTGGCGAGCCGCGATGGCGGGGGATGCGAGTTCGGTTGGGAAGATAATTGGCTGATTTATCAATTTTCTGATGGCAGAGTGCAGCAAAAGCCTTGAATGAGGCCGATTGTGTGGCTCAGTTAAATGATTTTTTTATATCTGCATGAAATAATGCGGGTTATTACGGAGGGACCATGGCAACAAATCGAATGGCACCAACACATCCCGGGTTGGTGATGACGTCTCGGGCGGCGGGTTTCTCGTTGATCGAACTGGTGATCGTCATCGTTATTCTGGGGATCCTGGCGGTGACCGCCTTGCCTCGCTTCCTCGATGTGACCGACGAGGCCAAGAAGGCCAGCGTGGAAGGGGTCTCCGGCGGCTTTGCCACCGGCGTTTCGCTGGTGCGGGCCCAGTGGGAAGCGGAGGGACGTGCCAAGCAGGACAGCCTCAATACCGTGCTGTATGACGGTTCCCGCTTCTATCTGACCACGCCGACCGAGACCCAGGTCAGCAATGGCGAGCTCTCCCCCGGTTATCCCATGGATACCTCGGCGGGTGGCGGTATCGATGTGGATCCGGCCAACCTGACGGCCCCGCGCTGTCTCAAGATTTGGGAGGGTCTGTTGCAGAACCCGCCCAAGGCTACTGCCAGCTTTAACGAGGTGCGCGGTAGCGGCAATGACCTGAAATACTATGTCAGTGTGACCAATAACAGCCTGGACTCGGTCTGCCGCTACTATCTGGTCAATAGTTTGAGTAAGGGTAGTGATGGCAAGTATCAGGATCCGCAAGGCAGTACTGATGCATTCATGAGTTTCAGTTACCGTCCGGCTTCCGGTCAGGTGACCACCAATATCAATTGACAGAGGAAAGTAAAATGAAAAAACAGGCGGGTTTTACCCTGATCGAGCTGGTCATAGTGATCATCATTCTGGGCATTCTGGCAGTGACAGCTGCGCCCAAGTTCCTGAATCTGCAGGACGATGCAAAAACTGCCGCGGCCAGCGGTGTACTGGCCGCCGTGCAGAGCTCTTCCCAGCTGGTATACAGTAAGTCTGCACTGGAAGGCTTGGAAACCGCATCTTCCGGTGCAATATCAAGCTCTGATGGCACAGCAATTAAGGTTGTTTACGGCTATCCCAAAGCATCCTCTGATGGCATTGAGCAAGCAGTGACTATCGATGGTTCTTGGAAGGGTATTTCAGGCGCTTCTTCAACTTTCCGTTTTGCACCAACTGATGCAAAAGAAAAGTCTGATTGCGTTCTTTACACTGAAGCCACCTCTTCTGCACCCGCTAAAGCTGAGTTGGGGAAACTCGACGCAAGCAGTGTGTGTGTTGTAACTCCATAATATTAAAAGGCGAGGCTCCGGCCTCGCTTTCTCCTTCCCCCAATGAGAAACCCCATGCCTGCAACCAAGGGCTTTACCCTGATTGAACTGGTCGTGGTGATCCTGTTGCTCGGGATTCTAGCCGCCTTTGCCGTGCCCAAGTTGCTGGGCAAAGGCGGCTTTGAAACTCAAACCCTCCGCGATGAGCTGTTGACCCGGCTGCGGCTGGTGCAGACCGTCAATATGCACGAACCTGCCAGCAGCTGTACCCAGTTGATCGTTGCCTCCCCCCGTTTTGCCCATCGCACCTATGGCGTCACGGCCCAGACGGCTTGCCCGGGCAGCGATCCCTTGACTGGCTGGACTGACAACCAACTGACCCGTGGTCGAGTGGTGAGCGCCTCATCCGGCCTGCTGATCTCTCTGGTCGGTACCGGTAATGACCGTTTTGTGCTCCGCTTTGATCAGATGGGACGGCCGCTTGGCGCCTGCGCGGGTGGCTGCACTCTGCTGGTGAGCGATGGCCGTGAGGCCAGCCGCATCAAGATCGAATCCGAGGGGTATATCCATGAGAGCCCCTGAACGCGGCTTTACCCTGATAGAGCTGATCGTCGGCATAGTGCTGCTGGCGGTGGCGCTGACCGGCATTCTCGGGCTCTTGATCAATCAGGCGCCCCAGGCGGTGGATCCGGTACAGCAGGTACGCGCCGCTCAGCTGGCCCAGCGCCTGGCCGGGGAGATACTGCAAAAGTCGTTCGATGAAAACTCGGATCACAACGGCGGCCGTTACCGCTGCGGCGAGGCTGTCGTCGGCGTCACCATCCCTGCCTGTTCGACTCGCTATGGCCTGGATGGCGAGCCAGCCCCTTATGCTTTCAACGATGTGGATGACTTCGATACCTCGGGTAACTGGGTGGATGCCAATCTGTTTACCCAG
Organism: Aeromonas sp. MR7; assembly: GCF_963899385.1. Lineage (NCBI taxonomy): Bacteria > Pseudomonadati > Pseudomonadota > Gammaproteobacteria > Aeromonadales > Aeromonadaceae > Aeromonas > Aeromonas sp. MR7. The sequence goes on from NZ_CAWQXH010000051.1 coordinate 62,803, forward strand.
ACGGCAGCGGGGATCAGCAGCGAGGAGTATCGCAACTATCGGATCAAAATCGCGGTAAATGCGGTCGATTTCAGCGATGGCACTTTCAAAAGCTGCGCCGCCCCCTGCTCTGTGGGCAAACGCATCGATCTGCAGGTGCGCCTGCCGGATCAGAGCCTGCTCGACTTCTCCTTCTACCGGGGGAACTACTGATGAGAGGGGCGATGCGCGGTTTTACCCTGATCGAACTGGTGATGGTGATCCTGCTGCTCGGCATAATGGCGACCTTTACCAGCCAGTTTATCGGCATCGGAACCCAGATCTATGGGGATGCCAGCAGCCGCGAGCAGCTGATGAGCGATGCCCGTTTCGCCATGGAGCGGCTCAATCGCGAGCTGCGTGATGCTGTGCCGGGCTCTGAGCGGATTGAAGACCAGAATGGCAACTGGCTTGACGAGGGGGCCTGCCTGCGTTTCTGGCCCATCAGTGCCTCCAGCCGCTATCTTGTCCTCAATCGAGCCATGTCGGGCAGCGGCGCTACCCTGGAGCTGGTGATGGCAACCCCCGCCTCTGCGGCCAATCCACTGAGTCAGGATGCCAATGCCGTCAAGGCAGGGGATCTGATGGCCGTCTTCCCGGTGCCGAATTCAGGCGTGGATTCACTGACCGCTGGTTGCGAGTATGGCCGTTGTGTCGCCCGAGTGACCGAGGTGCTGGCTCCGGTATCCGGGGCCCAGACCATTCGCTACAGCAGTAGCGAGACCCTGGCAGGCCTCTCGCCGGGCAGCCGGATCTACTTTGCCAGCCAGCAGGTGCGCTACTGCGTGGCTGGGAACAGGCTCACCCGCGCCAGTGCGGGCATCGCTGCCGCGCTACCTGCCACGGGCGTGCTGATGGCGGAGTCCCTTCGTACTGGCGCTTTCTATCGGGAAACCTTGGCCTTCAACGCACAAGGGGAGTTTGGCATGCGGCTGGTGTTTGAGCGCAGAGGTGAATCCGTCGCTTTCAACCACAAGATAGGGGTGCTCAATGTGCCCTGATGCCAGGCAACCGAGACGGGCGGGGGGCAGCGCCCTGATGATAGCCCTGTTTGTCATAGTGGTGATGGCGCTGCTGGCGGCCGCCATGGGCCGCTTTCTGACCGACAGCAGCGAGAAAAACACGGTGGAGGTGCGCAGTGTGCGTGCCCTGCTGGCAGCCCAGAGCGGGCTTGAGGTCACTCTTTATCGGCTGTTCCCGAATCGCACCCTGGCGCAACCTCTGCCACCGGCGCTCTGTGACGCCAGCTTTGTGACCTCTTTCCCCGGCAATGTGGGCCTTGCTGGCTGCAGAGCCGAGGTGAGCTGCGCCAGGGTGCCCGTTACCTACAATGGCAACGTCACGAACGGTTACCGCCTGGTCAGCACGGGGGCTTGTGGGGTAGAGGATATCAATAGCGCCAACCCGGATTTTGCCGTGAGTCGCACTCTGGCCGTTGAAGCCTATGATGGAGGTTCATGATGAAATGGCTATGGGCGCTGGCCCTCTTCACTAGCCCGGTCTGGGCATTTGACCCCATCGACACCAGCACCTTCTTCCCTGCCGTGGTGCAGGGCCACCATGGCGACAACAACGACACCTGCCACCAGATCAACGGTTACCAGCTGAGCCAGCTCAACAATCCCAAGATCAATGGCACCGGCGGGCTGCCGCTAAACTTCTGCTCCATCCGGCCCGATCAGAACAATACGCCCCGTTGCGATAACGGGGCTGGCGGGTACAAGGTCTGTGCCATCACCGGCAGCGATATTCGTGGCCTTGCCCTGAGCGGCAACAACAAATTTCCGACCATAGGTGCCAACAATGACCTGACCTGCTCATCGGGATCACAAACTGCATCCAGCGCTTCGTACCGCACCATGACAGTGGACAACTGCACAATGACTTTCCCGAGTCGAAGTGAGTCTCAGATCAAGACCCTTATTTTACGTAACAGGGCGACGCTGATACTGGGGGACGGTGACTATTTTATCGACAAGTTGAATATCGACAATGTGACCATTCGCCTGTCCGGCAGCGGCACAACCCGCATTTTTGTCAATCAGGACGTCACTCTGTTCAATACGGTCAGCGTCAACAGCAATGGCCAAGGGAGTCTTGTCTGGGTTAATTACGGCAACATGGTGCTTGATAACGCCACCACATTTTATGGCTACCTCTACACCGATGGTCGTTTGACCATGAACAACAATGCCACCGTTTATGGACGGGTGACGGCCGGTTATCTGAGCATGGATGCTCAATCCAGCATCAACGAGACGGTGCTGACTCCCCCACTGACCTGCTTTGCCGATGGTTTTGACAGCGCCCAGATCAACCCGGACAGCTGGGTGGTGGCCCAGCGCAACAACAGCACGCTGCCATCGGTGCAAAATGGTCGTCTGCGTCTCACCCAGAACGTCACCGACCAGGCCACCTCGGCCACCTTCCAGCGCCTCTTCCCGGGAGCCAGCAATCTGGTGACGATCGAATTCGATCAATACGCCTACAAAACGTTCGACACGAGCGGGGCGGACGGGATGGCGGTGGTGCTCTCGGATGCGACCCTGACCCCCCAGCCCGGTGCCTTTGGCGGTCCGCTGGGCTATGGCTTCAAGACCGGGATCAGCGGCTTCGCGGGCGGCTGGCTCGGGGTGGGGCTCGACGAGTACGGCAACTATGCCAACGAAGGGGGCAACTACAACTGGGGGTCCCGTCCTCAGGCCGTTTCCATCCGTGGCTCGGGTTCAGGCACCTCCGGCTACAACTATCTGGCCGGTACCGTCAGCAACCTGAGTCCGTCCGTCGACAGCGGCATCAACGGCAATCGCCCCCACCGCTACCGCATCACAGTCGACTCCCGGACGACTGGCAGCTCGCTGGCGAAAGTCGAGCGGGATACCGGCTCGGGTTATGGCACCCTGGTTGGTCCCATCAACATGGCGAGTCAGGCCGGCCAGGCGGCGGTGCCGGCCAATTTCCTGCTCTCCCTGACCGGCTCCACCGGTTCGGTAACCAACTACCACGAGATCGACAACGTGCGGATCTGTGCCTTGCGCTCCAACCCGGTCGGGGTGCAGATCGACCACTTCCAGCTCGATCACTCGGGTCAGGCGCTGACCTGCAATCCGGAGACGGTGACGGTCAATGCCTGTGCCGATGCCGCTTGTACCACACTTATCAAAGATCCGGTGACCGCGACCCTGAGTCTTACCCCTACTTCTGTCAGCAATGGCTGGATCGGCGGCAATACGGTGACCTTCAGTGGCGGCTCCACGACCGTTCAGTTGCGCAACAACACCGCCACTGCGGTTACCATAGGGGTGTCCGGCTCGACCCCGGCGACCAAGCCATTCAGCACCACCTTGTGCAAGGCTGGCGCCGGGACGCCCAGTGCGGCTGCCTGTACCCTGAATTTTGCCGATAGCGGCTTTTTCTTCGATGTGCCGGATACCTATTCCAACCAGCCGCAGACGGTGACCATCAAGGCGGTCAAGAAGAGCGACCTGACCCAGCAGTGCGTGCCGGGCTTTGCCAGCCAGAGCAAGAGCATCAAGTTCTGGAGCAGCTATCTCTTGCCGAATAGCAATAACTACAACAGCAAGATGAGTGTCAACAGCAGTGTGATTGGTACCGATCTGGGCAGCGCTACCCTGGTGCCGCTCGCTTTTGACGCGCAAGGCCAGTCGACCATCACGGTCAAGTATCCGGATGCCGGTCAGGTGCAACTGGATGCCCGCTACGATGGCACGGGCAGTGAGGCGGGGCTGGTGATGACCGGCGCCGACCAGTTTGTGGCGCGTCCTGTCGGCTTGTGCATTACGCCCCCGCAAGGTGTGTGTGCGGCAGGGAATAGCAGCTGCCCTGTGTTCAAGAAAGCGGGAGAGACATTCCAGGTAGACATCAAGGCGATGGCCTGGGAATCCGCCAATGATGGGGATATCTGCGCCGGGAATCAGACCACGCCCAACTTTGTACTGAGCGGCATCGGTCTGGGCAGCACTCTGGTGGCCCCCAGCCCGGGCACCAATGCCACGCTCGGCACCACCAGCTATAACCACAGTGCCGCCGCCAACAGTCTCAACAGCGTCAACCAGACGGTGAGCGAGGTAGGGGTATTCCGGATGACGGCGACGCCACCGGTGGCAACGCAGCCAGAGGGAAGCACTGTATCTACGGGTTATTTCGGCTACACCATCCCTCCCGCCAGCAGCGTGCCGGTGGGCCGCTTTATTCCCGCCGATTTCAATCTGGTCAGCGGCGACATAGTGCCGGCCTGCAATGCCTTCTCCTATATGGGCCAGCCCTTTGGGGTTGCGCTGGATGTGCTGGCCCGCAACCTGTCGGGTGGCCAGACCCAGAACTATACGGGGCTGTTTGCCAAGGGGGACGCCTATCTCTCCGTTGCCAACAACAAGGATGGCAAGTCCCTGTCGGCCCGGTTGCGCAGCCTGTCTACGTTGCCCTGGGTGAATGGGCGGTCGGCGTTTACCGGTAATAGCGAGTTTGTTCGCCTCTCCGACACTCAACAGGATGGCCCTTACCAGTCTTTGCTGTTTGGTCTCTATATGAAAGACAACGATGGCGAACGTACCCTGATTGCCAGCCCCGATTTCAACGATGCCGTGGCCGGCAATTGCAGCGGCGCTAGTTGCAATGCCCGGCTGATCGACAGTGTGGCCATGCAGGTCTATTTCGGTCGATTGCTGGCGGGCACGGGGGCGGGTCTTGCCTCTGCGCCGCTGGCCGTGCCCTTGCAGATGCAATATTACGAGGCGGGCAACTGGCAGTTGAACAAGCTGGACCAATGTACCCAGCTCTCTCTGGCCAATCAGGGGTTCAGTTTCCTCAATCCGGGCCAGGCGTTTGATGCGAGTACCCGTGACCTGAGTCTGGGGGGCAATCGCAAGATCCGGCTGGGGTTGGGTAGTGCGGCGCCGGGGGGCGAGTCTGCTCAGGCGAAAGATGGCGAGATCCTGTTCCAGTTTGCCAAGCCGGATATCTCGGTACGGATCCCCTACAGGGTCGATTTGTCGAAACAGCCGTTGCGGCCGCTCTGGTTGTCTGACCCTGTTACTCTGCAAGGCGAGGCCATTTTTGGCTCCAGCCGGGGCAATGATAGAATTATTTATCGGCGCGAAGTGATGCCGTAATGGAGGCGGGGCGGCGGATCTTCGCGATCTTCCCCCCTATCTTCTTGTTTATTAGCGTTTGTCAGCCTGTGCGGGTGAGTGATGACTCGCATTTTTGTCGCGCCTGATGGGTTGGCGACAGTTTGAGCGCTTGCCCATTGGGGTGGGCATTGGTAAAGTTAGCCGGTTTTCTGCACCTCCAAATTCTTAGGATTTCCCGTAGCCATGTTCAAAAAGCTCAGAGGCGTCTTTTCCAACGATCTGTCGATCGACTTGGGAACTGCCAACACCCTGATCTACGTAAAAGATCAAGGGATCGTCCTTAACGAACCCTCAGTTGTCGCCATTCGCCAAGAGCGCGGGAACGCCAAATCGGTCGCTGCCGTCGGTCATGCCGCCAAGCAGATGCTGGGTCGTACCCCAGGCAACATCTCCGCCATACGTCCGATGAAAGACGGCGTCATCGCCGACTTCTACGTGACCGAGAAGATGCTGCAGCACTTCATCAAGCAGGTTCACGACAACAACTATTTCCGCCCCAGCCCCCGTGTGCTGGTGTGTGTGCCGTGTGGCTCTACCCAGGTAGAGCGCCGTGCCATCAAGGAATCCGCACTGGGCGCCGGCGCCCGTGAGGTTTACCTGATCGACGAACCCATGGCTGCCGCCATCGGTGCCGGCTTGCCGGTCTCCGAAGCGACCGGTTCCATGGTGGTCGATATCGGTGGTGGTACCACCGAAGTGGCCATCATCTCCCTGAACGGCGTGGTTTACTCCCAGTCCGTGCGGATCGGTGGCGACAAGTTTGACGAAGCCATCATCAGCTACGTGCGTCGCAACTATGGCAGCCTGATCGGGGAAGCCACCGCCGAGCGCATCAAGCACGAAATCGGCTCCGCCTATCCGGGCGAAGAGGTGCGCGAGATCGAAGTTCGTGGTCGCAACCTGGCCGAAGGTGTGCCGCGCAGCTTCACCCTCAACTCCAACGAGATCCTGGAGGCGCTGCAAGAGCCGCTGTCCGGTATCGTCTCCGCCGTGATGGTGGCGCTGGAGCAGTCTCCGCCGGAACTGGCGTCCGACATCTCCGAGCGCGGCATGGTGCTGACCGGTGGTGGCGCACTGCTGAAAGATATCGACCGTCTGCTGATGGAAGAGACCGGCATACCGGTAGTGGTTGCCGAAGATCCCCTCACCTGTGTAGCCCGTGGCGGCGGCAAGGCGCTGGAGCTGATCGACATGCACGGTGGCGACCTGTTCCACTACGAATAAGACCCAAAGCCGGCCAGCGCGCCGGCTCTTTTTTGACGACTCATGAAACCCATTTTTGGTAGAGGCCCTTCGCTTCAGTTACGGTTGTTTCTCGCCGTCATCATCTCCATTGCTGCCATCGTAGCGGACTCTCGCTTCGGTGTGTTTACCCATGTCCGTGTCTACCTCAGTTCGCTCGTCAGCCCGCTGCAATATATGGCCAATGCGCCAGGTATCATGCTCGATACCATGTCGACCCAGGTGCAGACCCGGGCCGGCCTGATCGAGCAGACCAAGCAGCAGGAACAACAGCTTTTCACCCTGCGTTCGCGTCTGCTCAAGATGGATCATCTGGAGCACGAGAACCAGCGTCTGCGTGAGCTGCTCGGTTCTCCGGTGCACAAGGAGTCCCGCAAGATGGTGGCCGAGCTGCTGTCGGTGGATTCCGACCCCTTCAGCCATCAGGTGCTGATCAACAAGGGGGCGCTGGACGGCGTCTACAACGGCCAGCCGGTGATCAACGATCAGGGGGTGATAGGTCAGGTGCTGCACGTGGGTTCCACCACCAGCCGTGTCCTGCTCATCACCGACTCCAGCCACGGCATCCCGGTGCGGGTGCTGCGCAACGACCTGCGCGCCATTGCTTCCGGCAGCGGCGAGCTGGACAAGCTGGAGCTGCGCAACCTGCCGCGCAACACGGACGTGCAAGTGGGCGACCTGCTGGTCACCTCCGGCCTTGGCGGCCGCTTCCCGGAAGGGTATCCGGTGGCGACCGTGACCCGCTCCGACTATGTGGAGGGCAAGCCCTTCGCTCAGGTCGAGGCCAAGCCGCTGGTGGCACTGGACAGATTGCGCTACCTGCTGCTGCTGTGGACCGACAAGAAGCCGGACGTGCACGATGATGAAGAGGCGCCGACCCCGGCGGCTGCGCCGGTAGCGGCAGCCTCGGCTGCGGGAGCGACGCGCTGATGTTGCAACCCGCCAGCGGCAGGATCTGGATCTGGATCTCGATCCTGCTGGCTCTGTGCCTGTCGATCCTGCCGCTTCCCTTTCAATTTGAACCCTTCCGTCCGGACTGGCTCGCCATGGTGCTCATCTACTGGGCGCTGGCGTTGCCGCACAGGACCAACGTCGGTTCCGCCTGGGTGGCGGGCCTGCTGCTGGACGTGCTGCTGGGCAGCACCCTCGGCGTGCGGGCCATGGCCATGGCCATCACCACCTATCTGGCGGCCTTCCAGTTCCAGAAGATCCGCAACTTCTCCCTCTGGCAACAGGCGCTGATCATCGGCTGTCTCTCGCTGGTGGGCAAGGTGACCATCTTCTGGGCCGAACACCTGTTCAGCCGTGCCAGCCTCAATCTTGCCTATTTTTGGTCGACCCTGAGCACGATGCTAATATGGCCCTGGGTGTTTCTGGTCTTGCGCAAGGTGCGCCGCCGCTTCAATATCAAGTGAATATGAGCAAAAACAATGCATTGTAACTTTACCTCATCTCATTAAGTGAATATGAACAAGCACAACGAACTGCAACTGTATCTCGCCTCGGGCTCGCCCCGCCGTCATGAACTGCTTGCCCAGCTGGGGTACCGCTTCGAGGTGCTCAGACTGGATGTGCCGGAACGGCGGGAAGAGGGTGAAAAGGCGCAGGATTACGTCTGCCGCCTCGCCCGTGACAAGGCGATGGCCGGCGTGGCAGCCGCCCCGACGGCGCTGCCGGTGCTGGGTGCCGACACCATAGTGGTGCTGGGGGATCGGGTGCTGGAAAAGCCGTCCGATCTGCTCGATGCCAAAGACATGCTGGAGGCGCTCTCCGGCAAGGTGCATCAGGTGATGACGGCGGTGGCGCTGGCGACTCCGGAGCGCTGCGATGTGCGCCTGGTCACCACCAACGTGGCGTTTCGCAAGCTGGACGAGGCCGAGATCGAAGCCTACTGGCGCACGGGTGAGCCCTGCGACAAGGCCGGTGCCTATGCGATTCAAGGGATTGCCGGCAAGTTTGTCAGCCGCATCGAGGGGAGCTACAGCGCTGTGGTCGGCCTGCCCCTGCTGGAAACGGATCTGCTGATCAAGCATCATCTGGAACAGTCTCGGTAATCTATCCGCCAGCCGTGTTCTGCGAGGCCCGTTCAGCGGGCAGGCACAGGGTCGGAACATGGCGGTCAGAATTTGAAGCCATCACAGGCAAGGCATGGGTCGGTGAAACTCGCCGGCTGTTTCTTACTGCGTTACTCACCGGGCTCGCGCCGGTTTGGCTGCCAGAATTTAAAACTAGAAAGGCAAGGTAACTTATGTCGGTAGAACTGCTGGTGAACGTCACCCCCTCCGAAACCCGGGTCGCCCTGGTCGAAAACGGTCTGCTGCAGGAAGTGCACGTAGAGCGTCAGGCCAAGCGCGGCATAGTGGGCAACATCTACAAAGGCAAGATCAGCCGGGTGCTGCCCGGCATGCAGGCGGCTTTCGTCGATATCGGCATGGACAAGGCGGCCTTCCTGCACGCTTCCGACATAGTGCCGCACACCGAGTGCGTGGCGGTGAAGGAGAAGGAGCAGTTCCAGGCCGGCAACATAGCCGAGCTGGTACGCCAGGGGCAGGACATCATGGTGCAGGTGGTGAAAGATCCGCTGGGCACCAAGGGCGCCCGTCTCACCACCGACATCACGCTGCCGTCCCGCTATCTGGTGTTCATGCCGGGCAGCGCCCACGTCGGCGTCTCCCAGCGCATCGAGTCCGAAGCGGAGCGCGAGCGCCTCAAGCGTACCGTGGCCAGCTATGTGGATGATCTCGGTGGCTACATCATTCGCACCGCCGCCGAAGGGGTGGGGGAGCAGGAGCTGGAGCAGGACGCCGCCTTCCTCAAGCGGCTGTGGCGCAAGATCCTGGAGCGCAAGCAGAAGTACCCACCCTGCAAGATCCTCTACGAAGATCCCAGCCTGGCTTTCCGGGTGGTGCGCGACTTCGTCGGCGCCGAGCTCGACAAGATCCGGGTCGACTCGCGCCAGAGCTTCGATCAGCTCAAGCGCTTCACCGAGGAGTACGTGCCCGAACTGGCCGGCAAGCTGGAATACTACTCCGGCGAGTCGCCCATCTTCGATCTCTACGACGTGGAGAACGAGATCCAGCGCGCGCTGGATCGCAAGGTAGAGCTCAAATCCGGCGGTTACCTCATCATCGACCAGACCGAAGCCATGACCACGGTGGACATCAACACGGGTGCCTTCGTCGGCCATCGCAATCTGGAAGAGACCATCTTCAATACCAACGTCGAGGCGACGGCGGCCATCGCCCGCCACCTGCGCCTGCGCAACCTCGGCGGCATCATCATCATCGATTTCATCGACATGCAGTCCGAGGATCATCGCCGGCGGGTGCTGCACAGCCTGGAGCAGGCGCTCTCCAAGGACAGAGCCAAGACCAACGTCAACGGCTTCTCCCAGCTCGGTCTGGTGGAGATGACCCGCAAGCGTACCCGCGAGAGCCTGGAGCACGTGCTCTGCTCCGAGTGCCCCGAGTGCAAGGGGCGCGGCCGGGTCAAGACGGTGGAGTCGGTCTGCTTCGAGATCCTGCGGGAGATCATCCGGGTCAATCGCGCCTACGATGCGGATCAGTTCACCGTCTACGCCGCGCCGGCCGTGGCCGACTACCTGCGGGGCGAAGAGTCCCACAGCCTCGCCGAGCTGGAGGTGTTCATCGGCAAGCAGGTCCGGGTGGTGAGTGAACCACTCTGTGGCCAGGAACAATTCGATGTGGTGATGATGTAATTGGTCTATCGCTGGCTGAGTCGGGGCTGGTTAGCCCTCGGGGTCTTCTTCGTGCTGCTGGCCATCCTGGTCAGTCTGGTGCGCTTTGGCGGCCCCTTGCTCAATCAGCACAGGCAGGCACTGCTCGACACCCTGCTGGCCGACAGCAAGCTGGAAGCCAGCGTCGATCGCATCGGCCTGGACTGGACCCGGCGCGGCCCTGCTCTCGAGCTGCAACAGCTGGTGATAGCGCCGGATTCCGGCCGTTTCGCCCTGCGCCTTGGCAAGGTGTGGGCGCACCTCGACTTCTGGCGCTCCCTCAACGAACTCAAGCCGGTGTTCGGCCAGCTCATCTTGAGCGATGGCGACATAGCGCTGGATCTGGCCCAGCCGGCCGACCCCGAGCCCAGTGACGGCCGCGATCAGCAGCAGGCATTGCTGCGCTTTCTGCTGACCCAGCTCTCCACCTTCGACATTCACGACACCCGCCTCAGCCTGACCACGGCGCTGGGGGAGGTGCGGGCCCTCGACATCGCCCAGCTGCGCTGGCAGAACCGTGGCAAGCGCCATCAGGGGGTCGGCAAGGCCTATCTGATCAACGGGGTGGGCGAGAGCACCATAGATCTCATCCTGGATGTGGATGCCCCCGAGGCGCGGCTCGATCGGCTCAAGGGGCAGCTCTATCTGGGGGCCAGCCAGCTCGACATCAGCCCCATGCTGGCACGGATCCACGCCGGTGAGCCACGGGTGGCCGGCCAGCTCGATTTCCAGCTCTGGAGCACCTTTGCCAGCGGTCAGCTGGGGGAATCCCTGCTGGCATTCGGCAACAACTACCTGATCTGGCAGGATGAGAAGCAGGGTGCCATGCACCGTCTCGGCCTGCAGGGGGGCAAGATCCAGCTGCGCCGGGATGGCGAAGAGTGGCAGCTCGCCAGCCATGACGTGACCTTCAAGCTCGACGGCAAGCCCTGGCTGCAGAGCCGGTTGCAGCTCGAGCGGGTTGGCTCCCGCATTCAGGGTTATGTGCCCGCCATCGATCTGGATCAGGTCGCCAATCTGAGCCAGCTGGTCTCCGGTCTCTACCCAGAGTTGACCGAAACCCTCAAGCGCACCCAGCCCAAGGGCCAGCTGCAGGATCTTGTCCTGCAGGCCGACGCCGACTGGCGCGGGCTCTCCCTCAGCGGCCAGCTCTCCCACATCAAGGTCACCGCCTGGCAGGACGTGCCCGGCGTGCAGGATCTCAACGGCGAGTTCTGGCTGACTCCGACCGGTGGCAGCGCCCGGCTGGCGCTGCACAAGGACAAAGTGGATCCGGCGCGCCACTTCAAGGAGCCTATCCCGGTCGACAGCTTCTCGGCACGGCTCGACTGGTGGCAGGATCCCAGGGGCTGGGTGCTCTATGGTCAGGACGTGGCGCTGGACAACCCGGATTTGACCCTCGCCAGCCGTTTCAGGATGGATCTGTACGAACACACCTTCCTCGCCCTGACCGGTCGCATCGACGTCAAGAATGCGGGCAATGCGGATCGCTACTACCCCTTGCAGGTGATGAGCAAGAGCCTGGTGGACTACCTGAGCGGTGCCATCAAGGGCGGCCAGGCCAGGGGCGCAGATCTGCTCTGGTACGGCGAGTTCAAGGATTTCCCCTACAGCAAAGGCGAGGGCATCTTCCAGGTGGCGGTGCCGCTGGAACGGGCCACCTTCGAGTTCTTCCCCGGTTGGCAACCGCTCACCGATCTGCAGATAGACCTGCTGTTCCAGAACGCCAGCCTCGACATGAACAGCCGCTCCACCCGGCTCGGCAAGGCCGGCTCCGACTCGGTCCATGCCTGGATCCCGGATCTCTACCCGGGCGCCCACCTCTATGTGGATGCCAAGGTAGAGGGCGAGGGCAAGGCCATCAGCGACTACCTGCAGGACTCTCCGCTGGGGGACTCCGTCGGTCAGGCGCTGCGGGAGATCGAGATCCGGGGCCCGCTCAAGGGCTCGGTCAAGCTGGATATCCCCCTCGATGGCGAGAGCGAGGTCAAGGCCAGCGGCGACGCCCTGTTCAGCAACAACAAGGTGCGGGTGGCCAGCCTGGATCTGCCGCTGGAGCAGGTGCAGGGGCGGCTCGAATATGACAACGAGCAGACCTGTTTCAGCAACCTCAAGGCGAGCCTGTGGAACCAGCCGCTGACCCTGGATTATCAGGGCCGGCAGCAGCCGAACCGCTATCAGGTCGACCTCAAGTTCAAGGGCTTGTGGGACAGCAGCCGCCAGCGCCGCGATCTGCCTGTGCTCGACATCCTCAAGGGGCGTGGCAACTGGGCCGGCACCCTGGGGCTGACCCTGCCCAATGACAAGCCGTTCAGCTTTCAGCTGGCGCTGGACTCCAACCTGCAGGGTATGGGGCTGGATCTGCCCTCGCCGCTGGCCAAGGACGCCAACAGCCGCTTGCCGCTCAAGGTGACAGCCCGTGGCCGCGACGGCAGCGCCGACATTCGCGCCGTGCTGGGAGCCGATGTGGATATGCAGAGCCGGCTGGTCTATGGCGATGGGGTGCCTTACCTCAGCCGGGTGCGGGTGGACGTGGGTCAGCCCGGGGCCCGGGTGCTGCGTGACAAGCCCATGCTGCTGGCCATCAACCAGCAGCAGGCGGATGTAGCCGGCTGGCTGGCCCGACTCAAGCAATGGCTGCCGGCAAGCACGGCGGCGGGCGGCAATGCCGTGGTCGGCCCCGCCTTCCTGCCCCAGGAGTGGTGGGTGGACGGCCAGCTGGCCCGCGCCGACATCGGCAGCGCCAACCTCAAGGCGGTGCACTTCACCGTGGGGCCGGTCAAGCAGGCCACTGAGGTGATGATCGACAGCCCGGATGTGATGGGAGTGGTGCGCCTGCCGGTGACCGAGCGTCAGCCCATAGACGCGAAATTTGCCCGCATCTATTGGTCCGGCAAGAGTTCGGATCTGAGCCCCGAGCCCGATGCCAGACAGGACAGGGCCATCATGGACGCCATTCCCTGGCTCACCTTCAGCTGCGTGGATTGCCGCTTCGGCGCCCTGCCGCTGGGGGAGGTGAAGGGAGAGCTGGTGCCCGGCGCCAACAAGCTGACCCTCAAGGGGCTGGACATGCGGCTGGCGGGCAGCCAGCTGACCGGCACTGTGGACTGGCTGGCCCAGCCCGGCTGGATGCAGACCCATGCCCGTGCCAGCATCAGCAGCAACAACAGCGAGCTGCTGCTCAAGCGGCTCGGCTATACCTCGCCCATCGGCGATGCGCCCGGCAAGATGGCGCTGGATCTGAACTGGAACGATGTGCCCTATCGGCTGGATGTGCCGACCCTGGCCGGCAGTGCCAACTATCAGCTGGAGGGGGGCACGCTGCGCGAGGTCAACGACAAGGGGGCGCGCCTGCTCTCCCTGCTCAGCCTGGACTCCCTGCTGCGCAAGCTGCGGCTCGATTTTCGCGATGTGTTCGACAAGGGCTTCTACTTCGAATCCATGTCCGCCTCCGCCAAGATCAAGCAAGGGGTGGTGGATAACCAGGACTTCTACATGAAGGGAGCGGCGGGCAACCTGCGCGGCGAAGGCATCGCCGACCTGGTGCGCTGGCGACTCGACTACGAGCTGAGCTTCTCCCCCAACCTGGGCGGCACCCTGCCGGTGGTGGCGGCCTTCTCCCTGACCCCGATCACCGGCCTCTATGTACTGGCCCTCTCCAAGCTGCTGGAGCCGGTGGTGGACGTGGTCACCCGCATCGATTTTCGGGTCTCGGGTCCGCTGGATGCTCCCAAGCTGATCGAGGCGGGGCGGGATCGGGCCCGCATCAAGCTCAACCAGCAGCAGAAGGAGGCGGTCGATGCGGTGGCCCCCAACCTGCCGGCGCAGGAAGTCACCCCCTTCCTGCTGACCCCCAAACACGCGGGGCCCGCCCAGCGCTGAGGCTGGTGGCGGGTCTTACCATCACAAGGAGTGAGCCATGATCCGACATATTCTGCTGATCACCTTCAAGGGTGAGGCCAGTCCCGACGATATCGCGGCCGTCAGGGCCGCCTTTCTCGCCATCCCCCATCAGGTCAGCGGCGTGCTGGCGGTGGAGTGGGGCCAAAATGACAGTCCGGAGGGGCGTGCCGAGGGTTTCACTCACAGCGTGCTGATGACCTTCGCCGACGAGGCCGCCCGCCAGCGCTATCTGCCCCACCCGGATCACGACGCTCTCAAGGCACTCTTTCGTCCCGTGCTGGATCGCATCATAGTGCTGGATTACACCCTGCAAGCGGGGGATGCTGTCACTGTCTGACGGCCAGAGCGACAAGGAGAGAGTCATGTGGTTAGCCGCAATACAGCTGGTGTCCGGCCGTTGCTGGCAGGATAACCGGGAGCAGATCGCCGCCGAGCTGGCTCTGCTGCCGAGTGAGCGGCCACTGCTGGTGCTGCTGCCGGAGAACTTCGCCCTGTTTGGCGAGCGGCAGGGCTATTTGGACGGGGCCGAGGCAATCGGTGCAGGGCCGATCCAGGCCCAGCTGGCCGAGTGGGCCCGTGTTCATGGCATCTGGCTGGTGGCGGGGGCCATGCCGACCACCATCGCCGGTTCGGAGCATATCCACACCAGCTCGCTGGTGTTCGACCCGAGTGGCGAGCTCAAGGGCCACTACCACAAGATCCACCTGTTCGATGTGGACGTGGCCGACAATCAGGGTCGCTACCGGGAGTCGGAGACCTTCAGCCCGGGGAGCCAGCCTGTGCTGGTGGATTCCCCCTTTGGTCCCCTCGGCCTCTCTATCTGTTATGATCTGCGCTTTCCCGAGCTTTACCGCCAGCTGGCCCGGGCCGGAGCCCGCGTGCTGCTGGTGCCTGCCGCTTTTACCGCCGTGACCGGCGAGGCGCACTGGGAGCCACTGCTGCGAGCCCGCGCCATCGAAAACCAGTGTTATCTGGTGGCTGCCAATCAGGGCGGTACCCACGAGACGGGGCGCCAGACCTGGGGCCACAGCATGGTGATCGACCCCTGGGGCCGGGTGCTGGCCTGCCAGCCAGCGGGCCGTGCCACAGTGCTGGCAAAGATGGATGCCGGGCTTGTCGATGAATTGAAGCGTACCATGCCGGTGCTGAGCCACGCCCGCCTGCTTTGATGGCGTACTGATGGACTGGCCGATGAATTGAAACGCAGCCTGTTGGCTGTGCCGGAGCATGCCCGTCTGCTTTGACGGGATAATAACGAATTGAAATGTATCTTGCTGGCGCTGTTGCCAGCCAGAGGTAGACATGGACAAGCTTGATATTCAGAGATGGGACGATCTGAGTCCGTCTCAGCAGAGAGAGGTTGCCGGCTTGCTGGACCGAGTCTGGCCATCGTCACCGAGTGATGCCACCAGCGTGGAACCGCTGCATAACCCAGCTCTGCAGCCGGTGTCGTTGCGCATGCTGCGTGGGAGCGAACTCGTTGCTTATGCCGCCGTGCTGAGTCAGCGGGTGGAGGTGGCGGGGCAGGTCTATTTGGCGCAGGGCCTGAGCTGCGTGGCTTGCGAGCCAAGACTACAAGGACAGGGGCTGGGAGGACGCGTTGTGGCTGAAGCTACGGCGTGGATGAAGAACTCGGGCGCCGACTTTGGCATTTTCAGTTGTGATGCCGAATTGTTGCCGTTTTACTGCCACCATGGTTGGGTCGAGGCCCCAGGCGTGCTGCTGTGCGGTAGTGTGGACACAGCTGCGCTCAATAGTGCGGATACTGGTAAGCGGGTGTTGCTGCGACTGTGGTCGACGCGAACCAGGGCCCGAGCAGCAGATTTTGGGCAGGCCTGCATCGTTCTGGGTCTACCGCCTGGCGAGTTCTGGTGATCAGAACCACACCGCGAGGTCGGGTGCCCGATCAGGGGCCAAGGCCCAGCACGAGTGCAAATGAATACCTTACTTATCGGTGAATTGAAACGCAGCCGCTGACCGGTACTAAGCCGGGTCCGGCTGTGGTCGGGTCGATTGGGCAAAGCCTGAACGGCCGTGATGCAGACCCTATGCAATTGGATTCGCAGCCATTCGAGGATGCCGCCATGCGGCCAATCGACCCTGCGAGTCGACAAACGGTTAAAACATCTCGTTACGAGAGTGGAGAAGAAGATTGAGTCTATTGAGCCAGGTTAGTGCCTCCCTGTTGGCCCCGAACGACCTAGATGAAGGCCGCCTGCAACAGCTGCTCGGCAGCCTGATGAGCCATCAGGTGGAGTTCGGCGACCTCTATTTCCAGCGCAGCTGGCACGAGTCCTGGATGCTGGAAGACGGCATCGTCAAGGATGGCAGCTACAACATCGACCAGGGCGTCGGGGTCCGCGCCGTCAGTGGCGAGAAGACCGGCTTTGCCTACTCCGATGAGCTGAGCCTGCTGGCGCTGCAACAATCGGTTACCGCCGCCCGTGGCATAGCCGCCGCCGGCGCCCAGGGCAAGGTGAAGGCCTGGGCCCGCACTGAGGCCAACCTGCTCTATCCGGCCATGGATCCCCTGCAGACCCTCGACAAGCACCAGAAGATCGCCCTGCTGGAGCAGATGGACAAGTTTGCCCGCAGCCTGGATCCCGCCATCAATCAGGTGATGGCCTCCATCAGCGGCGTCTATGAAGAGATACTGGTGGCCGCCACCGACGGCACGCTCGCCGCCGACGTGCGCCCGCTGGTGCGCTTGTCGGTGACAGTGATCGCCGAGAAGGGGGAGCGCCGCGAGCGCGGCAGCGCTGGTGGCGGTGGTCGCTGTGGTTATGATTATTTCCTGGAGCTGGACGGGCTGGAGAGCCGGGCCTTCGGCTATGTGCGTGAAGCCGTGCGCCAGGCGCTGGTCAACCTCGAGGCCATAGACGCCCCGGCCGGCACCATGCCGGTGGTGCTCGGCGCCGGCTGGCCCGGCGTGCTGCTGCACGAAGCCGTGGGCCACGGTCTGGAGGGGGACTTCAACCGCAAGGGCTCGTCCGCCTTCGCCGGCCGCATCGGCGAGCAGGTCGCCTCCAAACATTGCACCATAGTCGATGACGGTACCCTGCCGGGTCGGCGCGGCTCCGTCAGCATAGATGACGAGGGGACGCCGGGCGGCTACAACGTCTTGATCGAAAACGGGATCCTGAAAGGTTATCTGCAAGACAAGCAGAACGCCCGCCTGATGGGCGTGCCGCTCACCGGCAACGGTCGCCGCGAATCCTACGCCGCCCTGCCGATGCCGCGCATGACCAACACCTACATGCTGGCGGGTCAGTATGATCCGGCGGAGATCATCGCCTCGGTGAAGAAGGGCATCTATGCCCCCAACTTCGGCGGCGGTCAGGTGGACATCACCTCCGGCAAGTTCGTCTTTTCCGCCTCCGAGGCCTACCTCATCGAGGATGGCAAGATAACGACCCCCATCAAGGGCGCGACCCTGATAGGTAATGGCCCAGAGGCCATGAGCCAGGTCTCCATGGTGGGTCGGGATCTGGCGCTCGATCGCGGAGTCGGCGTCTGCGGCAAGGAGGGGCAGAGCATTCCAGTCGGGGTCGGCCAGCCCACCCTCAAGCTGGACCAGCTCACAGTGGGTGGCACCTCCTAGGTTGGGTCGGCCGCGCCGTGCATAACCCGACGCTGCATCTGCAAAGTCAAACCCCGGCACCTGCCGGGGTTTTGTCATTCAGGCAGACGGCAACCAACAAAAAGCCCCGGTACATGGCCGGGGCTGGTGGATAGGGGGGACTGGGTCAGTTGACCGATATGGCTCTGGCGTCTATGTAGAAGCGCGCATTGCCTTGTGGATCGACCCTGATCTGGGCAACCAGACGATCGCTCTGTTTGTATTCCCACCGTGTTTTTATCCTGGCCAGGGCGGGGCTGGCTGCACCGACCACATTCAGATATTCATGAAACAGGCTGTAGCTTCCAATCTCGGTCAGCATCTTTTCCATTTGCACATCTCCTGCAGTGAGTGGGTGTCTCCACCCACAAACCTATCAAGCACACTCTGAATTGAGTCTGTACAAAAAACACACTAACTCATTTATGTGTCAGCAACATGATCAGGCGCAAGATCAGTGACGATTGTCGGCGGTTATGACACCGTTTTCAGTCAGGGCTGGCGGGCCTCTTCCAATTGTTCGAGTGCACCGGATACATGTGGCAATGCAGGTGCCGTTTGTGCCGCAGGGGCGCCGTGGAACACGGGATCCTGTGCCACTTCCTTGATGCCGTTGATGCAGAACTGCATGCCCATGCACACCAGCAGGAAGCCCATGATCCGGGTCATGGCATCTATGCCGGTGGCACCGAGGATCTTGCAGACAGGATCCGCCAGCTTGAGCACGCCCCAGCTGAGTGCGCTCATCAGGGCGAAGGCGGTCACCATGGCGGCATAGATGGTGAAGCGGTTGTACTCGTCGGGCAGCTCGGCTATCTGGGCGGCGCCGCTGATCACCAGCGCCATGGTTCCCGGCCCGCACATGCTGGGCATGGTCAGCGGCACGAAGGCGATGCTCTGGTTGATATCGACCCCGGCCGCCTGGCTGGGGGCCGGGAACAGCATGCGAAAGCCGATGAAGGCGATGATGAGACCGCCGGCCAGGCGCAGGCCGGGAATGGAGATCCCGAACAGATCCAGGATGGAGGAGCCGATGAAGAAGCTGACGCAGAGGGTGCAGAACAGATAGATGGCGGCCAGATTGATCTGGCGGCGCACGTGCTCACGGGACATGCCCTTGCTCAGCCCCAGCAACAGGGTGGCCGTGGTGGGTGGATTGACCATGGGCAGCAGGGCAAGCAAGGCGAGAAATACGACCTGAAAGAACATCATGAACCTCGGATGACTAGAGTGGAGGAGTGTCCCGGGCCGTCGACAGGCCCGAGAGGGAGGCTATCTTATGTCGGCCGGGCTGAACACCAGCCATATGAAAAAAGCCCCGATTTCAGCGGGGCTTGCGAGGGGTCAGGCGATTTGCGGTGCAGCCTGCCGCTGGTTGCGCTGTTGCAGCCAGAGCAGCAGGCCGATGGCAAAGCCCAGTGCCGACAGGCTCACCACATAGTGGGAGGGGGCCAGCACGTCGTTCTTCATCCACAGGGTCACCAGCATGGGCGTCAGGCCGCCGAAGATGGCGTAGGCCACGTTGTAGGAGAACGACAGCCCGGAGAAACGCACCACTGCCGGGAAGGCGTTGACCATGACGTAGGGCACGGCGCCGACGATCCCGACCGCGAAGCCCGCCAGCATGTAGAGCGGGATCAGCTGATCCATGCCGGCCGCCAGGCCGTGGTAGAAGGCGTAGCTGGCGCCAGCCAGCAACAGGGAGCCCAGCATGAAGGTGGGACCGCTGCCGAGGGCATCGATCAGCCGGCCATAGAAGATGCAGCCAAGGGTCAGGGCCAGGATGGCCAGGGAGTTGGCGGTCAGGGCATCGGCGGGGCTGATGCCATGCACCTTCTGCAGGTAGGTGGGGGTCATCAGGATCACCACGACTATGCCGGCGGAGAGCAACCAGGTCAGCAGCATGGAGATCAGCACGCTGCCCTTGTGGTTGCGCAGCACAGTCTTGAGCGGCAGCTCTTCCGCCAGCGCCTTGTTGGCCTGCATCTCGGCGAAGACCGGGGTCTCGTGCAGCCAGCGGCGCAGGTACATGGCGACTATGCCGAATGCTCCGCCGAGTACGAAGGCCAGACGCCAACCCCAGTCACTCACCTCGGCCGGGCTCATGCCGCGGTTGATGGCAGTGGCCACCAGGGAGCCAAGCAGTATGCCGGCCGTCAATCCCGCGGTGAGGGTGCCGCAGGCGACGCCGACCCGGCGGGCGGGTACGTGCTCCGCCACGAACACCCAGGCACCCGGCACTTCGCCACCGATGGCGGCTCCCTGCAGGATCCGCAGCAGCAGCAACAGCAGGGGGGCGGCGATGCCGAGGGTGGAGTAGGTGGGCAGCAGGCCGATCAGCAGGGTCGGCAGCGCCATCAGCAATATGCTGAGGGTGAACATCCGCTTACGGCCGATGAGATCGCCGAAGTGGGCCATGATGATGCCGCCGAGGGGGCGCGCCAGGTAACCGGCGGCGAAGATGCCGAAGGTCTGGAACTGGCGCAGCCACTCGGGAATGTCGGCCGGGAAGAACAGCTCGCCGATCACCACGGCGAAGAAGACGAAGATGATAAAGTCGTAGAATTCGAGGGCGCCACCGAGAGCGGCCAGGCTCAGGGTCTTGTAATCCTGTCGGTTGAGGGGACGGCTGTGGTCGTAAGCTTGCGTGACTGTCGTCATATCCTTATGTTTCCCATCGTTTTTTTAGTTATTGTTCCCCATCCTTTGAGGGGACACGCTCATGACCGAGGGTATGCTTTTGCATCCCGGTATGTAAATCGCACAATTCGCAACACTGTCTTGCAGCTTTTTGGTGCAGCGAGGTGGGGAACCGGGCCCATATCCGGGAGCCTGCTCCCGGGGCGAATGACTACAACTATACCCGGGTACTCAACCCGTTTCCGGGTACAAGACAGCTGGAGAAATCATGAATAAAACCAAGGTGTTGCTCTCCTGGAGCAGCGGCAAGGACAGCGCCTGGGCGCTGCACACATTGCGGCAGGATCCGGCCATCGAGGTGGTGGGTCTGTTTACCACCCTCAATCAGGCCTTCGAGCGGGTGGCCATGCACGGGGTGCGCAAGCAGTTGCTGATGCAGCAGGCAGAGTGTGTTGGCTTGCCACTGACCACCATCGATCTGCCCTGGCCCTGCACCAATGAGGATTACGCCCGCATCATGACCGACTTCATCGCGGGCGTGGTGGCAGAGGGGATCCACCAGATGGCGTTTGGCGATCTCTTCCTCGAGGATGTGCGCGCCTATCGGGAGAAACAGCTGCTGGGAACGGGCATTGAGCCACTGTTTCCGCTGTGGGGCAGCGACACGGCCAAGCTGGCGCAGCAGATGATGGCGGCTGGGCTCAGGGCCAGGATCAGCACCCTTGATCCGAAGAAACTGGATGCCAGCCTGGGCGGCCACGAGTTTGATCCCGCCTTGCTGGCGGCCCTGCCAGCCGGGGTGGATCCCTGCGGCGAGAATGGCGAGTTTCATACCCTGGCCTGGGACGGCCCCATGTTCCTGCGGCCGTTGACCATACGGGTCGGAGAGACTGTAGAGCGGGATGGCTTCGTCTTCACCGACCTGCTGCCTGCCGACCTCCCTATCGTCTAGTCGGTATTTGTCTCCCGCTCGCCCTTGTCGTCGTTGTAGCGCAGGGCTATGTCGTGAAACTGCGAGTGGATGCGGGCGAAGGTATCCGTGATGTCGGGGTCGAAGTGGCTGCTGCGCCCCGCCAATATGATGGGAACCACCTCATCGTGGGACATGGCGGCCTTGTAGCAGCGCTTGCTGATCAAGGCATCGTACACATCCGCCAGCGCCATCAGCCTGGCCGAGAGGGGGATCTCGTCCCCCATCAGGCCATAGGGGTAGCCGGTGCCATCCCACTTCTCATGGTGGTAACAGGCGATCTCCTTGGCCAGGCGCAGAAACTCGACCTCCACCCCCAGCGCCTCCTCGGCATGGACTATGGCCTCCTTGCCGAGGATGGAGTGATGCTTCATCTGGGCAAATTCGTCTGCATCCAGCTTGCCGGGTTTTAGCAGGATCCGGTCCGGCACGCCGACCTTGCCGATGTCGTGCAGGGGCGCCGACTTGAACAGCAGTTCTATGGTCTTGGGGGTCAGCTCGGCGCGAAAGCGGGGGTGATCGCACAGGGTCTCCGCCAGCAGCTTCACGTAGTGCTGGGTGCGCAGTATGTGGTTGCCGGTCTCGTTGTCGCGGGTCTCGGCCAGAGAGGCAAGGGAGTGGATGGTGATGTTCTGGATCAGCTCGTTCTCCCGGGTGCGCCGTTCCACCTCCTGCTCCAGATAGGCGTTCTGGTCGTGCAGCAGGTCCCGCGCGGCTTTCAGCTCCAGATGGTTTCTGACGCGGGCCAGCACGATGGCGGGGGTGATCGGCTTGTGGATATAGTCCACCGCGCCCAGCGCCAGCCCGTGTGCCTCCGCGCTCTCCTCCACCTTTGCGGTCAGGAAGATCACAGGAATGTCCCGCGTCTGCGGCATCTCCTGCAGCGCCTGCATCACCTGGTAACCGTCCATCAGGGGCATCACCACATCGAGCAGGATCAGATCCACCCGGGTGCCTGCCGACAGTATCTCCAGCGCCCGCCGGCCGCTGATGGCCACCTTGACTCTATAGTGAGGGCTCAGCAAGGCGCTGAGCAGGGAGAGATTCTCCGGCGTGTCATCGACCACCAGCAGGGTGGGTTTGGTGTCGGGATCCAGCAAATTGAGCATGATGGTGCCCTCACTCTTGGTTGAACAGATCGGGCTTGAGGGCCCGGACTTGTTGCAGATGTGCCAATGCGTCGGTGAAGCGGAACCGGGTCATGGCGTTGGCCATGGCCGGTGCGGCCTCCTCCAGCAAGGGGGCGAGCCTGGCCTGATGGTGCTGGAACAGGATGAAGGCCTCGGCATCATCCTCCAGCAGCAACTGGGTCAGCCGTGTCAGCACGGACGCTATGTCCGGTTGCGCCAGCTCGGGCCGAGCCGGGGAGGCCTGGGGGGGCAGCAGGGGGAGCAAGCCATCAGTCAGTTGCTGCTGCATCTGCAACCCCTGCTCGGCCAGGGGTAACAGGCTGCTGGTATCGTCTCCCCGGGCGATGGCACTCTCCAGTCGGGCCGCGATGTCCCGTAGCGGGTCGGCGCCCAGGGTGGCGGCTATGCCCTTGAGAGTATGGGCTTGCCGATGCGCCTCTTCGCTATCGTTGTTCTGCAGGGCGGCGATCAGATGCTGCATGGGTTGAACGCCCTGCTGGGCGAAGCGGCGCAGCAGGTCCCGATACCACTCCCAGTTGTGCATCAGGCGCTGCAGTGCTGTCTCTGCCTTGAACCCGAGCGCCTGCAACTGCGCCTGCAAGGGCTCCTCGCGCTGGGTCACCGAGGACTTGATCCGCCCCCCGGTTTCACGGCTGAAGGAGGTCGCCCAGCGCTGCAGGGCGGCATAAAGCTTGTCGGGATCTATGGGTTTGGCGATGTGGTCATCCATGCCAGCCTCCAGGCAGCGCTCCCGATCGCCGGCCATGACATTGGCCGTCATCGCCAGGATCGGGATGTGATGCCCCTCGCGCTCCTGCAGGCGCAGTAGCCGGGTAGCGGCCAGCCCGTCCATCACCGGCATCTGCATGTCCATCAGGATCAGGTCGTAGTGCGCTTGCTCCGCCATCTTCAGGGCGATGGCGCCATTGGCGGCTATGTCGACCTTGGCCCCGACCGCTCGCAGCAGCTCCCGCGCCACCTGCTGGTTCAGCTCGTTATCTTCCGCCAGCAGTATGGTGAGCCCGTCGAAGCGGTAGCTGTGGGCCGGTTGTTGTGACTTGAAGGCGACCGGCGTAGCTTGCTGGCCAAACAGACCTATGACGGTATCAAACAGCACTGAGGCGCACACCGGCTTGACCAGTACCCGGTCAAATCCGGCGGCCTCCGCCTCGCGAAATACCTCCTCCCGTCCGTAACCCGTCACCATGACCCGGTAGGGGCGTTGGGTGAAGCCGCGGGCGATGAGGCGGCGACCCGTTTCTATGCCATCCAGCCCCGGCATGTGCCAATCCAGCAGTACCACCTCATAGGGTCTCCCCTCCTGCTCGGCGCTGGCGATCATCTGCAGCGCCTGCTGGCCAGACTCTGCTGTGTCCACCACGAAGCTCATGCTGCTCAGCAGAGCGGCCAGTATGGTGCGGGAGCTGGCGCTGTCGTCGGTTACCAGCATGCGGCGGCCGCGCAGATCCAGGCTGGGCAGGTAGCGGGATCTGTACCTGCCCCGGCCAAGGCGGGCGGTAAACCAGAAGGTGCTGCCCTGGCCAGGTTCGCTCTGCACCCCCACCTCGCCTCCCATCAGCCCAGCCAGTTTGCGGGAGATGGCGAGTCCGAGGCCGGTGCCGCCGTACTTGCGGGTGGTGGAGCTGTCCGCCTGCTGGAAGGATTGGAACAGCCGCTGCTGTTGTTCCTGGCTCATGCCGATCCCCGTGTCCTGCACCGAGCAGTGCAGCAGCACCTCCTGCGGCAGTTTTTCCAGGCAGCTGACCTTGACCAGGATCTCGCCCTGCTCGGTGAACTTGACCGCGTTGTTGGCGTAGTTGATCAGGATCTGGCCGAGGCGCAGCGGATCGCCATAGAGCAGGGTATCGAGCTGGTGGTCGACCTCGAACAGCAACTCTATGCCCTTGGCCTCGGCCTTCTCGCCCACCAGGGTCGCCAGGTTTTCCAGCACATGGTCGAGATCGAATTCGATCCGCTCCAGATCCAGCTTGCCGGCCTCGATCTTGGAGAAGTCGAGGATGTCGTTGATGATACCGAGCAGGTGCTGGGCGGAGCGCTGGATCTTGCCCACGTAGTCGAACTGCTGCGGGTCGAGCCGGGTTTGCAGGGCGAGGTGGGCCATGCCGAGGATGGCGTTCATGGGGGTGCGGATCTCGTGGCTCATGTTGGCGAGAAAGTCGCTCTTGGCCCGGGTCGCGCTCTCCGCCAGTTCATAGGCTTGTTCCAGCTCCTGATTCTTGGTCTGCATCACGGCAAACAGCTCTTCCCGGGTCGGCTCGGCGAACTGCTGCTGCATCTGTTGCAGCATGCCGTCATCCGGCCAGTGGGGCAGGTGGCAGACCAGGGCGATGGCACTGTCCGAGTGAGATACCAGCCGTATGGTGCCATGAGCGGCGCCGGGTGAACCGGGTTGCAGCGGTTCATCGGCGGCCAGAGAGAGCCAGAGCTCCTGCGTCTTGCTCTCCAGCCACAACCGCAGTTGCAGCCAGCCGGTCGTCGCCGCCAGCTGGCGCACCAGCTCCGAGGTGGCCCCCGCCAGCGGGGCCACGAAGGTGGGGCTCTTGTCGATGCAGGTGAGAACCTGGATCACCTTGCGTCTGGCGGTGAGGGCCGCCGCCGGGCCAGAGAGCCGAATGTCACCGATCAGCTGTTGCATCTAGCCTTCCTCCTCCGGTTGCACCCGCAATATTATGCAGCTCGCATCGTCCGTGCTGCGGCCGCTGTGGGCTATGACCTGGCGAGCCAGGGTGGCGGGATCCGCCCCCAGTTCCAGTGCGCCATCGCGCAGGTTGAGTGATTCGCTGATGCCATCCGAGTAGAGCATCACCACATCCCCCGGCACTATGGGTTGACGTTGCAGCAAGGGGGTAGGGAAACGCTCCCCCAGCACGCCGTCGCGGGAGATGCCGCGCCAGGGCTCGTGACCACGCAGGCAGATGCGGGTATTGCCGATGCCGGCATAGCTCAGCTCGCCGCGTTCGCCATTGATCAGCGCCACGCCGGCGGCGGCTCCCCGGGTGCCGATGCAGTGCTGGTGGAGCAGGTGCAGCAGACGGGCAGGCTCCTGCTCCCGGCTGTTGTGCAGCGCCTCCTCGAGGATCTGCACCAGCTTGTTGGCCGAGGCGCCGTGGCCACTCACATCGATCAGCACCAACGAGACCCCGTCGGGGCCGGGGCGAATAAAGGCCAGATCGCCCGAGACCCGCTCCGGATAGCAGGGCCGGTTTTCGCTGGCCCACACCAGTGTCAGCGCGCGGGGGTTCGACACCTGAGTGGGCAGGGTGACGCGGGCCATCGAGGGTGCCGCCCCGAGCCACTTGCGGGCCTGTACCAGGGTGCCCCCCTCGGGCGGGGTGCTGATGGTGAGTTCGGACATCATGCGCCGCACGCCGGGCAGCCCCAGCCCAAGCGTGCCCGAGGTGCTGTAGTGATCCTGCATGGCCTGGTGCACGTCCGGGATGCCGGGCCCCTGGTCACGGGCGATGATGTCGATGCAGGGGCGTCCCTTGGGGTGATGGAGAGCCAGGGTGATCTCCCCCTTCGTGGCGTATTTCAGGATATTGCTGCCAAGCTCGGAGACCACGGTGGAGAGCATGGCGCGGTCCACCTCGGACAGGCTGGCGATGAAGGGGAGACGACGCACCGCCATCACCGTCAGGTGCAGGTCGATGTCGTGGCGCAACGGATACCTGGCTTCCTGCGCTGTCTGTTCCAGTTGCATGGGATTTACTCCTCGGCCTTGAGGCGATTGACATGGGCGAAGGCATCATCCATGTCGATGAAGCAGCGCAGCTGTCCCGGCTGCGCCTCGGCCAGCGCCAGAAAGGCGGCGATCCCTGCATTCAACCCGACCAGCAGGCAGATGGCGCCGAGCAGGCGGCACACGTCGGCCAGCTTGCACACCTGTCTGAATTCGTGGTGATCGAGCAGCATGACGCCGGAGAAGTCGAGCAGCACGGCGCGCTGACGGCCCTGTACCAGCCGCTGGGAGAGGGTCTGCATCAGCAGTTGCATGCCGTCGTCACCGAGATCGGGACGCATGCTGACCACGACGCAGTCAGCCACATTGGCTATGCCCAGATCGTTGTTGAGCTGCATGGTCATGGTCGCCTCCTAGAGGGTGGATCCAACCCGCTTGAGGGCAATTTCGAAGGCATCCCTCAGGGTCGCCGTGGTGCGGATATCGCCGACCGAGACCCCCAGCTCCACCATGGTGCGGGCGATGGCGGGAGAGACCCCTGAGATGATGGCCTCGCACCCCATGAACTGGGTCGCCTTGGTGATCTTGATCAACTGGTTGGCGACCCCGGTATCCACGGTGGCGACGCCGGCTATGTCCAGCACGAAGACGCGAGCCCGGGTCTCGGCAATCTTGGTGAGCGACTTGTTCATCACGTCGGCGGTACGCATGGAGTCTATGATCCCCACCAGCGGCAGCAGCAGGATGCCGTCCCAGATGGGGGTGACCGGGGTCGACATCTCCTGCAGCGACTTGTGCAGCTCCTCGCGCACCCTGGCGGCCTCTTCCGCCTCCTCCATGGCCCGTTTGAGCTGACGGTGCTGCTCCACCTGGGCCGTGATGTCGGTGGCAAACTTGACGATCTTGCTGGGCTTGCCGTTCAGATCCAGCACCGGATTGTAGGAGCCCTGGATCCAGACCTCCTCGCCCTGCTTGCCGAGCCGGCAGAACTCGCCGGCCAGGTACTCGCCGCGGCGCAATGTTTCCCAGAAGGCGCGATAATCGGGCGACTGGGCGTAATCCGGGTCGACCAGCAACCTGTGGTGCTGACCCTTCAGCTCCTCCAGCTGATAGCCCACTATGTCGAGAAAGCGCGAGTTGGCATCCAGAATGGTGCCATCCAGGGAAAACTCCACCTTGCCCATGACCCGGCTCAGGGCATTGATCTGGCCCTCGAAGTTGGCGTTGAGCTGCTTTTGTTCGGTCAGATCCATGGCGTATTCGATGATCCGGATCAGCTTGCCCTGTGCATCCAGCATCGGGCTGCAGGTGCCCAGGGTCCACACATCCCGTCCCTGCTTGTCCAGCCGGTGGAACTCCCCCTCCTGTGGCTGACCGCTGCGCAGTGCCTCCCAGAAGGCGGTATAGGATGGGGATTGCGCCTCATCCCGTGAGAGCAGCACCTCGTGGTGTTGACCCTTGAGTTCGTCCAGCGAATAGCTCATGAGGGCGAGAAAGCGCGGGTTGGCGTCCAGGATCTGCCCGTCGGGGGAGAGTTCGAGCCGCGCCAGCATCTTGTCGATGGCGTCCATCTGGGCCTGGTGAGGGGATGATGCTGAGCCGGTCTTGGTGGAATGGGCAGAGGTGTGTGCGTCCATGGCATCTCCAGTGAGAGAATGTCGTTGATGTTGATATCAATAAAGGGTGTTAAGCAGTTATAGCTCACGCGGGCTCTTTAGGCCTGAATTAAGGGTCAAAAGGGGCTGGTGGCGATCAGATGCGACGATCGCTCGGGTGAGGCCACATTCACGCGGCGCCTGGCGTTCATCACGCGTGGAAAATGCCGGTTGGCGCGAGTCACCTGGTTCCATTTTGTGGCCGGTTTCACGGTTTCGGTCGACAGCATGGGGCAGGATTGGCACCCTGTTTTATTCACGTCACGAGTCGTACCATGCCCGCTTTCCCCCGTCTTGCCCTGCTAGCCTCCCTGCTCGCCGCAACCCTCAGCCTGCCCGCCCTGGCCGATCAGGCCGTGACCAGCCCGACCGGTGTCACGACTGTGACTCTGGCCCAGCAGGCGCCCATTCACTGGGTGTCGGTGGCGCAGATTGCCGCCAGTCTGGATGGCCTGCCGCCGATGGCGGTGGGCTTCGACATCGACGACACCCTGCTCTTCTCCAGCCCGGGTTTCTATCGCGGCAAGCAGGAGTTCTCGCCCAACGACGAGAGCTACCTCAAGAATCCCGCCTTCTGGGAGAAGATGAACAACGGCTGGGATGCGTTCAGTGTGCCGAAAGAGGCGGGCAAGGCGCTGATCGCCATGCACCTCAAGCGCGGCGATCACATCTATTTCGTCACGGGTCGCTCGGCGACCAGGACCGAAACGGTGAGCCAGACGCTGCAGCAGACCATGGGGATCCCGGCCGATCGGCTCAATCCGGTGATCTTCGCCGGTGATCAACCGGGTCAGAACACCAAGGTGCAGTGGCTCAAGGATAAACAGATGAAGATCTTCTACGGCGATGCGGACGGGGATATCAAGGCGGCGCAGGCCGTGGGTGTGCGCGGCATACGCCTGCTGCGGGCAGCCAACTCCACCTACCGGCCGCTGCCGCTGGCTGGCGCTTTGGGGGAAGAGGTGATAGTCGACTCCCAGTTCTGATCGCCGTCTTGCAGTTGGCAAAAGGGCCGGCTCCTGTCAGGAGCCGGCCCTTTTTTCCTGGCGTCTAGCGGGCGGCGAAGGTATTGCAGCTGGCGGGTTTGCCGCTGTCAAAGCCGCGCTTGAACCAGGCGTAACGCTGGGCCGAGCTGCCGTGGGTGAAGCTGTCCGGGATCACCCGGCCCTGGCTCTGCTGTTGCAGGCGGTCGTCACCTATGGCCTGGGCGGCGTTGAGCGCCTCTTCCAGATCGCCGTGCTCCAGCACCTGCTCCCGCTCCATGTAGTGGCCCCAGATGCCGGCGAAGCAGTCGGCCTGCAATTCGAGTTTGACCGACAGCTTGTTCTGCTCGGCGCGGCTCAGTCCCTGTTGTTGCTGGCGCATCTTGCGCTCTATGCCGAGCAGGTTCTGCACGTGGTGACCCACCTCGTGCGCCACCACATAGCCCTGGGCGAAGTCGCCGTCGGCTCCCAGCTTGTCGCGCATCTCCTGATAGAAGGAGAGGTCTATGTAGACGGTGCGATCCGCCGGGCAGTAGAAGGGACCCATCACCGACTGGCCCTGACCGCAGCCGGTACGGGTTGCGCCGCGATAGAGCACCAGTTTTGGGGCCTGATAGGGGTTGCCGCTCTGCTGGAAGATCTCGCCCCAGGCATCTTCGGTGGAGGCCAGCATCACCGAGGTGAACTTGGCCAGGGGATCCTTGGCCGGCTGAGACACCTCCTGACGCTGGGGCTGGCTCTGGGTCGTCGGCTCGTTGAGCAGGGGGGAGAGGTCCACCCCGTAGTAGCCGGCCACCATGACCACCACCAGCAGGATCAGGCGACCCTTGCCGCCGATGGGAAGCCCGCCACCGCCGCCCTGTTGGCGCCTGTCTTCAACATTGTTGCTCTCACGGCGATTCTGCCAGCGCATAGTCTTGCTCCCCTCATGTGCAATGGCAGTAATGATAATGGCTGGCGGTGCGGCTTGCCTAACGGGGCCAGGCCTGCGGCAGGGCCGCAATCGGCTGGCAAGCGCGTTTATTCGGCCCAGGGCATCTCGGGCAGGGAGTCCAGAAACTGGGCGTAACGCTCAAGGTTGAAGGGACCCTGCTCCGCCTCCATCGCCATCAGTTCGGCGCCGAGGGCACAGGCGATGTATTGCAGCGCCTCTTCCCGTGGGGTGCCCTTCATCACCAGCCGCATCAGGGTCGCCTTGACCTGCAACGGGTGACCATCGATCAGCTGGTTGTCGACCATCTCCAGCAGGGTCTGTTCGTCAAAGAACTCGGTGGGTTCGCTCATGTTCAACTTCCTCGTCATGTCATAAAGGGTGCCAGTATAGCCACAATGCTATTAACACATTGAAATATGTCGATAAAAACATTCCTGTGAGGCCGCTTTTTGTTACCCATACTTACTGAGGGTTTGCTGTCGGCAAACGAAAGACATCATAAAATTGCATGGACGGATATCAAGATGCCCACCATAGACTCGCTGTTATCCAAGCCCCAAAATCTGCCCAATGTGCCCGAAGTCATGCGCGATCTGGTGCAGACCTTCAGTGAGAAGGAACCGGATATCCTGTTGATCGCCAAGAAGATCAACAAGGATCCCGTCATTTCGGCCAAGCTGCTGCGGCTGGCCAATTCCGCCAAGTTTGGCGGCAGTCGCCAGGTCGCCACCGTCAACGAGGCTGTGGTGCGACTCGGGGTCGATGTGGTGCGCAACATGGTGCTGGCCTGCGGTTTGACAGGCTCCATCAATGCGGTGCCCGGCATCGACCTCAAGCACTTCTGGGGCAAGGTGTTCGACGTGGCCGAGCTGGCCAGACGGCTTGCCAAGCTCAAGGGCATGAAGGGGGAGGAGGTGTTCACCTGCGCCCTGCTCTACGACATGGGGCGGCTCATCATGCATGTGGGACTGCCGGAGAACATGGTGAACCACATCAAGGATCTGGAGCCCAGCAAGGGGCGCGCCAAGGCCGAGGAGCTGGTGGTCGGCTTCAACTATGCCCAGACAGGGGCCGAGATGGCCAGGCGCTGGCAATTTCCCCTCAGCATCTGCCATGCGGTGGAGTATCACTACAACCCCTTGCTGGCCAAGGAGTTCTCTGCCGAGGCTGCGCTGATCCACCTGGGCATAGTGCTGGCGGCGCAGTCGGATGTGGGGGAGGAGGCGCCGCCCGAGTGGCCCGTCCAGGTGGCCGAGCGACTCGGCCTGGCCTGGCCGGATTGTGCCGCCGTGTTCATGGCCTTGCGCGAGCAGGGTAATGGCTATGCGGGTCTGCTGGCGGCCTGAGCCTGCTCATCCTGTTATCGGGGTCGCACTGCGGCCCTTTTTCATGGGGTTTGCCTTGCCAATGAGGCGGAGCAGGGGCAGTCTTGAGGGCCTGTTTTTGTTGAAAGGGCCCTTGCCATGATCCTCTCCGAGCGCCTGCTGCTGCGCGAACTGACCACAGCCGATGCCCCCTTCATTCTCGAATTGCTCAACGACAGCGACTTTCACCGTTATATCGGTGATCGCGGCATACGCACCCTGCTCGACGCCGAAAACTACATCCAGCAGGGGCCTGCCGTCAGCTATGCCCGCCATGGCCACGGCCTCTATCTGGTCGTGCGCAGGAGCGATGAGGCCAGGCTCGGCATCTGCGGCCTTATCAAGCGCGATACCTTGCCCTGCGAAGACATAGGCTACGCCTTCCTGCCCGCCTATCGGGGTCAGGGTTACGGCATAGAAGCGGCGCAAGCGGCGCTGCAAGATGGTCGGGAGAGGCTGGGGATAGAGCGAGTGATCGCCATCGTCACCCCGGGCAACGAGCGATCGGTGGCACTGCTGGCCAAGCTGGGGCTGGTGCGCAGTCGTCTGGTCAAGCTGAGCGAGGATGCTGATGAGTGTCTGCTGCTGGAGGCGGTTGGAACTCAAACCTGTCCGGTCTGAAGCGTGCAACGGCGAGGCGTGGCTGACAGTCTGGGATGGAAGGCTCTGTGAGTAGCGCTGGTGCGGGAGAAATTAAGTTCAAGAGGTGAAACAAAGAGGCCGCCGTGAGTTGCGGCCTGTCTGCATCGGGCGCTGCCGGTTGGCAGGCAGGATCAGTTGAGGTCTTCGATGGAGAACTCGCCAGCGATACCATCACAGGAGATGGCGAAACCGCCGCTGAAGCGGGTGCTGAACTGGATCAGGAACGCATCGGAATCCTG
The DNA here is from genome assembly GCF_963899385.1 of Aeromonas sp. MR7. Taxonomy (NCBI): domain Bacteria; kingdom Pseudomonadati; phylum Pseudomonadota; class Gammaproteobacteria; order Aeromonadales; family Aeromonadaceae; genus Aeromonas; species Aeromonas sp. MR7. Next base: position 94,731 of record NZ_CAWQXH010000051.1, read on the forward strand.
CTCTTGTGGAGGCAGGTTGATGGGTTTGCTGCGACGCAGGGGCTTGTGTGTATGTATGGCTTTCATCATGGTATTTCTCTATATAAATTAAGTGTTTGCTCCTTGTTTTTGCAAATGTCAGGTTAATGGGCGCGGTCAACCGCCAGGGTCGACAAGCGCGCAGGAATACCCAGCCCGAGTCACGGGCGTCTGCACTGTCAAGGAATATGCTGATGCATAAATCAAATTGGGTGGGCAGAACGGGTCTGCGCCGTGAGAGCCGGGCAACGCAGGCAGACAGCCTGACGGTTCTCGAGGCGAGTAAATCAGAGGAAGGTTATGTAGGTACTGGCAGGATTCATCTAACGTTGAAGCATTGCGAACATAAACAGGGCTGATTAACTAGCCGGCGCGCATTCTCTCCTCGATATGAATAAAAAGCAAACAATTATTTGGTGATTTTGTCTCAAATCCGTTTTTTTCAGTATCGCCAGCCACAAAAAGGGCTCCCGTCGGGAGCCCTTTTGCATGATGCCAACCGGGGTCAGCGGGTGACTCAGTAGTCGCCGGTGGCCTTCTTGGCGGCGGTGATCATGGGGGTGATGGTCATGCCCTGCACCACGATGGAGAACATCACCACCGAGTAGGTCATCACCAGGATCACTTCCCGCAGATCGACGCCGTGTTCCGGCAGCATCATGACGCCGGAGGGCAACGCCAGCGCCATGGCCATGGCCAGACCGCCGCGCAGACCGCCCCAGGTGAGGATCCGCACCGAGAACTTGTTGTAGCTGCGATAGCGGCGGAAGGCCATGTAGGGCAGCGACACGCTGATGAAGCGGGCGGCCAGACAGAGGGGAACCGCGATGACCAGCAGGATCCAGTCTTGCCAGGCGAGCTCCAGCAACACCAGCGCCAGACCGATCAGCAGGAACAGCAGGGCGTTGAGGAACTGATCCATCAACTCCCAGAAGTGATCCAGGTGGTGCTTGCTCTGCTCGGAGAAGCCGGACTGGCGGGTCCAGTTGCCGATCATGATGCCGGTGACCACCATGGCCAGGGCGCCGGAGACGCCGATCATGTTGGCGAAGGCGAAGCCGGCAGTGGGGATGCAGAGGGTCAGCAGCAGCTCCAGGGAGCCGTCGTCGGTGGCGCTGATCATCACGTGGGCGATGAGGCCCAGCACGGCGCCGAACAGGATGCCGCCGAGGGCCTCATGCAGGAACAGGCCGGCCACGCTGCCGAAGGTGGGTTCAACTCCGCCAAAGGCGACGGCAAACACGGTGGCGAAGATCACCAGACCGACACCATCGTTGAACAGGGATTCCCCTTCGATCTGGATGGCGATCTGGGGTGGCGCCTTCATCTTCTTGACGATGGCCAGCACGGCTATGGGGTCGGTGGGGGAGATCAGGGCCCCGAACAACATGCAGTAGACCAGCGGCAGCTCCCAGCCCAGCAGCTTGGCGATGAACCAGAAGCCGTAGCCGATGAGGAAGGTGGATAGCAGGGTCGCCACTATGGAGAGAATGGTGATCTCCCACTTCTGGCTACGCAATGCCTTCAGGTTGATGCCGAGACCACCGGCGAACAGCAGGAAGCCCAGGATCCCCTTCAGCAGGAAGTTCTGGAAGTCTATGCTCTCCATGGTTTTGACGGCCAGGGGTTCGAGATTGAACCAGCCCAGCTTACCGAACAGCACCAGCAGCGCGGAGATCAGCATGGATCCGGCTGTGATGGCGATGGTGGTCTGGATCTTCACAACATACTGATTGGCAAAGGCGATGAAGATCGCCAAGGCTGCCAGGAAGCAGAGTGTGTAGTAGACGCTCATAGTTATTTTTCTCTTTAGTAAACAGCAAGCACGTATCCCTATTGAGGACGGGCATAGGGTACTCTGGGGTCACATGTTACTCATTACCTATTTGTGAGTATATAGGTCGCAATTACGGACAGATAGACGGCTAGATTTCCATTTGATTTGTTTGCTGCTAGGATGAAGTTCACGCAGTTGCATGGATGTAAGAGGAACGAGCGGTGTCGAGCATAGAGTCGAATAAAAAGTCGGACATAAAGAAGAAGCTGGAATCCTGTCTCAAGGAACGGATCCTGATCATCGACGGTGCCATGGGCACCATGATCCAGGGCTACAAGCTGGGTGAGGCGGACTATCGGGGCGAGCGCTTTGCCGACTGGCACACCGACATCAAGGGCAACAACGATCTGCTGGTGCTGACCCGGCCCGCCGTCATTCGCGAGATCCACGATCAGTACTGCGCCGCCGGCGCCGACATTCTCGAGACCAACACCTTCAACGCCACCCGTATCGCCATGGCCGATTACGAGATGGAGGACTTCTCCGCCGAGATCAACCGCGAGGCCGCCCGTCTGGCCCGCGCCGTGGCGGACGAGTGGACGGCCAAGGACCCCACCAGGCCGCGCTTCGTGGCAGGGGTCCTGGGCCCCACCAACCGCACCTGCTCCATCTCGCCGGACGTGAACGATCCCGGCAAGCGCAACGTCACCTATGACCAGCTGGTGGCCGCCTACACCGAATCAACCCACGCCCTGATCGAAGGTGGCGCCGATCTCATACTGATCGAGACCATCTTCGATACCCTCAACGCCAAGGCCGCCGCCTTCGCGGTGGATCTGGTGTTCGAGGAGCTCGGTTATGCCCTGCCGGTGATGATCTCCGGCACCATCACGGATGCCTCCGGTCGTACCCTCTCCGGCCAGACCACGGAAGCCTTCTACCATTCGCTTCGCCACGTCAAGCCCATCTCCTTCGGCCTCAACTGCGCGCTCGGCCCGGACGAGCTGCGCCAGTACGTGGAAGAGCTGTCGCGCATCAGCGAAACCCATGTCAGTGCCCACCCCAACGCCGGTCTGCCCAATGCGTTTGGCGAGTACGATCTGGACGCGGGCGAGATGGCGGAGCACATCCGCGAGTGGGCCCAGAGCGGCTTCCTCAACCTAGTGGGGGGCTGCTGCGGCACCACCCCGACCCACATCCGCGCCATGAGCAACGCCGTGGCGGGCATCAAGCCGCGCGTCTTGCCCGAGCTGCCGGTGGCTTGCCGCCTGTCGGGCCTCGAGCCGCTGATCATCACGGCGGAATCCATGTTCGTGAACGTGGGGGAGCGCACCAACGTCACAGGTTCGGCCAAGTTCAAGCGGCTGATCAAGGAGGGGCTCTACGACGAGGCGCTGGACGTCGCCAAGCAACAGGTGGAGAGCGGCGCCCAGATCATCGACATCAACATGGACGAGGGCATGCTGGACGCCGAGGCGGCCATGGTGCGCTTCCTGAACCTGATCGCCGGCGAGCCGGACATTGCCCGGGTGCCCGTGATGATCGACTCCTCCAAGTGGGAAGTGCTGGAAGCGGGCCTCAAGTGCGTGCAGGGCAAGCCGGTGGTCAACTCCATCTCCATGAAGGAGGGGGAGGAGAAATTCATCGCCCAGGCCAAGCTGCTGCGTCGCTACGGCGCCGCCGTCATCGTCATGGCGTTCGATGAGGTGGGCCAGGCTGATACCCGCACCCGCAAGTTCGAGATCTGCCAGCGCGCCTACCGGATCCTGGTGGATCAGGTGGGCTTCCCGCCGGAAGACATCATCTTCGACCCGAACATCTTCGCGGTGGCGACCGGCATCGACGAGCACAACAACTACGCAGTGGACTTCATCGAGGCGGTGAAGGACATCAAGCAGCACCTGCCCCACGCCATGATCTCGGGCGGTGTCTCCAACGTCTCCTTCTCGTTTCGTGGCAACGAGCCGGTGCGTGAGGCGATCCACGCCGTCTTCCTCTATCACGCCATCCAGAACGGCATGGACATGGGGATAGTCAACGCCGGTCAGCTCGCCATCTATGAAGACATTCCGGCGGAGCTGAAGGCGAAGGTCGAGGCCGTGGTGCTGAACCTGAACAACAACGCCACCGAGGATCTGCTGGCCATCGCCGAGCGTTATCGCGGCGCCGGTGCCCAGGCGGAGGATCCGCGGGATCAGGAGTGGCGCAGCTGGCCGGTGGGCAAGCGGCTGGAGCACGCCCTGGTCAAGGGGCTCACCGACTTCATCGAGGAGGATACCGAGGAGGCGCGCGCCGGGGCCGAGAAGCCGCTGCACGTGATCGAAGGGCCCTTGATGGACGGCATGAATGTGGTCGGCGATCTGTTTGGCGCGGGCAAGATGTTCCTGCCCCAGGTGGTGAAGTCGGCACGGGTGATGAAGCGGGCTGTGGCTTATCTGCAACCCTACATCGAAGCCGAGAAACAGGGCGGTTACAGCAACGGCAAGATAGTGCTCGCCACCGTGAAGGGGGACGTGCACGACATCGGCAAGAACATCGTCGGCGTGGTGCTGCAGTGCAACAACTACGAGATAGTGGATCTCGGGGTCATGGTCTCCTGCGAGACCATCCTCAAGACGGCGAGGGAAGTGGGAGCGGACATCATAGGGCTGTCGGGCCTGATCACCCCGTCTCTCGACGAGATGGTGCACGTGGCGAAAGAGATGGAACGCCAGGGCTTCAAGCTGCCGCTGCTGATCGGCGGGGCTACCACCTCCAAGGCCCACACAGCGGTCAAGATAGAGCAGAACTACAGCGAACCCGTGGTCTATGTGTCGAACGCCTCCCGTGCCGTCGGGGTGGCCCAGAGCCTGCTCAACCCCGAGCTCAAGCCCGCCTTCGTCGCCCGCATCGACAAGGAGTACGAGATAGCGCGGGATCAGCACGCCCGCAAACAGCCCCGCTCCAAGCCGGTGTCCCTGGCCCACGCCCGCGCCAACCGCCATCAGCTGGACTGGGTTGGCTATGAGCCGCCCAAGCCCCGGGAGCCCGGTGTGCAGACGTTCGAAAACGTGTCCGTCTCGGTGCTGCGCCCCTACATCGACTGGACGCCCTTCTTCCTGAGCTGGGAGCTGGCGGGCAAATATCCGCGCATCCTGGAAGACGAAATTATCGGTGAGGAGGCGACCAAGCTGTTTGCCGATGCCAACGCCATGCTGGATAAACTCGAGCGAGATCAAAGCGTGCGCTGCGCCGGCATCATAGGCCTGTTCCCTGCCAACGGGGTGGGCGACAGCATAGAAGTCTATACCGACGAGTCGCGCACCGAAGTGCGCAAGGTGCTGCACCACCTGCGCCAGCAGAGCGAGAAGCAGGGCTTCCCGAACTACTGTCTGGCGGACTATGTGGCGCCGAAAGAGAGTGGCAAGCCGGACTGGATCGGCGCCTTCGCGGTGACCGGCGGCATAGGTGAGGAGGCCATAGCGCAGGCCTACAAGGCCGATCACGACGACTACAACGCCATCCTCATTCAGGCGGTGTGCGATCGTCTGGCGGAGGCCTTCGCCGAGTACCTGCACGAGCAGGTGCGCAAGGTGCACTGGGGCTATGCCCAGGATGAGGCGCTGTCCAATGAGGAGCTGATCCGCGAGAACTACCGCGGCATACGTCCGGCGCCGGGTTATCCGGCTTGCCCGGAGCACACCGAGAAGGGCAGCATCTGGGAGCTGCTGGGGGTCGAGCAGGCCATCGGCATGAAGCTGACGGAATCCTACGCCATGTGGCCGGGGGCGGCCGTGTCGGGCTGGTACTTCTCCCACCCCGACAGCAAATACTTCGCGGTGGCGCAGATCCAGCAGGATCAGGTGGAAGACTATGCCGTGCGCAAGGGCATGACGCTGGTGGAAGCCGAGCGCTGGCTGGGGCCAAACCTGAACTGAAGGGTGATCTCCCCGTGACACGGGTTGATCTTTGACGAGAAACGGCGGCATCCTTGGGCTGGTGGACAGACCAGCTTAGGGCCGCCGTTTGACATATCGGTGACAACGGGATTGCAGTGTGCAGTTCTGTGTGGTTTGTCTTGTTGTCAGGAGAAACAATTGGCGTTGTCTTGGCGCTGTGGCACCTTATACTCTCCCGCCCCATCCTGCCCAGGCACTGCCTTCTAGCGGAATTTTCATGAAGATCGCCATTTTATCCCGTGAGCCCAGAAACTATTCCACCCGCCGTCTGGTCGAGGTGGCACAGGCGCGCGGTCATCAGGTAGAGGTGCTCGACACCCTGCGCTGCTACATGAATATTGCCTCCCACAGCCCCTCCATTCACTATGAAGGACGCGAGCTGGAGAGTTACGACGCCGTGATCCCGCGCATCGGCGCCAGCATTACCTTTTACGGCACCGCAGTGCTGCGCCAGTTCGAGATGATGAACACCATGGCCCTCAACAGCTCGGTGGCCATCTCCCGCTCCCGTGACAAGCTGCGCGCCATGCAGTTGCTGTCGCGCCACGGCATAGGTTTGCCCATCACGGGTTATGCCCACAGCACCCACGATGTGCCGGATCTCATCACCATGGTGGGGGGCGCGCCTCTGGTGGTGAAGCTGCTGGAGGGGACCCAGGGGATAGGCGTTGTGCTGTGCGAGACCCAGAAGGCCGCCGAGAGCGTGATCGAGGCCTTTATCCAGACCAACAACAACATCCTGGTGCAGGAGTATATCCGGGAGGCCAACGGCGCCGACATTCGTTGTCTGGTGGTCAATGGCAAGGTGGTGGCGGCCATGCGTCGTCAGGCTCAGCCGGGGGAGTTTCGCTCCAACCTGCACCGAGGCGGCACCGCCGAGGCGATCAAGATAAGCCCGGAAGAGCGCGCGACTGCGGTGCAGGCCGCCAAGATAATGGGGCTGGATGTGGCCGGGGTGGATATTCTGCGCAGTGCCCGTGGCCCGTTGGTGCTGGAGGTAAACTCCTCCCCCGGCCTGCAGGGGGTGGAAGCGGCCTCCGGCAAGGATGTGGCGGGCAAGATCATCGAGTTCCTCGAACTCAAGGCGAGCCGCAAGAACAAGCCTGCCGAATGATCGCAGCAACCAGGATGGTTGGAACAGACGAGGCGCCTTCGGGCGCCTCGTCGTTTTTTGACTCGCCGCTCGGGTGAGGGGCCGGGCCGCCAGGGTGAGCTCGATCTGGCCGTCGGTGCAGCTCAACACCCTCTGATCAGATTGCCGAGGGGTTGAGCAAGAGGGGATGGAGAAGGTCATAGCGCTGCGTGAGAAGGAGGGTTCCAGGAGGCTCAGACCGGCGGAACGAGCGGCAAGGAAGGGTGGCAAATGGCGCTCACACTTGCGTTATCATCTGTTGCAAAATTGCACCACCTCACGATCAAACACCAATGCTTAATTATTTTCTGGATGAAGTGACTGGATTGCGGTGCCGCACTTGCCTCCAGGTGGCACAAACGCTCTACTTGGCGCCCTTCGCACGTCGCGGAACATAAAAATTTAATAAAACTATCTGCGGATTTCTTGCACGAATACGCCATTCGCGCCGACTTCCGTCATGATTTTACCTTGTCATAGGCAGACTACGCAGCATGAATAACCAAAAATTAACATCCAGAGACATAGTCGCTCTGGGCTTCATGACCTTCGCGCTCTTCGTCGGCGCAGGCAACATCATTTTTCCACCCATGGTCGGATTGCAGGCCGGTGAGCTGGTGTGGAGCGCCGCCGCCGGCTTCCTGCTGACGGCGGTCGGCCTGCCGGTACTCACAGTGGTGGCGCTGGCCAAGGTGGGGGGCGGTGTGGATGCCCTGAGTGCACCCATCGGCCGCAAGGCCGGGCTGCTGCTCGCCACCGTATGCTATCTGGCCGTGGGGCCGCTGTTTGCCACCCCGCGTACGGCGACTGTCTCCTACGAGGTGGGGCTGGCGCCCCTGTTTGGTGACGATGGCTCGGCCTTGCTGATCTATAGCCTGGTCTACTTCAGCCTGGTGATCGGCATCTCCCTCTATCCGGGCCGGCTGCTCGACACAGTGGGCCACGTGCTTGCTCCGATCAAGATCCTGGCGCTGGCGGCGCTGGGCCTCGCTGTCCTGTTGTGGCCTGCCGGTTCTGCCATCCCTGCCATCGAGAGCTACCAGCATCAGCCTTTCTCCAACGGCTTCGTCAATGGCTACCTCACCATGGACACGCTGGGGGCCATGGTGTTTGGAATCGTCATCGTCAACGCGGCCCGCTCGCGCGGGGTGAGCAGCGCCAAGTTGCTCACCCGTTACACCATACTGGCCGGCCTCATCGCCGGGATGGGCTTGACCCTGGTCTACCTCAGCCTGTTCCGCCTCGGCTCGGTGAGCGGTGAACTTGTGCCCCATGCCCAGAATGGCGCCGAGATCCTGCACGCCTACGTCCAGCACACCTTTGGCAGCATGGGCAGCGGCTTCCTGGCGCTGCTCATCTTCATCGCCTGTCTGGTGACGGCCGTCGGCCTGACCTGCGCCTGCGCCGAGTTCTTCGCCCAGTACCTGCCGCTCTCCTACCGCACCCTGGTGTTGCTGCTGGGGGGCTTCTCCATGCTGGTCTCGAACCTGGGGCTGAGCCACCTGATCCAGCTCTCGGTGCCGGTGCTGACCGCCATCTATCCCCCCTGCATAGTGCTGGTGGTGCTGAGCTTCACCCTGCGCTGGTGGGGCAACGGCACCCGGGTGGTGGGGCCTGTCATGCTGATCAGCCTGCTGTTCGGCCTGATCGACGGGCTCAAGGCCTCGGCCCTGGCCGACCTGCTGCCGGCCTGGAGTCTGGCCCTGCCCCTGAACGAGCAGGGGCTGGCCTGGCTGCCGCCCTCGCTGTGTGCCCTGCTGCTGGCGGCCCTCTGGGATCGCCTGCAGGGTCGCCCACAGGTGGCGCCTGTCAGTAAGGGCCTAGCCTGAATGCAAAACCGGCCTCTTGGCCGGTTTTGGTGGCGGAAACAATGAACAAGGCGCCCTCGGGCGCCTTGTTGTTTTCACTCCCTCATCGCCAGTCTGGCGCTGAATATGCCGTCCTCCAGCCGGGTCTCTATCTGCCAGCCCAGCTTCTCGCAGATGCGCTGGATGATGGTTAGGCCGCAGCCATAGCCCAGGATCTGATCCGGCGCCGCCGCCGTCGGGTTGCTGATGGTGAGCAGGGGCCCGCACAGCTCGATCTCTATGTGTCCCTCGGCATAGCTGAGGGCGTTCTTGAGCAGGTTGCCGAGCGCGATGGCGAGCAATGAGAGGGGGGCGTTCACCTCGCTCTCCTCGTCCAGATGCAGCCGGATGTCCAGCGTCTCCCGCTGCAACAGCGGGGCCAGGCGCGCCAGCTCCTGCTGGATCAGCGGCGCTACCCGTTGTGGGGGACGCTCCACCGCCTCCTTGCGGCCCAGCAGCAGGAAGGTTTCGGTGAGCAGCGCCATCTCGTCGGCGGCGGCGCGAATGCGCAGGGTGGCGCGGGCGGCCGGAGCCGGCAGGTCAGTCACCTTGCCAAGCAGGGCGGCGGACCCCTGGATCACCATGTTGGGGGTGCGCAGCTCGTGGCTGGCGAAGCGGCTGAACTCCTGTTCGCGAGCGAACACGGCGGCCACCTCGTGCTTGCCGGTCAGCAGCGCCAGCTCTATGTCCCGCAGCTCTTGCCAGGGGGCGTCGGGTACGAAATCCGCCTGATCCGGCGTGAGATGAGCCACCCGTTGACGCAATCGCTCAAGGGGGCGCGTGATGTGGCGCACCAGCCAGATGCCGAAGCCGATGCAGGCGAGCAGCAGGGCCAGCCCGATCAGCCGGGTTGCCAGATGCAGCTGGTCTTCATAGGGATCAAGGTAGTCGTCGGCGTCATCGTTGAATACCAGATAGAGCAGCCCCTCGCCGGACGGATGGGGCCGCACCAGGAAGTGCTTGTCTTCATCCCCCAGCACATGTTCGTAGAAGCCCGGGCTCTGATAGGGCTTGAGCCAGGCGGGCAGCCGGCCGGCCTGGGTCCAGTAGCTGGAGAACTGACGCGGGCTGGGGGCGGGGGCCGCCACGCCGAGCCGCAGCCAGTCGTCGTTGTAGCGGGTCACCTCTGCCTCCAGCCAGTGACGCAGGCTCAGCTCCTCCATCTTGTCTTCGGCCACCACCATCAGCAGGCTGATGATGATCAGCAGCAGCATGCCGGCCCCGCTCAGGGTCAGGATCAGGCGACGGCGCAGGCTGGGCAGGCTGTCCTGGGCATCTGGCCGTGTCTGGTCAAGACCCTCTGCAGGCAGGTCCATTGAGTCACCCGATGGGGATGGGTCATGGCCTCCGGGTTTGGTCATGGGGTCACCAGCCGATAGCCCTGGCCGTGCAGGGTTTCCAGCATGGGGGTGGCAAAGGGCTTGTCGAGGGCGTTGCGCAGGGCGTAGATGTGGCTGCGCAGGGCGTCGGAATCGGGCTCTTCATCGCCCCAGACGGTGTCGAGCACCTCCTGACGGCTCACCAGATGGGGGGCGCGCCGCACCAGCAGGGTGAGGATCTGGAACGGGATCTTGCCGAGCTTGAGCTCGACCCCGGCGCGGGTGGCGCGGCCACTGGCGGGATCCAGCGTCAGCTCGCCCACGCACAGCGCCCCCATGTCGCTGCGGGGGCCGCGCAGGGCCAGCGCCTGCAGCCGCACTTCCAGCTCCTCCATGGCGAAGGGCTTGACCAGATAGTCATCGCCACCGGCCCGAAAACCCGCCAGCTTGTCATCCAGGCTGTCGCGGGCGGTGAGAAACAGCACTGGAGTCGCGACCCCGTCGGCTCTCAGCCGCTCTACCGTGCTCAGACCGTCCAGGCGTGGCATCATGACGTCCATTATGATGACGTCGAAGCGCTGCTGCGCCAGCAGTTGCAGCGCTGCCTGACCGTGATAGGCACAGTCCATCCTGTGCCCGGCCAGCTCCAGGTAATCCATGATGGTTTCCGCTACCTGGGGATTGTCTTCCACCACCAGTATTTTCATGTTTTGATCTCCTGGTTTTGACCGGCATTTCACGCTCGTCTCACACCGGACAAGCCATCCTGTGTGGCAGTGTAACCCCGAGGATCCCCGATGAAGAAGTCTCTCTGCGCGCTCTTGCTGTTTATCTTGTTGCCACTTGGCACCGCGCAGTCGGCCGAGTTCAAGTTGACCGGCCGCACCACCTGGCAGCTGGGCCAGCTGATGGTCAACGGCATTCCCTTCGTGCTCGATGAAGGGACCCGCTTCAAGGACGGGCTGAGCGAGGACGATCTCGGTGGCACCTGGGTCGATCTGGAAGGGGTGATGGAGGGCGAACTGAGGGTGATCCGCGAAGTGGAGGCGCTGGAGGAGGACGATGAGATGGAGCTGGAAGGGCCGGTCGCAGAGGGGCGTATCTGGGGATATGTCACCTCGGATGACAGCTTGGCCCCCTTCGAAGGCCGCTGGCTGGAGCTGGAGTGCAAGTTTGACGGCATGCGGTTGAGCCGCTGCCGCGAGGACGACTGACATAAGCTTCATTTGTCTACCGGCAAAATGGCCTGCCCAGATCCATAGTTAAACCTCGACACGAGTTTGACCATGGGCTTATTGCTATGACGCGCACCTCCCTTCTGTTGCTGGCACTGCCGCTCTGCACCCTGGCCGCCGATGGCGAGCTCTGGCTGGTGGAACTGGAACACAACGACGGCATTCGCCTGCAATTTCAGGGCGCCGAACTGGAGCTTGGCAGTGCACGCCTGAGCGGGGTTAGCCACGCTGGCGAGCTCAGACCCGGCATGCGGCTCGCCATCCTCAGCCGTGACGGGGTCGCCGAGCATATTCGCCGCACAGATCTCGCGCCCGAGTCAGCGTTGGCTGTTCACTGGCGACGGGTACAGGCCCCCTTGCTCGCGGTGGCCGGTCACTCGCTGCAATTGCAGGGGTTGGGCACAATCACCTTCGATGCCGGCACCCGCTGGCTCAACGGCGGTCCCGCCGATCTGCAACCGGGTCGCCAACTGGTGCTGAGCCGCGATGAAACGGGCCGGGTAACCGAGATCCTGATCCCCAACCCCGAGGATGAATAAGGAGATAGCGCCACAGGGTGGCGCTATCTTGCCGCTTATTTGAAGTGAATGTTCTCGAGAGGTATCTGGATTGCGTTCCATGATGTAGCGCAGGGGGTCGGGCTTGGATAGGTAAACTCGAACAGTTTCTGTTTATCCTTATTGAGCCCCTGAATGATGACTCGGGTTCGGTTGTCGGCAGCGGCATAGTTGATCAGAAAGTCCCCCTGGCCAGACAGCTTGTCTTCGTAGATGCTGGAGCAGATATCGGAATAGATGCCGTCGTCAAAACTCCAGGCCACCTGAGCCGTCTTGTTCTGGCTGTCGATATCGAAAATGGCGGTCTGACTGGTGGCGAGATCTATGCCGGTCGGGGTGCCTGCAGGATTGTTGAAGCTTCTTCTCCCATTGTTGAACAGCATCAATTTTCCGCCTTTGGTGATGGACACTGCGTGTTGCCCTATGGGGGTTTGCCCTGATGAGAGTGACAAGGCCAGCTTTTGCAGGGAGGGGTAGGAGTACCAGTGTTTGGTTTCATCCCCCAGCAACCAGATGATTCTTCCTGTGTTGTAATCCAGCTTCACGACGAAATTTTCGCGGCTGGAGACTAATAAGGTGTCATCGGCAGGATCGTAAGCCGCTGCGTTCATGTGGAACCAATCCACGCCATCTCGGACAAAATTGCTGGGGTCATCCCCCTCCTGTAGCATATATTCAGAGAATATTTTACCCAGATCCCACTCTTTGATTATCTTGCCCTTGCTGTCTATTTCACTTAAAAATGACTCTATTTTCAATGCTCCGCCGGTAGTGCCATCCAGTTCAATCAACACACCGGTTTTTCCTTGGTCAATATTATGGTGAAAATAGGCATCACTGCCCATTACTGTTCCATCAACAGCAAATGAATCTGTTTTCCCATAGAGGGACAAGACATCTATAGTTTTGCTTTTTGTACTGCCAGCCAGGAAGTTATTTCCCATGAAAACAGATGAGCCTGAAGCCCTCTTTATATCAGCATCCCAACGGACCTCACCATCTACATCCATTATGATGGGCGATTTTTTTGACCCTTTTAGATAAAAATAACTGTAGCTAGGAGTCGAGCTCGGCTTGATGCTAATACCAACATTGTCATAAATACCTATGCTGTCTATATAGGCTGCCGTTGTGACTGTTTTCTTGAATGAGTAGGTGCTGTCATCGATAAACTGGATGCTAATCGTCAGTTCATTGAGGTAATCACTATAAAGACCAAAAATCGGAATTTGTATTCTATTATTTGCAGTGTCATATAGGTTGTTTTTTGATAGGTAATTCCAATCATATGTTGCGGAGACTGACTTTGCGTGATTACCCTCTTTCGTTTTGATATTAAAAGAGACGTTTTTTATTTTGTTTGTATCCAGCCCAGTCAGATCCAGGGCGGAGATAAATACGGAATCATGAATATCATCTTCCATGGCCTGTGTCGTTGGATCATAAACAAGTTGTTCCGCCAGTGTTTTACTGCTGCTACTACCATTACAACCATATAACCCGGAGCAGACGAGGCTTAGCAGAAATGCCTTCTTCATAGTCATCATAAACATCATCCTTGTGTTAATGAACTGCATCCATTGTAGTGAAAAATTCATGGTTGAGCTGAAAAGTGAGCTTTGCATGTTGGCGCCATCTTGTCGGAGAGCCGACCGTATAGCAACGTCAGGCTGAGACCGTTAATTCGGGGGCCGGGCAAGCTGACCAGGCTAACAGCAGCCTGCGGCAAGGCGCGTGGGCACAGAAGAGCTCGATGTTCTCTGTACCATCTTCACTCAGGAGAGCCTCGCCGATGAAGTGCTGGGTCATCCGTATTTTGATAACTTATCCAAGCTCCACCGATCTGCAACCGGGTCAGGTGACCGAGATCCCGCTCCCCAACCCCGAGGATGAACTGGAGTAAGGTTTACACCATCCAATTCCGTAATATCGATATTGCTAATTTAGAAATATCTTTTTTACGTATATTCTGAAAAATGATTAAGTAACGAATAAAATAATAGAGTGAGTGCTCTGATATTATATCAATCAATATTGAATGAAGTTCAATTTATGATTTTGTTAATATATTGTACATATTAAAATGTGGGCTGGATCGCATATTGAGATTAATATGACTGATATTGTCGTACTCACGTGCCACCCGCTGATATATAAGGTTGGTGAATGCATGTCAATGTTCAATATATTGGGGTTGCTATGCAAAAATTAAAACTAACTGGCTTGTCATTAATCATATCCGGCCTGCTGATGGCGCAGGCGCAAGCGGCTGAGCCCGTCTATCCAGACCAGCTTCGCTTGTTTTCATTGGGCCAAGGGGTCTGTGGCGACAAGTATCGCCCCGTCAATCGAGAAGAAGCCCAGAGCGTTAAAAGCAATATTGTCGGCATGATGGGACAATGGCAAATAAGCGGGCTGGCCAACGGCTGGGTCATTATGGGGCCGGGTTATAACGGTGAAATAAAACCAGGGACAGCGTCCAATACCTGGTGTTATCCGACAAATCCTGTTACCGGTGAAATACCGACACTGTCTGTCCTGGATATTCCAGATGGTGACGAAGTAGATGTGCAGTGGCGACTGGTACATGACAGTGCGAATTTCATCAAACCAACCAGCTATCTGGCCCATTACCTCGGTTATGCCTGGGTGGGCGGCAATCACAGCCAATATGTCGGCGAAGACATGGATGTGACCCGTGATGGCGACGGCTGGGTGATCCGTGGCAACAATGACGGCGGCTGTGACGGCTATCGCTGTGGTGACAAGACCGCCATCAAGGTCAGCAACTTCGCCTATAACCTGGATCCCGACAGCTTCAAGCATGGCGATGTCACCCAGTCCGACCGCCAGCTGGTCAAGACTGTGGTGGGCTGGGCAGTCAACGACAGCGACACCCCCCAATCAGGCTATGACGTCACCCTGCGCTACGACACAGCCACCAACTGGTCCAAGACCAACACCTATGGCCTGAGCGAGAAGGTGACCACCAAGAACAAGTTCAAGTGGCCACTGGTGGGGGAAACCGAACTCTCCATCGAGATTGCTGCCAACCAGTCCTGGGCGTCCCAGAACGGGGGCTCGACCACCACCTCCCTGTCTCAGTCCGTGCGACCGACTGTGCCGGCCCGCTCCAAGATCCCGGTGAAGATCGAGCTCTACAAGGCCGACATCTCCTACCCCTATGAGTTCAAGGCCGATGTCAGCTATGACCTGACCCTGAGCGGCTTCCTGCGCTGGGGCGGCAACGCCTGGTATACCCACCCGGACAACCGTCCGAACTGGAACCACACCTTCGTCATAGGTCCGTACAAGGACAAGGCGAGCAGCATTCGCTACCAGTGGGACAAGCGTTACATCCCGGGTGAAGTGAAGTGGTGGGACTGGAACTGGACCATACAGCAGAACGGTCTGTCTACCATGCAGAACAACCTGGCCAGAGTGCTGCGCCCGGTGCGGGCGGGGATCACCGGTGATTTCAGTGCCGAGAGCCAGTTTGCCGGCAACATAGAGATCGGTGCTCCCGTGCCGCTCGCGGCTGACAGCAAGGTGCGTCGTGCTCGCAGTGTGGACGGCGCTGGTCAGGGCCTGAGGCTGGAGATCCCGCTCGATGCGCAAGAGCTCTCCGGGCTTGGCTTCAACAACGTCAGCCTCAGCGTGACCCCTGCTGCCAATCAATAACGGCAGCGCGTTGTAGTGATGGAACCGGGCCTCTGGCCCGGTTTTTGTTTGCACTGGTCGGGCTTGTTAAAGGCTTGTGCTTTCCATTTCCCCACTTATACTGGCGCCATCTTGTCGGAGTGCCAACCGTCGAACGACGCGAGGCTGAGACCGTTAATTCGGGATCCGTGGAACCTGATCAGGCTAGCACCTGCGAAGGGAAACAAGGGTAACTTGCGGGTTGCCGCGCCGGGGGAGGGACAAGCCTCTCCCGCTCATCAAGAGGAGCCATTCCTCGATGAGTCAGGGCGCACAAGAGGGAGTCTGTCCAGTCCGGTCTGCCCAGGAGGGCGCCGTACGACCCACCTGACAAGGGGGGATCCGGACAGCAGAGCAGGGAGGAACAGATCCCGGGCTCGCTCCCTCTTGCGGCACAACTCACCCACAGGTTCATCACTTCTCCTCGAACTCCAGACAAGCAAACACCCATAACTTCAACCAGTTAATGAGAGTTTTGCTATGTCTACTTCCGTATCATCCGCCACTGAACAGGCCGTATCCGAGCAGGCTGTTTCCGAACAGCGCAATCCAGCCCCCAGTCGTCGCGAGCAGCGCGCCAGCGCCCAGCGCTTTATCGACAACCTCAAGGGCATGGCCCACCCTAACTCCAGCCGCATCTTCATCGAAGGTTCTCGCCCCGATATCCGGGTGGGGCTGCGTGAAATCACCCTGGCCGACACCTTGGTCGGCGGCAGCAAGGAGAGCCCGCAGTTCGAAGCCAACGAGCCTGTCCCCGTCTATGACACCTCGGGTGCCTATGGCGATGAACATGCCGTCATCGACGTGCGTCTCGGTCTGCCGCGCCTGCGGCAAGGCTGGGTGCTGGAGCGGGGAGATACCGAAGAGCTCGATGGTCTCAGCTCCGCCTTCACTCAGGAGCGTCTCGCCGACGAGGGGCTGGATCACCTGCGTTTCGATAACTTGCCCAAGCCCCGCCGCGCCAAGCCGGGCCGCCGGGTGACCCAGCTGCACTATGCCCGTCAGGGGCTGGTCACCCCGGAGATGGAATTTATCGCCATCCGCGAGAACATGGGCCGCGAGCGGGTGCGCTCCGAACTGCTGCTGCGCCAGCATCCGGGGCAGGGTTTCGGCGCCCGCCTGCCCGAGAACATCACCCCCGAGTTCGTGCGCGATGAGGTGGCCGCCGGCCGCGCCATCATCCCCAACAACGTCAACCACCCGGAAACCGAGCCCATGATCATAGGCCGCAACTTCCTGGTGAAGATCAACGCCAACATAGGCAACTCGGCGGTCAGCTCCAGCATCGAAGAGGAGGTGGAGAAGCTGGTCTGGTCCACCCGCTGGGGCGCCGACACCGTCATGGATCTCTCCACCGGTCGCAACATCCACGAGACCCGCGAGTGGATCCTGCGCAACAGCCCGGTCCCCATCGGTACAGTGCCCATCTATCAGGCGCTGGAGAAGACCAACGGCATCGCCGAAGACCTCACCTGGGAGCTGTTCCGCGACACCCTGCTCGAACAAGCCGAGCAGGGGGTGGATTACTTCACCATCCATGCCGGCGTCTTGCTGCGCTACGTGCCCATGACGGCCAAGCGCCTCACCGGCATCGTCTCCCGCGGCGGCAGCATCATGGCCAAGTGGTGCCTGTCGCACCACAAGGAGAACTTCCTCTACCAGCATTTTCGGGAGATCTGCGAGCTGTGCGCCGCCTATGACGTGGCCTTGTCGCTCGGCGACGGCCTGCGTCCCGGCTCAGTCTATGACGCCAACGACGAGGCCCAGTTCGCCGAGCTGCACACCCTGGGCGAGCTGACCAAGATCGCCTGGGAGTACGACGTGCAGGTGATGATCGAGGGGCCGGGTCACGTGCCCATGCACATGATAGAGCGCAACATGACGGAGCAGCTGGAACACTGCCACGAGGCGCCCTTCTATACGCTTGGCCCGCTCACCACAGACATAGCCCCCGGCTACGATCACTTCACCTCCGGCATAGGCGCCGCCATGATCGGCTGGTATGGCTGCGCCATGCTCTGCTACGTCACCCCCAAGGAACACCTGGGGCTGCCGAACAAGGAGGATGTGAAGCAGGGGCTTATCACCTACAAGATCGCCGCCCACGCCGCCGATCTTGCCAAGGGGCATCCGGGTGCCCAGATCCGCGACAACGCCATGTCCAAGGCGCGCTTCGAGTTCCGCTGGGAGGATCAGTTCAACCTGGCGCTGGATCCCGAAACCGCCCGCGCCTACCACGACGAGACCCTGCCCCAGGAGTCCGGCAAGGTGGCGCACTTCTGCTCCATGTGCGGCCCCAAGTTCTGCTCCATGAAGATCACCCAGGACGTGCGCGACTACGCGGCCAGCCTGGAAGCGGTCGAGGTGAAACTGGTGGGCATGGATGGCCAGCAGGAGCGGGTGGTGGCCCAGGTCGAAAGTGGCATGGCCCACAAGGAGCCGGAGACCTTCAAGCCGGTCGATGTCGAAAGCGGCATGGCGCACAAAGGGCCCGAGACCTTCAAGCAGGCTGACGTCGAGAGCGGCATGGCGCAGATGGCTGAGACCTTCAAGGAAAAGGGGAGCGAACTCTACCATCAGGCGGCGGCCCTCAAACCGGCGCGGGAGGAGGCATGAACAGCCGACCCATAGTCTGGACCATAGCCGGTTCCGACTCGGGGGGCGGCGCCGGTATTCAGGCCGATCTGCACACATTGCACAGCCTGGGTGTACACGGCTGCTCCGTCATCTCCGCCATCACGGCCCAGAATTCGGTGGCGGTGAAGATGGTCGACCCCGTGCTGATGCAGACCTTCTGCGCCCAGATCGACGCCCTCGGCGTCGATCTGCCGGCGGCGGCCATCAAGATAGGCCTGCTGCCGACCCGGCTCCATGTGGAGGTGTTGGCCCGGCGGCTCGATACTCTGGCAGCGCCTTTTGTGGTCTACGACCCGGTGGCGATTGCCAGCACGGGCACCCCCATGGCCGAAGCCAACATGCTGGCGGCGGTGCGTGAGCACCTGCTGCCGCGACTTTCCCTCATCACCCCCAACGGCCCCGAGCTGGAAGCACTGACCGGCATTCCCGCCAGCAGCCCTGAGCTGGTGCGAGCGGGGGCGGCGCGACTGCGGGAACTCGGCGTCCGCGCCGTGCTGGTCAAGGGCGGCCATCTGGGCTGGAGCGAAGAGCTCTGCCTCGATTACTACCAGGACGAGCACCGCGAGTTCTGGCTAGGGGCGCCACGCCTCGACACCCGCCACGGCCACGGCACCGGTTGCTGCTACGCCAGCGCCATCGCCGCCGTGGTGGCGCAGGATCACCCGGTCGATGACGCCATCACGCTGGCGCGCGCCTACCTGCAGCAAGGCTTGGCGGGGGCGCAAGGGGTGGGGGCCGGCCCTGGCCCCATAGCCCATCTCGGCTGGCCGACCAGTCTCGCGCACTTTCCCCGCGCCGTACTGGCGGGATCGAGCCTGGATCGCCGCTTTGGTCTCTATCCCGCCAGCGAGGCTCGCCTGCCGGATGGCCCCTTCGCCCGGACCGAACATCGGCTCGGCCTCTATCCTGTGGTGGATTCGGTCAAGTGGCTCAGGCGTCTGCTGGGGGCCGGGGTCAAGACCATCCAGCTGCGCATCAAGAACCTGCCCGCCGCCCAGGTAGCACCGGCCATTCGCGATGCGGTGGCGCTCGGTCGCCGCCACGGTGCGCGGCTCTTCATCAACGACCATTGGCAGCAGGCCATAGCCGCCGGTGCCTACGGCGTGCATCTGGGGCAGGAGGACATGGAGACGGCGGATCTCGCCGCCATCCAGGCTGCCGGCCTGCGCCTCGGTCTCTCCACCCACGGCTACTTCGAGCTGATGCGGGCCCGCGAGCTGGCCCCCTCCTACATAGCGCTGGGTCATATCTTCCCCACCAATACCAAGCAGATGCCGTCCCGCCCGCAGGGGCTGGTGCGGCTGCAACGCTATCGGGCACTCATGTGCGACTGGCCGACGGTCGCCATCGGCGGCATCGGCGAGGATCGCATTGCGGCGGTGCAGGCAAGCGGGGTGGGCAGCATTGCCCTGGTCTCTGCCATCACGGCAAGCGACGATTGGCAGGGGGCGTCCGAGCGGCTGCTGGCGGCCGTGGGGGCGGGGGATGAGCCTTGCTCTGCACTTACCCATCAGGCCATCACGCAGCAGGAGGCCGATCATGCTCTCTGATGCGGAATACCTGCGCTACGGCAGGCAACTGATGCTGAGCGAAATCGGCGAAGCGGGGCAGGCGAGGCTGAAAGAGGCATCCGTGCTGATCGTCGGCCTCGGTGGGCTCGGCTCGCCGTTGGCGCTCTATCTGGCCGGAGCCGGGGTGGGCACCTTGTGGCTCGCCGACGGCGACGTGGTGGATTCCAGCAACCTGCCGCGCCAGATCCTGTTCGATTCCGAGGCGGTCAATCACTCCAAGGCCGAGCTGGCCCGCGAGCGGTTGGCGGCCCACAACCCCCATGTGGAGCTGATTGCCATCAATCAGCGGCTCGATGAGCAGAGCCTGCCGGCCTTCGTGGCCGAGGTGGATCTGGTTGTCGACTGCTGCGACAACCTGGCCAGCCGCCACGCCATCAACGCCGCCTGCGTGGCTCATAACAAGCCCTGGATCTCGGCCGCCGCCGTCGGCTGGCAGGGTCAGCTGATGGTGCGAACTGCTCCCGAACAGGCCTGCTACGCCTGTCTCTATCCGCTGGATACCCGCATCACGGAAAGCTGCCAGAGCAGCGGCGTTACAGGCCCGCTGGTGGGCGTGATGGGCGCCTTGCAGGCGCTGGAAGCCCTGCGTCTGCTGCTGGGCAAACCCAGCCCGGTGGCGGGCACATTGCGCCGTTTCGATGCCCTGACCCACGAGTGGCAGACCCTGGGGCTGTCCCCCGATCCCGCCTGCCCCGTGTGCGGCGCCACTACCTTTGCCAATCCCATGGAGGATGTGCAATGAAGATCCGATTGAACGACAGCGAGCTGGTGCTGACGACCAGCCCGGATAACCAGATCAGCGTGGCCGAGCTGCTGGCGGCCCGCGAGGTTGCCCCGCAGGGGGTGGCGGTGGCCCTCAACGGCGCCGTGCTGTCCCGCAGCCGCTGGCCAGACACCCGACTCAATGACGGGGACCAGATCCACCTTTTCACTGCCATCGCCGGAGGCTGAGATGCTGACCATAGCCGACCATGAATTTTCGTCCCGCCTCTTTACCGGCACCGGCAAGTTTGCCCGCCCGGATCTGATGGCGGCCGCCATCGAAGCAAGCGGCTCCCGGCTGGTGACCATGGCCATCAAGCGCCTGGACCCCGGCAAGCGCCACGACGATATCCTTAACCCGCTGCTGGCACTCGGGGTCAAGCTGCTGCCCAACACCTCGGGGGCCAAGACGGCCGCCGAGGCGGTATTTGCCGCCCATCTGGCCCGCGAGGCGCTCGGGACTCACTGGTTGAAGCTGGAGATCCACCCCGATCCCAAATACCTGCTGCCCGATCCCATAGAGACGCTCAAGGCGGCCGAGCAGCTGGTGAAAGAGGGTTTCGTGGTGCTGCCCTACTGCGGGGCCGATCCCGTGCTCTGCAAGCGGCTGGAAGAGGTGGGCTGCGCCGCCGTCATGCCACTCGGCGCCCCCATCGGCTCCAATCAGGGGCTGGTGACCCGGGATTTCCTCGCCATCATCATCGAACAGGCGCGGGTGCCCGTGGTGGTGGATGCGGGGATAGGCGCGCCGAGCCACGCCGCCGCCGCCTTTGAGCTGGGCGCCGACGCCGTGCTGGTCAACACCGCCATCGCCGTGAGCCGGGATCCGGTCGCCATGGGGCGCGCCTTCGCGCTCGCCTGCGAGGCTGGCCGCAGCGCCTATGAGGCGGGCCTCGGCGCGCGCGGTCTGCAAGCCAGCGCCTCCAGCCCGCTCACCGATTTTCTGGAGGCCTTATGAGCCTGAGCACTGGGCAAGACTCGGTGGCGATGGCCTCTCTCGCCCCGATTCCCGAGATGGATGGGATCCGCGCCCCTCTCCCTGTGGGAGAGGGGGGGAGGGCCGCGGCTGAGACAAAGGAAGCAAGCTTTGTCGAGCGCTGGCGCGAGCTGGAGTGGGACGATATCGGCATGCAGATCCGTGCCAAGACGACCCGGGATGTGGAGCGGGCGCTGGCCAATCCGCGCCGCACCCTGCAGGACTTTATGGCGCTGATCTCCCCGGCCGCCGAGCCCTTCCTGCCCCGGATGGCGGAGCTGGCGGAGCGCCTCACCCGCCAGCGTTTCGGCAATACGGTGGGCTTCTACGTGCCCCTCTATCTGTCGAACCTCTGTGCCAACGACTGCTCCTACTGCGGCTTCTCCATGAGCAATCGCTTGAAGCGCAAGACCTTGAATAGCGATGAGATTGAGCGGGAATGTCTGGCCATCAAGGCGCGCGGCTTCGACAGCGTGCTGCTGGTGACAGGCGAGCACGAGAGCAAGGTGGGTATGGCCTATTTTCGTGAGCACCTGCCGCAGATCCGCCGCCATTTCAGCGCGTTGGCGATGGAGGTGCAGCCCCTGTCGCAAGCGGATTACGCCGAGCTCAAGACGCTGGGGCTGGATGCCGTCATGGTCTATCAGGAGACCTATCACGCCCCCAGTTACGCCCGCCATCACCTGCGTGGCAACAAGCAGGACATAGAGTGGCGGCTCGCCACCCCGGAGCGGCTGGGCCGGGCCGGCATCGACAAGATAGGGCTGGGGGCGCTGATCGGCCTGTCAAAGGACTGGCGCGCCGACAGCTATTTCGTGGCCGAGCACCTGAGTTGGCTCGAGCGCCACCACTGGCAGAGCCGTTATTCGCTCTCCTTCCCGCGCCTGCGTCCCTGCACTGGCGGCCTGCAGCCCGAGGTGGTGATGTCGGACAGGCAACTGGTGCAACTTATCTGTGCCTGGCGCCTCTTCTCGCCAACTCTGGAGTTGTCGCTCTCCACCCGGGAATCGCCGGCGTTTCGCAACGGCGCCCTGCGTCTCGGCATCACCCAGATGTCGGCCGAGTCGCGCACCCAGCCGGGTGGCTATGCGGAAGGGGACAAGGAGGAGCTGGAGCAGTTCGCCATCCACGATGCTCGCCCGCTGGGTGAGGTCGCCGCTGCCGTCAGGCAGGCTGGGTTGCAGCCGGTGTTTAAGGACTGGGAGGCGTTTTTGGGCCGATAGGGGCGGTCACGCCCCCCTTTGCTGGTTGCATCCGGGCGTCTAGCCAGACTCCGTGCCTGTGGCGAGCAGGCACGGCTGCGCCGTGCAATCGTAGGGTCGATTAGCCGTCAGGCGTAATCGTCCGTTCCGTGTGATGGGGGGAATGGCACAGCTTCGCCGTACAGGACGCGAGGCCGCTGGCCTCGAAGGGGTTTCGCCCGCCCTTCGGGCTTGGGCGAGTAACTTTTCTTTGCGTGGCCAAAGAAAAGTCACCAAAAGAAAGGCCACCCCCGCTTATTCGCCCGACTTATATCGGGTGCCTTCGGCTCACCCGCTTGTCCGACGGCACGCGCCGACGGGCCATCCATGGCCCGGCGCCGCTCGCTCGACATCCTGTCTCGCGGCCTGGACAAGCGGGCTCGCCTCAGCGAATGAGAGGGAGAACCAATACCGCGCCCGCTCTTGGCCAGTTAGTACGGTGCGCGTTGTAATGCTCGTTCATGTCACACCTCTCAATATCAACGGGGAAATAGCCCCAACTATCTGATATATGGCGTAGTATCGGAAATAACTGACTCTGGATGAGGCTTTCAAACTAGCGAAGAAAGACCCTCCAGCGATTCCAATACACAGGTTTCTTGTTCCTATGACGTCGACGTTTTACCTCCCGCGCAAGCTTTCTGGTGATAGCCAGATATACACAGAAGCAGAGCTATTGGCTGCTTCGAAGTTTGTTGTCGTCTTGGCGGAGCCTGGTGGGGGAAAAACCGAGCTGATGGAAAGTCTTGCGCGGCAGTTGGGGACAAAAGCCGTAACCGCAACCCGATTCCGGCATATGGGGGCAGAGGTAGAAAATAGTCCACTGGTGATCGATGCATTCGATGAACTGGCCAAGATAGATCAGTCAGGAATTCACTTAGTTCTAGCTAATGCCTGTAAGGCAAAAGCAACGCGAGTCATCATTTCAAGCCGCTCCAGTGAGTGGAGTAATGCCGACACCCAGTCATTCAGAGAGTTTCTTGGAGAGCAACCTCTGGTCGTCAGGCTATGTGAATTTGAAGGGGACGACCAGCAAGCTATTTTCCTGCATCACTACCCAGAAGAGAACTTCAGCGCCTTCCGTTCTGAAGTGATTCGATTTGAACTGGACCCATTACTGCCCAATCCACTGTTCCTGCAACTGTTTGCGGGCGCCTATATCGAGAGCGATAGACATTTCCTCGACAAGCGCTCCATTTTCAGCACGGCAGTCGAGCGTCTGGCCAAAGAGGCCAACTCCAGTGTCAGGAGCGCTGCCCATTCTCTGACCACACAGCAAAAAATTGAATTGGTATCGGAAGTATTCGCCAAATTACTGTTGTCAGGCGCAGAGGGTGTCAGTACCCAAGAGGCTATGGCAGATCGGATCTACCCGACGCTGACGTCATTGCTTCACCCTATCGCTTCCAGAAACGACATTCTGGCAACCCAGCTTTTTAAACCGGGTGAGCGAGTGGATCTACATCGTCCAGTGCATAAGATCGTTGCTGAATATTGCGCGGCGCACTATCTGACTCAACGGATTGTGGATCCAACCAAACCACTGATGCTTGCAAGCTGTTTCGCCGTCATCGCGCCCAACAATACGGTGCGAGATGAATTACGGGGGCTATTGGGCTGGATGGCGGCCTTGGGTAACCGCGCTATACAGGAAGAGGCCATCAGGATCGACCCTTATGCTGTGCTGGCCAACGGAGATCCTTCCCAATTGCTTCCTGGCTCAAAACGAATGCTGCTGGCGCAATTGAGGAAATTTGCAGCTCAAGATCCCTACTTCAGGCGTGGTGATTACTGGCGCAGGTTTAGCATCGCTGGTTTCTTCACGCAGGATGTGTCAGACGAACTAAAGCCACTGCTAGCCACTGGTGATGAAGGACATTTGCGCGACTTGATTCTTGAATTGCTGGCGGGATCTTCGGCAATCGACTCATTGCAAGATGAATTGCACCAACTCGCATTAGCTTCGCAAGAAAACGCCCATACACGTATTCTGGCAACGAGATGCTTGCTCAAGATAACAGGCCGCGATCACTACGCAGACTTGGCCAGTCTCATTGTTGAAGCGAGTGAAGTATCGCTTGAGTGCGCGGCAGAAATCATTATTACGCTGGGGTATCAAACATTCGAAAGGCAGTATTTATCTGATTTCCTTTTGGTTTGTGCAACGCTCTATCCAAGCCACCAAGAGCTAGAGCGTACTATCGGTGCTCACTACTTTATCAAAAATTTTATTGCTGAAATTGATCTGCTAACTACCAAGTGGTTGTTGGATGAATTGACCAGATACCTTGCCTGCCATTGTGGCAAAGAATGCTACGAATGTTATTGTCGAAACGGTATAAGTAAAATCGTAGGCTCACTGCTTGATCACTATTTTGATATGGCTCAAGCACCATTTGATCCAGTGAAAGTTTGGCGGTGGACTCAGGGGCTTAATTTTCATGAGAGTAAGATGGCTGATGAAAGCAACTCTGTGCGTATACTGTCTACAGACCACCTTTTACGACAAGGTATTATCGCGCAAGCATTTTCTAATTTAACTGATGTAGACGATATTCATCATACTCAGTTATATAATTTCAGCTGGCATGGTCACTCCGGCCTCAACCTTCAATCGATAGATTTTAAGTTCATAGTAGACCTTGCTTTTGAAATAGATAATATAACTCTATGGGCGTATTTCATTGAACGACACCAATATTACCGTAGAAATGAAGAGCGAGGTAAGAATTCTCTCAGGCAGCACATGCGTGAACAAGCATTGTTAAAACCAGCGCTTATGCGAGTGTGGGCAAAGTCTAACAAGGTAACTAAGGAACAGTTCCAACGGCATCGTCATGAATGGCTACGCAAGAGATCAAAAGTAATAGGCCGCCGAGACAAAAAACAGACGGCGTTACACTCGGC
This sequence comes from Aeromonas sp. MR7, assembly GCF_963899385.1. Lineage (NCBI taxonomy): Bacteria > Pseudomonadati > Pseudomonadota > Gammaproteobacteria > Aeromonadales > Aeromonadaceae > Aeromonas > Aeromonas sp. MR7. The sequence goes on from NZ_CAWQXH010000051.1 coordinate 120,347, forward strand.
AAATATTAAGTATGTACAAGAAAACAAGGAGTTAGTGGGAAGTGGCCGTCATTGGAGTCTTTTGATTCGTTTTTCAGAGCTTTTTTTGATGGCACCAGACAGGATTGAACTTGAATTTGGAGATAAGGCGATTGTTCACAATGCTCTCCTAAATTGTCTGGATTTTATTTCACCCCATGTTCCAGTTTTAGAGAAACTAGCAGAACTGCAGTGCGCCTCCCAGTCCCTCAATGTTGAAAAAGTGCTTTATGCAGCCTGCATTCAAATACTTCGAGTAAAGGGTAATTTAGAAACTGTTGATTATCGATTATTGGGTGCATTACGAACCAATATAAACATTAGCTATAGCGCAATATCAAAAGAAGAAAGAGATCTCCTTAGAACTGAAGTAGATCGCCTCATATTTTCTGACCCAGCAAAAGCAGAGAGCTTTATTCGACAGTATTTAGAGCCGCAACTTGCTAATAAAACATGCAGCAATGTCGAACTGTGGTTATTAAAAAGAGATGATAATTTCAGTCATTTACGCGCATCTCTTTCAATTGAGTGGCTCCAGAATTATCCAGAACTAAATCTTTCTACATTGGGTGAACTTTTTGACATTGCCGCTCAGTATGGAGAGCGTACTGAATTGAATGAGGTCATTGCTAGTCGCTGTAGTGAGTTAATGTCGGCATGGCCTTCCTTAACAGATAATGATGAGATCGAACAGAAACGTACATTCTGGCTATTAAGATCATTTTATTTTATTGAAGATACACCCGAGCAGTATTGGGACTGGCTTAAGAGAGATAGGGGCACAGTTCTACTTTTCTATAGATTCTCTAGCAGCATAAACAGGAGTGAAAATCCAAGCTGGCCTGCCTTAAGTGCAGATAAAGCATATAAAATTTTAGACGGGTTTATTGAACGATGGCCAAAGGTAGAGTTACCTAGTGGCTGGGGAAGTGATAGCCCCCAAGATGAGAAAGCCTATCGACTTTTAAAAGAGTTACTCTGGTCATTCAATACAGATGATGGAGCATCATACATTAGATTGTTGCTTTCTGACCTTCGCTTTTCTGACTTCCATATGGACTTGCAGAGTATTAATGCCTCCTTAATTAGGAAGAGGGCATTGCGAGACTTCACACCTCCACTGCCACAAGAAATTATCAAGTTGCTGGATGGTAATGAAGTCGTCACAGTGGAGGGCTTACGCAAGCTGGTTCTTGATGAGTTGCACCGATATCAACAAGATATCAATGGGGGAGAGTTCAATTCAGCAGAGCGCTTTTACGAGAAAGGTGAAAGGTTGGATGAAGTGCGTTCAACCGAGATCATTGCTGAACGTATCAAGTTGCGCCTTGAGCCGCAAAACATCACAGTCACGCCAGAACATCAGCTAAAGGATCGAAATCGGAGTGATTTCACTGTCACCAAAATTATTGCTGGTCAGAGGCGCCTATTAGTGACTGAGGTAAAAGGGCAATGGCATCGAGAGCTTTACACGGCCGCATCAGCCCAGCTTTATGACCGTTATTCCATCCACCCGGACGCTGAACAGCAAGGCATATTTTTAGTTATCTGGTTTGGTGCGAATGAAGAGGTTGCAGGACGAAAGAAGCACGGTATTGAATCTACCGAGATGCTGAAATCAAGAATTGAGGATAAACTCCCCACCGATTTATTAGGACTAATAGACGTGTTTGTATTAGATGTGTCTCGTACATAATTAGCCTAACTGTGGAAAATGAGGTTCGACATGGTGATGAGTGGTGGTTTAGGGACTCCTGCCACTTTGGCCGAGGGGGAAAAGATTGCTGGACTTAGTGGTGCTGAGATGGAGTGCTATGTCTAGCATCTGTTCATCTGAGAGATACACGCAGGAGACGTCCTACAACAGGATTCAGTCTATGGGCGTAAGCGAATAGATATATGCATCACGGGGCTGGTCATGAAGGAAGATACGATTTCTGGCTCGGCATTCAAAGGTGGCACCTGAGGCGATGGCAACCGCTTCGCTGGCTGTGTTGCCAGCTGATTGATGCCGGCGCCACCCAGCAGCTGGCCGGTGGCTGCGCAGAAGAGCCCCATATCATAGGCCCGCCCCGCTTCACGATCGTGATCACAGGTGGCAAACCACGCCAGTGCCTTGTCCCGAGTGAATGAGTGGGAGCACCAGCTCATTCAGGTGCCAACCGTGTTGATGGATTCGTGCGCCGCGCGGACAAACTCATCGGCATCACCCGGTTCGAAGGGGCGAATAACGAGATTGGTATTGGCAAGTGGCTGGAATGTCATGGGCTGTCCTGCCTTTTCATTTGGATGAATGGTTAGGCTTTTTCGACGGCAACCCGCTTAAGCCCCATGCCAACACTGGCAGGAGCCGTGAGCGAGAAACCGAATTGCTGATAGAGTCGCTGAGCCTGCCCATCTGCAAGCAAGCTGACATAGCCTGACTCCGGCACCTCGCGGGCGATATAGTCCGCGATCTCCGCCATGATCTTTTTGCCTACACCTTGACCCTGATATTCAGGCAGGACTGCAATATCAACGACTTGATAAAATGTCCCGCCATCTCCGATAACACGACCCATGCCGATTGCGGTCTGACCGCAAAATATCTGGACGGCAAACAGCGTATTGGGCAGGCCACGTTCTGCGGCCGCAATGGTCTTCGAGCTAAGTCCTGCCCCTGTTCGAAGATAGCGATAGGTTTCGACGGGCGGCGTTGAGTGGACGACAGTGAAAACGGGTGTTGGTGCGGTCATTCGGGTAACTCCATGTAGGGCCTGATTGAATTAAATTCGCATATATCACAATGGACTGGGGGATTGATGCGTTCTCTCCAGGGGGCTGGCCGCTGTGCTGCGATCTGATGGGTAGGTTCTCCTCGACGCCTCCAGATGGACTGCTATAAACCCACCTTCTCCAATTCCGTAATATCCCCGCCGCCAATCAGCTTTAAGTTCCGGCTGATCTGCTCCACCGGCCAGTTCCACCAGGCGATGGCATTGAGGCGGGCTATGGTGTCGTCGTCAAAGCGGTAGCGGATCACCTTGGCGGGGTTGCCGCCGACCACTGCGTAGGCGGGTACGTCGCCGGTGACCACGGAGCGGGCGGCGATGATGGCGCCGTTGCCGACCTTGACGCCCGGCATGATCAGCGCGTCATAGCCTATCCAGACATCGTTGCCGATGACGGTATCCCCCTTGTAAGGCAGCGTGCCCGGTGCGGGGGCGGCGCTCTCCCAGCCGTTGCCGAAGATAAAGAAGGGGTAGGTGGAAAAGCCGGAGGTCTGGTGGTTGGCACCGTTCATGATGAACTTGACCCCGCGGGCGATGGCGCAGAACTTGCCGATGACCAGTTTGTCGCCGATGAAGGGGAAGTGATAGAGGACGTTGCGCTCAAAGCCTGCCGAATCCTCCGGGTCGTCGTAATAGCTGTAGTCGCCCACCTCGATATTGGGCCCCTTGATGGTGTTCTTGATAAAGCACACCTGGGGGAAGCCCTTCATGGGGTAGGGATTGGCGGGATCGGGTCCGTGCAAGATGCTCTCCTTTCGAATCTGTCAGCACAGTACCGTAAAGGAATTTGATGACGGTCTGCCACCTTTTTGTGCTGCAGCACCGGCCGGGTGCGGGTTGGCCAGGCTCTGTCGTCCCGTGTCATCTGGCGTATCGACCCGGGACGGGTTTGTCTCTAGCATGGAGCCGATGCGGGGCAAGGGCTCCGCCACGGGCTTTTGGTGAAGTCTGTCCTACGGACTTTTGGCGGAGAGAAAAGATGAAGCTGCGTTCCTTGTTGATGGTAGGGGCCCTGTTGCTGGGCGGCTGTGCGGTCAATCCCTACGGTGGCACTCAGGCCCCGGTCAGTGAACCGGACCAGCCAGTGAGCCAGCCGGACAAACCTGTTACCAAGCCGGATACGGGGGCGCCCCTGCCCAAGCCGGTAGCCCCGACCGGGCTGGCGCTGGCCATGGCGGATGCCTTCGTGCAGGCCCCCGAGGTGCGGGAGCTGGTGAAGAGCGGCAATCCCGTGCTGCTGCTCACCCCGCCCCGAGACGGCACCAATGACGAGCTCGATACCCGCACCATGGCGGCGGCCATGAGCAAGCGGATCCAGTCCAAAAGCGGTTTTCGTTTCGTCGATCCCGGTCAGGTGGCCGCCATCACGGGGCAGCTCGAGTATCAGCAGGGGGGCATGAACCCGGCATCCCTGGTGCGGCTCGGCCGCCAGACAGGGGCCGGTTACATGCTCTATGGGGATCTGGTGTCCGAGGGGAGTCGCTATCGGCTCACCATGAGCCTGATGGAGCTGCGCAGTGGCGAGCTGCTCTGGAACGGCAGCCGCTCCGCCAGCCACTAAACATGACAAAGAGGGTTGATTGCCATCGCATTCAACCCTCTTGTTTCCATGACCCTGAGTGCGCCTGTTACTGCCCCATCTTCTTCAGAAAATAGGTGATATGCCCCGGCGGCATATCCGGCAGTTCGCCAAAGACGGTGTAGCCCTGTTTCTGGTAGAAGGGCAGCGCCTGGAAGCTGGTGGTTTCCAGATGAAAGTGGGTGATGCCCTGGTCGCGGGCATATTGCTCCATGGCGCCGAGCAGGCGGGCGCCCCAGCCATCCTGGCGGATGCGCTCGTCGATCCAGAGCCAGTCCACGTGCAGCCAGCCCCACTTGATATCGGCGAGGATGCCGCCCAGCACCTTGCCTTGTGCATCCTTGATAAAGCTGGCGATCCGCTCGCGCGGATGTGTGCCAGCCTTGTCCGTGTTGTAGCCAGACAGGCCGATCCGCAGGGCATCGAGCTCCTCATCCTGCGGCGGTAGGGGTGGGGTCAGTCGCATATTGGCTCCAGGTCCATGAAAATAGCCTCAATAAATAATGGCTTGGACTCAAGCTAGTCAAGCCCTCTGACCACGGAACCGGACATCAGCCATTGCCCGGTGACCCGTTTCGATGAGCAGATAAAGGTGTTGCTACCAGGGGTTCGTCAAATCTCGGGGAAATAGCAGGCGGCGATATCCACGGACTGATCGGGGCAACCGGGGAGGTAGAATTGCCAGCCGGCGTCGGAGAAGGCACGCAGCTCATTTTCGACGAATTTCAGGGCCAGGCTCAGGGCCTGCAGGGCATCGACGCCATAGATGAAGGTCTTGTCGCTCAACCCCTCCAGCTTCACCTTGCAGCGCCAGTCGCCACTGGCGGATTTGGGGTCCGGCTCCGGCGCCTTGATCGCCATTTTCAGGGTTACTTGCTCGCCTTCGATGCTCACGGCCTCGAACTTGGCGGTCACTATGCTCTTCTTCATCTGGATATCCTTTCTCCGCTTGCCCACAATCCTGTTTCGCCAAGGCGATGAGCATGAAATGGTGAGTCTGGACAGACAGCAAAGACAGACTCAGGAAGGCCAGCCTAATGGAAGCGAGGGCGGGAAACAATCTGCGCACGCACGGCCTGTGAGGTGGCTTGAATATCCGCGTGTCGCAGCCGACGAGTCTGGCTTGTTGCCTGTTTTTCATCCGACCCAAGCTGACTGCGCATCTTATTTTCTTGAATGTATTGATTAATATCTATCAATGACAGGATCCGTTATTGGCCCAGAGCCAGCCTGGGTACGATAATCGGGATCAGGTGGCAAGTCTGGCGCTCGCCTCTCGGCAATCGGATTAAGGAAATGGTATGGCTCTCTCGGTCAAACAACTATACGAAGTGATGGCCCAGCTGCCTGATCCTGTCTTCATCCTGAGCGAGGATGGTTACTACATCGAATACATAGGCGGCATGGAGCAGCAATCCTATCAGGATGGCAATCCGCTGGCGGGCAAGCGGCTGGCCGATGTGCTGCCCGCCGACATGGCGCAGTGGGTGATGGAGCAAGTTGCCCTGGCCCTGAGCTCGGGCCAGGTGCAGGTGGTGGAGTACGGCCTGGCGGCGGTGGAGGTGGTGGGGATCGATTCCTCGGTGGGGCCACAGGGAGAGCAGAGGTTCGAGGGCAAGATAGCCCCGCTGCCATCTCGCTACGATGGCAAGCGGGCGGTGGCCTGGGTGACCCGCAGCATCACCCGCCAGTACGAGCTGCAGCAGCGGCTCAAGCTGCAGAGCGAGACCGACCAGCTCACCGGCCTCTACAACCGCCGCTTCTTCTTTGAACACTGCCAGCAGCAAAGGGTGAACCCCGAGTGCAGTGGCCTCATCATGCTGGATATAGATCACTTCAAGCAGATCAACGATCGCTTCGGCCATCAGCAGGGTGACAGGGCGTTGCAGCGTTTCTGCGAGTGCGTGGCGGCCCAGTTGCGGAGCGAAGACCTGTTTGTGCGCAGTGGTGGCGAAGAATTCCTGATCCTGTTGCCAAGGCTGGGTGAGTCAGAGCTATGCATGATAGCGGAGCGGATCCGTGCCGCCGTGGAGGCGCTGGCGCCTGATCCTGTGGCCTTCACCGTCAGTCTGGGCACGACTCTGGTGACGCCGGGGGAAGAGATCAACCTGGCATTGGCGCGTGCCGATGAGTGGTTGTATCGGGCCAAGCGGGCGGGGCGCAACCGGGTTGCTCATTGCCCGGCAACCTGATGACGGGGACTGTACTCGTTGCATGAAACAAGTTGATTTATATCGGTAAAATCCATCAATGACACCGATGTCAATTGGGTCGAAATATGACTCGCTTATTCCACTGATATTCCCGGTTTGATGGTGCTAATATTATCGGCCTGATTGCTGATTTTATTCATGTTGTTGGACAACGCGCAGAGGTTTTGTCTTATGTTATCAGCCGGGAATGAACTGGTCATATTGAGACCAAAATGATACATCTCATTGTCTTTTGAAACAATTCTATTCAAACAGTCATGAATTATTAACCTTGACCTTTATGGCGATTTCAACGATGGTAGCGTGACATTCCCGTTTCATATTGGCTGTCTTATTGACCGCTGGCGGGTTTGCTTTTTCTACAATCTGGTGATGTGCACAGACATATCACCCGCCTATTACACGGGCTAATAAAATAACAAAGATGACAGACAAATAAGGTGTATATCGCAATGAGTATTGCTATTGCTGAAAAGAAGAACCCAGCTTCAAAGTTGAAATGGGAGAAAAGTGATTCGGTATGGACCATGGGCTTGTATGCCACTGCAGTCGGTGCCGGTACACTCTTTCTCCCTATTACCGTAGGCAGTAATTCGCCGGTTATTTTGCTGTTTATATTATTGATGGCATTCCCGCTCTCTTATTATTCCCACCGAGCGCTGAGTCGCCTGGTATTGTCCAGCTCCCATCGGGAAGGGGATATTACCCATGTGGTGGAGGAGCACTTCGGCGCCAAGGCGGGCAAGCTGCTGATGCTGGTCTATCTGATGGCCTTCTACCCCATCATTCTGGTCTACAGCATCTCCATCACCAATGCCATCGAGAGCTTCATGGTGCATCAGCTGGGGGGCGCAGTGCTGAGCCGTGGCTGGCTGGTGCTGGCTGTGATGCTGGGTCTGCACCTGATCCTGCTGACCGGCAAACAGGTGGTGGTGTCGGCCATCAGCGTGCTGGCGCTGCCCATGGTCGCCTTCCTGCTCGGCATCTCCATTTATCTGCTGCCCCAGTGGAGCCTCTCCTATTTCACCGAGAGTCAGCCGGTGGAGTGGCGCGATCCCGCCTTCTGGAAATCCCTCTGGTTGATAGTGCCCGTGATGGTGTTCTCGTTCAGTCATGCCCCCATCATCTCTTCCTTTACCGCCGCCCAGAAGAAGCGCTGCCATGTGAGCGCCGACGTGCGCAGCAAGCGCATCATCAAGTGCAGCAGCCTGCTGATCTGCGGCAGCGTGCTGTTTTTTGTCATCAGCTGCGTGATGAGCCTGAGTCAGGCGGAAATGGCGCTGGCCCGCACCGACAATATTTCCGTGCTGTCGGCGCTGGCGAACAAGTTTTCCAATCCGCTGATCGCCTATGTGGGTCCGCTCATCGCCATTCTGGCCATGTCCAAATCCTTCCTCGGCACCTCCATGGGGGTGAGCGAGGGGACTGTGAGCATGGTGAGCGGTGCCTGTCAGGGGCTGGGGCTCTCCCTCAGGGAGACCACCATAGCCCGGGTCTCGTCCGTCATCCTGTTTGTCGTGACCGGGATCATCACCTATCTGAACCCCAATGTGCTGGACATCATAGAGAAGGTGAGCGGACCGCTGATCGCTGTGATCCTGTTCCTGCTGCCGGCCTGCTCCATCTATCGCCTGCCGGCGCTCGCGCGCTATCGCGGCCCCAGCACACTGTTCGTGATGGTGGTGGGGCTGCTCGCCATCTCGGCCCTCATCTACGATCTGCTCTGACGAGCGAGAGACGGCGCAAAACAACAGGGGCGACCACTTGGTCGCCCCTTTTTCATGCCCGCGTCGTCAGCTCAGCAGGGTCGAGACGCTCTGCCCCGCCATCAGCAGGCCTATGGCCAGCGCGCTGAACCAGACCAGGGTCGCGCTGACCAGCAGGTAGCCGCTGGCGACGAACAGGCCGTCCCGCTGCAGCATGCCGATGGCCAGCAGCAAGATGGCCCAGGCGGGCATGGCATTGGTGAAGGGGATGGCGCCGAGCGGCAGCATCAGCAGCAGGGCCGCCAGCATGAGCAGCAGGCCGTTGCAGCGGTTGATGGTGCCGCTGCCGGTCAGCAGCAGGAGGCGCGGGCGAATGAAGCGATCGATGCGGGCCAGCAGGTCGGCGCCCTTGTGCAGGGTCGGCTTGAGCTGATCGGCGGCGAAGCGGCGCTCCATCAGGATGGCGGGCAGCCAGGGCACCCGGTTGAGGGTGATGCCGATGCCGATAAACAGGATCAGCAGGCCAAACGGGGTGCTGACGCCCGGGATGGAGACCGGCAGCAGGAAGGGCACTGTGAGCAGCACGCAAAACAGCAGCATGCCCTGCTCACCCACCAGGGCCAGCATCTGGCGCAGGCTGATATGGCTCTCCTCGATGGCGTGGGCGGTCGCCCGCAGGGTGTCGGAGAGCTTGTGTTGTGGGTCTTTGAGTTGCGCGGCAACCATTCCCGTATGTCCTTCTGGTGACTTGAACCGGCTCACCATGAGCCGGTTGCGCGCCAGCATACGTGGCAGAGGTTAATCCCCGATGAATAACGGCAGCGGCGATGAGCGGGGTGGTGGCGGGAGATGGTCGCGGCAACTAAGAGTGTGATCCTCCCTGCGAAAATGGGTTGATACAGGCCGGGTTTAGGATGGGGGTCAGGGGGCTCTGATATGCTTGGTGGGCACTGGTGCACAAGCAGAGGGATTGCGATGAAACGAGCAGGGATCATGATGATGGGGCTCTTGCTGCCGCTGGGGCAGGCCTGGAGCGCCGACGGCGAGGCTGGGCTTGGCTGGCAGGTGACGCCGTTTTTCGGCTACAGCTCGTCCATCGACTTCGAGGCGAACGATGACCCGCAGCCCATGCCAGTCTCCACCCAGCTGCAATCCTTGCAGGGGGAGGGCTCCGGCAGCTGGGGCCTGTTCATCAGCAAGGAAGTGGATGACCCAGGCATGATAGAGCTGCTCTACAGCCACCAATCCACCCGCCTCTCCCCGGATCAGTCGGAGCGGCTGACGGTGGACACGCTGCACTTCGCCGGGGCCCTCACCCTGTCGGACAACCTGATGGCTCCCTACATAGGCGCCGGCATAGGGGCGACGCGCTTCGCCGCCTACGACAGCGAGGTGGTCCCCTCAATGTCGCTGGCGCTCGGGGTACAGCCGCGTCTGACCGAGCGTCTGGCGCTGCGGGCCGAGGTGCGCGGCTACGGCACCCTGGTCAACGACAACAGCCAGTTCCTCTGCAACCCGGATAACTGCGTGTTCAAGGTGCGCGGCGAGCTGGTGACCCAGTGGCAGGCCAATATCGGCCTGACCCTGAGGTTTTGAGTCTTATTATGGGGATTACCGTCCTACAGGAGCAGGCGCCTTGAATGTGTTGCAACCACTGCCCCGCGAACTCCCCATCCTGCGGACTCCGCGGCTATTGCTGCGTCCGCTCGGCGAGCAAGACAGCGCGGATCTGTTCGCCATCTACGGGGATCCTGCTGTGATGCGTTTCGTCGGGGAGCCGCCTTTCCCTGAACTCGCCACAGTGGCGCAGATGTTGGCAAGCGTAGAGCGCTTGCTGGCAACGGGGGTATCTCTGGAGTGGGGGCTGGTGGCACGCGACAGCGGCCGCCTGATCGGTACCTGCGGCTTGCACAGTTTCGAGGCTGCTTTCTGTCGGGCCGAGCTGGGCTGCATGCTGGCCCGCAGCCATTGGGGACGGGGCCTGATGGGCGAGGCACTGAACTGCCTGACGGAGTATGCCGGGCAGCTTGGCATCGCCACTCTGTTGGCGGATATCGAACCGGACAATCAGCCCAGCCAGCGGCTGTTTCGGCGGCTGGGCTTTGTCTGGCAGCGGGATACCCATTACCAGCGGAGACTGGCTGATGTGATCACGGGATGCCGCGGGTGATCCGGCTAAGGGGCTCGTTGACGTCGAACAGCTTGTACTGCACCGCGCTGGCGCCCATGGCGAGCACCCGCTGCTCGTGCATTGTCGCGTAGGCGAGGGCGCTGGCCTCATCCTCGAACAGATAGATGCCGCCCGCCTCGCCGGTGCGCGGGTTCTCGGTCCAGATCTTGGAGATGAAGCCGGGCTCCCGGCTGATGGACTCGGCCAGCGGCATGGCGGCGGCTGTCAGGGCCTGCCCCATCTGCTCGGCGGGGAAATTGAAATGGATTTGCAGCAAACTGGGCATGATGCTCCTCTCGTGTGGATGGAGTGACAGAGTCCGCATCATAGGAAGCCGGCATCTTGTCCGCAAGAAGGCACCTTTTCGTGGCATAGTTACCGCAAAGTAACCACTCGCGAGCCATCACGTGTCCCCACTCCCTTGCCCCGCCTATCGGGTGCTGCGGCTGCTGACCGGTAAATGGAAACCGGCCATCCTGTTTCATCTGCGCAGCCAGACCCTGCGTTTTGGCGACCTGCGCCGCTGTCTGCCCGAGGTGAGCCAGAAGGTGCTCACCGCCCAGCTCAAGGAGCTGGAGAGCGACGGTGTCATCATCCGCACCCTCCATCCCTATGTGCCGCCCCGGGTCGAGTACGCCCTGAGCCCGCTTGGCGTCGCCCTGCTGCCCCTGCTCCAGCAGATGCACGACTTCGCGCTGAGCCACGCCGACCTGCTGGTGCGGGCCGGGGATGGCCCGGCGAGCGAGCCACACTCAGCCGCCATCGAACGGGGTTAGTCTGGCGCCGACCAGACCATCACCCACTCGGCGCAGCCGGTGTGGGGATCCCGTTGTTCACTCTCGATCTGAAAGCCCTGAGATAGATAGAAGTCGCAAGCGGCCAGGTTCTGCCGGTACACCTGCAGTCGCAGGGCCGGCCGCTGCCGTTTGGCGTGGGCCAGCAGGGCCTTGCCATAGCCGCGTCCCTGCTGCGCCGGTGCTACGAAGATGGCGGCCAGGGTCTCTTCATACAGGGAATAAAACCCCAGCGCAGTACCATCTTGCCAGAGCACATGAGAGTCGGCGGCGGGCAGGTAGGTCTCCCGCATCGGCGCCAGGTTGGCGTGCCAGTAAGCCGGGTCGATGAAGTGGTGGGCCTGCAAAGAGGCTTCCAGCCAGATGGCGAGGACGGCCTCGGTGTCGGCCGGAGCGAAGGGGCGGATCTGCATGGCTGTCTCGTCTGGATTCGTCACAAGAGGGGCATGGTAACAGCGCCAGCCTGGCCGTCACCCGGCGGTTGGCCAAAGTGGCGCCCTCATAACAAAAAAGGCGACCCGCGGGTCGCCTGTTGCCGCTTAACCGGCGTAGGGGAGGGAGGAGTGGTGCAGCACTATGCGCACCTTGCCGTCGTCCCCCTTCTTGAAGCCCCAGGTCTTGTCGACTGTGGTCTCCTTGTTGTCCCTGTCTATCAGGTGAACCTTGCCCATGGTGAGGGCCATGTCGCCGTTGATATAGACGGCGGCGTTGTCGTAGTTGTAACTTTTCCAGTTCTTGAGGGCGAAGCCGGTGTCGGCGGGATAGGCCTGATTGTTGCCGACGAAGTAGGCCAGCGCCCCTTCCTGGTTGAGGCGGAAGGTCTGTTCGCCCCCGGCCAGGGTGGGCTTGAACAGGACAGGGCCATTGTTGTAGCCGTAGGCACTGTCGAGCACGGCAGTGGCCGTCGTTTTGGCCTTCGCTATGCCACCGCTGCGGTAGTCATCGCTGATCTGGATCAGGGCCTTGCCCCAGGCATCCTGCGCGGCCTTGATCTCGGCTTCGGTGATGTTGTTGTTGGCGATCTCGGCGGCGCTGAGAGAGCCGCTGGCCGCGAGCAGAACGAGAACAAGGCCGGATTTCTTGGTGAACAGCGTTTTGGTGAACAACGTCATGGGATGATGACTCCTGGGTTCGCGTTTAAGGAGACCCGGAGTTTATCTATCCGAGATGAATAAAAATTGAACCAACCGTTCAGCCGCGAGCAGGGAGGGATCGGCATTGCTCCCGTCTCCTCTCCCTCCATCTCAGATGTCTCTCGTCAGCGGGCGCGCAGCAAGCTACGGCTGGCCGGGGTTGCCGCCAGCAGCCGATAAGCGAGCAGGGAGAGGGCGAGCAAGGCCGGTACCTTCAGCAATTCCCACCAGAGCAACTTACCCTGCGGGCCAAAGATCATCAGCCATACCACCAGCATCATGTGCAGGCAGTAGATACCGAGCACTTTCGGAGCCTGGCGTTCCAGCCAACTGCCTTGGCCCCAGCCCGGATTGGCCAGCAGCAGGCCGAACAGGCCCAGGCCCCAGAGCAGCGAGCCGAGCAGGAAGTCGTGGCGGCTGAGGGGCACCGAGGCCCAGTGCAGCAGGCCCCAGGCCTCCAGGGCGTAGAGTGCCATCCCCACGATCAGCAGCAGGGCGCTGCGCCTGGCATCCGGCTGCCAGGCGCGAAAGCGCAGCTCGGCGCCCAGCGCCACGAACAGCAGCGAGAAGAAGGGGCCGTTGCGGGTCAGCAGGGCCCACTCGCCCCCCAGCAGCGGCTGGCCATAGGAGCCGCCGAGCAGGGCCAGCAGGTAGAGCAGCACGCCGAGCACCAGCGCCAGCCGGGGCAGCCCAATCCGATGACACAGTGCCTGCAGCAAGACGGCCAACATCAGGGCCGGCAGGAACCAGAGATGGATCATGCCGCCCACCCACCAGGCGTTGAGAGGATCCCCCAGCTGCATCTGCCACTGGCTCGCCATGGCCGGCAGATAGCCGTCGCTCAGTGCCGCCGGCGGGTTGAAGGGGATCAGCAGATAGAGCAGGCTCCACGCCAGCCAGAGCCCCAGCAGGGGGCGGCAGTAGCGCAGCGCCACCGCCATGGGGTTGCCTGCGGCGAGGGCGGGTTGCAGAAAGTAGCCGGCGCACAGGAAGAAGAGCGGCACCGCGAAACGGCACAGCTGGTTGATGACGCCCCCCAGCCAGAAGTAGAGGGTGCCGTCCCACAGGGCGGGATCGAACGGATTGCTGAAGGGGGAGAGGTGAATGGTCATCACGGCCATGATGGCCACTACTCGCCCGCACTCTATGCTGGAGATGCGCATGATACCTCTTGGCGCCAGGAATTCTGGCCGCACCCTAACAGCCGCGAGCGGCCCCCATCCAGTCATGGCGCCGACAAGTGTGACCCCCATCGGCACCCGCTTACCTTTTGTTACCTCGGGTGCGGGCAAGGTTACCCCCCGTGGGCGCCAGATCCCGTTTTGGTGTCGGTAAACGCGCTAGAGCAGGGCAATCAGCACAGTGGCGAGGGCCCCGAGCAGCAGCAGGGCTATGCCGCGACCGGCCGGGCCGTGCAGCTTGTTCCACATCAGCAAACTGGTGAGAGCCAGCAACAACATGGCCAGTGCCGCCAGATCGCCGAACAGCTGCCAGGAGAGGCCTGTGCCCATGCCGCGATGCAGCCGGTTGAGGCTGGCGGCGAAGTTGGCCTGCTGCCGCTCGGTGCGCACCAGCAGTGTGCCCTCCACATAGCTGGCGGCCAGGCTCTGGCTGAGGGTGACGCCGCGCATCTCCCAGCGGGCCGGCAGTGTGAGGGGGCCCGCCGGGGTGGGCAGGGTCTGCGCCGGGGTGATCATGGCGCGGCCTTCCTCGAAACTGTCCGGATAGTGTTGCTGCAACAGGGTTTTCAGCTCGTCCGGGCTGGCCAGGGGCGCGTCCAGCCCTATCTCCTCGCTCGACTTGGCGGTGTGGGGGCCAGGGATGGGCAGCACGGCCCTGTGTTGCAGCCAGAGGCCGGTCAGGCCGTAGAGCAGCATCAGGGTAAGGGTGGCAAAGCCGGCCCAGGCGTGGATGCGGCGCACCCACTTGTTGTTGTGAAGGGGGAGTCTTCTGCGTTTCATCGGTTGCGCTTCATAAAAATCTGGCCAGCGAGGGCTGGCCAGAGAGATCGGGGAAGAGGGTGGGATCAGAAGCGGTAGGCGGCGCTCAGATTCAGCTGACGGGGCGTGCCCGGCATGATCTGGGAGGCGCTGGTGGCGCTGACGAAGTAGTCGTGGTCGGTCAGGTTCTCCACGCTCAACTGGGTTTCCCACTGTTGCCAGCGGTAGCCGGCGCGGGCATCGAAACGGGCATAGCCGGGCAAGGTGGTGGTGTTGGCGTTGTCGGCGAAGCGATCGCCCACCGCAGTCACCCCTGTCTCGCCGAACCAGCCCTGGGTGCCGCTCTGGTAGCCGGCGAACAGCTGGCCGTTCTGGCGGGAGACGTTCATCGGCCGCTTGCCCTGCAGATCCGCATCCGCCTTGACCTGCTCGGCGTCCTGGATGGAGATGCCGCCGCGCAGGTAGAGCTCGTCGGTCAGCTGGGCGCGGGCGCTCAGCTCTATGCCCTCGGTGCGTTGCAGGCCGGTGAGGATCACCTTGGTGGGATCCAGCGGATCCTTGCTGCGCTTGTTGTACATCTCCAGCCGGTAGACGGAGAGGGTGGTCGCCAGCCGGCCATCCAGCCAGTCGCTCTTCACGCCGCCCTCGTACAGCCGGGTGTGCTGGGGATCCAGGTGGTTGTTCTTGTCGCCCGGAGTGATGCCGATCAGCTCACCGCCCACCGGGGTGAAGGTCTTGCTGTAGGAGGTGTAGAAGGCGTGTTCCTCGAGCGGATTCCACACCAGCCCCAGCCGCGGGCTCAGGCTGGTGACAGAGACGGTCTCCTCCTTGTTGAGGTCGTTGCGGCGGCTGGTGACGGTGAAGTCGTCGCGGCGCAGGCCGCCCAGCAGATGCCAGTCGCCCAGGCTGAGCTGATCCTGCAGGTAGAGACCGTAGCCGCGCACCTTGTGGTTGGCGTCGCTGGAGAGCTTCATGGCGCCATCATAGGTGGGCAGGGAGCCAGGATCGTAAAGGTTGCCGGCCGGGATCGCGGTGGCGTTCTGGTAGAGCTTGGGGGTGCGCTCCTGCCAGTTCTGCTCGAAGCCGATTAGCAGGCGATGCTCGATGGGGCCGGTCTGCAGCTGGCCTTCGGCCTCGGTGTTGCTGATCAGGCTGTTGGCCTTGAGATCCTGCTGCCAGCGGGAGCGGGTCACCTGGTCGCCCTTGACGCTGGTGACATAGGTGTTGTCGAACTGGCTGTCGAGGCTGGTGTAGCCCAGTTGCTGGCGCAACTGCCACTGATCGTTGATGTCCCAGGAGAGGCGGGAGCGGGTGGACTGGGCCACATCGTCGATGAAGTCGCGGCGGGTGTCGCTGTAGACGTACTCCTTCGGCACGTCGGCCGGGCGGCCATTGACGCCGGGGATGCCGCGATCCGGGGTGCGGTCGTGCTCGTTGCGCTCGTACTGCACCAGCCAGTTCAGCCTGTCGCTGATCTCCCAGTTGACGGAGGGGGCCAGCAGGGTGCGCTTGCTGGTCACGCCGTCGCGGAAACTGTCCTTGTCTTCCTGAGCCAGGTTGAGGCGCAGTTGCACCTGCTCACCCGCCTCGCCGTTGAGGTCGGCGGCCAGCCGCCGGTTGTCGAAGCTGCCGACCAGGGCGCTGACGCTGGACTCCTGCCCCTTCTGCGGCTTCTTGCTGACCCGGTTGACGATGCCACCCGTGCTGCCGCGGCCGTAGAGCACGGCGGCCGGGCCCTTGAGCACCTCGACCCGCTCTATGTTGCCAAGGTCGCGGGTGTACTGCATGTCATCGCGAAAACCGTCGAGATAGAAGTCGTTGCTGGCGCTGAAGCCGCGGATGTTGACGCCATCGAAGCGGGTGTCGCCGCTGGCGTTGACGCCGGGGATGCCGGTCAGGGCCTCGCTCAGGGTGGGCTGGCCGAAGGCGGTCAGCTCGCTGGCCTTGACGCTGTCGATGGCCTGCGGCACCAGCTTGGCCGGGGTGTTGGTACGGGTCGCGGTGGCGACCTCTTCATGCTGGCTGCGTTTGCCGACGACCGTCATGGTCTCGTCTTCGGCACGGGCGCCGGCACTCAGGGCCAGCAGAGCGACGCCCAGCAGGGCGCGTGGGTGATTGGGTGTGTACATGTTGCGTGTTGACTCTTGAGGAAGCGACCTGATGGTCTGAACTTATTGATTTATTTATAATTATTGGTTTCTCTCCTGTGAGAGGATGCTAATGATATTGATTTTCATTAGCTCTGCAACATAAAGATGTGATGAACCTTGGCAAGGGGATCGGATGGAACGCAGCGGCCGGCAGAGCCGTGCCGCTGGGTGTCAGGGGCGGTTTGGGCCCCATGGAGGAGGCCGGGTGGTCAGCGGCCCTGGGTGCCCTGATTGTCGGCGGATGCCAGTTGCTTGCCCAGCACCAGCCGGGGGGTCGGATCCGTCTGCAGCGGAATGTCTTGCAGCGGCGTGCCCTGCAGGTTGCGGTGGATGATGTTGGCCGTCATCCGGCCCAGGGTTTCATAGCTGCTGATGGTGCCGACGGTGCAGCCGTGCTCGACAAACAGCTCGGCGCTGCAGATGGTGGGGATGCCCGCCTCGTTGAGGGCGGCCAGCAGTTCGGGGGCGATGGAGAGCAGATAGCTGTCGGCGGCGAGGAAGACGATGCGCTGGCGGGCATCCTGTTGCAGACGCTTGAGCTCGCCGGCCAGCCGCCGCTTGTCAGGCGCTATGCGCCAGGTGGTGAGATCCCATTGATAGCGCTTGGCTTCGCGCAGCAGCAGTTCACCGGTCAGCAGGGTGTTCTGCTCGCGGGGGTTGAAGGGCAGCAGCAGTCCCTTGTCGGTGGGCAGGTGCTGGCGGGCGTTGGCGAGCTGGAGTGCCATGGGCACCAGGTTGCTGGTGCCGGCCACCATCCGGTTGTCCGCCTTGTCTTCCGACAGGATCCCGGCCCCGACGGGGTCAGACACTATGTTGAAGATCAGTGGCTTGCGATCGCCGATCAGGCTCCTGACCATGGTCGTGGCCGTGGTGCCGAAGCAGTAGATGTAGTCGTAGTCGGCGAGGGAGGGCAGCAGTTGCTGGCGCAGCTGGGTCGCGAAGGCGGCGCGATCCTGATTGGCGTTGAAGGTGACGAAGGTGGGTTGATGGCCGAGCCGGATCAATTCGGCACGAAAGCCCCGTTCGGCATCCGTTTCGCCGCGCCACAGCACCATGGCGATGGTCAGCGCCTGAACGGGAAGGGCGAGCAGCAGGCAGCAGCAGATGAGCAGGCGTAACGGCATGATGATCTCCTCTTCGTGGTTCTGTTGAGCCTAGATCATGAGCCGGACGGCGGCTGGCCTGCATCCCTTTGCGGGCCAACAAAAAACGCGCCGGCATAAGCCGGCGCGTTTTTTTTCTGACTGAGAGCCGAGATTAGAAGTCGTAACGGGCTGCCAGCTGGAAGTCATCCTTGACGTTGAGCTTGCCGCTCTCCTGGCTGTCCAGGTTGTTGATGCGGTACTCGCCGATGACGCGCAGGTTCTTGTTGAACTTGTACTGGGCGCCCAGGGTGTAGTAGTCGATGGAGTCGTAATCACTCTTGCCGTCCTGCTCCACCTTCTGCTTGTTCCACAGCGCCATCAGGCCGAAGCCGTTCTCGAAGTTGTAGCCCAGAGCCCCTTCCCAGCCGGTGTGATCCTTGCCGGTGGCCAGGAAGTCGGTGCCGTCGGCATAGCTCAGGGCGGCATAGACGGCCTTGTTGTCGTACTTGGCGGAGAGCAGCCACAGCTTGGCATCCTCTTCCCCGTTCTTGTCGCGGATACCCACGTTGTAGGCGGTGCCCAGCGCCAGGTTGAACGGGAAGGTGTAGGCCACGGCGGCGCCGTAGGCTGCATCGCTGTCCTTGCTGGTGGTCTCTTCGGTGTCACCGCCATCGAACTTGTAGCTGGTGTCGACCTGGAAGCCGTTGAACAGACCCGAGTACTTCAGCACTGAGCCGGCGCGGTTGGTGGCGAAGGTATCTGTCTTGGCGCCGAGGGCTTCGTTGCCGTAGCCATCGGAGAGGGAGACGTCAGTCCAGTCGGCCAGGAAGCCGGGGGCCCCCTTCTGGCGACCGAAGGTGATGTTGCCCCAGTCGGCGCCGACACCGGCGAACGCCAGACGGGTGCGCAGGTTGTCGGAGTTCTCGCTGATGGTCTTCTCGCTGTCGTTGATGTACATCTGCACTTCGTACTGGGCCAGCGCCTTCAGTTGGCTGTTGATCTGGCTATCCACCTTGGCGCCGAAGCGGACAAACTGGTTGGCGCCCTGCTTGTCGCTGTACTCCTGGGTGCCGTTCGGATGGGTGGTGTCGACCCCTTCCTTCTTGTCACCGAAGAACTGGCCGGCATAGATGCGGCCGTACAGATCCAGGGTGGTGGTGTCATTTTTATAAACTTCAACGGCTTGTGCCTGAAAGGCCGCGGTGAGAGCCAGTGCCACTACAGTCAGCTTTTTCATCTTAATCCCTTGTGTTGCAAGCTTTTGTTTTAAAGACGGGGCCATGCTAGGCGAGGGGGATGACAGCGGGGTGACACTCAAGTGACGTGTCGGTGGCGATTTGATGTCAGTTTGGTGAAGGGCCGTGATTTGTGTGGCGATCCGCCACTTTTGCGCGCAAAGGTTTGCCCTTGTGATAGAATGCCGCCCGTTTTCGAGCTCCAAAGGTTGGATATGCGATGAGACGTGAACTGGCAATCGAGTTTTCCCGAGTGACGGAAGCGGCTGCACTGGCTGGCTACAAGTGGCTCGGACGTGGTGACAAGAATATCGCCGATGGGGCGGCCGTAGCGGCCATGCGCCATATCCTCAATCAGATCCAGATCGATGGTGAGATTGTGATCGGCGAAGGTGAAATTGACGAAGCCCCCATGCTCTACATAGGCGAGAAGGTGGGCACGGGTCTGGGTGACGCCGTGGATATCGCGGTCGACCCGATCGAGGGTACCCGCATGACCGCCATGGGCCAGGCCAACGCCTTGGCCGTGCTGGCAGTCGGCGACAAGGGCTCCTTCCTCAAGGCGCCCGATATGTACATGGAAAAACTGATCGTGGGTCCCAAGGCCAAGGGTGCCATCGACCTGGATCAGGCCCTCGAGCTGAACCTCAAGGCCGTGGCCAAGGCGCTGGGCAAGCCGCTCTCCCGCCTGACCGTGATCACCCTGGCCAAGCCGCGTCACGACAAGGCTATCAAGGAGATGCAGGGACTGGGCGTGCGGGTGTTTGCCATTCCCGATGGCGACGTGGCCGCCTCCATCCTCACCTGTCTGCCGGACAGCGAAGTCGACATGCTGTATGGCATCGGCGGCGCGCCGGAAGGGGTGATCTCGGCGGCGGTGATCCGCGCGCTGGATGGTGACATGCAGGCTCGCCTGATACCCCGTCACAAGGTCAAGGGCGACAGCCCGGAAGTGCGTGCCTTGGGCGAGCAGGAAATTGCCCGCTGCGAGGCGCTCGGCATAGACCTGAGCAAGGTGCTCAAGCTGGAAGACCTGGCCAAGAATGACAACGTCATCTTCTCGGCCACCGGCATCACCAAGGGTGATCTGCTGGATGGCATCACCAGCGATGGCGTCATGGCGACCACGGAAACCCTGCTGATCCGTGGCAAGTCACGCACCATTCGTCGCATCAAGTCGATCCACTTCCTGGATCGCAAGGACAGCGTGGTGCGCGACATCATTCTCTGATGAGAGTGGGTTGAACCTGCTGTTGCAACATAAAAAGCCCGACCGCTGCCGCCGTCGGGCTTTTTATTGTCTGCGGGCTGACACAGCCCCCTGACTGGCCACTATTTTACGGGCGCGGGGGATAAGGCTAAGGGGAATCGCGGCCCTTTGATAGACTGGTTCGCCACGCACAGGAAAGCGTTACATGGAATGTCGTCAAGGTTGTGGAGCCTGTTGCATTGCCCCCAGTATCAGCAGTGCCATTCCGGGCATGCCCGCCGGCAAACCGGCCGGGGTGCCCTGCGTCCAGCTCGATGTGCGGCTGGGCTGCAAGATCTTCGACCAGCCGGATCGTCCTCTGGTGTGCAGCGGTTTTAGACCCATGCCGGATGTGTGCGGCTATCACAGGGAGGAGGCCATCTGGCTCATAGGTGAGCTGGAGCGGCTGACGGCATAAGCGGGTTGCGGCGTAACATCAGAGCAGAACAGATAAAAGAGAGGCCGCAATTGCGGCCTCTCTTGTTGGTGCTTCTGGCGCAGGGCCCAGGATCAGACGTCGGCCAGTTGCAGGGCCTGCCGATAGTATTCGTTGGCCTTGTTGGTGAGGCGGCGCTTGTCCATGACCTGGCCGAGGGCGTGGTAGACGGCGGCACTCGGTGCCTTGGCCACCGCCTGCTCCAGCAGGCGCTGGGCCTCGTCCAGCTGGCCGGCCAGCAGATAGGTCTGGGCCAGTGCGGCGTCGACACCCGGCTGATCCTGGATCTTCTGCAACAGGGTCAGCATGGGCTGGTAGTTGTCGAGCTTGAGTCTGGGCAGGCGGGCCAGCAACTGGGGGGAAACCTGCTTGCGCAGCGCATCCAGCCAAAGTTCGGCGGCTTCGTTGTCGGCACCGAGCTGACGCAGCCGATCCCCATAGCAGGCCAGCAGATCCGGATCCTGGCGCAGCTTGCGGGGCAGATCCTGCCAGACAGGGCGCAGGGTATCGAGGGCGTCGCTGGCGGCTTTGAGCCGGCCACGCCAGGCCTGATGCAGCAGATCCTCTTCCTGTTTGGGGGTCAGCTTGCCCACCTTGTGCAGGGCGGGGATGAGGTCGATGAGGGCCGTCCAGTCCTCGCGCGCCAGGTGTACCTGACGCAGCTGATCCAGCACCATGGGGTGGCGCGGGTTGAGGGCATAGATGGATTCCAGCATGGCCAGCGCCGTATCGTACTGGCCCTGCTCTATCTGCAACTGGGTCTGGGTCAGGGTCAGCGCCAGCTCGGCCTTGGGGTTCTCCTCCTGCGCTTTTTGCAGGTATTGATCCCGGCGCACGTCATCGCCACGGGCCTGGGCGGCCTTGGCGGCGCTCAGGTAGTTGAGCAGCGGTGTGTCGCTGTTGCTGGCGCCCTTGAGCATCAGCTTCTCGGCCTGGCTGTAGTGACCTTCGGCCATGGCCAGGGTGGCGGCCACGGTCTGCTGGTTGGCCTTGCGGCGTCGACGCGAGCCGTACCAGCCCAGCGTTTTGCGACGCAGGCCGAACACCCGGCCCAGCACCCACTCGACGATGAGCAGGGCGCCATAGAAGAGCACGGCCAGGATCACGGCGCTGGTGACCGAGGACTCTACCGTGTAGTTACCCAGGGCGATCAGCACATACCCCTTGTTGCCGGAGGCTTGCGGGCCGAATATCAGCCCCGCCACCATCACGGCCACCAGAACAATCAGACGAATCATGGTGCCCTCCTCAGTTGCTGGCCAGAATGCGTTGCAGGCGCTCGGTCAGCACCTCTTCCAGCATGGCTTGGGTCTTGAAGCGATCCGGATAGTCGAACTGGATCTGCTCACCCTTGAGCTTGTCCAGTTCGGACTGCATGTAGTGGGTCGCGCTGTTGTCGGTATCGAAATACTGGGTCAGCCAGCGCTGTGCCTTCTCCAGGCTGTCGTCATACAGGGCCTGCTGCTCGCGGTAGACGGCGAGCTGGGCTTGCAGCAGCTTGGTCTTGAGGTTCTCGCGCAGGAAGATCTCCTGCTGCGGGGAGAGCAGGGCCTCCACGGCACCATCGCGGCGACGTATGGTGATGAAGTTCTCGGTGAACTTGACCCAGTTCTTCTTCAGGTTGCTTTCCCACTCGTCCGGGTTGGTGCTGACGGCCTGATCCGGTTCGATTTTCGCTTCCGGCATGCTGACGGTGGAGAGCGGCAGCAGCTCTATCTGATCGGAGAGGGCGGCCAGCTTCAGGGTCAGCCCCTCGCGATCGACTCTGGGCATCCCCTTGAGCTGGGCTATGTCTGCCGCCAGCGCCTTGCGGATGGGCATCAGGCTGGGGTCGTTGAGCGCCTTGATGCGCTCGTCGGCATTGCCGAGCAAGGTGATGGCGGAGATGAGGTCATGCTCCAGCCACAGCTTGCGGCCCGCCATGCGCACCAGATATTCGGATTCGGCCAGCATCCAGTCGTTGGGACGCTTGTCGTTGAGATCCAGCACCCGGTTCTGCAGGCCCTTGAGCTCGTCTTGCAGCAGTTGCTGCTGCTTGCCGACGGCGGCCAGCTGCTCACTCTCCTTGCTGTTGCTCTGATCCAGTTTGCTCATGGCCTCGGCCAGTTGCAGCTTGAGCTGATCCAGTTCCCCCTGTTGGGCCACCGCACTCTTGTGGCCGTGCAGGTAGAGACCGCCGGTCAGGCCGAGGGCCAGCAATATGGCCACGCCGCCCAGCAGGGCGCCGGAACGGCTCTTGCCGCCGTTGACCACGGCGGTCGGCTGGGGCTTGACCTGGGTTTCTTGTTGTTCAGTCATTCCATCTTCCTCAGTTCCAGAGCGGCCGTCAGGGCCTGGTTGGATGCACCTTGGGCAATCGTGATTCGGGTAAAGCCCGCCGCCTCGGCCATCTCGGCCACGCGGGGGCTGGGCACCACCAACAGGCGGTCATAAAGCCAGGGTTGCTGCTGGCTTGGCACCAGTTCCAGCAACCGCTGCAACAGTTCGCCACTGGTGATGAGCAGGCTGTCGAGCCCGGCCGCCTGCCAGTGGCGAGTCAATGCGTCCCCGTCGAGTTCGGGGTAGTGGCGCTCATAGGCCGCACAATAGTGCACCAGAGCACCGCGTGAGGCCAGCGTCCGGGCGATGAGATCCCGACCGCCATTGCCGCGCAGGATCAGCACCCGCTTGCCGCTCACCTGTTGCAGGGCGGGCAGGGCCAGCAGCCCTTCGCTGCGCGGATCGTCCGGGCAGCTCGCCGCTATGCCTGCATCGGCGAAGGCGTCCGCGCTGGCCTGACCGACTGCAAAGTAGTCAATATGTGGCCAGGTCTGACCAGTTTGCAACAGAAAATGGTGAGTAAAATGAACTGCATGCACGCTGACGGCTATGACTATGTCTGCCTGGGGCAGCAGTTCGGACAGGCGAGAGAGTTCGCTGCCCGCCACGGTTTCCAGCAGCGGACAGCAGAGCGGTGCGTGGCCGTGCCGGCGCAACAGCTGCACCAGCTCGGCGGCCTGGGCGGCCGGGCGCACCACCAGCGGGATCATCAGGCAGCGCTCAATGGTTGTGGCCATGATCCGGCCCGGCCCGCACTCATGCCCGGTAGACCTCGGCCAGTATGACGTCGGCGCCCGCCGCCAGCAGGCGCTGGGCCAGGGTGTGGCCGAGCGCCTCGCCATCGGCCAGCGGACCGCGGATCTCGTCGCGGACCACCTGACGGCCATCCGGGCTGCCCACCAGGCCGCGCAACCAGACTTCCTCCCCCTGCACCAGGGCATAGGCACCGATGGGCACCTGACAGCCCCCTTGCAGGGCGCGGTTCATGGCGCGTTCGGTCAGCACCCGGATCCGGGTCTCTGCGTGTTCGAGCGGGGCCAGCAGGGCGTGTAGCTCCTCATCGTCGAGCCGGCACTCGATGCCGACTGCCCCCTGACCGTTGGCGGGCAGGCTCTGTTCCGGTTCGATGAAGGCGGTGATGCGATGTGCCATCTCCAGCCGTTTCAGGCCGGCGGCGGCGAGTATGATGGCGTCATATTCACCGGCATCCAGCTTGGCGAGACGGGTATTGACGTTGCCGCGCAGGTCGCGGATCACCAGATCCGGGCGGGCGGCGCGCAGCTGGCATTGACGGCGCAGGCTGGAGGTGCCGACCACGGCACCTTGCGGCAGCGCCTCTATCTGGCTGAAACGGTTGGACACGAAGGCATCGCGCGGATCTTCGCGCTCGCAGATGGTGTGCAGACCCAGTCCCTCGGGGAACTCCACCGGCACATCCTTCATGGAGTGAACGGCGATGTCGGCGCGTCCTTCCAGCATGGCGGTCTCCAGTTCCTTGACGAACAACCCCTTGCCGCCCACCTTGGCGAGAGGGGTATCCAGGATCTTGTCACCCTGAGTGCTCATGGGTACCAGCTCGACCTGCAACTCGGGGTACAGGGCTTCCAGCCGGTCTTTGACGAAGTTGGCCTGCCACAGGGCCAATGGGCTCTTGCGAGTGGCAATTTTCAGGGTTCGGGCTGCCATATCAATCAGTTGTTTCATCTTTAGAAGGAAAACGATCTTACCACCCTTTGCAGGGGCTTTCATGGCGCAGCCAGCAAAAGCGGGGCCAAGCTCAAAAAGGGGGGCTGAAAATGATTTTCATTAAGTTGAATTAATTTATTAATTCATTGAATCTACTAATTTTTATTGCTTTCCACTGATACTGTTCAGCTGCCAGTCATAAATAATCCGGTGATTCAGTGCGGGCTTGTTTACCACCGCTGTTTGCATTGTTAACATGATCACACTTTTTTGACGTCTCCCCGTTTTGGTGCGTCATTTCTTACCTCGGTATAGGCAGGGCATTGCTGGTAAAACTCGATACGCTGGTGGCGCGCTACGACGAACTCAATCGTCTCAAGACGCAACGGGCGTTAGGTCTCATGAGTCGCTATGGGCAGCAGGTCTTCCAACTGCTGCCCGTCATGCTGCACTTCAATCATCCCCTGTTGCCCGGTTATGTGGCAGGTGATGTGCCCCACGGCATCTGGAGTTTTACCGCCAACGAGGCCCAGCAGGCCTTCATCCAGGATCTGTGCCAGAACGCCAACTGCCAGAACGGCCTCACTACCCACGACAAGTCGATCCAGGGGCTCTACTCCATGGGCAGCACCTCGTCCATCGGCCAGTGCTGCCACTCTGATCTCGATATCTGGGTCTGCCACGTGGCCGGTTTGTCGCAGGAGCGGCTCGAGCTGCTGGATCTCAAGTGCCAGCAACTCTCCAAGTGGGCCGAGCAGCGCGGGGTGGATCTCAACTTCTTCCTGATCCCCGAGGACAAGTTCCGCCAGCGCAACGATGCCCAGATGCAGGGGGAGAGCTGCGGCAGCGCCCAGCACCTGCTGCTGCTCGACGAGTTCTACCGCAGCGCCATGCTGATCGCCGGCAAGCGCCTGCTCTGGTATCTGGTGCCTGCCGAGTATGATGATCGCTACGACGAGTACGTGAACGGCCTGTTTGCCCACGGCAAGCTGAGCCAGGACGACTGGCTCGATCTCGGCGGCTTCGACCGCATTCCTGCCGAGGAGTACTTCGGCTCCGCCTTGTGGCAGCTCTATAAGGGCATCGACTCCCCTTACAAAGCCGTGCTCAAGTCGGTGCTGATGGAGGCTTACTCCCACGAGTATCCCAACACCCGCCTGCTGTCTGTCACCAGCCGCGACTGGTTCCAGCACAACGAGGGCATGCACTACCGGCTCGACAACTACTGCCTGATGCTGGACAAGGTGACCAACTACCTCAAGTCCATCGGCGACATGCAGCGACTCGATCTGGTGCGACGCTGCTTCTATCTGAAAGTGTGTGACGGCCTCAGCCATCCGAAGGAGGATCACTCCCCGGCCTGGCGCCGCGAGCAGATGACCCAGCTGGTAGCCTACTGGGGCTGGAGCCCGGAGCGGCTGCATCATCTGGATCACCGCCAGGAGTGGAAGGTCGAGGACGTCAAGGTGGCCCACGCCGAGCTGCTGGAAGCCCTGATGCAGAGCTATCGCAACCTCATTCAGTTCGCCCGGCGCAACAACATCAGCGAGTCCATCAACCCGGAAGACATCGGCATACTGTCGCGCAAGCTCTACGCCGCGTTCGAGAGCCTGCCGGGCAAGGTGCAGCGCATCAACCTGACCATAGCGCCGGATCTGAGCGAACCGGATCTCAGCCTGGTGCAGGTGCCCCACGGCCGGCTGAATCGCGCCGGCTGGTATCTCTACAAACATTCGCTGGAGCCGGCGGACATCATAGGCCGGGCACCGCTCGAATATAACGGTTACATCAGCAAGCTGGTCTCCTGGGCCTACTTCAACGGCCTGCTGACGCCCCAGTCCCGGGTGCACCTGTTCAATCAGGGATCGGATCTGCACATCGACAACCTGCACCAGTTCTGTCGTGACCTGTCCGGCACCTTCCCGGTCAAGTATCCCCGCGCCACCAACCTGGCCCTCAGCCGTCCGTGCGAGATCCGTCAGCTCTCCATCTTCCTCAACCTGGAGACGGACCCGACCAGCCACTGGGTGGGTCAGGTGATCGAATTCGACGCCAATGCTGCCGACGTCTTCTCGTTCGGCCGCAATCTGGAGTGTCTGGTGGGATCGGTGGATCTGGTCTATCGCAACTCCTGGAGCGAGATCCGCACCCTGCACTTCCAGGGCGATGAAGCGGTAGTCGATGCCCTCACCACCATACTCGGCAAGATGCACCAGGACGCCGCCGCCCCCGAGATGATAGAGGTGTTCTGCTACAGCCAGCACTTCCGCTCCCTGGTGCGTACCCGTTTCCAGCAGCTGGTGGCCGAGTGCATCGAGCTGCGCCTCGCCCGTGACAAGCAGCAGCTGGTCAAGACGCTGGCGCTGGGGAAAGAGAAGTACGGCATCTTCTTCGAGCGGCGCGGGGTGTCGGTCAAGAAGCTGGAAAACGCCATCGACTTCTACCGTCACATCTCCCACAACAAGCTGGATCACCTGCCGCTGCGGCTCGACAAGACCCACAGCCAGCACCTGCCCGGTATCGTCGACTCCTACGCCAGCGAAGGGCTGGTGCAGTTCTTCTTCGATACCCGGGATGCGGGGACCAACATCTATATCCTGGATGAGGCGAACCGGGTGGAGATCTACCAGCATTTCGCCGGCAACAAGGATGAGCTGGTGCAGGGGGTGAACCGTTTCTACACCTCCAGCCACGAGCGTTTCAGCGATGCGGGCCAGTTCAGCAACTTCAACCTGCCCCAGTACTACGAGATAGTGCAGGTCAACGGCGAGCTGGAGGTGATCCCCTACCGCAGTCAGGGACCGCTGCGTGACGGCGCAGGCCAGGCCCGCGAACTGGGCTCGGCGACGGGGTAGCACCAGGGGTCGGGCATGGGGTGGCCGACGAGGCCCTCTTGCTGACGCGGCTCCTCGAACCTGCCAAATAAAAACGGCCTGCAGATGCAGGCCGTTTGGCTATCCGGAGCCGGCTCAGTCCGCGAGGCGGGCCAGCAGCCAGCTGCGGATGTCGTCAAGCTGGGGGCGACAGATCTCGTGGCGCATGGGGTACTCGTGCCACTCGAGCGTCAGCCCTGCCGCTTCCAGCCGGTTCTTGGCGTCCCAGCCCATGGAGAGGCTCACCACGTCGTCATAGATGCCGTGCATGTAGCAGATGGGCAGGCTGCGGGCGGCCTCGCTCATCTCCGCCAGCAGGGCGTCGGGCGCCGCCAGATAGGTGGACATGCAGAGCAGCCCGGCCAGCCGTGCCGGATGGCGCAGGGCGGTGAAGGAGGCGATGACGCCACCCTGGGAAAAGCCGGCCAGCAGGATGCGCTCGGGAGCAAAGCCTTCGGCCACCAGCTGATCCAGCAGGGCGGCGATACGATCGGCGGATTCACGCACATGGGACTCCACGGCGCGGTCTGCCGGGTCGTCGAAGCTCTTGATGTCGTACCAGCCGCGCATCTTGTAGCCCATGTTGATGGTGATGGCGCGCTCGGGGGCATCGGGTAGCAGATGGCGCACCGGCAGGTCGGCAGGCAAGTCCAGCGCATCCACCAGCGGTGCCAGACCCGCGCCGGAATCCCCCAGCCCGTGCAGCCAGATCACGGCGTGGCGGGCGTCCTGCGGATGTAGGTCGATCATGGGAATACCACAGCCTCACCCGCCTGGGTGGTGCAAGCCTTGGTCAGCAGAGCCTTGAGCTCATGGCCGAAGCGGTTGTCGATCCAGGTTTCCCCTTGCAGCTCGAAGTGGAAACCGTTCTCGCGGGTGGCGACCCAGATCTGGTGCAGGGGTTCCTGCTTGTTGATGATGACCTTGGTCTTGTTCTCGAACGACAGGGTCAAGACCCCCCCGGCGCGTTCACAATCAATATCCGGATATCCTGTGTCGACAGTGTCTTCCACATATTGGAAAAAGGCGTCGGTCAGGGCGTGATACTCGTGATCCTTCATCGGTTTATCCTGTTGCTTTTAACAATGTGAGTGCGATTATAGAGGGCCAAAAATTTTTTCGCAGCGAACCATTATGATTACCCAGCTTACCAAGTGTCTGCTTGCCACTCTTCTGTCTCTTGGTTTGGCCGCGTGTGGCCTGACGGGGCCGCTTTACATGCCGCCCCCCGAGCAGCCCCAGACCCAGAGTACACCGCAAGCACAGACGCCTGCGACCGCCGAAGCCGCCCCAGAGGCCGCGCCGCAATAATTCAGGAAGGAACCGCCCCTTGGATCACTTTAACTACGACGCCGACGGCCAGCTTCAGGCCGAACACACCTCGCTGCAATACCTTGCCGAGCAGTACGGCACTCCGCTGTACGTTTACTCCCGCGCTACCCTTGAACGCCACTGGCATGCCTTCGATCAGGCCGCAGGCGATATTCCCCATCTGATCTGCTATGCGGTCAAGGCCAACTCGAACCTGGCGCTGCTCAACCTGCTGGCCCGCCTGGGCTCGGGGTTTGACATAGTCTCCGGCGGCGAGCTGTCGCGGGTACTGGCGGCGGGCGGCGATCCGGCCAAGGTGGTCTTCTCCGGCGTGGCCAAGAGCGAAGCCGAGATGCGCCTCGCGCTGGATAAAGAGATCCTCTGTTTCAACCTGGAGTCGGAAGCCGAACTGGAGCGTCTGAACCGGGTGGCGGGCAGCATGGGCAAGAAGGCCCGGGTCTCGGTGCGGGTCAACCCCGACATCGATGCCGGGACTCATCCCTACATATCCACCGGCCTCAAGCAGAACAAATTCGGCATTCCCATCGAGCAGGCGCCCGCCATCTATCGCAAGGCGGCGGCCATGGCCAACATAGAGATCAAGGGGGTGGATTGCCACATCGGCTCCCAGCTCACCGAGTTGACGCCCTTCATGGAGGCGGCCGACAAGCTGCTGCGGCTGATCGACGAGCTGGCGGCGGAAGGCATCCAGATCCATCACCTGGACGTGGGCGGCGGGCTAGGGGTTAACTATGGCGCCGAGCAGCCACCGCACCCCACTGAATATGCCGAGGCGCTCAAGCAGAAGCTGGCGGGCCGGGATCTGACCCTCTTGTTCGAGCCGGGCCGTGCCATCGTCGCCAACGCCGGCGTGCTGCTGACCCGTGTCGAGTTCCTCAAGCCTGGCGAGACCCGCAACTTCGCGCTGATCGACGCCGGCATGAACGATCTGCTGCGCCCCTCCCTCTACGGCGCCTGGATGAACATCATAGAGGTGGACAGCCGCACGGCCCACGAGCCTGCGCTGTACGACGTGGTGGGCCCGGTGTGCGAGACGGGT
This sequence comes from Aeromonas sp. MR7, assembly GCF_963899385.1. Taxonomy (NCBI): domain Bacteria; kingdom Pseudomonadati; phylum Pseudomonadota; class Gammaproteobacteria; order Aeromonadales; family Aeromonadaceae; genus Aeromonas; species Aeromonas sp. MR7. The sequence continues at coordinate 150,075 of NZ_CAWQXH010000051.1, forward strand.
GACTTCCTCGGCAAGGAGCGTACCTTGGCCATAGGCGAGGGGTCCCTGCTGGCGGTTCGCTCCGCCGGTGCCTATGGCTTTACCATGTCATCCAACTACAACACCCGTCCGCGCGCGGCCGAGGTGCTGGTGGATGGCACGCAATCCTTCCTCATCAGAGAGCGCGAGCAGTTGGCCGATCTCTGGCGCGGTGAGCATCTACTGCCCTGAAAACAGGAAGGCACCATGGCGATGGGATGGTCCAGACGCGTCTCTGTGTGCGTTGAACGCGCGAGCAGTTGACCGATCGCCGGTGTCGCGAGCATTTACTGCCTAAAGGGTACAGGAACGCACGATGTTGATAGATTTTTCCAAGATGCACGGGCTGGGCAATGACTTCATGGTGGTGGATGGCGTCACCCAGAAGGTGTTTTTCAGCAATGACGTCATCAAGAAGCTGGCGGATCGCCACTTCGGGATCGGCTTCGACCAGCTGCTGCTGGTGGAGCCGCCCTATGATCCTGAACTCGACTTTCACTACCGTATCTTCAATGCCGATGGTAGCGAGGTGGAGCAGTGCGGCAACGGTGCCCGCTGTTTCGCCCGTTTCGTGCGCCTCAAGGGGCTGATCAACCGGGATCGCATCGCGGTCAGCACGGCCCGTGGCCGCATTATCCTGCAGCTGGAAGGGGAGAATCAGGTCACGGTCAACATGGGTGTCCCCCAGTTTGAGCCGGGCAAGATCCCGTTTCGGGCCCAGAAGGCGGAAAAAACCTATCTGTTGCGGGCGCAAGAGCATACTGTGATGTGTGGTGTCGTCTCCATGGGCAACCCTCACTGCGTCATCGAGGTGCCGTCGGTGGCCGAGGCGCCGGTCGAGACACTGGGCGCCATCATGGAGCGGCACGAGCGTTTCCCCGAGCGGGTCAACGTCGGCTTCATGGAGATGGTCAACGCCACCGAGATCAAGCTGCGGGTGTTCGAGCGCGGGGTGGGCGAGACGCTCGCCTGCGGCACCGGCGCCTGTGCGGCGGCTGTGATCGGCATCAGTCAGGGCAAGCTCAAGGAGCGGGTCATCGTCAGTCTGCCGGGTGGCAAGCTGACCATCGCCTGGAAGGGACCGGGTCAGCCGGTCTATATGACGGGCCCGGCCGAGCATGTATTCGACGGCCAGATAGAGTTGTAGGCATGGGGCGGAGATGGCTCCGCTCTGCCAAGCGCTAATGTCGGGGCCTTGTGCCCCTTTTTCGGATGGACCAACCAAGTTATGAGCGAACTCAAACGGCAGGAATCACTGGTGGATGAAGCCACAGTGCTGGAGTACCTGGCCCGTTATCCCGAGTTTTTCCAGCGCCACGCGGCCATGCTGGATCGGATCCGCATTCCTCACGAGCGCAAAGGCTCGGTCTCGCTGGTCGAACGCCAGATGGACCGGCAGCGCGAGCGCATCGAGCAGCTGGAGCAGGAGATCACCGAGCTGATGGGGATCGCCAGCGAGAACGAGCGGATCTTCCGGGTCTACGCCGATCTCTACGGCGAGCTCTACGGCTGCCAGACCCTGTTCGAAGTGAGTGCCGTGATGGGCAAGGCCTTCGTGCAGCGGCTGCGGCTGACCGGCCTGCGGCTCTGGCTCAGCCCGAAGAAATTCCAGTTGAGCGGCCCAGAGCTGCGCTTCATGGCGGAGGGCAAGCAGCTCGATCAGCTGCTGGGCCAGCGGTTGCCGGGGCAGGATTACTACTTCGGCCGACTCAACCAGAGCGAGAAGCAGGCGCTGTTTGGCCACGATGTGCTGGTCAACTCCGTTGCCCTGATGCGGCTCGGCGATCTCGGCGTGCTGGCCTTCGCCAGCTCGGATCCCAGCCACTTCAGCCCCCACAACGACACCCTGCTGCTGGGTCAGCTGGGCCGCTTGCTGCAACTGCGCCTGCCCGAGCTGGTTCGTGGCTAAGGCACAGTCTCCTGCCGCCGAGCCTCTGCCGACCAGCCTGGCCGATGAGTTGGCGGCCTTCATCGAATACCTGAGGGTCGAGCGCCAGCTCAGCCCTCATACCCGCAGCAACTACCGCTCTCACCTGGAGATCATGACAGCCGAGCTGGTCAGGCTTGGCCTGAGTGACTGGACCCGGCTCGAGGCGAGCCAGGTGCGCAGCCTGGTGACCCGGATGCACAAGGCCGGACTGGTGCCCAGCTCTCTTGCCACCAAGCTCTCAGCCCTGCGCAGTTTTTGCGACTGGCAGGTGCGCCAGGGGCGGCTCAGCGCCAATCCAGCCCGCGGCATAGCGACCCCCAAGCAGGGGCGACCCCTGCCCAAGAACCTGGATGTGGACGAGATGTACCAGCTGCTCAACATCACAGACGAGCAGGATCCGCTGGCGGTGCGGGATCGCGCCATCATGGAGCTGATGTACTCTTCCGGCCTGCGCCTAGCCGAGCTGGTGGGGCTCAATCTGACGGACATCAAGCTCGATGATCGCCAGCTCAAGGTGACCGGCAAGGGCGCGCGGGAGCGGGTGCTGCCCATGGGGCGGATGGCGGTGGAGTGGTTGCAGAAGTGGCTCAAGGTGCGCCCCCTGCTGGCGGGGGACGAGGCCGAAGCCCTGTTCGTCTCGCAGCGCAAGCGGCGACTGTCGGCCCGCTCGGTGCAGGAGCGGCTCGATGGCTGGGGCAACAAGCAGGCGCTCAATGCCCACATCCATCCCCACAAGCTGCGCCACAGCTTCGCCACCCACATGCTGGAGTCGTCCGGCGATCTGCGGGCGGTGCAGGAGCTGCTGGGGCACGCGGATCTCTCCACCACCCAGATCTATACCCACCTCGATTTCCAGCATCTGGCCAAGGTGTACGACAACGCCCATCCCAGGGCCAGGCGGGATCCTGCCACCCCGGAAGATGAATAACGGGGTCTGGTTACCCCGCCGTGAAGGAGCATGAATGCATTTTTATCGCCGCTGGCAGCCGGTGGCCGCCATCTCGTTCGACCTCGATGACACCCTCTACGACAACGGCCCCGCCATTGAACGGGCCGAGCAGTGGATGCTGGCCCATCTGCGCAGCGAATACCTGGCCACCGCCATGCTGGACAAGCCACGCTGGCTGGAACTCAAGCGCGCCATCCTGCTTGCCCATCCCGAGTTGCGCCAGGATGTCAGCCTGGCGCGTCAGCGCACCATTCATGAGGCCATGGTGCAGGGCGGCATGGCGGCCGCCACCGCCAGCCGGGAGGCCGAACAGGTATTCGCCGCCTTTCTCACCGAGCGATCCAGGATAACGGTGAGCGCCGCGACTCACGACTTGCTGGCGCGATTGGCCGGGCGCTATCCGCTGGTGGTGATCACCAACGGCAACCTGGATCTGGTGCAGGCGGGGCTGGGGGATTATTTCACCCTGGTCTGCAAGGCGGGCGCGGGCGCCAGGATGAAACCGGCGCCGGACATGTTTGTGCAAGCGCAGAGGGCCCTCAAGCTGGCTCCCGGCCAGATCCTGCATGTGGGGGACCACCCGGAGACGGATGTGCTGGGTGCCCGCCTGCACGGTTTTCGGGCCGGCTGGCTAAACGAGCGCGGCCAGCCCTGGCGACAGCTGCAACTGCTGCCGGACGTGGAGCTCAATGCCCTCGGCGAGCTGGCCGACTTGCTGCTCTGACGGCGATGGCTGGCTACCCTTCACTGCGTTATTTGCGGCAGATCAGCCCGCGCAGATCGTAAGGGTCGCCCTGATTGACCCGGCAGTAGCTGATGCCGAGGGGCAGCGCCTGCTGCAGGGTGAGGGCGCTATCCTGATAGTGGCAGACCAGATAGAGAGGACGCAGGCTGCTGCCGAGCAGGCTCCAGTAGTGGATCTCGTCGCTGTCGCCATTGTCCGGTTTGAGCTGAACCAGCTCACCCGGCTCACCATCAAACAGCGCCAGGTTTGCCAGCCGGTGGCTCAGGGTCTGACTCGGTTTTCCTTCCGGATCCCGGCTCAGACCCTGCCAGCCCTCTGGTGTGGTCAACAGTTGCTGGCGGGTCTCGATTCTGGGTGGGCAGTCAAATTGCAGGGTGGCACTCAGGGCCAGGGCAGTCAGCAGCATGGAGTCGGTCTCTTGTCGAAAGCTCGGGCCTCCATGCTACGTCATAGGCCGCCAAACAGCGCCTTCAGTTTATCCAGCAGATCCCGCGGCGGCGTGACCTGTCTCAAGGATTCCGCCTCCCGTGCCAGCAGGGCCTGCTGCTCCTGCTGCCTGGCGCTCAGCACCCGGTAGAGCGGCTCGACCAGCGACTCGCGCTGCATGACCAGCTCCTGGAACATGGCCTGATTGATGCGATAGGTTTCGACGGTGCCGAGCGCCCGCACCGTGAACGGGCTGGGCTCGCCGGTGAGCAGGCTCAGCTCGCCGAAGAAGTCGCCGGCGCTGAGGGTGCCGAGCAGCAGTTCGCGCCCTTCCACCTCCACCAGCATCTCCGCATCCCCTTTCACCAGCACGAACAGCCAGCCCGAGATCTCGCCCTGGGTGAGCATGCGATCGCCGTTGACGAAGGGGGCGAACTTGACCTGATCCGCCAGTTGCAGCAGCTCTTCTTCCTGCAGCATGGCGAACAGCGGCAAGCGGCGCAGGGTGGCGGTGCGCTCTGCGGTATGGCGTTTGTGGCGCTGATCCTTGTGATCCTGATCCGTGGTCATGAAGACGTTGAAGATGGGGGGCGTGAGGCGGCGGTCGTTGCGGCGCAGGGCGGCATCGATCAGGGTGCGCACCGCAGAATCGGTGGGATCGTCTACCGCCAGATCGGTGAGCCAGTAGCGCACCGCGTAGCGGGCGACACCGTTCTCCACGTTCATCAGCAGGCAGTCGGGCATCGGGCTGGCGGAGACGTGGCGGAGGCGGGTCTCCCGCAGAGAGTGTTCCACCAGCGCTATGATCTGGGTCGGCAGGGTATCCAGGGTGATGTCGAACCAGACCCAGCGCCGCCACTGCAGGGGGGCGTTCTGTCGCCGTCCCAGCACTGTGAAGCGCTGTTTGAGCAGGTGGCTGTTGGGGATCACCACGGTTTCCCAGTTACGGGTTTCTATGGTGGTGGCGCGCCAGTTGATCTCCACCACCCGGCCCTGGGTAGTCTCCACCTGCAGCCAGTCGCCGATGGCGATGGAGTTGTCGAGCTGGATGGAGACACCGGCCAGCAGATTGCCCAGGGTGTCCTGCATGGAGAAGGCGATGACGGCCGTGATGACGGCCGAGGTGGTGACTATCTCGCCGAGCGCCATGCCGGAGGCGTAGAGCCGGAACAGGCACCAGCCGATGTAGCCGACCGTGATGACGATGTCGGCTATGATGCGCGGGATGCGGATCTGGCACAGGGGCAGCAGAAACTGGAACAGCAGTATCCCCCAGACTTTCACCAGCACCAGGCCGGCCAGCAGGCTGGAGATCTCCACCAGCCAGTGGTGGGGCAGGGGCAGGCGAAACCATCCGCCCTCGAACTGGATCAACAGTATGGTGACGGTGCTCAGCATGACGAAGCCGAGCTCGGCGACCAGCTCCCGCCGCCGGCCAGGGGAGCGCCAGAAATGGGTAGCGAGTAGAGACAGGGTCAGCAGGGTCCAGAACGGGTGCTCACCAATCCACAGCAGGGTAGGTAGCGCAATGAGGTGATCGCTAAACATAACAGCCCCTTATCATTGGTTATTTCCAGCATAGTTGCTTTCGAACCGCTAAATGGGTGCGGGGTGAGGGCAATTTATTTATGCTGGGCGCCAATGTGGCAGGGGAGTGGCGAGTGTGCGCAAGTTGAACAAGCTGGTCTGTATCGCGGGGGTCTGGTTGCTGGCGGGCTGCGATCAGCTGGCCGACAAGTATAGAGTCGAGTTTCGCGATGGTTCCTGGCGCGAGATCGCCATTACCCCCTTCTCCGACGAGGCCCGCTGGCGCGAGGGCTGTGCCACCGGCGAGGTGCTGAGCGACATGACGCTGCCGCTCAAGCGGGGCAAGACGGTCAATGGCCGCGAGCAGCTGCTCATAGGGGGCGAGCTGTTCGAGCTGGATGACGATGCCCTCTATCGCAGCAACGGCATGGTGTTCGGCCACACGCCGGATCACATCCAGCGCGGACTCAAGGGGATGGAGATATGCCGCACCCTGCGCCCCGAGCGGGGTGGTTTGCCCAAGCTCAAGGCGCGAGGGTTTGGCGACTAGTCAGCCCTTGCTGGCGCGGGCCCGGCAGGCGTCGCCGAAGGCCTCGAAAATCTTGATGGAGTGGGGATTCCCGCTTGCCTTCCACTCCGGGTGCCACTGCACCGCCAGCAGGAAGGAGGCGAGGGCAGGGGCATGGAGCGCCTCGATCAGCCCATCCTCGGCGTGGGCCAGCGGCTCAAGCCCTTTGGCCAGCGTCTTGATCCCCTGCCCATGCAGCGAATTGACCGGGATCGACGGTTGTCCCATCAGCTCGGCAAACCAGCTGCCGGGCACCAGCTCGACCTGATGACTCTCGCCATACTGCTCGTCGACCGGATCGTCCGAATCTTCCCTGTGATCGTCATAGCCCGGCTCGTTGTAGACCTTCTGATGCATGTCGCCGCCAAGGGCCACGTTGATCTCCTGCATGCCGCGGCAGATCCCGAGGATCGGCAGGCCGCGATCGAGGGCGGCGCGCACCAGCGGGATGTCGAACAGATCCCTGTCTCTGTCCTGCTGCTTCTCCGGGGTCAGGTTTTCCTGGCCGTATAGGGCGGGATCTATGTTGGATCCGGCGCCGCTCAGATAGACGCCATCCGCCAAATCCAGATACTGCGCCAGATCCTCTGTGCCGCAGCAGGTCGGCACCAGCAGCGGCACGCAGTCGCTGATCTCCACCAGCGGCATTATGTATTTGTGGGTCATCACCTGATAGGGGTGACCATTGCGGGGCTGGGCGCCCATGGTCATGAGTACGACGGGTTTACGCGGGGTGTGGGGGTTGCGAGCTGTCATGATTCACCTTGCTATCCTTTGCGGTCCTGCGCCTTGGGAAGGCCCTTGCTGCCGCTGAAAGGGCAAGGGCATGCCTCAAGGCATGGTCATGGGATCAGGGTCGTGCCGCAGTACCAGAATCGTCGGTCAGCCTGGGCAATGACAGCCTGGATCCTGATCCCAGTCTGCCAAGGCCGTTCAATATGTCAAACGAAATGATGCTGAGATGTTAACTGTTTTAAGCGAGGAGCTGCCTTGAGTCCCTTTTAAAGGGGCCTGCGGGGGTGTTGGTGAGATGAGGGATATGGTCTGTGGTGGATATATTAAACATCTGGCCGGGGTAACCGGATAGCAGAAGGGGCCCGCAGGCCCCTTTGTCGACTCAGGCGTTCAGCACGAATCGCTCGATGATCTGGGCGACCCCGTCTTCATCGTTGCGCGCCGTGGTGTGCTGGGCCAGCGCCTTGATCTCGTCGGTGGCATTGCCCATGGCCACTCCCAGCCCGGCGTATTCGATCATGTGGTGATCGTTGCCCGCATCCCCCACGGCGATCACCTGGGCGGCGTCCAGCCCCAGATGCTCGGCCAGGGCGGCGACGCCGGTCCCCTTGTTGCTCTGCTTGTGCATGAACTCGAGGAAGTAGGGGGCGCTGCGCACCACTGTGTAGCGCTCATAAAGCTCGGCGGGCAGGCGTTCGATGGCGCGGGAGAGCTGGGGCTGCTCATCGATCATCATCACCTTCATGATCTGCTCGTCGGCGGGCAGGGTGGCGAAATCGATCAGATTGATGGGCATGCCGATGAGGCGGGATTCGTGCTCGGTATAGGTGCTGACCCTGGGGCTGATGAGGCCACGGGTGACAGAGAAGCCGTGTACGTTCACTTCCAGCTCGTTTGCCAGCCTGGCGATGGCGCTGGCGTCGCTGCCGGTCAGCAGCTGGCTGCGGATGATGCGCTGATCGGCCACCTGTTGCACCAGGGCGCCGTTGTAGCAGATGACGTAGTCATCCTGACCTGTGAGGCCGAGCTCGACCAGGTAGCGGCTCATCCCCTCCAGCGGGCGGCCGGAGGCCAGCACCACAGTCACGCCCCTGGCGCGGGCGGCCTGAATGGCGGCGTGGGTGCGGGGTGAAATCTGGCCCTGGGAGTTCAACAGGGTGCCATCCATATCCAATGCGATCAGCTTGTACATCTCTCACTACCTGAAGTCTGGCTGGCCCGCCCTATGGGGCCAATGGGAGGCCGAGTGTAGCGAAATTCGCCGCCAGGATCACGGGTTGGCGGCGAGAGGCGGCGCCAGCAGGAGGGAGCTTGCCGGGGAGTCGCGAGCCGCAGGGCCCGCAGGCCGTCACTTGTGGGGTTCGTAGGGGGTCAGCTGCAACTGATCTTCGTGGATGGCGAAGTGGATGGGGCCGTGCTCTATGTCGACCCTGTAGTGGTGATGGGCCATCTCTACCTCGACCCCGGGGAAGACGCGCTGGGTGGCTATGATGTCCATCTCCGTCATCAGTTTTTGCAGCTCTTCCTGCGCCGCCTCCAGCTGTTCATCCAGCAGCTTGCTCTCGTCGATATGCTGGGTGCGGATCAATTTTATCTTCTGCACTGTCTGGGGATTGCGCTTGTCCCCCGGCAGCTGCAACAGCTTGAGCAGCAGATCCTGCAGCTTGTCCAGCTGATCCCGGCACTCCTGCTTGCGCTGGCGCAGGGCCTGCTCCTGCTCCTTGTGGGTGAAGTAGCCGCCGAGGATCTGCAACCGGGTCTGGTTGTAGGCCGAAGCCCCCAGTATGGGGGCCATGATGAGGCGATTGGCGATGCTGATGCCCCCCAGCAGGTGGCCCTTGCGCATGCCGCTGTCGCCCACCTTGATGTCTTGCCCGCTGCGGCTGTAACAGTGGCTGAGCTGGCTCTGGATCTGGATGTCGCCGCCGGCCTCCAGCTTGGCGTACTGGGCATAGCTGGCGTGGATCTCGCCCTGGGCATTGAGGTGGCAGAGGTACTCGTCACTCTGCTCGCTCTTGCGGCCTATGATGCCGCTGCGCACAGTGATGGTGCCGCTCGATTCGATATAGCCCCCCTCGACGAAGCCGCCGATCACCACGTCGCCACTGGTCTTTATCTTCATGCCGGGGGTGACATCTCCCGCCACTATCAGGGCCCCCTCGAAGATGACGTGGCCGTGACGGATGTCGACCTGCTTGACGCTCAGCACGTCGTCCACCTTCATGCCGTTCTTCTCCTGGCGAGGCAGACCGGGGCGGCCGGCCAGCAGCAGATCCACATCGTCCGGCGAGGCGAAGGTGCCCTCGCCGGCCACCATGGGGCTGTCTTTGCCGTGTTTGGCGGGCAGCTCCTGGCCGGTGACGGTAAAGCCGGGCACGCCCTGGGTGGCGGGGTGGCGGCGCATCAGCTGGGCGCCCGCCTTGACGGTGAGCAGGGTGCCGAGGTCGCGCATGTCGACCCGGCCATGATCCAGCTCCTGAGGCTTGAGGATCCGCTCGGCCGGGGTTTCCACCAGCCGCTCGAAGCGGGTGTCCTGGCCGTTGACGGCGGTCTTGCCCAGCGCCACCGGCAGCTTGAGCAGGGCCCCCGGCGTTGCCTCCTTGGCGGCCAGAATGGCGGCGGCTATGAGGGGCGCCTGTACTCCCTGGCTGATCTCGCTGGCCTGCACCGCCTGCTCCAGTTGTTCAGTGGTGAGATACTTGCCACCCCAGTCGGCTGTGATCTGGGCGACGGCGCTCATTCTGTCTTTCTCCACCACCAGGGTGACGCGGGCATCGTGGCGCTGGGCGACGGGGACCGGATTGCCGGGCAGGGGGGCGGCCGGGTTGCTCAACAGGGTATTGAGCAAACTGATGGCCTGCTTGATCCCCTCCGTCAGCGGCTGGTAGCGGCGACAGTTGGAAGCCAGCAGCAGCGTCTGGATATCGCTCTCCGAGACGGGTTTGGTCAGCCCGGGCACTATGCGCAGGCAGGCGTACTCCATATCGGTTGATAACAGTAACCACTCTTTGCTTAACACCCGGTTCCCTTCCCTCGTCTGCATCCATATCGAGATCGCTTCTTACTTCCATTTAATCGGCTTTTTGTTAAAAACGCGAGTCATCAAGATGGTTCCGGTCTGCAGTATTCGGGCATTTCTCCTTTTTGGTCAACGAACTAAGCACAAATGGGTGAGCTGGGACGAGGAAATCAAGGATGACAGCGGGTATGCTGACGGCACGAGAAGCCCGCAGGTCTGCGAGAGACGTGCCGGCCCTGAACCCGGTGGTGGTTTGCATCGGTAAGTCTGGCCCGCCGCGAGAGGAGTATCGATGTTGCGTCATTGTCTGCTGCCCCTGGCCCTGACGGGCCTGCTCACCGCCTGCCAGCCGCAGGTGTCCACCATTGCACTCGGTACCCTGGAGCGGGATCGGGTGCTGCTGACCGCCACCGCCAGCGAGATCATTCGCGCCCTGCCGGTGGCGCAGGGGAGTCAGGTGGCTGAGGGGGCCCTGCTGGCCCGGCTCGACGATCGCCGCCAGCAGGCGGTGCTGGCCCGTGCCCGGGCTCAAGAGGCGCAAGCGCGCGCGGCCCTCGCCCGCATGACCAATGGCGAACGGCCGGAAGACATAGCCGCCGCCCGGGCCAGCCTCGACAAGGCGCAGGCCAATGTCAGGGAGAGCGAACGCAACTTCGAGCGCATCGATCGACTGGTGCGTCAGAAGCTGGTGAGCCCGGCCGATCTCGACAAGGCCCGCGCCCTGCGTGACGGCGCCCTGGCCGAACAGGACGGGGCGCGCCAGCAGCTCGACAAGCTGACCCGGGGCGTACGCAGCGAAGACATAGACGAAGCGGATGCGGCCCTGCAGGCCGCCAGGGCCGAAGTGGCGCTGGCCGAGCGGGAGCTGGCGGATCTCTCCATCGTCGCCACTCGCAGCGGCCGGCTCGACAGCCTGCCCTATCACCTAGGTGAACGGGTATCGGTCGGCGCCGTGCTGGCGGCCATTCAGGCGGATCAGGCCCCCTACGCCCGGGTCTATGTGCCCGAGCCCTCCCTCGCCAGCTACCGCCTCGGCGAGCCGGTACGGGTGCGGGTGGACGGGGTGGCAGAGCCGCTCATGGGCCGGCTGCGCTGGATATCGAAGGAGCCCGCCTTTACCCCCTACTATGCCCTCAACGAACAGGACAGAGCCCGGCTGGTCTATCTGGCCGAGATAGATCTGCCGAATGGGGCGCAGGATCTGCCGAGCGGCCTGCCGTTGCAGGCGGAGCCCGGTGATGAGAGGGCGGGCCATGAGTGAACTGGCGATCCGGGCGCAGGGGGTGAGTCGCCGCTTCGGCGATTTCCTGGCGGTGGACGGGCTGGATCTCTGCGTGCCCAGGGGGCAGATCCACGGCTTTCTCGGCCCCAACGGCTGCGGCAAATCCACTACACTGCGCATGCTGACCGGCCTGCTCACCCCCTCGGCCGGAGAGGTGGAGGTGCTGGGGCTCAGCATTCCCAAGCAGGCCGAGGCACTCAAACGCCGGATCGGCTACATGACCCAGAAGTTCTCCCTCTACGACGAGCTGACGAGCTGGGAAAACCTGGAGTTCATGGGCCGCATCCACGGCATGGGTGGTGCCACGCTTAGCGCCCGGCTGCACGAACTGCTGGCCACCTATGAGCTGACCGCGCTGGCCCGGCAGCGGGCCGGTGCCATGAGCGGCGGCCAGAAGCAGCGGCTGGCGCTGGCGGCGGCCGTGATCCACGGCCCGGATCTGCTGCTGCTCGACGAGCCTACCTCGGCGGTGGATCCGCAAAACCGGCGCGATTTCTGGGAGAAGCTGTTCGATCTCAGCGAAGGGGGCACCACCATATTGGTCACCACCCACTACATGGACGAGGCGGAGCGCTGTCATGCGCTGGCCATCATGGAGGCGGGGCGGGTGCGGGCCCAGGGCTCACCCCAGGCGCTGATGGATGCCATGAGCACCCGGGTGGTGGAGGTGCAGGCCAGCGACCTGCGGCTGCTCAAGCAGCAGTTGCTGCCGCTGGCGCCGGTGCGCTCCGCCGCCCAGCTCGGTCAGCGCTTGCGGGTGCTGGTGGACAAGGAGCTGGCCGAGCCTGTGACCTGGTTGCAGCAGGCCTGCCCGGCGCTGGCCGGTGCCGCCATGGCACTGGTCAGACCCAGCCTGGAGGATGTGTTCGTCAGCTGCACCGGGCAGGAGCCAAGGGCATGAACAGTCTACGACGGCTCTGGGCCATCACCCAGAAAGAGCTGCGGCAACTGGCCAGAGACAGGCTCGCGTTCGGCATTGTGGTGGTGAGCCCGGTGGGGGGGAATCGATGAACAGTCTGCGACGGCTCTGGGCCATTACCCAGAAAGAACTCAGGCAGCTGGCGCGGGACAGGCTGACCTTTGGCATGGTGGTCATGATCCCGTTGATCCAGCTGCTGCTGTTTGGCTACGCCATCAACACGGATGTGCGCCACATACCTGTGGGGCTGGTGGAGATGAGCCAGAGCGTGCCGGGACGGCTGCTGGTGGAGGCGGTGAAGGCGAGCCAGGTGGTGCGCATCGAACACCATTACGTGGGAGTGCAGCAGGCCGAAGCGGCGCTGACCCGGGGCGAGGTGCGGGCCGTGCTGGTGCTGCCTCCCGACTTGAGCCGCCGGCTCAGCGCCGGCGAGACGGCGGGCCAGTGGCTGGTGGACGGTTCGGACACCATGATAGCCGGGGCCCTGCTGGGGCTGCGCAACATGCCGCTGTCGGATCTGAAACCTGGGCTTGAATCCGCACCGCCCACCTTCGAGACTGTGCTCTACTTCAACCCGGCCCGCCGCTCGGCGGTCAACATAGTGCCCGGTTTGCTCGGGGTGATCCTCACCATGACCATGATCATGTTCACCTCGGCGGCCATAGTGCGCGAGCGCGAGCGCGGCAATCTGGAGCTGCTCATCACCACCCCGGTCAGCTCGATGGAGCTGATGCTGGGCAAGATTTTGCCCTATATCGGGGTGGGGCTGGTCCAGGTGGCCATCATACTCGGCCTCGGCCACCTCATCTTCGATGTGCCCGTCAACGGCGCCCTGAGTCAGGTGCTGCTGGCGACCCTGTTGTTCATCGCCGCCAGCCTGACCCTGGGGCTGCTCATCTCCACCCTGGCACAGACCCAGCTGCAGGCGATGCAGATGACGGTGTTCATCCTGCTGCCCTCGATCCTGTTGTCGGGCTTCATGTTCCCCTACGAGGGGATGCCGGTGCCGGCCCAGTGGATTGCCGAGGTGTTGCCGGCCACCCACTTCATGCGGCTGATCCGGGGCATAGTGCTGCGGGGTGGTGAGTTGTCTGAGCTGCTGCCGGACGTGCTCTGGCTGGCCGGTTTCACCCTGCTGGTGCTGACCCTGGCCGCCCACAGGTTCAAGAAGAGTCTGGATTGAGGCGTTTGCCTGTGCCCGATTTGGCGGATACCGGCATTTGATGCCTAGCTGCCGCGCTGCGCCGTTCTGGCCAGGGTGCGGTAGTCGCCGAGCACAGGCAAGCCTTGCAGCTGGCGGCGCAGCATGTCGAGGGCGGCGAAGGCGAGGATCTTGCGTCGGCTCTCGGGATCCGGGTGGCTGGCCTTCAGCGTCTGGCCGATCTGCTGCCCATTGACGCAGAGCAGCAGCGGCACGCCGTCCGGCCCCTCCCATCCCATGGTCAGGCTCAGCCCCTCACTCCTTGCCTCCAACTGCGCCAGCTCGCTGGCGACATCGCCGCGAAAGCCGGCCTCAAGCCGGGGATGGTCGTGGCAGAGGGCGAGCAGGGCACCCCGGCTCTCCCCCTCCAGCAGGGTCAGCGGCCTCTCCCCCAGCAGGGCCAGGATCTGCCGCGCAGGCTCCTCATCCCCCCGTCCCACCAGCCAGGGCTGGATCGCCGCGAGCAGTCGCGCCTCGGCGGCATCCATGTCGGCGGCGCTGGCACCGTGGCCTATGAGTTTCAGCTCGATCAGCGGCATGGAGGAGCGGTAGCCCAGCTCGATGCCGGTCGGCCAGGGGGCCGCATCCAGCATGTCGGAGAGGGCCGACTCCGAGATGCCGAAGCTATAGAAGCGGCGCAGCTCGGTATCGGTCTGCGCGCCCGCCAGCGACTTGAGGCGCGGCAAGATCTGCTCGTGCACCATCTGCTTGAATTCGAACGGCACGCCCGGGGTGAAGAAGAGCTGGCTTTGGCCCTGATGGCCTGTGTGGGTGACCACAAAGCCACAGGCGGTGCCGACCGGGTTGTCCAGGATCTCGCAATCTTGCGGCAGCCAGGCCTGCTTGGCGTTGCTGGCGGGCATGGGCCTGCCGCGGCTGGCGTAGCGGGCCGCTATGGTGGCGAGCCAGTCCGGGAACAGGGCCAGGGGCTGGCCGAACGCCTCGGCCGCCGCTTGGGCGGTGAGATCATCGGCGGTGGGGCCCAGACCGCCGCACACCAGCACTACCTCGGCGCGGCTGGCGCTCTCCTGCAGCACGGTTTTCAGATCGGCGAGGTTGTCCCCCACTGTGACGCGGCGGCGCACCTGCCAGCCCTGTTCCAGCAGCAGGGCGCTGAGCCAGGCAGCATTGGTATCCACCACCAGACCCGTCACTATCTCGTCTCCGGTGCTGATGATCTCGATACGCATGGGGGCTCCTTGGGCTGGGGACCTGAACTGGGGCGGCCATGAACCATGGCCGGGACAATCAGGGTTTGGCGTGTTCGAAGTAGTAGCTGATCCGGGTACGTGGATTGAGGTACTCGAACACCGCCGGGGGCAGTCGTTTGGGGTGGATCACCTTGGCGATGGAGAGCTCGGCCTGTTGCAGATCTATGATGGCAGCCTCCTGGCGCGGGATGCGGGGATCGTACACCAGCACCGAGGGATAGAGCAGGCGGGAGGCATTCACCGACATCACCAGGCCTACCTGACCGTTGGAGAGCTGCACCACGCTGCCGGGCGGGTATATGCCCATCAGCCGGATCAGCATGCTGAGGTATTCCGGGTTGAACTGGGCCTTGCGCTGCTTGTAGAGGCCGCTCAGGGCCGAGTAGGGCACCTTGGCCTGCAGGTGGCAGAGGTTGTCGTACTCGTTGATCAGCGACACCATCTGGGTGAGGGGGTCGAGCTGCCCCTTCTTGAGCCCCTCGGGCCCGCTGCCATCCAGGTATTCGTGGTGATGCAGCACGATTCCCTTGGCCCCGGCCGGAAAATCCTTGGCCAGATTGAGCAGATCCAGGCCGTAGCGCGGGTGCTGGGCCATCAGGTTCTGCTCCGGCTTGGTCAGCGGCTCCGTCTTGCGCAGTATCTGGCTCGGGATCTTCAGCTTGCCGATGTCGTGGAACAGGGCGCCCATGCCGACCTGGCGGATCTCGTCGGCCGACATGTTGCACTCCTTGGCCAGCAGCATGCTGAGCACGCTGACGTTGAGGGAGTGGAAGTAGAGGTTGTTGCCATCCTCGCTGTCGGAGACCAGGTGCAGCACCATCTCGTCCACCGACAGCAGCTGCTCCGTCATGGCGTTGATCAGCTCCTGTGCCTCGCCGATGGCGTTGAGGGGGCGGGACTGGATCTTGCTCATCACGCTGCGCACCTGCGCCAGCGACTGCTGGAACTGCTTCTCGCACTGCTGCAAGTCGCGGCGATACTGCTGCAACTGCTCGATGCGGCGCTCTTTTTCCAGCTGCATTTCGGCCTGGCGCTGGGAGGTGTCCGGCGCCTCGGTCGGTTGCGGCTGGATCTGGCTCAGCGGCTTGGGCGGCGCATCGCTCTTGTCGGGGATGATGGTAACGAGCTTGAGGCCGAGCCGGCGGATCAGCTCTATCTCCTCTTCAGTCTTGAGCTTGAAGCTGGAAAACAGGAAGGGGTGTTCGCGCCAACCCAGTGGCAGAGAGACGAAATTGCCGACTTGCAGTCGGTCCACGGAAATCTTGATACCTGTCATTGTCTTGGCTGCGAGAGACACATGAGCCGTATGCTAGTCAAAGGCGGAGGTGAATACAAAAGGTATCTGATGACAGGGTAGACGCTTTATTATAGGCTTCTGGATGTCCAGACATATTTACCGATGCAGTACAGGGAGTAAGCATGCCGATCAAGATCCCGGATCAGTTACCCGCCGCCGAAGTGCTGGGGCAGGAGAACATCTTCGTGATGACGGAATCCAGGGCCGTCACCCAGAACATACGCCCGTTGCGGGTGTTGATCCTCAACCTGATGCCCAAGAAGATTGAAACCGAGATCCAGCTGATGCGGATGCTCTCCAACTCGCCGTTGCAGGTGGACGTGGATCTGCTGCGCATCGACGATCGGGAGTCGAAGAACACGCCCCAGGCGCACCTGGAGAACTTCTATCACGACTTCGAACAGGTGCGGGCCAACAACTACGACGGCATGATCATCACGGGGGCGCCGCTCGGGCTGGTGGAGTTCGAGGAGGTGGTCTACTGGCCGCGCATCGTCGAGATCATAGAGTGGTCCCATCAGCACGTGACCTCGACCCTGTTTCTCTGCTGGGCTGTGCAGGCGGCGCTGAAAGCCTTGTATGGCATGGAAAAACAGACCCACGGCGAGAAGCTCTCCGGCATCTATCGCCATCACAGGCTGGATGAGCACGAGCCGCTGCTGCGCGGCTTCGACGATGAATTCGTGGCGCCCCACTCCCGCTATGCGGCGTTTGATGGGGATCTTATCCGCGCCCACACCGACCTGCAGATCTTTGCCGAGTCGGAGGAAGCCGGTGTCTATCTGGCGGCGACCAAGGATTGCCGCCAGGTGTTCGTCACCGGCCACCCTGAATATGATGTCCTGACCCTGGATGGGGAGTACCGGCGGGATCTGGCGGCCGGGCTCGAGCCCGTCATCCCGGTCAACTATTACCCGGCCAACGATCCCGGCCAGACCCCGCGCGCCAGCTGGCGCAGTCACGGCCACCTGCTGTTCTCAAACTGGCTCAACTACTACGTCTATCAGCTCACCAGCTATCGGGTGGAGGACATAGGCAAGGTGTTTACCTACCAGCAGCCCAAGTAAGGATCAGAGTGGCGGGCTCAGTCGGCCTGCTCCCGTCGTGCGGTCAGGGCGTCGAGCCACTGGCGATGCACCGCCAGGGTGAAGGCCTTGGGCCTGTGGGCCCGGATGGCGGCCATGGCCTCCTGCTGTGGCTGGCCGAGGGAGACAAGCAGTGCGGCCGCGACCAGACCGGTGCGGCCGCTGCCCCCCTTGCAGTGGATGACCAGGTGTTTGCCCTCGCGCAGCAGGCCGGTCAGTTGCGGCAGAGCCTGTTGCCAGGCCTGTTCGAAGGCGGCATCGGGGGCCTGATCGTCTTCGATGGGCAGGTGGAACCAGCGCATGCCGCTCGCCTCGACCTGGGGGCCAAGCTGGCTCAGTGCGAGCCGGGCCAGTTCGGCCTCCGTCATCAGGGTCAGCACGCCGTGGGCTCCCGCCAGCCTGAGCTGATCCAGTGCCAGTGGCAGTGCCACCTGCTGGGTGCCGGGGCAGGGGGTCAGCAGCAGCTGGCCATCGACGCGGGGCACTTCCTGGCTCCAGAAGGGGTGAGACGGGTGCATAAAGGTCCTTATGAGGCCAGCAAGGGCGCGGCGAGCCGGCATGGCCGGTTTCTGAGTGCGCCAAAGCATAGGGGGCGCGGCCCCGATGTCAATCTGCGTTGTGTTCGGCCCGGTTTACGGGCAGAGTCTAAAAAATTGATCGGTTCAAGGAGTTAAGATGAGAAACCTGGATCAACTGGATTTGGATATCCTGGCCCATCTGTTTCGCGATGCGGGCATGACCAACAAGGATCTGGCTGCCCTGGTCGGCGTGGCGCCGTCCACCTGCCTGGAGCGGGTGCGCAAGCTGCAACAGGACGGGGTGCTCAAGGGCGCCCATTGCGAAGTGGATCACCAGGCGCTCGGTGGCCATATCCAGGCCATGGTGTCGCTGCAACTGGCGCGTCACAGCCGCCAGATCATCGATGCCTTCCGCGACGCCATACTGGCGCTGCCCGAGGTGATCAGCCTGTTTCACATGGGGGGCAAGGATGATTTCCTGGTGCATCTGTGCGTCGCCGATACCGAGCACCTGCGCAACTTCGTGTTCGATCACTTCACCTCCCGGGAGGAGGTGGTGCATCTCGAGACCTCGCTGGTATTCGAGCACAGGTTCAGCCGCTCGCTGCCCTGTTTCCTCAACACCTGATCCCCTGTTGCGCCCAACATAAAACCCGCCAATCGGCGGGTTTTATGTTGTTGCGGCGGCGGGCTCAGTTCAGCGCAGTCTGGGTATCCGGCGCCGTCTGGTAGAGCCCTTTCTGATAAGCCAGGCTGCCCCACAGCGCCAGCCCGAGCGTGGCATCCTTCATGGCATCCGGCTGCGCCGCCGGGGTGAGGGTTTCGGTGGCATCCTCGTAGATGAAGCCTTCCGCCGGGCGCTCGGGTTGCAGTATCACCACGTCCTTGCCCCGCATCAGGGCGAAGTTCTTGTCGTACTGCATGATGGCGCGCCCCGGCCAGTCGGCGGGCATCCGGGTCAGATCCTTGCCCAGCATGGGGTAGTCGGCGCTTATCCCCATCAGGGAGAGCAGGGTCGGTGCCATGTCGATCTGGCTGACGATGCGCGGATCCTGCTTCGGGGCTATGCCGTCACCCACGATGACGCCGGGAATGTGGAAGCGGGGGATGGGCACCAGGCTGGCACCGCCGACCCGGCTGTCGTGATCGGCGATGACCAGGAACAGGGTGTCCTTCCAGTAGTCCGACTGCTTCGCCTTCTTGAAGAATTCACCGATAGCGTAGTCGGCGTACTTGGCCGCGTTGTTGCGGGTCTGCTTGGGCTGCTCATAGAGGGCGATGCGATTGTCCGGGAATTCGAACGGATCGTGGTTGCTGGAGCTGAACACCAGGCTGAAGAAGGGTTTGCCCTCCTTGTGCAGCGTCTTGAAGGTCTCGTCCGCCTTGGCCATCAGATCCTCGTCCGAGGCACCCCAGGATCCCTTGAACACCGGATTCTTGAAGTCCTTCTGCTCGACTATGGTGGTGAAGCCGTTGCCGAGGAAGAAGCTGCGCATGTTGTCGAAGTGACTCTCGCCACCATAGATGAAGCTGGTGTCGTAGCCCCGCTGTTTGAGCAGATCCGCGATGGTGAAGAAGTTGGTCTGGCTCTTGCCAAGCTTGACCACGGCCTGGGCCGGGGTGGGGGTGAAGCCGGTCAGCACGGCTTCTATGCCGCGCACCGAGCGGGTGCCGGTGGCGTAGAGCTGCTCGAAGGCCCAGCCCTGCTGCGAGAGTGCATCCAGATTGGGGGTGAGCGGCAGGCCGCCGAGGGAGCCGACGAACTGGGCGCCGAGGCTCTCCTGCAGCAGGATCACCAGGTTCTTCGGCTTGCCGATATAGCTGGCTTCGTTGAAGGTCTGGCTGGGCAGGCTTGCCGAGCTGAATTCGTGGGGCTCGCGGCCACTCTCCTGGCGAATGAGCTCCAGGATGCGCGCCTGGGGCAGTTTTCCGTAGAACTGGCTGGCATCCTCTTCGGCCCCCATCTGCTTGATGGCGAAGAAGAGGGAGTAGGAGGAGTTGACGGTCAGCGCATTGATCAGGGGATCGCTGGCAAACGCCACCATGGCCGGGTTCAGGGCGCGATGGCCCAGGCTGGAACGGGCGCCGAGAAAGCCTATGGCCAGAATGAGCAGGGCGAAGGCGGGCCGCCAGTACCAGCGCGGGAAGGTGAGATCGCGCAGCAGGCGCCCGCTCAGCCACCAGCCACCGCCCAGGGTCAGCAGGCTGAACAGCACGGCGGCCAGCAGCTCTCCCTTGCGGCCGGCCCACAGCATGGAGAGCACCTCCTTCGGATAGATGAGGTACTCCACATAGAGGCGGTTGGGCCTGACCCCGTATTCGGTCACGAAGGAGGGGGTGGAGATCTCCAGGAAGAGCATCAGCCAGAGTCCCAGGGTCAGCCAGACCCGGATGATCTGCAGCCAAGCCCGACCGATAGGGTGGGGCCCCGCCAGCAGCAGGGTCAGCATGGCAGGTACGCCCCACAGCCAGCAGAGGGTGGCGAAATCGACCCGCAGCCCTTGCAGCAGCATCTCCTGCCAGCCGGCGACGGCGTCGACCCGTTCCAGCTGCCAGAAGCCGAGGCCGAGTCGGCTGACGGAGAGAGAGACGAGCGCGATCAATGAAAAAACGGCGATGGGCCAAAACGGTCCCAGCCATTGTCTGATAGTGGTCATTGTTGTTCCTACAAGCCTGTTTGCACCCGTCCTCGGGCACATTGTTTTTATATTGCAGGGTTATGACAGCGGGTCCGGGGAAAGGTTGCGTGTAGGTGCCGTTTAAAAGGATGTTTTGGCACGATTTATGATTTTTATGTGAGGGCGCGCAGGGATCCAAGACAGCATAAACGGCTGGGGAAACTGTGATCCCCCCTGCAAAGTCATGTAGGCCGCTTCCCTATAATGACGCCGAATTTTCTCAATCGGAGCCGAAGGGATGCCGGTCTTTATCGATGTGGAATATTTGCAGGGATGGCGCCTGTTCGTGGTGCTCTCCGATGGCACCACGGGTGCGCTGGACCTGACCCCCTGGCGCGCGCAGCCCCTGTTTGCGGCGCTGGATTCGGAGCGGCGTTGCGCCCGGGTCTTCATCAATCGTCACCACCAGCTGGAGTGGCCTGCCGGCTGCACCCTGTCGGCCCACGAGGTCTATCACCTGATCAGACCCATCAACGAGCGGGAGGCTTTCAGTTAACCCCCTATTTTTGTGAGCCATCCCCAGATTCCTGTAACTGGAATGTTTGTTCATTTGCCTTCTCTACCCAGTTTGGGTAAAACCTGCGCAACATTTTGCCAACCCGTCTCCCAGCTTTGCCCGTCAAGGCTTGCCGCCTCCCGCCGCAGGCCTTTTTTGCGGCCGGATGACAAACCTTTCCCCAGCTGAAAGGTTTGTTGGGTGAGATAAGAAAAACAAAATAAACAAAGAGATAAGGAATAAACATGGCTTGTCATATGCGCACCCCGCTGGCTCTGCTGGTGGGTGGTCTCGCCTGCCACGGCGCCGCCGGTCAGGAAAAAGTCCAGCAGCTGGAGCCCATGGTGGTGGTCGCCAGCCGCCCCGCCAGTACCCTGGAAGTGACTCTGGATCCCAAGAAACCGGGCTCTCCCATGCCCGCCGCCGACGGCGCCGGTTATCTGAAGAACGTTACCGGCATGAGCATGGTGCGCAAGGGGGGGCTGGGGGGCGACCCCGTGTTGCGGGGGATGGGGATGTCCCGCCTCAACGTGCAGATGGATGGCGGCATGCTGGCCGGTGGCTGCGGCGGCCGCATGGATCCACCCACCGCCTATGTGTTTCCCCAATCCTTCGACCGGATCCGGGTGTTGAAGGGGCCGCAATCCCTCGAGCAGGGCGCGGCCCTGGCGGGCACTGTGCTGTTCGAACGGGACAGACCCGAGTTCACCGCCCCCGGCGTCAAGGCCGAGGCGTCGGCACTCTATGGCAGCTTCGGGCGCGACGACCAGATGCTGGATGCCACCGTCGGTGCTCCCGAGGGGTATCTGCGCGGCCAGTTCACCCACTCCGACAGCGATGACTATAGAGATGGCCACGGCGACAGGGTGCGATCCTTCTATCGGCGCGAGAATGGCACGGCCCAGCTGGGCTGGACGCCGGGGGAGCACACCTGGCTCGAACTCACCGCCGAGCGCAGCAACGCCCGCGCCGCCTATGCGGATCGCACCATGGACGGCCCCATGTTCGATCGGGAGTCCTTCGGCCTCAAGCTCAGGCAGGAGCAGATCAGCAGCCATTGGCAGCGCAGCGAGCTGACCCTGTGGGACAACGACATAGACCACATCATGGACAACTTCAGCCTGCGGCAAAACAGCGGCATGAAGATGCTCTCCAACCCGGATCGGCGCAACACAGGCGGGCGTTGGGCCAACGACCTGGCCCTGCCGGCCGACTGGCTGCTGACCGCCGGGCTCGATGCCAACCGGGATCAGCACAGGGCCCGCAGCGGGGTGGATTACGCCAGCCAGCCACGTCAGCGCACCCTGCGTTTCGAGCAGCAGGGGGGCTTCGTCGAGCTGGGCCGTCAGCAGGGGGCCCACGGCTACAAGGGGGGTTACCGGCAGGACAGGGTCGAGACCACCCGTTACGGTGCTGGGGATCAAACCCTTTACAGCGATACCCTGACCCTGGACAGCGGCTTTGGCCGCTACGAATACCAGTGGTCGCCGGCCTGGTCGAGTTATCTGGCCTGGGGTCAGGCCGAGCGGGCGCCGGATTACTGGGAGCGCAGCAAGGACCGCGTCCCCTTCACCCTCAACCCGGAGCGCAGCCGTCAGTGGGATGCGGGGCTGGCCCTGCGCAGCCGCGAACTGGATCTGACCCTCTCCCTATTCAGCGCCGACATCCAGGACTACCTGCTCTATAACAACAAGTCGAACAAGGTGCGCAACATAGATGCCCGGACCCGGGGCGGCGAGCTGGAAGGGCGCTGGCAGTTTGCCGAGCAGTGGCGCCTCGACGGCGGCCTGGCGGTGGTCTATGGCGAAAACCAGAGCGACAACCAGCCGCTGGCCCAGATGCCGCCGCTCGATGGCAAGCTGGCGCTGGGCTGGCAGCCGGCCGAGGCGTGGAACCTTACCCTGCTTGGCCGCGCCGTTGCCGCGCAGGACAGGGTGGACGTGGGGTCCGGCACAGTCGCCGGTCAGGATCAGGGGGAGACCCCCGGCTTCTTCACCCTGAACCTGAGCGGCGCCTGGCAGTTTGCAGAGGGGTGGCAGCTGTCGGCCGGGGTGGACAACCTGTTCGACACCTTCTACTACGAGCACCTCTCCAAGTCGGTGCACGCCAGTCAGGCGGGGCTGGGCTATGAACAGGTGGGTCGCATCCCGGAGCCGGGTCGCGCCGTCTGGCTCTCCCTCAACTACCGTTTCGCCTCCGCCGGCGTGCTCTAGGCAGACGCGCCAACCGACTGAACCGGGTAACGTTTTCAGTCACAGACCCGTGCTGGCGGGGCCGCTATCATGGCCCCGGAGTGGCGCCTTGTGCGCCGATACCACCACAGCGGGAACATAACAATGAAACAAGGAACGTTGCGCTATGGCGGCCTGCTCGGGGCCGCCCTGTTACTGACGGCTTGCGGCAGCGGAGGCGG
The DNA here is from genome assembly GCF_963899385.1 of Aeromonas sp. MR7. NCBI lineage: Bacteria > Pseudomonadati > Pseudomonadota > Gammaproteobacteria > Aeromonadales > Aeromonadaceae > Aeromonas > Aeromonas sp. MR7. Next base: position 173,092 of record NZ_CAWQXH010000051.1, read on the forward strand.
GGGATCCAGCAGCGAACCCCAGCCCCCCGTGGTCAATCCGCCGCCTGCCACCGCCAGCCGCGCCTGCTACGGCAATGATCAGCCCGCCTGCAACCTGCGCACCTATCAGGTGATGGTGGAGTCCTTCGTCGATGGCGACAGCGCCGCCAACTACGGCGTCGGCTACGGCCCCTCCCGGCACAACGGCGATCTGCAGGGGGTCATCGACAGCCTGGATCACATCAAGAGTCTCAACGTCAACGCTATCTGGCTCACCCCGGTATTCGACTCCTGCGCCGGTCAGGGCGGGGATGATAAACTGGATGCCACCGGCTACTTCGCCTGCGACTTCTTCACAGTGGATCCCAACTTCGGCAGCAATGCCCAGCTCAAGAAGCTGGTGGACGGGGCGCACCAGCGCGGCCTCTACGTCTTCCTCGACGGCGTGTTCGGTCACGTCAACAAGGTGGGGGTGAGCAAGCCTTCGCCCGAGGGGCGCCTGCCCGCCCTCAAGAGCGGCGGGGCCGGTTATCCGGGCCAGCTGGTGGATTACAGCCAGCCCCAGAGCCTGGCCTACTTCAAGGAGGTGGCGCGTTACTGGGTCGAGCAGTACGGCATCGACGGCTGGCGTCTCGATCAGGCCTACCAGCTGGGGCTGGACGAGTGGCGTGCCATTCGTGGCGAGGTCGAGCAGGCCAGCGCGGCACGCAAGGCGGCGGGCCAGCAGTGGGGCACGCTCGGCTACCTGGTGGGCGAGGTGTGGAAGGGGGCCGACGAGATCCGGGCAGAGGCTTATGGCCCGAGCGACAACCCGGCGCTCTCCTCGGCGTTCGACTTCCCGCTGCGTTACGGCTTGGTGCAGGCGCTGGCGGTGGAGGAGTCCGGCAAGGGCGGCCAGGGGGCCAGCGTGCTCGACGCCAGCTGGAACAAGGTGGAGAACTACCCGGATCACGCCATGCCCAATCTGATGCTGGGCAACCACGATCTGGTGCGCTTCGGCGATCTGCTGGATCGCGGCAACTTCAATCCGGCGGACTACTGGCAGCGCCACAAGGCGGCCTTCAGCTTCCTGGCGGCCCGCTCCGGCCCCATCACCCTCTACTACGGCGAGGAGTTTGGTGACGAAGTGCCGGGCTTTGCGGCGCAGGTGAGCGGCGACTGTGCGGCGCAGGGGCTCTGTGACGATCACGTGGCTCGCAGCGATGGCAAGGTGCCGGTTGCCACCGGTTTCGTGCCAAGCGGCGAGCAGGCCGAGCTCAAGCAGTGGCTGAGCCAGCTGCTGGCCCTGCGTGCCAAGCATCCCGCCCTCTATCAGGGTGAGCGGGTCAAGCTGGTGGCCGATGGCAGCGTCTATGGCGACATCAAGCAGACGGCGGCGGAGCAGATCGTCTACCTGCTCAACGTTTCAAGCACGCCCCAGAGCTATGCCCTGCCGGTCGGCAAGCTGCGCAGCGGCAGCGCCCTGCTGGATCTGCAGAGCGGCGAGAGTCTGTCCATAGGCGGCAGCAGCGTGACGGTGGACTTGCCGCCGCTGAGCGGTCGCTTCCTGCTGTTGCAATAAGGCTGGCGAGTAACAACAAGGGCTCCAATCTGGAGCCCTTGTTCATTGTGGCGGGTTACTTCTCTATGCCGCTGCCCAGCTCGTCCTGATGGGCGTTGGGGGCGGGGGCGTGACCATTGCCGTGGCGCCAGCTCTCCAGCCGGTTGTGCACGCCGCGGCGCAGGCTCTTGAAGCTGGTTTCGAGATAATCCACCCCCACCAGTATGGCCAGGGTGACGCCGGTGAGCAGCACGGCCTGGTGCAGCATCTGCATGCCGATGAGGGCGCCGAGGGCCGCCAGCATCCAGACGGTGGCGGCCGAAGTCACCCCCAATACCTGACCATCCCGGGTCATCATGACACCGGCGCCGAGAAAGCCGATGCCGGTGATGAGCTGGCCCAGTACCCGCGCCCGATCGGCACTCTCAGGGCTGACGGCGGCACCTATGGCGAGAAAGCAGTAGGTGCCGAGTATGATGAGCGAGGAGGTGCGGATGCCGACCGGCTTGCCGCGCAGTTGCCGCTCCAGCCCCACGAGCGTGCCACACACCAGGCAGGCCAGGATGTTCTCCCAGCCAAGGGGCGCTATGTCCCACCAATCCGTTGTCATCATATCCACCTCTGCTGTCGATGCTTGTTATCCTGCCGCGCTCTGCCCCCGGTTTTCCAGCCGTTGCCGGAAGGCCCTGGCCAGGCGCTCGTAGAGGTCCTTTGCCTCCCTGTCCTCAATATCGCCACGTATCCAGGGATTGTCGATGATTTCCAGCAGCACGCAGTCCCTATCCTGCTGGCGCAGATCCACCCCGAACAGGCCGTTGCCGAGCTGGTGCACGGCGCGTCTGGCGGTCTGCAGCACCCGCTCCGGTACCTCGGTGAGCGGCAGTGCCTCGATCCGGCTCATGTCGAGGGGATGCTTGCGGCGGCGGATGCGGTTGCCGGGTTCCGGCCGGTAGCGGCGGCAGGCGAACAGCGGCGAGCCGTCGAGAAAGCCGATGCGCCAGTCGAACTCGGCGGGGATCCGGCTCTGCACCAGCAGCAGGGCGGAGCGGCCCAGCCCCTCATCCAGCAGGCGGGCGAGCTGCTGGGCATCGCTGGCCATGGCGAGATCCCGCCCCTGGGCGCCGTCGGGTATCTTCACCATCAGCGGCAGGCCGAGCCGCTGCACCAGCTCGTCCACCTGATGACGGCCACGACGGGTCACCACCATGGTGGGCGGCATGGGCACGCCGCTGCGCACCATCAGCTCGTAGAGGTAGAGCTTGTTGCTGCAGGCGAGGATGGCGCGGGAGCTGTCGATCACCGGCATCTTGAGCTGCTCGGCGCGGCGGGCAAATTCGAAGGTGTAGTGGCCGACCGCCGTTTCGGAACGCAGCCAGAGAGTATCGAACTCCGGCAGCCGCTCGATGGCGGACGGCGCCAGTCTCTCGGCCTGGATCCCCTGGGCGGCGGCTGCCCGGATGAAGCGATCCAGCGCCAGGGCGTCACTGCTGGCGCGGCCGTCATCGGGATCCACCAGGATGGCGAGCTGGTAGAGCGGGGCCGCCTGCTCCTCATCGCCGGCACCGACCAGCGCCTGGGCGTGGTGCAGCATCAGCGCCTTCTCGCTGGCACTCAACTCCAGGGGCGACAGGCTCTGCTGCTGGCGCACCGACCAGCCGTGGCGGCCGCGTTTGAGGGTCAGCTCCTGCAGCGGCAGCTGGCTCAGGCCGTAGTAGTAGCGGGCCAGCCCCGCCAGCTCGCTCTGTTCACTCTGGCCGAAGATGGCGCGCACCCGAATGCGATCCTCGCTCTGCTGGGCCAGCCAGCCCTGTACCTTGCGCCACAGCTTGGCCGGCGGCTGCTGGGGTTGCAGCACGCTGATGGCCTGCAATCCCGGCAGGCAGTGGTGGCCACGGGCCTGGGCCAGCAGGGAGCAGTAGTAGCCCGCGCTCAGGTGTTCCAGGTTGCGGCAGAGGTTGATGATGCGGGGTCGGCCGCCTGTGGTCGGCACGCCGTGTTGCAGATAGGTGCGGGCGGTCAGCAGATAATCGGCATGGCAGGGCCAGTCGCCCGGCTCTTCGACTATGACGTAGGTACTCATATTTTCGGCTCCACAGATCAGACTGCCTTGAATGGCAGGATCCCCAGTGGGCTTCGATGCACCGACAAGCACGACAATGGCGCGAGGGGAAACAAGAGGTTACAGTGCCTAATATTCTGCTTTGGTAACTTGTGATACAAGTCGCATTTCTGGTGCTGAAGATAAATAACCGAACAAGGACTCCCCGTGTTGACCGTACGAGCGGCCCGAACCGATGATTTGGGCGCCATCGTTAAGCTGGAACGCTACTGTTTTCCCCCCGAAGTCGCCTTTGGCCGCAGCCGCTGGCACTATCTGCTTACCCACGCCAAGGGACGCACCCTGCTGGTGCTGGATGAGAAGGATCAGCTGATGGGCTATCTCAGTCTGCTGGAGCACAGGGGTTGGGATCGACTGGTGATCCAGACCCTCGCCATCCGCTGGACCATCCGTCGCCAGGGCTGGGCCCGTCGTCTGCTGGAGCAGGTGATCCGGGAGGGGCGCGAGGCTGGCTGGGGGGCAGTGCGCCTCGAGGTGGGTGATGCCAATGAAGAGGCGCTGGCCCTCTATCAGGCGCTGGGATTCAAGGCCCAGCAAAGGTTGCCGGACTATTATGGCCGCGACCAGCATGCCCACCGGCTGGTGTTGCCGCTGGTGAGCGACGAGGTTCGCACCCTCAGGCGCCAGCGCCGCAGTGTACAAGCCGCCCTGTGCCGCCAAGCCCGCGCCTTGAGCGGCCATGGATCCGGAGGATCGGCATGAGCTGTGATGACTGTCTGGCCACCGCCATCAAGGCCAAGCTGGGGCGCTGCTCTGTCTGCGCCGGCCAGACCTTCGTCATCGGCCTGCTCGGTTGGCTGGCGTGGTGGTGGTTTGGCGCCGACACCTCGGTCAATGCCCTCACCGGTCTGCTGTTTGCGTTGGGGGGCTCGGGCCTGTTTCTGCTCCATCTGGTGGTATTTGTCTGGCGCAAGGTGACCGGGCGTGAATTGCGCGATGAATGAATCAGATTGGATTCAAATACATAAATAACAATATCGATGTAGATATGGAGGTTCAGATGATAGCAATGGTAACGGGCGCCTCGTCCGGTTTTGGTGAAGCCATCAGCCGCCAGCTGGTGCAGGCGGGCTACCAGGTGATAGGCACGGGTCGCCGTGCCGAGCGGCTGGGCGCCCTGGCCGGCGAGCTGGGCGAACAGTTCCTGCCGCTGGTGTTCGACGTGCAGGACAAGGCCGCTACCCGCGCCGCCATCGCTGGCCTGCCGCCTGCTTGGAGCGAGGTGGACCTGCTGGTCAACAACGCCGGGCTGGCGCTGGGGCTGGAGCCGGCCCACAAGGCGGATCTGGAAGACTGGGAGCAGATGATAGCCACCAACATCAGCGGTCTGACCCTGCTCACCCGCTTGCTGCTGCCGGGCATGGTGGCGCGCAATCGCGGCCACGTGGTCAACATCGGCTCCATCGCCGGCACCTATCCCTATCCGGGCGGCAACGTCTACGGCGCCACCAAGGCGTTCGTGAAACAGTTCAGCCTCAACCTGCGCGCCGATCTGGCGGGCACAGCCATCCGCGTCACCAACGTGGAGCCAGGCCTGTGCGGCGGCACCGAGTTCTCCAACGTGCGCTTCCACGGCGATGACGCCAAGGCGGCCACCGTTTATCAGGGAGTGCAGGCCATTCAACCGGAAGACATCGCCAATACTGTGCTCTGGGTCAGCCAGCAGCCCGCCCACGTCAACATCAACAGCATAGAGATCATGCCGGTGGCCCAGACCTTCGGCCCGCTCCAGATCAGCCGCCGCTGAGCTTCCCGTTTGACGAAATGAGAAGAGGCACCCAAGGGTGCCTCTTTGCTTTGCAGAGCCGGTCAGAGGCTCATGATCTTCTTGAACTCCTCCTCTGAATACTTCTTCTCGGTGCTCTTGGTGAGATCCGTCATCAGCTTGTAGCGCAGGTCCTTGGCCATCTGGTAGGTCTGCTCCAGCTGGCCGTAGGAGTAGTCGGCGGCCAGCCCGAGCGCCGTCGCCTTGTCGCTGGCATAGGTCTGCTTGAGGGTCTTGTCGAGGACGGCGACCTCCTTGTAGAGCTTGCTGCTCTCCTTGCTCCAGACGCCCCGCAGCAGCGGCAGGTACTTGTCCGGGTTGGTGTTGGCCAGCGCGGTCAGGCTGCGGAACTGCCAGTAGGCGGAATCGTCGGAGTAGCTGTCGCTGCCGCTGCGATAGGGCAGGGGATAGTTTTCCAGGGTGTTGTAGAGCGGCACCATCACGGATTCGGCCAGCACGCCGTAGCTCTGCCAGATGAGCCCTTGCAGCTCCTTGGGCATCTCCTTGCGCAGCTGGATGACGTGGGATTCCAGCTGGCGATCGATGCGGATCGGCCGCTCCGCCTTGCCCGCCAGCGGCGTGCCATCATAGGTGGCGCTCAGCAGCCGGGCCACGTCCGGCACGGCTATGGGGGCGTCCGGCTTCATGAACAGCGGGTATTGCGCCTGCCGGGTCGCCTGCGGGTGGGAGGCGGTCAGCATGTGTTGGCCGAGCCACTCCCGATCCACGTTGTAGGGGTCGGCAATCACCCCGAATGCCTTGGCGAAGTTGAAATCCTTGGGGTCGGCCTGGTCGAGCAGCTTGTGCTGTTGTACAAACTCCAGCAGCCTGGGGGAGTGCAGCACATCGGCGCTGTCGAGATTGACGCCGTGGATGCGCAGGCCGTTGGCCACCATGGCGTAGCTGTCGTCAGGCACCCGTACCGCGATCCAGTGGTGGCCCGAGCCTATCTCCATCAGCCAGGCCTCGTTCACATCCGCCAGATAGAGGCTGTTGCCCTCGCCGGCGCCATATTGCTCCACATAGCGGCCGAGCAGCTCGACCCCCTCCTTGGCGGTCCTGGCCTGCGGCAGGATCAGGGTGGGGATGATGGCTTCTATGATCCCTTTCTCGATCAGGGGATCGGCTTTCAGGGCCTTGTCGTTGACCTCGGCGCTGGTGGTGGCCGAGAGGGCGACGTTGAGCTCGTTGATGCCGCGCTCTTCATAATATTTGCCTGCCGGGTCGCTGGTGGCGGCGTCCCAGTCGCGAATGGCTGAGTAGGCGAGGAAGGCCTTGGGCATGGGCACTTCCAGCCCGTTGCCCAGCTTCCAGACCTTGCCCTCGTTTTGCTGGGCGGGTCGGAAGGCCAAATACTTGTTCCAGTTGTTGACGCCAAAATCCTCGTTTCTGGCGATCATCACGCTGCCGTCGGCACTGGCGCCCTTGCCGACGATGAGGCCGGTACAGGCGTCGGCACTGGTGCCAAGCAGGGTGAGCAGGGTGGCGGAGAGAAGACTCAAGGTGTGTTTTTTCATGGCATTGCCCGAAGCGTAACTGTGAGTGAAAGCCAGGCGGTGGGATGCAGGTCTGCCGCAGTGCGATCAGCCGCCGATACGCTGCCGGGGGATCGTGCTGCTCATGGTCGATGACGCAAACATTTCATCCATAACACTGCTTGCTGGTCGTTTTGTGCGCCGAAATTGTATGCCTCGCTGGTTGTTTGTTTTGTGATCTATGAGTCGTTCCTTTGCTTTGTCTGGTAAAGCATGAAAATGGCAGCGATATGCACCATAACCTGCCGATTGGACAGCGCAGCGTCATGATTCTGACGTCGGGATGGCCATCAGTAAGCCTGCGAGCCCGTGCGGGCCGGGATCTGCACCAATTTGGCAAGTTGGCCTGCAACTTGCTGGTTTTATTGCCAATGATGGGGCCTGGCGCCTCATGCCATCGAATCAGCGACCTCGTCATGCCGGATCGGCATGCAGACTGGAGCCCCCATGGATATCAAACCCTACAGCCAGCAGCTTGCCCAGAGTGCGTCCAATTCCCGCGCCCTCGCCACCCTCAGCGGTGCCGAAGGGGGTCAGGGGGGCGGCTGGGAGGATCTGGTCAACCTCTCCTCCCAGCGGCTGACCAGCAAGGCCCAGCAGACGCTCACCTATGAGCACCTGGCCAAGAACAGCAAGCTGCCGCCGGCGCTGGACATCAGTTCAGACAAGGGCGGCATGATGCAGCAACTGGTGGACAAGGCGCTGGGGTTTGATCGCAAAAAATTCAACGAGATAGAAGACAAGCTCAAGGAGATAGCCGACAACAAGCAGCTCTCTGCCGAGGAGCGCGAGCAGCAGAGCAAGGCCTTGAACGAGCAGCGGGACGCCATGCTGCAGGATGCCATGGATCGCCTCACCGGCAAGAAGAGCGAGCCAAAGGAAGAGACCAAGAGCGCCTGAGTGATGGCCTGCACGACTCGAACGGCAATCCGTGGTCGTCGGGGGCAAGCCGTTGCCCCTGTCTGGGCGTCATGGCCGGGTTGATGACCTGACAACGTATGGGCAGGCTGGCGCCACAAAAGAGGCAGCAAAAAAGGGAGGGCGGATGCCGTTCCCTTTTTGATCGGGCTGAGCCTGCCAGTGCGGCCCAGGCTGCGCCGGCAGGGGATTCGCTGCTTATTTTTTCTCGGGTACTATTTTTTTCGGGTACTATTTTTTCTCGGGCACTATGCCGATGCCCACCGCCTGGGTCTGGACGGCCTTGATCTGATCCCCCTTGGCGATCAGGGCAAACTGCGCCGGGTTGTGCACCTTGAGCACCAGGGTGTGATCCACCCCCTTGACCGTGACCGTCTGCTGCGCCTTGTCGACGGCGATGACGTCCCCGTACAGTGTGACCTTGACGCCAACCCCGGCCCCCGGTTTCTGGCCCGCGGCAGCCTTGTCCGCATCCACCTCGACGACGCGCTGTCTGACGCCTGCCGTGCCCTTGAGCAGTTCCAGATCCAGCATCTGCAGGTATTTCAGCGCCACCACGTCGCCGACCTTGAGGTTTTGCAGGTTGGTGACCTGCTCACCAGCGACTATGTCGAACGCCTCACCGGCGGCATTCTTCAGGCTGACCTTGCGGCTCGCCATGTCGATGGCGGTCACCGTCGCCTGGGCGGTCACGGCTTCCACCAGATTGGCCTTGCCCGGGGCGGTCGCGACTTCGGTGACCACCTCGGCGGCTTGCACCAGACAGGTCGAGAGGGAGAGCAGACCGGCAATCCATGCATGCTTCAGTTTCATGTTTCAGACCTTATGACGGGAAAATGAGGATGAGAGGTGGTGGGCATGTGGGTCCTGATGGGGCATGGCACCGCCTTCCTGACAGACCATAGCAGAGCCGCGCCTGGCTACCCCGCCGGACTCGAACGCAATGCGTGTTTTGATAGCCAGCTCCCGTTTTTTGACCTCATGGCGCCACAGGCGCACAATTCCCTGCATGCATTCAAGCGAGGGCTCTGCCGTGTACAACTTCCAATATGCCAATCCTACCCGCGTCTGTTTCGGTGAAGGCCAGATAGCCAGCCTGCCCGATCTGATCCCGGCGGGCAGCCGCCTGCTGGTGCTCTACGGCGGCGGCAGCATCAAGCAGAACGGCGTCTATGAGCAACTGACCCAGGCATTGGCGGGGAGGGATTGGCAGGAGTTCCCCGGTATCGGCGCCAACCCCCAGTACGATCAGCTGATGGAGGCGGTGGATCTGGTCAAGCGCGAGCGCATCGACTTCCTGCTGGCGGTCGGCGGCGGATCCGTGGTGGATGGCACCAAGTTCGTGGCCGCCGCGGCCTGCTTCGAGGGGGCGGATCCCTGGGAGATATTGCTGCACAAGGCACCCGTCAAGGCGGCGCTGCCACTGGGCTGCGTGCTGACCCTGCCCGCCACCGGCTCGGAGAGCAATCCCGCCGCCGTGGTGAGCCGGGGGGAGGCCAAGCTCTCCTTCATGAATCCGCTGGTGCAACCCGTGTTTGCGGTGCTGGATCCCGTCACCACCTACAGCCTGCCCACCCGTCAGATCGGCAACGGGGTGGTGGATGCCTTCGTCCACATCATAGAGCAGTACCTCACCTTCCCGGTGGGGGGCGAGGTGCAGGATCGGCTGGCGGAAGGCTTGCTGCAGGTGCTGGTGGATAACGGCCCCAAGGCGCTGGTGGAGCCCACCAACTACCAGGTGCGTGCCAACCTGATGTGGGCCGCCAGCCTGGCGCTCAATGGTCTCATCGGCCGCGGCGTGCCGCAGGACTGGTCCACCCATGCCATCGGCCACCAGCTCACCGCGCTGCACGGGCTGGATCATGCCCAGAGCCTGGCTGTGGTGCTGCCCTCCCTGCTGCGTGAGCAATCGGCCCAGAAGCAGGAGAAGCTGGCCCAGTTCGCCGAGCGGGTCTGGCATTCGAGCCGGGAGGACAAGGCGCTGCGCATCGAGGAGGCTATCATCCGCACCGAGCAATTCTTCCGGCAGATGGGGGTGGGCACCCGTCTCGCCGACTACGGTCTGAGCGAGAGCTGCATCCCCGGCATCTGCTCCAACCTCAAGCGCTTCGGCCTGACCGCGCTGGGGGAGCAGCAGGACATAGATCCCGACAAGGTAGCCAGGATCCTTTCTCACGCGCTTTAAGTCAGGGGACTTGCGCCTTGCAATCAGAGTGGCGCGGATCCTTTCTCACGCCCTCTAGGCCTGAGGTCCTTGGCCAAGGGGCGATCCTGACAATAAGTGCGGCCAGGATCCTGTCCCACGCGCTCTGATCATCTGGTTGACGAGCTGAAAAAAACGCCCCGGTTGTCGGGGCGTTTTGCATTCCGGGGTGGGGTCCTGAGGGCAGAGGGTCAGGCGCCCAGATCCAGCTCGCGCTCCAGCGCCGCCGCCTTCTGGCGGGCCGGATGAGTGTTGAGTCGCTGCCAGTAGGCCTGCAGGTGCGGGAACTGGGCCAGCTGACCGCCCTGGGCCAGCAGATCCACCAGGAAGGAGTTCATGATGTCGGCGCCGGAGAGGCGATCCCCTACCAGATAACTGCGGGTCGCCAGCACCTCATCGAGATAGCCCAGCACCTTGGCACACTCCGCCTTGGCGTAGTCCGGCAGGAAGCGCATCGGGCTGCCATCCTTGCGCACGAACATGTCCAGCAGCAGCGGCAATATGCCTGAACTCTCGGCAAAGTGGAGCCACTGCAGGTACTCGGGGTAGTCGGGGCTATCCTGGGCCGGCGCCAGCCTGTCGGCCGCGTATCGGGCAATCAGGTACTCGGTGATGGCGCCGGACTCTGCCAGCACCCGGCCTTCCAGCTCGATGACAGGCGACTTGCCGAGGGGGTGGATGGCCTTGAGTTCGGGCGGCGCCAGAAAGGTGGTGGCGTCGCGCTGGTAGGCCTTGATCTGGTAAGGCAGCCCCAGCTCTTCGAGCAACCAGATGATACGTTGGGAGCGGGATTTGTTCAGGTGATGCAGGACTATCATGGGAACCTCGATTCGGTGGCAGGAGTCGGTATACGCCTCGGCGAGGCGGCTGGTTCACCGGCGGATAAAAAAGAGCGGGCAATGCCCGCTCTCTCGTCGGTTGGCTCAGGCCTCCAGCGCCTGATCCAGATCCGCCAATATGTCCTCGATCGCTTCGATCCCCACCGACAGCCGGATCATCTCCGGTTTCACCCCCGCCCTGGCCTGCTCGGCTTCGCTCAGCTGGCGATGGGTGGTGGAGGCGGGGTGGCAGGCCAGCGACTTGGCGTCGCCGATATTGACCAGCCGTTTGAAGATCTTGAGCGCATCGTAGAAGCGCACACCCGCTTCGTAGCCCTCCTTCAGGCCGAACGAGAGGATGGCCGACGGCCGGCCGGCCATGTACTTCTCCGCCAGCAGGTAGTGGGGGTGGCCCGGCAGTCCAGCGTAGCTGACCCAGGCTACCTTGGGGTGATGCTTGAGGTGGTGGGCGACCCGCAGGGCGTTGTCCACGTGGCGCTCCATGCGCAGGCTCAGGGTCTCCAGCCCCTGCAGCAGCAGGAAGGCGTTCATGGGGGCCAGCGCCGCACCTGTATTGCGCAGCGGCACTGTGCGCACCCGGCCGATGAAGGCGGCGGGGCCGAAGGCGTCGGTGTAGACCACGCCGTGGTAGGAGGGCTCGGGCTGGGTGAGCTGGGGGAAGCGTTCGGCGTTATCCGCCCAGGGGAACTTGCCCGAGTCGACGATGACGCCACCCAGTGAGTTGCCGTGGCCACCCACGTACTTGGTGAGGCTGTGCACCACTATGTCGGCGCCGTGCTCTATGGGTTTGCAGAGCACGGGGGTGGCGACCGTGTTGTCGACGATGAGGGGCACGCCACGGGCGTGGGCTACCTTGGCGAAGGCGGCCAGGTCGACTATGTTGCCCGCCGGGTTGCCAATGCTCTCGCAGTAGACCGCCTTGGTCTTGTCGTCGATGAGGGCGGCGATGGCCTCGGCGCTGTCATCCCTGGCGAAGCGCACTTCGACCCCGAAGCTCGGCAGCATGTGGGCGAACAGTGTGTAGGTGCCGCCATAGAGCTGGGGCGTGGAGACTATGTTGTCACCGGCGGCGGTCAGCGCCTGGATGGCGTAGGTGATGGCGGCGGAACCCGCCGAGACCACCAGACCGGCAATGCCCCCCTCCAGCACGGCCATCCGCTGTTCCAGCACGTCGTTGGTGGGGTTCATGATGCGGGTATAGATGTTGCCAGGCACCGCCAGGTTGAACAGATCCGCCCCGTGCTGGGCGCTGTCGAACTCATAGGCCACCGTCTGGTAGATGGGCACGGCGACGGCCTTGGTGGTGGGGTCGTGGGAAAAGCCGTGGTGCAGGGCCAGGGTCGCATCTTTCATCACACACTCCTTGTTGGATGTTGCTGGGTAGCAGTTATAGATGGATAGACGTCCAATCTATCAGGCCCAGCGCCGATGTAAACCACCCAATCCGGCAAAGCAATTGCGCCCGCTGACGATATGCGTCTCCCTTGAGCGCTCCGTGCGAGGGATGGCACTCAGAGACGGCGACGATACTCCCGATCGTCTATCTGGTGCATGTCCCACTGCATCAGGCGGTTGAGCTGGCTCATGGGATCCTCGATCAGGGTCAGCGGCTTGGGCAGGATCCGCTTGAAGTAACGACGCAGGGTCTGCTGGATCCGGTTCGGTTTGAGGGGGTTGGCTTGGCTCATCATGGTGCTCCTGTGCTGTGGTTCTCACGTTCGCCAGCAGTATTGAGCTAAAATGCGGAAGTAAAAACTGATGACTTACAGCCATAGGATTTCCTCTTTTATGCCGACCGGTCGCCTCTACCAGCAGTTTCAACGACTCGCCCAGCAGCTTGGCTGCGATGAGCGGGAGACAAGCCTCGCCGAGGTGGCGGATCTGCTCTGCTGCACCCCGCGCAACGCGCGCCTGCTGCTGCGCCGCATGCAGGATCAGGGCTGGCTCAGCTGGTCGGCCGAAGCAGGACGGGGGCGGCGCTCCCGGCTGGTGCTGCTCGACAGCCAGGAGAGCCTGACCCGGCGCCGGCTGCGGGATCTGCTGAGTCAGGGCCAGCTGGCGCAGGCGGTGCGGCTGGCGGAGGGACGACTGGATCTGCTCACCCCGCTGCTGATCGAGCAGCTCGGCCAGGCCACCCGGGAGGGGCGCCAGATCCTGCGGGTGCCCTACTATCGTCCGCTGCCCCAGCTGTTGCCCACGGATCCGCTGCGTCGCTCCGAAATTCACCTGAGCCGGCAGATCTTCAACGGCCTGACCCGACGAAATGAGGAAAATGGGGAAATCGAGGGGGATTTGGCCCACCACTGGGAGTGCCTGGCCCCCTGTCACTGGCGCTTCTATCTGAGGCCGGCCGTGCGTTTTCACCACGGCCGCGAGCTGGCGGTGGAGGATGTGATGGAGAGCCTGCTCGGCTTGCGCGATCGTCCGCTGTTCGCCCACCTCGCCCGGCTGGAGAGCCATTGGCCGCGCACCCTGGATATGTATCTCGACAGTCCGGATCCCCTGCTGCCCCATCTGCTGGCCGAGCCGGTGGCCGCCATCTTGCCGCGTGAACTCAAGGGAGAGGCGGGTTTTGCCCTGCAGCCGGTCGGCACTGGCCCCTACAAGGTGGCTGCCAACGATCCCCTGCACCTCTGTCTGGCGGCCTTCGACGACTACTTCGGCTTGCGCGCCCTGCTCGACGAGATCGACATCTGGATGCTGCCTGAGCTGGCGGATCGGCTGGAGAGCCACCTGCAGCTGGGACGCGACAGCCCCGAGCTCGGCACCATGCGCGGCGAGTCCGAGCTGGAATCGGGCTGCTACTTCCTGCTGCAGGACGACAGATCCGGATCCTTGCAGGATCCCGCCCTGCGCCAGTGGCTGGCCCACCTGCTCAACCCCATAGCCCTGATGGCGCGGGTCGCCCCCGAGCTGCAGCGGGGCTGGACCAGCGCGCTGGGCCTCTTGCCTCACTGGCGCGAGGCCTTGCCCGCGCCGTTGCCAAAGCCGGCGCAGTTGCCGGCGACACTGGTGCTCGCCTGTTTCAACCAGCATCTGGAGTTCAACGAGTGTGCCGGGGCCATGAGCAGCCTGCTGGCGGAACAGGGGATACGGCTGGAGGTGCGCACCCTGGATTACGGCCGCTGGGTGAGCGGGGCGGATGAAGACGTGGATCTCTGGCTCGGCACCCTCAACCTGGAACACGAGCACGCCTTCGCCCCCTACGCCTGGCTGCTGGGCACGCCGCTGCTGCGTCAGGTGTGGGCAAGCCAGCGGCCCCTGTGGCAGGGTCTGACGCAGTGGCGTGCCAGCGGCGAGGAGCCGGGCCCGCGCGCCCTGCTGGCCCGGGTGCAGCAACAGGGCTGGTTCGTGCCCCTGTTCCACCACTGGCTGGAGCTGGAGAGCCGGGTCGGCGTGCACGGGGTGCGCATGACGGCGCTCGGCTGGTTCGATTTTCGCAGTGCCTGGCTGAGGCCCGAGCTGGCCGAGAGCGAGGCGGGTAAAGCGGGCGGCAGCTCCCGCCCCGAGACAGGGGAGCTTGAGTCCTGACGCGGGCCGCGTTAGCCTGAGCGCGGTCCAACGACAAGGAGTCGATATTCATGCTGGAAATGCAGATCCAACCCCGTTTTCAAGAGACTGATGCCCTCGGCCACATCAACAATACGGTGCCGGCGGTCTGGTTCGAAGCGGCCCGGGATCCCCTGTTTCGCATCTTCTCCCCCGAGCTGGATGTGCACAACTGGCACCTGATCATCGCGGGCTATACGGTGCAGTTCAAACGGGAGCTGTTTTATGGCCAGCAGGTATCGATCAAAACCGGGGTGCGTCGCATCGGCTCCAGCTCCTTCACGCTCTGGCAGGAAGCCTGGCAGGGCGGCGAGCTGGCGGTGACCGCCGAGACGACCCTGATCCATTTTGACTACCAGACCCGCCAGTCCCTGCCCCTGAGCGACAAGCACAGGGAGGGGCTGCGGGCCTGGTTGATAGAGAGTTAACCTTGGCCTTTCGGCCAATCACAGGACACTTATGCGCAATACCGTGATCGCCCTGAGCCTCGGCTTGGGGCTGGGGCTCTGTTCCCTGCCTTCCGTGGCTGCTTCCCTCGCAGAGCAGTTCACCCTGATGGAGCGGGGGGCCGAGAGCGCCCTCGACACTCGCCTGTTCAGCCACGATGGCGTCGACATCAAGGCCTGGATCGATGGTTCCCCCGTCATCATAGCCGTGCCCATCATGAACGAGCAGGGCAAACTGGAAGGGGAGAGCCGCTACTACTTCAAGGGCGGCAAGCTGTTCGGGGTGAAGGAGCCTGCGGCCCAGTTTGCCTTCGATGACAAGGGGACGCTCACCCAGTGGCTGGATGACAAGGGCCAGCCGGCCGAGTTCGTCAGCAAGATGAGCATGCAGCAGCGCGAGGCCTGGCTCACCAAGCGGGCCGCCGAGCTGGCCACACTGTTTGCCCAGAGCCCGGCCGAGCAGAAGGCGGCCAAGGGGGGCGTCAAGCTGAAGGGGGCGGATCTCGCCCACTGGCTCTGCAATGGCAAGCTGATGGAGCTTGCCAGAGGGGACAAGGTGATCTTCGAGCAGGCAAAGCTGAAGATTGCCGAACAGGGGGTAGAGGGGGAAGTGTCCCTGCGCCAGGACAAGGGGTGGCAGGATCTCTGCCTCAAGTGCGAGGTGCAGGGCACGCAAGTGACTCGCCTCACCTGGCAGCCGCTGCCGGGGGCCAACAAGCCGCAATAAGCATGGTTGCAGCATGAAACAAGGGGGCCATCGGGGCCCCCTTGTCGTTGTGGTCTATTCCCCTGCTGGCAGCCGCTGCCGGGAGCCAACAAGCCGCAATGATCGCGGTTGCAGCATGAAACAAGGGGGCCGTCGGGGCCCCCTTGTCGTTGTGGCCTATTCCCCTCCAGGCAGCCGCTGCCGGGAGCCAACAAGCCGTAATAAACATGGTTGCAGCAAAGCGAGGGGGCCCAGATGTGGGCCCCCTTTTCATTGCGGCGACGACTCGCCCAGCTTGAGCCGGGTGAGAGCCTCCACCCGCCGCCATTGCTCGGCGGGAAACCAGCGCGCCAGTATCTCCTGCTGCTGCTCGGCCCGATCCAGGGTGGGCAGGGGCTTGAGTTCGGCCAGATAGCCCGCCAGCTGTCGTTCGAACCCTTGTTGGCCCTGCTCCAGCTGATGCAGCCGATCCACCGCTTCAGGCCCCAGCCTCTCCAGCAGCACGGCGTCGCGCTCGGCGGGCGCCAATGGCTCCAGCGCCTGCAGATCGCCGAGCAGGCGGCTGTTGGCCTCGGCCTCCCTGAACCACTGGGGCTGTTCCGCCAGCCAGAGTTCGAGCTCATCGGCCAGCATCTTTTTGTCGGCCTCGCTCGTCTCTGCCAGCGCCTTGCGGCGCAGGGTCCACTGCTCCATCAACCTGTCCTCGGCAAACAGTTGCTCCTGCTCGGCCGGGGTGAAGCTCTGCTGGCGCAGCTGCTCGCGCTCGTCAAACAGCACCTGCAGACTGGCGAGGCCAGGATCCGCCGGCACCGTCAGGCTGCCCTCCGCCGCCAGAAAGCTCTGGTAGCGGGCCAGCAGTTCGTCCTCCGCGTTCGTTTCTCCCTGTTCCAGACGCTGGGCCAGCTGATGGCGCAGGGCCCCCTGTTCGGGGGCTGCCGTCAGATCTGGCGGCGAGTCGGGCCAGAACAGGACGGCCCCCAGCAGCAGGGCCGACCCCAGAGGCACGGCGATCCGCAGGGATCTTTTCATAGCCCCAGCCCCTGCAGGCGATTGGCGTGCTGGCGATAGAGGGTGACAGGATCGGTTTCAAACAGGTGGTGGATGCCGAACGACTGGTTCACCTCGTCCAGATGGTTCATCCGGTAGCCGGTGCCGATCACCTTGCCGAGGTGGCTGCTGCACACCCCGACCAGACCGTCGTTGGGTTCGCTGAAGAAGGTGCCGGTGAGGGCCAGCGCGGGATCCACCGGATCCAGTATGTTGGTCATGTTGCCGCGCCCGCTCCAGGAGAAGTAGTAGACGCCGTTCGCGGCCTGCAGGGGCCCGTCACCGCAATATTGGCCGGGCAATCCCTCCGGGTAGCGCTGGTTGAAGCGCTGGGCACCCGAGCTGGTCAGGGCATCGAGGGCGGCGAGGGGATCCTGCGGCAGCTGGCTGCCGCCGGAGAGCAGCGAGATGACGCCGGACAGGGCCGAGGCGGCGGCCACCGCCAGCTTCTCGGCCACCGAGCCAGGCGCCACCCTGGCGCGGACCAGATCGGCGATCTCCGAGCCATAGTTGACCCCTCCCACGCTGGTGGCGGAGGCGACCAGCTCGGGGGCGACCGAGGCGACGTAGCGTATGGTGGGGCCGCCGTGGGAGTGGCCGATGAGGTTGACCTTGTCGGCCCCCGTGATGGCGAGCACCTGCTGCACCTGCTTGAGCAGCTGTTCACCGCGCAGCTCCGAGCTCTCGGTGGCGGAGACCTGTGCCACGTAGACCCGGGCGCCGTCCCGGGTCAGCGCCTGGGGGATACCGTAGAAGTAATCGACCCCGAGCAACCTGTCGAAGCCGAACAGCCCGTGCACCAGCACTATGGGGTAACGGGTCTGGGTATAACCTGCCGCCTGGCCCAGCATGGGCAGGGTGCACAACAGCACCAATAGCCATTTTTTCATCTTGTCCATCCTTGTGAATAAGGTTGCCGCAGCGGCAACCACCGGCCTCATGCCAGTACCGACCAGCATGACGGAGCGGGACCTTTGCATCTGTGCAAATGATCACCAAACGGACAGATTCAAAAAAGCCCTACCCATATGGGCAGGGCTGTTGGCGGTGCTGGCACAAGTATCCCTTGTGTTCGGCACTCACATAAGTTAAATAATAATTATTATCATTTGAGTGGTCAGGATCATGACGGGAACCTGGGTGAAGGGATGGGTCGGTTCGAGCGACGCGGACAGCAGCATGGTGCACTGGAAAGTGCAGACCCTGAGTGGCAATCGCCACTTCGATGCCGGCGAGCACGCCAAGGCGCTCTCCTATTACCAGCAGGCATTGTGGCTGGCGCGCCAGCAATTCGCCTGCTGGCACGATGCGGACGAGGCGGTGGCCGCCCTGGTGGTGGCTCACCACAATCTGGCGGATCTGCTGGTGGCCATGGCGCTGCCGGAGCGCGCCGCCGATCTGCTGTGCCATATCCACGACTGCCTGCTCGCCACCAGCCAGTCTCCCGCCAGCCCTGTCCCCTTGCGGGATGCCGCCCTGCGCCACACCCGCAGCACCCGCACCGAGCTACTCGCCTTCGTGCGCAAGCACGGCACCCAGGATGCCATTCAGCGCTGTCTCGGCCAGTGTCTGTGTCAGACAGAGCCCGCCCATCAACTGCATTAATCACAATAAAAAGAGGTGATCATGAGCCATACCCTGCCAGCCCTTGCCTACGGCTACGATGCACTGGAACCCCACCTGGACGCGCTGACCATGGAAATCCATCACAGCCGTCACCATCAGACCTATATCACCAATCTCAACGCGGCCCTGACCGAGCTCCCCGAGCTGGCGGCCCTGCCGGTGGATGCGCTGCTTGCCCGCTTCGACAGCCTGCCGGCGCACGTGCAGGGGGCGGTGCGCAATCACGGCGGCGGCCACGCCAACCACAGCCTGTTCTGGCAGGTGATGAGCCCGCAAGGGGGCGGTGAACCGGGCGGCGAGCTGGCCGCGGCGATCAATTGGGATCTGGGCGGACTGGATGCCTTCAGGCAGGCCTTTACCCAGGCGGCGCTGAGCCGGTTTGGCAGCGGCTGGGCCTGGCTGGTGGTGGACAAGGAGGGAAGATTGCGGGTGGAGAGCAGCGCCAACCAGGACAGCCCCCTGATGCAGGGCCAGGTGCCCATACTGGGGCTGGACGTGTGGGAGCACGCCTATTACCTCAAGTACCAGAACAAGCGACCCGACTACATAGCCGCGTTTTACCAGGTGATCGACTGGGACGAGGTGGAACGCCGCTATCGTGCCGCGTTGGCATGACCGCCGGCAGGATAGTGCACTCTGCCAAATGAAAGAGACCCGCCTGATGGCGGGTCTCTTGTTTCTCTCTTGTCAGGGCGTCGAAGCGGGGGCGGCGCTACTGGTTGCCGGGCTGATCGAGAGCGCCGCACTGGTTGCGGCGGCAGCGCTGGCCGCTTTGGCTGTATCCGCCTCCTTGCTTGCGGTGGCCGCGCTGGTCGATATGGCGGAACTGGCGGTGAGTGCGGCGTCAGTGGCGGTGGCTGCACTGGTCGCCGTGGCCGGGCTGGCGGCAGGTGCAACCGGCGGCTTGTGGGTCACGGGCGGGATGGGCAGGCAGGGCTGGCTTGCGCCTATGGTGCTCAGGGCCTGACAGGGGGTGGGGCCACCGATGACGATGGGCTCGCCGAGGAACTTGGGCCCCTTGTCCAGCACGTAGAGATCGAGCAGCCCCATCAGGCGGGCGAATACCTCGCGTACCCGGGTCTTGATGCCCTGATAGGCGCTGGGATCCTTGGCGTTGAAGCCGACGGCCTCGATGCCGAAGTGGCGGGCGATGAAGATGGCGCGCTCGTTGTGAAAGGCCTGCGACACCACGGTGAAGTGGGCCTGACCAAACACCTCCTTGGCGCGGACTATGGAGTCCAGGGTACGAAAGCCGGCGTAGTCGCTGTAGATGGCCTTGGCCGGGATGCCGGCCTGGATCAGGGCCCGCCGCATCTGGCGCGGCTCGTTGTATTGCACGGTCGCGTTGTCACCGGACACCAGTATGTAGTCCACCTTGCCGTTGTTGTAGAGCTCGGCGGCGGCCTTGATCCTGTACTTGAAGTAGTGGTTCGGACTGCCCCCGATCAGGTACTTGGAGGTGCCTAGCACCAAGGCGACCCGGTTGTAGGGGACTGCATCGACGTCGTCATAGGTGTAATGACGGGCGTCCGAGACGGTCCACTCGCTGTAGCCCAGCAGCATGGCGGCAGATGCCAGCAACAGGCAAAAGCAGGCGAGGAGGATCTTGGCAAACTTCTTCATGCGCGGTGCGGTTCGGGTCTGAAGTAAGAGGTGACAGAGGGTCATTCTATTACAAGTTGCCGCTGCGCGTCAGGCTTGATAGCGGCCGATGGCGTCACTCGGGCAAAGGCTGTCGCATACTGTGGCTGGCTAACCGTTTGATCCGGCACCGATAAAAACCTTTCGTATAAAAACAGGGGGCAGCCGTGGCTGCCCCTTGTCGCTAGCGTCTCATCCTCAGTGGGAGGAGTCGTTCGCCTTGCACTCGTCAGACTCCTTGTTGGCGTCCCACCAGGGCAGCAGATCGCGGCTCAGCCAGCTCTGGTAGGCCTCGCTGTCATTGGCGATCAGCTGATCCAGCTCGGCCTCGAAGGCGCTCATTGCCTGCTGCTGATCCGGGTTGCGCAGGGCCTGGGCCATGGCCAGCCAGCTGGCGCCGCGGCCGGTCTCGTTCAGGAAGCGATGCACCGTATAGGACCAGGAGTAGACCATCTCGCCACCCTTGTCGTAATCCAGGTGCAGTATGTCGGCCAGGCTCGGTCGCTCGGTTGCCGGGCGACCCGAGACGTTGTCCATGCCACGGGCGAAACACTGACCGTGGGCGATGAACTCAGCCAGCCCTTCCGACCACCAGGTGGTGCGGTTGAGCGGGTAGTGACCGAAGCTGCCGTACTGGTTGAAGCGACCATCCAGGTAGTGCACGTACTCGTGGCGCAGGTTCCACACCTGGAAGGCCGGGCGTTTCCACTCCGCCTCATAGGCGAAGAAGCGGGCCTGGTTGCCGGGACGCGCCGGATCCCCTTCGATGTAGATGCCGCCGTTGTCGGTGGAGACGCCACCAAACAGGGCGCTGCCGTAGCGCTTCCAATCGGCGGAGGAGTTGAAGATCACCAGCTCCAGCGCCTCGTTGTTGTCATCACTCACCGGCTGCCAGCCTGTTTCCATCTGCTGATGGAACTGCTGCTCCTCGGCGCCCAGCTCGCGGCAGATGCCGTCGGCCTGATCCTGGCTCAGCTCCTGGGCCCGCAGGCGCAGGGTCGGCGAGCAGGTGTGCTCGAACGGCAGCACGTCTTCCATTCGGATCGGGGTGCAGAGTCCGGCAAAGTCACCGCTGATGCAGGCCTCGCTGGTGCGATCCGTGTAGGTCAGGTAGTAGGTGGAGAGGGTCAGTGACATGTCTTCCAGCAGATCCTGACTCTGTTGACCGCCGGGGATCAGGCCGTGATGACGGATGAGCTCGATGACTGAGCCATCCAGCAGCTTGCGATAGCCTTCGCTCTCGTCGGGACGGGTATAACGGGCGACCCGGTAGAGGCGGGTATAGGCATCCAGCACGTTGTTGAGCAGGAACAGATCCTTGCCATCCCGTCCTTGCCACAGCGACAGCTCGCTCATGCCGAGGGCGTGCAGCTGTTTGCGCAGCTCGCCATCCTGCTGGCGGAAGTCGGCGGCGAAGGCGTCGCTATGGTCGCTGGCGAAGTCGAGGAAGTTGAGCAGATCGAACAGACCGGTTGCCCAGGCATGCTGACCATTGATCTCGCTGGCATGCCGGGTGCTGTAGGCCAGCATCTGGTTGAACTGGCCGAGCAAGGAGCCAAACCGGCTCTGCACCGCCGGGCTCTTGAACTGGCCATGCAGGGCTATGCTCCAGGCGCCCATGACGGCTCCCACTTCATCGCTGGCCTGCTCCGGGTAGAGCAGCGGATGGGCGCCGAGCGCGGTCAGCGCCTCGGCCAGTGCCTCGGCGGCGACCGGGCCGTCTTCCTTGTGTTTGCCGTAGTTGTGATAGTTGTGGGCGCGCACGTATTCCAGCAACAGCTTCATGGCCGGATGGGCGGGCTGATTGGCCGCCAGCAGGCTCTGGATGCCGCGGGACACGGCCAGCAGCTTGGCGTCATCGTGGCCATAGTTCTCCTGCCAGACGGGAGCGGGCTGGCCGCTGGCGTCCTGCACTATCCTGGCGGCGTCGGCATCCAGCAGATCCGTGCCTGGCTGTTCCGGCTCGGAGCAGGCGCGGCCATCGGCACGGCGGCAGTCGAGCTGCACCTCCTTGCTGGCCAGCACTATGGGGCGATTGAGCACCCGACTCTCCTGCCACTCGTCGGTTTCCGGCAGTGTCTGCCATTCGCTGCCACCGACCGGGTATTGATAGCCGGTGTCTTTCAGTACTACCTGTACCTCGCTGCCGGCGGGCAGGGTCTGGCGGCAAACCCGGTAGCTGATGGTCTTGTCCCCTTCCTGGCGGGTCTGGGGCTCATCGCACTCCTGCTGTGTCTTGGTCTCGTCCAGCTGCCAGCTGTACTGGCGCCAGACGTGGATCTCGCTCACCTGGCTGGCGGCCTGACTGCCCGCCACGGGTTGCAGGCGGAAGAAGATCTGCTCGAGGCGGCCGTCCCGCTCGTTGGGGGTCTCTTCCAGCACGCTCAGCTGTTGCCAGTTTTGCGGCTGGTATTGCCAAACCTGTTCGGCGCAGCGCCCCTGGGCATTGAGCTCGCAGCGATCCAGCTCCTGCTCGCTGTGACCCAGTATGATGCGCTCGGCCAGCGGCAGACGATCCTGACGCGGGGCGGTCGGGGTGCCCGTCAGCGGTTCCCAGCGGCCCTGTTTCAGGCCATAGCCAAAGTCATAGCTGCTGGCCGGGATGGCCTTGCCTGCCGGCACCACCTGCTCGCAGCTGAGGTAGCGGATCTGCCAGCCCTGCTCGATCTTGAGCTGCGGCTCGCCGCACTGCTGCTCTGCCTGCGTGGTCAGATTGGCATCGCTCCAGTCGAAGCGGCGGTAGACCCGCAGTTGCTGATAGGGGGCATTGTCATCGCGGGCGCTGAGCTCGTAGGTGACTTCGGTGACGCGATCGCTCAGCTGGCGGCTGGATTCACCGTTCAGCCGGTACTGTTGCCAGTCGGCGGGGGAGTAGTTGGCCAGCGCCGAGGTGGCGAGCAGGCCCGGTGCTGCCAGCAGCAGCAACCTTGTTCCCAGATTGTTCATTTTTATCCCTTTGGATGAGAGTCTGCGTGGTTATCGCGGGCAATGTACTCAGTTCCAAAGGGGTATCAACTCACCAGTCAGGCCATATAAATCATTTATTTAGATTGAATCAAAACAAAGTGAGTGCCATTGGGGGCTCAGTTGATAGCAAGGACTCATCTGCCATCTGGGGGGTATCTCAGCCTTCGGCTGACAAGTGTGATCAACGTCTCGTTTGAGATGTGTTGGCTGGGTGTTGTTGCGACAGTACGAAGAAGGCGATGAAGTGGAAAACCGAGCCGACGCTATGGCTGTGTGGTGAGCCGGATCCTGAGAGGACTTTGCAAGAGAGGAAATGTGAGAGGGGCTGGTGCCGGTAGAGGGCGACAGTTGGATGCTAAACAAGCGCTGTGTTCGGCGTGGGCTCCACCTGCTAAGGGGAGGCGAGCAAGTCCGCCCGAGGCAATGAACAACCCCGGGCAGATGGGATGGCTAACTCGATCAGAGGTAGCTGACGGTCACTATGGCCATCTTGCTGCTGCCGGCAGACAGCTTGTACTGCATGGTGCTGCTGATGGTATTGAGGCTGCCGGCTTGCTGCAGGCTGGCCAGATCCAGGGTCTGGCGCTGGGTGCCCGAATAGCAGGTCACGCTGTTGTCAGCAAAGTCGCAGGGGGCTTCGTAGATGGTTCCGGTGAAGGTCACGCTGCCATCGTAGGCAGAAGCTGTTGCCGGCAACAGAGCGACGCCCAACAGCATGGCTGCGGCGGCAGAAGAGGCAAAACGGATGGCGCTGTTGCGAACGGAAGCGGTGGAAGTGTTCATTTTTATGTCCTTTTCGTCACATGTCGTTGTACGAAAAGGGCAACGCAATCAAAGAGAATGACACAGATACAACTGATGACATCGCTCTTCTCAGATGGCAGCTCCGCTGTCTTAGGTATTTAAACCCTTAGACCGGTGGCTTTGCGTCCCGACCTTTCGACCGGTTTGCCCTTTACTCTATGTTTAGATGATAACACCCTACTTTGAGAAATCAATCAGCATAAAAAAGCATGAGATATGGGTCACAGATAGCAGGAATAATAAATGTCTACGTGGGATATATATTGCTGACCTACTGCTGAAATGGCGTTGTTGATTGTCAATATCATTGTCATAACACAGTGCGACAGTGAAAACACCCTCATCTATTGAGCCATGCCGGGATTTAATAAGAAGGTTATTCATCCCTGGCACGGAACAGCGGCCATTTACTGCTTGTACGCCATGGGCGGTCATTATGATTACCTGATTACCTGATTACCTGATTACCTGATTACCTGATTACCTGATTACCTGATTACCTGATTACCTGATTACCTGATTACCTGATTACCTGATTACCTGATTACCTGATTACCTGATTAC
>NZ_CAWQXH010000052.1:0-186315 GCF_963899385.1 Aeromonas sp. MR7
CGCTGACCCAGTCGGCGGAGCTGGATCATCAGCCGGAGGACGTGGACAACAGCAACGACAACAGCCTCATCAGCCTGGCCAATGGCAAGGTGCTGCTGAGTGCAACCGTGACGGTGGTGGATGGCGATAACGACACCGCGACCGGCACGGTGAGTGCGGACCTCGGTGGCAACATCAGCTTTGAGGACGATGTACCGAGCGTCAGCAATAATCTCACCGTGCAACTCGATGACGACGCCTTGGCCAACGGCATTCCGGATGGTCCGAATGACGATGACAATGCGGTAAACACTGACGGTATCCTCGCTCATAACTTCGGGGCTGATGGTGCAGGCAGTGTGCAATGGCTGACTACGGGGGCGCCGGCTGGCTTTACTTATGAAACGAATCCCGCAGGCGCCCTGTTGGTCAAACAGGGGGCGACCACAGTGCTGACAGTAACCCTGAACTCGGCTACTGGGGCGTATAGCGTGACGCAGAATGCGCCTATTCAACATGCGAACGCTGATCAGGAGAACAACCAGGCGTTTACCCTGAACTATCAAGTGATCGATGGCGATGGCGATACCGCGAGCGGCACGCTGGCTATCAATGTCGATGACGATACGCCGGTGGCGAAGAACGACACGGCCATTGTTGCTGAGTCCAGTGACAAGGACTTCAATGTTGCCTTTGTGCTGGACTCCAGCGGCAGTATCAGCAACAGCGAGTTCACTACCATGATGAACGCCGTGAAGGCGGCGGGGCAGGCGCTGTTCAACGGTACCGATGGCGATGTGAAAATCACCATAGTGGCGTTCTCTTCGGACTCACTGGCATATGCTCCGGTGACATCGATCGCTGCGTTCAATGCTCTGGTTGATGACATCATTGCCAATAGACCGTTTAACGGCGACACCGACTTTACCGATGCTATCCAGCAAACCATGGTGTCTTATGCCCCGATTGAGGGCTGGAGCAACCAGGTTTTCTTTATCAGTGATGGCAACCCTAATGAGCAAACAGGTACAGGCGGCAACTCGCTGAGCAACGCAACGGCAACGGCGTGGAACACCTTTGTCGATAGTAATGCCATCAACGTCACCGCTATTGGTGTGGGAGACGGTATTAACACCACCCGCTTGCAGGATGTCGATCTCGATGGTAGTGGTGCTCCTATCCTGGTGACCGACTTTAATGGCTTGATCAATACATTGCTTGGTCAGATCTCGGGCAACTTCGTCAGCGGCAACGTTCTGCTTGGCAACAACAACGCGGTAGGTGGCGGCGACGACGATTCATACGGTGCCGATGGTCCGGGGCGGATCATGTCCATCAAGATCAATGGCACGACCTACTCCTGGGATGGTGTCTTGGATGGCGATCAGCAGCTGACCAACATCACGACGGCTCTGGGTGGCAAGCTGACCTTTAATTTCGCCACGGGCACATGGGGTTACACTTCGCCGCAAAGCGTTGCAGCGGACACCAGCGAAAGCTTCGACTATGTGATCGTCGACAAGGATGGCGATCAAGCGAGCGCTACTCTGACGATCAACATCGAGGATGCTGCACCGGTGATCGGTAAGGTGGACGAGGACGAACTGACTGGCGGCATCACCGATGGAGATGCCCAGACGACTACCGTCTCAGGAAGCCTGGTTGAACTATTGGTTGGTACGAACAGCGGCCAGTTCAGTCTGGATACCACCCCCAATGTCATGCCGTCCCTGACCTCGGACGGAGTGACGGTGACCTACGGCTTCTCTGGGAATACCCTGACGGCGATGGCTGGTGCGGCAACAGTCTTCACCCTGGTGGTGCAGAGCAATGGTTCCTACACCTTCACCCTGCTTGGGCCGTTGGATCACCAGAATGCCAATGGTGATGACAACGAGCTTCTGACGCTGAATCTGACCGGGGCCATTCGAGCCTCTGATGGCGTCAACCCGCTGCCGCTGGCTGGTGATCTGCTCATTCAGGTAGAAGATGATGTACCGACTATCCAGGCCAGCACCAACTTGGTGTACTCCAACAGCAGCAACCCGGGTGGTGGCACTGGTGTGTTCGATTACAGCACTGGTGCGGATAATCGCGGCACTGGGCCGTTCTCGTCGTCCGACTCGGATTTCAATGCCATCGGCCTGACGGGGACAGTTGGTGGCTCGGCCATTACGTCGCAATTGGTCACCTGGGTGTCGGAGAACGCTAGTACGGCCACCTTTGATATTGAGTTCAATTACGCGCCGAATCCGGCCAGTCCAGGAATCACGCAGGAGGCAACCGGTACCCTGACCTTCGACAAGATCAACGGTACTTACACGGTATCGCTGGATGAACCGATCGAGGGCTTCAGTGTTCTCAAAACCAGTGCCTCGTTAAGTATCACGGGCTACGCATCTGGTGGCAGTGTGCCGGATAACTCGCAGCCGGATGTGTCTGTGGCCAAGCTGGACAATGATTTTTATGTCCAGTTCAGGGGCGCTGCAGAGCCCGGTGGGGGTACCGGGACCAACAATCTGCAGACCGGTGGTGCCAACACCAGCGTATTCGCCAATGGCGAGTTGTTTACTCAGGCATCGTCTTGGGTCAGCGTCTCGAACTCGGCGAACGGCGTGGGCGGCGATACCATCGGCAAGGGGGAGGTGCTGGACTTGACATTCCACACTACCAACCCGACCGGTACTGTAGTCGCCAACCCTGATGGCCGGGCGGAGGGGATCTTCCTGAAGTTCGACGGTATCAATAGTGAAGACCTGGTGGTGGTGCTCAAACTGATCGGCACGGGTGGCATAACCACTACACGGGCTCTGGTGATCAGCAACAGTGATATCGTTAAATCTGGCAGTAGCGCTGCGACCCTGGCAGCCCTGCTGGCTTATGGCATTACCCTGGACAACAACGATGGGGCCATTGTCATCGAACACAATGACTACAACGGTGTAGGTGAGAATTGGCAGATCTACGGCGCGCAGATCTTGACCAGCGTGGAGGGCATTACCACCACCACAGCGCTGAACTTCAATGCGGCCTTCGGTGATTCTGGTGGTTCATATACGACCACAGACTTCAGTAACCAGACCGACAGCGATGTTGTGAAGGTCTCCGACATCGGTTTGATCACTTCGGAAAATACCACACTGGATGCCGAGTTGGACTTCCAGGTCGGGGTTAAGGATGCCGATAACGATGCTACTTCCAACACCAATCTGCATGTGACCATTGAGGCTGGCACCACCTTCATCGGATCGGCGTTGGCGGATGTGATTCAGGGCGGTGAAGGGAACGACACTCTCTCTGGTTTGGCCGGTGACGATACGCTGATAGGTGGACTGGGAGATGACATTCTGATCGGTGGTCTGGGTAGCGATACCATGACGGGTGGTGCGGGCAGTGATACCTTCAAGTGGATTGCTGGTAATGCGGATGGCAGTACCGACAACATTACCGACTTTACGCTGGGCAGCCCTGCCAGCGGTGGCGACGTGCTGGATCTGTCGGATCTGCTGGTCGGCGTTCCCAGTGGTGGCAGCAACGAGGATTTGGCCACAGTGCTGGACAATTACCTGCAGTTTGATACTGCGGCCAACAAGCTGACCATAGATACCAATGGACTTCCGAGTGGGGGTTCCCAGCTGACGGTGCAGTTCCAGGGTAGTCTCGATCTGGATCACAGTGGCGGTTTGACGACGAACCACGACATCATCAAGCAGCTGCTGGATGATGGCAACCTCAAGGTGGATCCGTAATCGAGTAATGGGGCCGGGCTATGCCTGGCCCCTGTTTTTTGACTGAGGGGGCGGCTAAGATAGCGGCAGTACAGGAGAGGGTCACCATGCAGTCATTCAATTGGGTCGATATCGATGGCATTCGCTATAGCTGGGATGGGCAGGGCAGCATTACCTGCACCGGCCAGTTTGGCTATCAGGCCACGATGGCAGGTGATCGGATCGATGCACTGGATCTTGAAAGCCAAGATGGCGAAGTGGCGGGTTCCCTCAATGTGGACTTCGCGGCCGCCACCATTGCCTTCACGCCGGCAGTAGATGCAGAGCCACCTCATATGGTGGTGCTGGTCGGGCATGATCAAGGGGAGCAGGAGTATTCGCTGCAGAGTCTGAGCGATACCTGTCTGCAGGATCTGCTCATGTACTCCGACAGCATCGACTGTGTTCCACTCATAACGTCCACGCCGGCAGACCCGGTGATCCCGTTGCAAGGACACGTTCTGTCGTGGGATTCCTTCCATTTCGATGATGACGTAGTGCTCGGTTCCCGCAGCGTCACACCGATGGCGCCCAGCCATCAAGAGCTGATGGGCAACGAGATCAGCATCAACATCGACATGACCAATCAGGTGCTGGATCAGATACCGCCATTGCACGATATATGAATCCCATTCGGCCACGGGCATAATGACCTCACTCTAATTGACTGAGGTTTTTTTCTATGTGGCGTCCCCTTCTTACCCTTTCCGCTCTGGTCGTCAGTGCCCCGTTATTCGCGCTTGAAGTACCACAAGCCCCGCATCTGGTGGTGAGTGGTTATGCCGAGCAGAAGGCCGAACCCGATATGTTGACCCTCAATGTGTCTGTGACCGCGCTGGAAAAGCAGGGCATCAAGGCCAAGCAGCAGGTGGATGGCAAGGTCGCGGCCTTCTTTGGTCAACTGGAAGGCTTGGGCATCAAGCGCAGTGACGTGGAGGCTGGCAACCTGGTGATCTCCCCCGAATATCAGTATCCGCAGAACAAGAAGCCGGAACTGGTGGGCTACCGTGCCCAGCGTCAACTCGCGGTCAAACTCTACCAGCTCGACAAGCTGAGCGAGCTGATGGATACCGCCCTCAAGGCGGGTCTGGAGTCTGTGTCCCAGATTGAGTACGGCCTCAAGTCGCCGCAGACCATCAAGGAGCAGGCGCGTGTCGGTGCGGTGGAAGATGCCAAGACCAAGGCGGAATCCCTGGCCAAGGCGTTCGGCATGAAGCTTGGCAAGGTTTACAGCGTCGAGTACCGCAACAACACCCCCATGCCCATCTATAGTCGTGCACTCAAGGCGGCCGCCATGGCTGCACCTGCCGCCGACATGATGGAAAACAGCTATCAACAGCAGCAGATCAGCATCACGGACAACGTGGAAGCCGTCTTCCTGCTGGAATAAGGCGTTGGCCATCCGGCCTTGTCGATCTATCTCAAGCCCGAGGCTCATCCCCTCGGGCTTGTCGTTTCTGCCTGGCAAGCGGGACTGAGTGTGCAGGCGAGAGCGCGGTAACCGGATGATGATGTGGCTGGCCGGATTTCGATCTATATGATGCAAGGACGGGCGGCACGGATGCTTAGCCCGACGCTTTGGTGCTCGCGAGTTGCAGATGACGGATAGAAAGATGCCGGTCGGTGACCGGCATCTGATGGCGTAACGAGGTGACGCGGATCAACCCAGGTTGGCGGCAACCCGTGCACGACGCTTCTGTTTGAGCTGATAGCCGATGGCCAGCACGACGATCCAGACAGGGATGAGCAGCACCGAGATCTGGATGCCCGGAGTCAGGTACATGATGACCAGGATGCCGGCCATGAAGGCGAGGCAGAGGTAGTTACCGAACGGGTACCAGAATGCCTTGAACTTGGGCTCAACCCCCTCGGCCTGCTTGCTCTTGCGAAACTTCAGGTGCGCGAGGCTTATCATGGCCCAGTTGATGACCAGGGCCGAGACCACCAGCGCCATCAGCAGCTCGAACGCCTTGCCCGGCATCAGGTAGTTGATCAGCACGCACAAGAGGGTTGCTGCGGCGGAGACTGAGATGGCCACCACGGGCACACCGCTCTTGTTGGTCTTGAGCAGGCTGCGCGGGCCGTTGCCCTGCTTGGCCAGACCGAACAGCATGCGGCTGTTGCAGTAGACGCAGCTGTTGTAGACCGACAAGGCGGCGGTCAGCACCACCATGTTGAGCACGGTCGCCACCAGGTTGCTGTCCAGCGCGTGGAAGATCATCACGAAGGGACTGCCGCCTTCCACCACCTTGCCCCAGGGGTAGAGAGACATCAGCACGGCCAGGGCGCCAATGTAGAAAATGAGGATGCGGTAGATAA
Source organism: Aeromonas sp. MR7 (assembly GCF_963899385.1). NCBI lineage: Bacteria > Pseudomonadati > Pseudomonadota > Gammaproteobacteria > Aeromonadales > Aeromonadaceae > Aeromonas > Aeromonas sp. MR7. Next base: position 6,066 of record NZ_CAWQXH010000052.1, read on the forward strand.
CCTGATTGGTGGCCTTGGGAATGCTCTTCTCGGGGTCATCCGCCTCTGCGGCCGTGATCCCCACCAGCTCAAGACCGCCGAACGAGAACATGATCACCGCCATCGCCATCACCAGACCGCTGATGCCGTTGGGGAAGAAGCCACCCTGGTCCCACAGGTTGGTGATGCTGGCATCCGGTCCGCCGTTGCCGCTGGCGAGCAGATAGCCGCCAAAACCAATCATGCCGACGATGGCGACCACCTTGATGATGGCAAACCAGAACTCCATCTCGCCGAACGCCTTGACGTTGGAGAGGTTGATGGCGTTGATCAGCACGAAGAAGACGGCCGCCGACATCCAGGTCGGGATCTCAGGCCACCAGTACTGGACATAGATGCCGACCGCCGTCAGCTCGGCCATGCTCACCAGCACGTAGAGTACCCAGTAGTTCCAGCCGGAGGCGAAACCGGCGAAATCACCCCAGTATTTGTAGGCAAAATGGCTGAAGGAACCTGCTACCGGCTCTTCCACCACCATCTCGCCCAGCTGGCGCATGATGAGGAAGGCGATAAAGCCGCCGATGGCATAGCCGAGCAGCACTGAGGGGCCCGCCATCTTGATGGTCTGGGCAATACCGAGAAACAGGCCGGTACCGATGGCACCGCCCAATGCGATGAGCTGGATATGGCGGTTTTTCAGGCCGCGCTTCAGCTCCTCGCCGTCTTGTTGAAGATCCATTCTTCCTTCCTTACGTCTCTGATGTCACTCGTCTGTCATTTCGCCCGTCGAGTCACTCCATGTGACCTTGCACGGCAAAGCGTGCTTGAAACGTGACGAAATCCGTATTTATTTCGTTACGGCAGGCCGCTTGTTGTTTTTTATGGCGGCTACCAACGGAAGCAGAATAGTGATAATCGGTCGTCCACGCACCTGTTTTCCTCATCATTCGCCGGTTTTTTCGGCACAAGACAGGTTTTTTATGATTCGAACGCGCTGAAGGGGAGTGGTTGCTCGCAATGTGCGCAGTCGAACGCTGTCGGGTTGACTCTTTAGTGGATTCCTGTTTTATGAAGCCTCCTCCGTAAAAAGGATGTGATTCATGCAACGTATTATTGGCAGCCTGCTGGCCGTCGTGCTCTGGTTGACTGTCTGGCTCTCTCCCTTGTTGCTGACCATGGCGGCGGGATGCATGCTGGTCTGGGCAGTGCAGGGTGATGACTATCTGGTGATGCACTTTCGAACCGTGCTGCTGATCGCTGGCGCCGTCGGTCTGCTGCCATCGCTCTGGTTGACCGAACGGGTACGCCGGCGTCATGGCGTGCTCAACTTCTATGCCATGCTGATGAACAACAAGGAGTTGAACAGCACAACCCCCCGTTCCCGCCAATCATAAAAAACCGAGCCAGATGCGGCCGCATCTGGCTCGGTTTTCATGTCTGCCTGTCACTCTTGCTGCCTGTTACCCATGGGACCATGCCGGGCTCAGCTCTGAACCTCAGCCCGGTTCAATAGAGCTGACGGCGCATGCCGGTTGCCTCCAGAATTTTTGCGCTTATCTCTTCCACCGAATGAGAGCTGGTATCGAGGAAGCGGATCGCCTCCTGGCGAAACAGCCGCTCCACGCTCGCCAGCTCCTGCTCGCACTGCTCCAGCGATGAATAGCGGCTGTTGGCGCGGCGCTGGTTGCGGATCTCGTGCAACCGCTGCGGCGCTATGGTGAGGCCGAACAGCTTGTGGCGGTTGGCCTTGAGAGCGCTCGGCAAGTCCAGCGTGCCCATGTCCTGTTCGATGAAGGGGTAGTTGGCGGCCCGGATGCCAAATTGCAGCGCCAGATAGAGGCTGGTCGGAGTCTTGCCGCAGCGGGAGACCCCGATGAGGATGATGTCCGCCTCCTCATACTCCTTGGTGGTGATGCCGTCATCGTTGGCCAGCGCGAAGTTCACCGCCTCTATGCGATCGTCATAGAGTTTGCGATTCTCCATGCCGTGAGTGCGATGCAGTCTGGGTTCGGCCTTGACCCCCAGTTCCTGTTCCAGCGGGCTGACGAAGGTGTTGAGAAAGTCGTGACTGCTGGCCTGGGCCTTGAGCACCTCTTCCCGTACCAGGGGGTCGACTATGGTGTGAAACAGTATGGGGCGTATCCCGGTCTGACGGAATTGCTCGTCGATGCGCGCCCGCACCTGCCTGGCTTTTTCCTGGGTCTCCACGAAGGGGATGGTGACTTGCTCAAACACCAGGGGAAACTGGCTCAAGACGGCGTGGCCGAACACCTCGGCCGTGATGGCGGTGCCGTCGGATACATAGAATACGGTGTGCACGATGCGCTCCTGTGGTACGGGTTGGCTAGGTTGCGAGCAGTCAGTATCTCTCGAAACCATACCGATTTTGTCAACCGATCTGCTGTGCCCAAGTTGTGAAGTGGCTTGCAAACCTGAGTCGTTACCTTTTTGTGTTGGCATTGTAGAATGTCTGTGTCATTCGGCCATCCCCAAATCTTGCTCGGGGATTTTTTTGACAACAAGTAGAAAACGTTTTCATGGTCGTTGGCAACAGTAGAAACGGACAATAACGCATATAACTCACGCACCTAATTTGGCGCAGAAGGTGCCACGGCACCCGAGCCCACCAACCTGGAGACATGCAAGTGCAACAGTACGTACTCTGGTACGAACAACTCGGAATGCAAGATGTAGAACGAGTTGGCGGCAAGAACGCATCCCTTGGCGAGATGATCAGCAACCTCTCTGGTGCCGGTGTATCCGTGCCGGGTGGCTTTGCGACCACGGCCTTTGCGTTTAACGAGTTTCTGGAGTTAAGCGGCCTCAACGGCAAGATCCATGATCTGCTCGATACCCTGGATGTGGACGACATAGCCGCCCTCAACCGGGCCGGTCAGCAGATCCGTGACTGGGTGATCGACGCCCCGTTCCAGCCTGCACTGGAGCAGGCGATCTGCGCCGCCTACGACAAGCTGAGTGCGGGTCTGGATGCCTCTTTCGCGGTGCGCTCCTCCGCCACCGCCGAGGATATGCCGGACGCTTCCTTTGCCGGTCAGCAGGAGACCTTCCTCAACGTACGCGGCATAGACTCTGTCATGATTGCCGTCAAGCATGTGTTTGCTTCACTGTTCAACGATCGCGCCATCTCCTACCGGGTGCATCAGGGGTATGACCACAAGGGCGTGGCGCTCTCGGCCGGGGTGCAGCGCATGGTGCGCTCGGATCTGGCCGCCTCCGGTGTCATGTTCACCCTGGATACCGAGTCGGGTTTCAACGACGTTGTCTTCATCACGGGTGCCCAGGGGCTGGGCGAGATGGTGGTGCAGGGGGCCGTCAACCCGGACGAGTTTTATGTGCACAAGCCCACCCTCAGGGGCGGGCGTCCTGCCGTGGTGCGCAAGACGCTCGGCTCCAAACTGATCAAGATGACCTACTCGGACGATGCCGGTCACGGCCGTCAGGTGAAGATAGTCGACACGACCGAGACCGAGCGCAGTCGCTTCTGCATCACGGATGAGGAGGTGATGGCGCTGGCGAAACAGGCGCTCATCATAGAGCAGCACTACGGTCGCCCCATGGATATCGAGTGGGCCAAGGATGGACAGGATGGTCAGCTCTACATAGTGCAGGCCCGTCCCGAGACGGTGCGCAGCCGCCAGGAGGCCAACACGCTCGAACGTTTTGCCCTCAAACAGGCGGGCAAGGTGCTGATCGAGGGGCGTGCCATCGGCCACAAGATTGGCGCGGGCCCGGCGCGGGTCATCTCCTCCATCAGCCAGATGGACGAAGTACAGCCCGGCGATGTGCTGGTCACCGACATGACGGATCCGGACTGGGAGCCCATCATGAAGCGGGCCTCCGCCATCGTCACCAACCGTGGCGGGCGCACCTGTCACGCCGCCATCATAGCCCGCGAGCTGGGTATTCCGGCCGTGGTGGGTTGCGGCAACGCCACCGATCATATTGCCCCGGGTCAGCTCATTACCGTCTCCTGCGCGGAAGGGGATACCGGCTTCATCTATGACGGCGAACTCGATTTCGACGTGGCGGTCACCGAGGTGGGCAACATGCCGCGCCTGCCCATCAAGATCATGATGAACGTCGGCAATCCGGACCGGGCGTTCGACTTCGCCCAGTTGCCCAATGCCGGTGTGGGCCTGGCGCGGCTCGAATTCATCATCAACCGCATGATTGGCGTGCACCCCAAGGCCCTGCTGGAGTTTGACCAGCAGAGTCCTGAACTGCAGGCCACCATCCGCAAGATGATCGCGGGTTACGACAGTCCCCGTGAGTTCTACGTGGCCAAGCTGACCGAAGGGATCGCCACCCTGGGCGCCGCCTTCTGGCCGGAGCGGGTCATAGTGCGGATGTCGGACTTCAAGTCCAACGAGTACGCCAACCTGGTCGGTGGCCGTTGCTACGAGCCTCACGAAGAGAACCCTATGATCGGGTTCCGTGGTGCATCCCGCTACATAGCCGACAGCTTCCGTCCCTGCTTTGCCCTCGAATGCGAGGCCATCAAGCGGGTGCGTGACGTCATGGGTTTGACCAACGTCGAGGTGATGATCCCCTTCGTGCGCACCGTGGGCGAAGTGGAGCAGGTGATCGACATCCTGGCCGAGAACGGGCTGCGCCGTGGCGAGCGGGGGCTCAAGGTGATCATGATGTGCGAGATCCCCTCCAACGCCCTGCTGGCGGATCAGTTCCTGCAGCACGTGGATGGCTTCTCCATCGGTTCCAACGACATGACCCAGCTCGCGCTCGGACTGGACCGGGACTCGGGCCTCATAGCCCACCTGTTCGACGAGCGCAACGAGGCGGTCAAGGCGCTGCTGTCGATGGCTATCCAGGCCGCGCGCAAGGCGGGCAAGTATGTCGGCATCTGTGGCCAGGGGCCATCCGATCACCCGGACTTCGCCGCCTGGCTGGTCGAGCAGGGCATAGACTCTGTGTCCCTCAACCCGGATACCGTAGTCGATACCTGGCTCTATCTGGCCGAGCAGCACAAGGCTGGCTGATCCTCGTCGGTTCCTGCCTGCGAATAATAAAAATGGCGCCCCCTGAGGGCGCCATTTTTATCGCGCAATAAACCTGATGGCGTTATTTGTCCGGGATATTTTTATTCCTGCTCAAAATAGGCGCGCCAGATCTTGGTTTTACACTCCGTTACATCTGTTCACTTCAACGCCACCCCATAATAAGCCTGCCATGTCATGACGAAGTGGGCGGATCACTATATTCACGTCATGTCGAGCAAGGCGGGATAAACAGGTTCCGCTCGCGTTCTATTTATCAATAAATACGTTGTTTGTTATTAATATGGCCAGGGTAGGCAGATGTCACAGAGCGTATCAAATCAAGTGATCAGAAGAATGCTGACGGCCTGTCAGCAGCAGGGGGGAGATCCGGATGCCATCCTGATGGCTGCCGGTCTGACGCCATTCGATATTCACCGTGAGCATGGCCGGATCCTGGCCCATAGCCATTACCGCATGCTGAGCCTGATGCAGCGGCATCTGAGCGACTTTCACGAGGGCATACTGTCTTACGATATCGCCGAGCTCTACCAGCACTATCCGGCGCTCATCAGCCTCTGCCTGAACCAGCCGTCCCCTCGCGCCGCCATCGAAGCCCTGCTGGCCTATCGCACCGTCATCGGCAACTGCGATGATTTTGTGGTGCGAAGAGGGGCGCTGTTTAGCCAATATGAGTATATCAATCAAGGGCCTGCCGCTCTGGGCGCGAGTCAGGCCATCCCCAATTTCGTCATTCTCTACCGGATCCTGCGGGTCTATGCACCCGGCCTTGGCGTCTTTGTGGGGTTCGTCGGCAAGCCGCCGGCCCATCACCGCCAGCTGGATCACTTCTTTGGAACCCACTGCCGCTGGGAGCAGCCCGGCAACACCCTGACCATAGACAATGCCCTGCTGGATAGCCGCGCCGATAGCTACAACGGGCCGCTTTGCCGCCTGCAGACAAGTCAGCTCGCGCATATTTGCAGCGATATCGATGAGCGGGTGCCCTTTGCCAATCTGGTGGCGGACATGATCCGCCATAAAATCCGCGGCGGTGTCATGGAGAGCGATGACCATTTACTCAAGGATGTCTGTTCGGCCATGAATATCAGCCGCTGGACCCTGAACCGAAAATTGCAGGGGGAGGGCAGCAGCTTCTCTGCCATCTTGAAACGGGTCAAGATGATGGAGGCCTGCCGTTTATTGGGCGAGGGAGAGCAACCGCTGCAAAATATCAGCGATCTGGTGGGTTTTTCCTCCCAGAGTGCCTTCAATCGTTTCTTCAAGGCCAATACCAATATGACTCCGCTGGCCTATCGCAATACCCGCCAATAATAACGGGACCAAGCCTGCGCCTGATCCCGTCAAGGCTGAAGGCAACAAGGGGGGCGCACCCTGGTGCGCCCCCCATCACCTTCATTTATTACCTGGGCTCGCTTATTTTGTCACTGTGGTGACGGTGGCGGCATCCACGCCGCTGGGCAGGGCCAGGGCGCCCGGGGTCGTGCTGCTCACCACTATCTCCTTGCTCACGGTGAAGGTGACCGGCGTGGTGGCGGAGACATCGGAAGAGGGGCTGATGTAGGCGCTGTAACTGCCAGGTTCCACTATCCACTGGTTGCTGGCCTCATCGAAGCTGGCGAGTATGCTGGCCGGAATGGTGAAGCTCAGCTGCTCGCTGGCGCCCGGTGCCAGCTGTTTGGTCTTGGCAAAGGCCTTGAGCTCTATGGTCGGTTTTTGCAGTTTGACCTCGGGGGCGCTGACATAGACCTGGGCTGCCTCCTTGCCCGCCACGGCGCCCGTGTTGGTGATGGTGGCCGTCAGCACCAGGCTGCCGGCCGCGCCCTTGGCCAGGGTATTGTTGGCGATGGCGGGGCTGGTGTAGCCGAAGCTGGTGTAGGAGAGGCCAAAGCCGAAGGGGTAGGAAACCGCCTTGTCGAAGGTGCTGTAGTAGCGGTAGCCCACGTAGATCCCCTCGTTGTAGTAGAGATCGTCCGGCTCGCCGTCCCCGTCGGTATCCTCACCCGGGAAGGTGCCGGCGGAGGGCACGCTGGCATAGCTGAGCGGGAAGCTCTGGGCCAGCTTGCCACTGGGGTTGACCGCCCCCGACAGCACGTCCGCGACCGCATGGCCGGTTTCCTGACCCGCCATGTAGGCCAGCAGTATGGCGTCCACCTTGTGGCTCCACTGGGCTGTGTCGATGACGCCGTTGACGTTGAGCACCACTACCACCTTCTTGCCCTGGGCGTGGAAGGCGCTGCTCACCGCATCTATGAGGGCGATTTCATCGTCGCCGAGCAGGTAGTCGCCCTTGCTGTCGGTGCGATCCGCTCCCTCACCGGCCTGGCGACCGAGGCTTATCACCGCCACCTCCTGTTCGCTGGCGGCGGCGGTGATCAGGCTGGCAAGCGTGGGAGAGACGACCGCCTCGGCGCAGGTATAGTAGCCCTTGGCGCCGAATTGCCCCTCGTGATAGACCTTGTTGGCCTCATAAAAATCGCCGTAGTAAGCCTGCAGCGCCCCGTTGACCGGGAAACGGCTGGCCAGCCCCTGGGCTATGGTGGTGGTGCTGGCGGCGTTCACATCCCCGCTGCCGGTGCCCCCCTTGTAGGTGTTGATCTGGTTGATGCCAAAGCTGGCCACCTTGCTGGTCGCGGCTATGGGCAGGGCGGCGGCTTCGTTGCGCAGCAGCACCATGCTTTCGGCCCCGGCCTGGCGAGCCAGTTTGGCGTGGGCGGCCAGATCCGGGCTGTTGCTGACGGCCAGCTGGTTGTAGGAGGGACTCTTCATCGCCTGGGTCAGGATATGGATGGCGGCCTCGGTCACCTTGGCCTCGTCGAGATCGCCCTGCTCGATGGATTGCTGCAGCTGTTCCTTGACGTTGCCAGGTTCGATCAAATCCTGCCCCGCCAGCACCTGCTTGTAGGCGTTGTTGGCCACATCGCCGGCAAACCAGTCGGACATCACCAGGCCGTCGAATTGCCACTCACCGCGCAGTACATCGGTCACGGCGTCCTTGCGTTCATTCACATAGGTGCCGTTGACCTTGTTGTAGGAGGTCATCACGGCCCAGGGCTGGGCCTCGTCCACTGCGATCTGGAAGCCGCGCAGATAGATTTCACGGAAGGTTCTCGGTTCACCTATGTCGTTGATCTGGTTGCGGTTGGTCTCTGAGTTGTTGCCAAAGTAGTGCTTGATGGTGGTGCCGACCCCATTGCTCTCCACCCCGTTGACCATGGCGGCGCCTATCTTGCCGGTGAGCAGCGGGTCTTCCGAGTAATATTCGAAGTTGCGGCCATTGAGCGGGTTGCGCTGAATGTTCATGCCGGGGGCCAGCAGGATGTCGACCCCGTACTGGCGCACCTCGTCCCCCATGGCTTCCCCGACGGACTTGACCAGGTTGACGTCCCAGCTGGAGGCGAGCAGGGAGCCGATGGGCCAGGCGGTGGCGTAATAGGTGGCGCTGTCGCCGTCGCGGCTGGCGCTGATCCGCAGGCCCGCCGGGCCATCGGCCAGTTTCAGGGCCGGAATGTCGATGCCGTCGGCACCGCGTGCCACCCCGTTGATGTAGCCCGCTACCCCGGCGACATCCTGCTTGACGTTGATGGCGCCGTTGGCGCTGCCATAACCTGGGCCGGAGAGCAGGCTCAGCTTCTCGTCCAGGGTGAGCTTGGCCACCATGGCTTCGGCCTGGCCGCGGTAATAGGCGTCGTCTTTTACCAGGGGATCCGAGTCGTTCTGGTTGCAGCCAACCAGCAGCCCGGCCAGCGCCAGGCTGACACCGAGTGAAACCGCTTTCATTTTTGTCGTGATAGGCATGAAGACTTCCTCGTAACTGTCTGAATAAAAAGGCAAGTGCGATATCGACACCGACAAGTGTTCGGGCCGGGCGGCCGCTCTGATGGCGGGTTCCCATGGATATCGATGACGGCTCAGGATGGGCCAGGGTGCATGTGCAAGGGTGCAACCATGGCCGGAGCCGCAGGCAGGTTAGCAAGTCGGACTGGCTGCGCCTTGCCTTGGCGGAGCGAGAAATGTGCAGTTGGGAGCAAGGGTGCCAAGTTGTGACAGGGGTCGCATCACAGGCTGCGCGGCAGGGAGGGGAAAGGGGAGGCTGGATGGCCCACCATTGAGGATGGCGGCAACAGGGCGGTCCGGCTTGGGGTGCGATTTGCCCTGAGGTGCGGGGCGCAGACGCTCGGGCAGAAGAGAGGGGGCCAGCGGCCCCCTCGGCGTGTGCAAGATACCTCGTGCTTGTCAGCGCAAGGGCTTGCTCACTTTGGCTGTTTCAGTGCACCGGCCAGTTCTATCTGCACCCTGACCCCTTGCTGCTTGAGCTGGGTGGCGATGGCGTTCAGATCCGTGCCTGGCTTGGCCTGCAGCAGGGCGATGCCACCGCTGCTCTGCTTGAACTGCAGGCCGTGGCGGCCCGCCAGCGCCTTGGCCTGATTGTCATCGGCCTCCACCAGCAGGGTGCCGCTGACGGTCAGCTCGGGGCTGGCGACCCCTTGCAGCAGGACGTCGCCACTGCGCAGGGTCTGTTGTGGCACCTTGCCATCCAGGCTGCGGGCGACCCGTTTCTTGCTGCCGTTATCCGGCGTCAGGTAGGTCTTGCCATTCACCTCTACGGTGTTGTACTGCTTGCCATCGATCACCACCGATTCGTCGGCCGTTGCGTGCACGCAGACCGAGGCCAGCAGGCTTGCCAGGGCAAGGCTGAGTAAGCTGTGTTTCATGTTATGACTCCTCTGTGATCAGGAACGGGCTGCGTCGTGACCGAGAACCCGCAGGGACCAGTCGAGCAGTTGACCCGGCTGGCTGTTGTTGCGCTCGGTCAGGGTGCTGCGGGTGTTGGTTCTGCGATCGAGCAGCGAGACCTGGCGGCTGCCATTGGCCACGTCGGTCACCTCCAGGCGCCACTCGCCCTGGGCCGGTTCGCCGTAGAACTTGTGGGAGAGCATGCGCATGTCACGCAGCCCCTTGGTGCGCACATAGCCCAGCTGCTGCCGGTCGAGGGATTGTCCCACCAGGCTGTTGTTGGGGTTGAGCAGCACGCTGCGGGTGCCGGATGGCGAGACCAGTTCGATCAGCAGGTCGGGCAGCCGCTGGTGATCCAGGCTCACCATCACCTGCACGGCCTCGACCGTCAATGGCTGATCGACCTGCGTGCTGGAGCGGGTCGGGCTGCTGCCCACGTCCGGGATGGCGCCGACGGCGCGATCCCGGACCGTCACCTTCTGCCAGGGCAACTGCACCAGTGGCGGCAGCGGATCATGGCTGGCGGCGCTGGCCAGGGTCTTGTTCACATCCACCAGGCCGAAACCATAGGTCGGGCTGTACCAGAGGCCGGCCGCGTTGCGCTCCCACCCCTCCAGACCCGTCACCTGGCGGCGCTGACCGTTGGCGGCCGTGTAACTTATCTGCACGGGCCCCTGATTGGCGTCGAGCCGGGTGGCGTTGCGGGCCAGCAGGTCGCGCAGATCCCGCACCGACAAGTCCGGATAGGCGGACATCAGCAGCGCCATGGCGCCTGTGGTGTTCGGGGTGGCCGAGGAGGTGCCGTTCATCACGCCGTTGTAGTCGCAGCTGGCATCCAGTTGCGGGTTGTTGTGCAGCCGGTTGGTGCTGGGATCGTCCACCCGGTTGTACCCCATGTCGCAGCCGGGCAGATCCGTGGTCACCATGGCCGGCGCATCCGTGCCGTATTCCCCGCCGGGGGCGCTCAGGAAGACGTTGCTGCCGACGCTGGAGTAGGAAGAACGCACCCCGTCCGCGTTGATGGCGCTCACCACCAGGTTCCAGAAGTTGCTGTTGGAGGGATCTATGTTGCTGTTCTCGAACGGCAGCTTGGGCAGGTTGCCGGTGCGGTTGAGCACATAGTTGCCGGAGGCAATCCGGTTGAAGCCGTTGCCCGCCGCCTTGATATAGGCCGCCCCCTGCGCCTGCTGGGTCTGTTGCTCGAACAGGCGATCGAGCTGCACCTGATCCAGCCCGTTGGCCCCTTCTGGATCGACCAAACTCATGCCATAGCTCTGGTTGAAGACCCGGTTGTCTGCGGTGACGGCATTGCCGCCCAGGGCGTAGAGCCAATCCTTCTGCAACTGCTGGCTGTTGTCATCGAGCAGGTTGAAGCCCTGCAACTGGGCGCGGGGGGCCACCCCCAGGGTGCCTATGGTATTGTCCACCGCGGCTATGATGCCGGATACCGAGGTGCCGTGGGCACTGTCCGGATCGGTCGGGGTGGGATCGCTGCTGCCGGTCACCACGTTTTTGGAGCCGGGGCGCACGTTGTCGGCCAGATCCGGGTGGGCGATGGCCATGCCATCGTCCACCACGGCCACGTTGATGCCCTGACCCAATACCTCGGTGCGGTGTGCCCACCAGAGGTTGAGGTCATTGCCCGCCACGCCGCCGCGGGGGCTGAAGGCATTCTGGCCGCTGTTGAGCAGGTGCCACTGCTGGTCCTGCAGGGGGTTGATGCCGGGCAGACAACGGACTGCGCTGCTGCGACCGGTATCGAGTCCGGCCTCTTTGCCGGTGAGTGGGGTGCAACTCTCATTAGCCTGAACTGAAGCGATAGGCAGGGCCGAGAGCAGGGCCGAGATTGCCAACGCCAACGATGTTTTTCTCATTAATAAACTCCATCTTATATCGCACCGTCCTGGGTGCGACTGGCATCTATACACGGGAAAAACAGAGCCAAAAAGCGCTCATTTCTGATCTGAGATAAGGCTCAAAAAAATCCCATCACAAACCGGTTTTCAACCATATGGGGGTTCCGGCGAATCCCTTTATATGTTGTATTGAGAACTTTTCTCAGTTGGCGGTTGTTGATCTTTGTCTTTATAGATCAAGATGTTATTAACTCACCATTCACCCTGGCTGCGGCAGTGCCGAGGCAGGCGCGTTGGGCTGGCCCTGACCAGATATGACACATACCCAAGCGGGTGTTATGTGGCCGGCAAGCCTGCCATGCCGGGAGGCGGTTTTTACGCCAGGCGGCAATGAAAACGGCGCCAGTGGCGCCGTGTTTATGTGAGGAGTTGGCCGAGCGTGGCCGGCCGTTATTTGATCAAGGCCAGGATCGGGCGAAACGCCGGATGGCGGCAATCCCCCAGCAGCTCATAGAGGCACATCTCCACCGAGGTGAGCCGTGCGCCACGGGCTGCCAGCTGAGCGATGGCCAAGTCGCGGTTGGCGGCGCTGCGGGACGACACCGCATCCACCACCAGGGAGACATCGGCGCCGCTGTCGAGCAGTCCCAGCACAGTCTGGTAAACGCAGATATGGGCCTCTATGCCGCACACCAGCCAGTGACGCCTGCCCGTCCGGGCCAGCGTGGCGGCCACTGCCGGCTCCCCCAGCGCGCCGAAGCTGAACTTGGCCAGCACGGGGGCGCCGCTTTGCAGCGGCTGCAGCTCGGGCACAGTCGGCCCCAGCTTGTCCGGATTTTGTTCCAGCCAGACAACCGGCAAGCCCAGTGCCTGGGCCCCTTGTACCAGCCGTGCGCTGTTGGCAATCAGGGCCGGGCTTCCCTCGACGAGCCGTGCCAGCTTGCCCTGAATATCGACGACCAGCAGGCCTGTGGTAGAGACGGTCAACATGATGGCTCCCTGGGTCAGATCAGTGGGTGGCGCCCAGTGGACGCATGACAGATGTACGCGACTGGTTCCACAGATAGATGAGGGTCAGCGCGATGGCGGTACCGATCGGCAAGGCGAACAGATGCAGCGCGATAAAGCACCAGAAGACAACTTTGAAGCCCTTCACCGGCTCGGTGAGCCCGCGATAGGCCACATAGTTGAATGCCATGACAAACAGCCCAATGGCCAGTGCGAGGCCGATGCTGACCCCCTGTGACGGGGCTGATCCGGCCGGGTGCAGCGGGCTGACCGTTACGACGGACCATGCAACAAACGCTATCATGGCCAAAGAAAAAAGCGTCGAAGCGATAAAGATGCCTTTGGCGATCAGCTGTTGTTTGGGGCTCATGAATACTCCTTGAATAGGGGGTGGTCTTGCTCCCTGCTCGTGATCTGGCGTGCCTTCCATGCCGTTCGCCATTGACATGGTGACGTATAAAATATGAGTCACGGCACCCTGTCGATAAGGCCCATAAACCTACCCGCAATGCCAGCGCCGGTCAAAAATAAAGTAATTCAAATTGTAAATTAAGTGACAGTTTTACTATTTTAGCTGGCTATTCTGATAAAAATATAATTAGAACAACACGCCTTGGCCAGAATATCCTTCTAGTTGGTTCATGTAAATATTTAGTTTCTTTAATACGTAATCTGCAACTTCGCTTGGTATTTCTTTGTCGGTATAACAAAACTCAATGCATATTTGCTTATCTTTTCCATCAATGAAGATGTCTGGTTTAACTCCGGAGATCCAAGGATGAAATATTTCTGAAACAGCACCAATGTCTATACATTCATTAATGCACTCTTTAATCGCATGATTCAAATGTTGATCGGATAGCTGTTTCGAGCTAATCATTTTATTTAATGTTTTAAATGGTAAGTCTGCTTTTATTAACGCATCTTGAGTCTGTCGTCCTTTTTTCTTTCCAATCGGATGCTCTGTTCCTGAAAGAAGCCGGATCAGCGGAGTTCGCTCAAATGTTTCCTTCGCTTTATGCTTGAGCGACCAATTTCTATTTAAATTGTGTTCAGACAATGCATTTATAATTGACTTGTTTGCAGTAAATGAATTAACCGCCATAATAAGTGCATTCGTTGATATAAATAGTATGCGTGTTTTCAACGCACCGTTTATTGCCAGTTGTAGTCTGGTTGAATCCCATATACTTTTCTTTTGATCATTTCTTCTTATGTATTCATATAGCTTTTCATGTATAGCAACCCATGCATTTTCCGAATGTTCACTTTGCCTTGAAAACTGTTTAGTAACATTTTCGGCATCTTTATAGGCAAAAACAAACCAAACCTCATTGGGTTTCGGCATTTTATCTTTAATGTTTTTGAAGTGATTAGATTTTTCATCCCAAAAAATTTTAACCATATCAAGATAATTTCTGATAGTTTGCTCTATGTATGCTTTTCTTTTCAAGTTTTCATAAACACCTTCTAAATCATTTGTATTTAAGTTGAAGTCTGATATTGAACATTTGTTGATAACCTCAATAGTTTTTGTCGCAATATCAGTGAAGTAGTCTTTAAATGGGCCGTTGAATTCTATTTTTTCAAAACCAGGTTGAAAAAGTGTTCCTGATACAGCATTTGAGTAGTCAAACATTTTTTCGGCATCACTACTCTCAGTTAGGGGCCATAACACTAGTATAGGAGACTTTCTTAATATTCCATTAAGGTCTCTAAAAAAACCTTTTATTACATCTACATCAATACCACTTAAGTTTTCTAAGTAATTTATTATTACACATAAAGGACCTGCATCCTTCCGTTCGGTTGCTTGTTTACTGATTTTGTTTAAAAACTCAGTGAGTTTAATTAATTTTTCAGAGCCTATAAACTCCTGTGCATCAAAATATTTTAAACCAGATATTTTTACATGAGCTCGCCAACTTAGAGACTGAAAGAACGTGGACTTTCCTACACCAGGGCGACCTACTATTAGAGATAGTTTTCCTGAATTCCTTACTCTCGCACTTAATTCAGTGAGTGCCTCTTCTGCCTCAACAACAGGAATAAAAAACTGCATCATTGCTTCATTAATTGAGTTACAGTTTAGTTCATTAACAATATCCTCGTATGAAGATGGTAAAATAAGTTCGCGATTGTGCATGTAAAACCTCACTGTATATTTTGGCACTCATCAATAAATTAGCTGTATGGCATCATTATTGAATGATTTAACTACAACAATCAAAGCCACTGTCCTTAAATGACGGCTTCAGTGTGCACCTTCTCCAGCGGGGTGAGTCTGATAAAGCACCCTGACGCAAAATGGTACCGAATGGCCACAATAAGCCAGTTGCGGCCGGTTCGGGGAGGGGGCAAAAGCAATAACTGTGTGGTTTATCAAAGATTTTCTGCACGATAGCCCAACCGGGTTGAAAGCCGGGCTTAGCTGCCGCGCGGTTAAGCTTGCCCTGTTTTGTTGCTTGGCGGCGGGAAGAGGCTCTGTTATGGTGGTATTAATTGGCCGTTTGGATGGCTAGATGGTTGTGGCGAATATATCCATGGTGGCAAGCGCCATCATAGGCCACCGTTTTGATCATGTTGACAGGGAGTTTCTTATGCAGCGTCGTTCCTTCTTTACCCTCTCCGCACTGGCACTGCTGGCCAGCAGCCTGCCGTTTTCCGTTCTTGCCGCCGATCCGGCCAAGAAAGAGATAGTGATTGGCACGACAGTCGGGGATTTTGCCGACATGGTGACCGACTCCATCAAGCCGCAGCTGGAGGCCAAGGGCTACAAGGTCAAACTGGTGGAATTCACCGACTACGTGACCCCCAATATCGCGCTGGCCGATGGCTCGCTCGACGTGAACTGCTTCCAGCACAAACCCTATCTGGAGAGTTTCTCAAAAGACAGGGGCCTGTCGTTGGCTCCCATCACCCAGGTGCCGACCGGTCCCATGGGGCTCTACGCCGGCAAGCTGGGTGAGCTGAAGGCGTTGAAAGAAGGGAGCACGGTCGCCATTCCCAACGATCCGACCAATCAGGCGCGGGCTCTGCTGATGCTGCAGGATCTGGGCTGGCTCACCCTCAAGGAGGGGATCAATCCGCTCAAGGCGAGTGAGTTCGATGTGGCGAAAAATCCGCACAATATCAAGCTGATCCAGCTGGAAGCTGCGCAACTGCCGCGTTCGCGGGAAGATGTGGACTTCTCCGTCATCAACGGCAACTTCGCCGCCTCCAGCGGCATTGCGTTCAGCGAGGGCCTGTTCCTCGAGCGCAGCTACAACTTCATCAACTGGGTGGTGGTGAAAAGCGCCGATGCCGGGCAGCCGTTTGCCAAGGACGTGGCGGCGGCCTACAACTCTCCCGAATTCAAGGCCTATGCCGCCAAGCGCTTCGTGGGTTACAAGTATCCAGAGGGCTGGCAGGGGCAGAGCGCCAGCAACTGAGCATGACCATGGACATGTGACGCTATCGCATCAACAAAAACGGGCACCAGAAGGTGCCCGTTTTTGTTGGCGTCGTCACAGGTGTCAGTAGCGGCGCAGCCACCAGCGGGCGGCAACGAGTGCGGTCAGGCTGCCAAGCAGGGCGCTCGCCAGCACGTCCAGCGGCCAGTGCATGCCGATCAGCATGCGTGACAGGCCTATGCCCAGCGCCCACAGCGGCAGCAGCCAGACCCCGGCGGGGGCGCGGGCCAGCCAGATCAGGCCGAAGAACTGGGCCAGGCTCATGGCGGCGATGCTGTGGCCTGAGGGGAAGGCGTAGTTCACCTCCGCCTGCCAGTGGTTGCCGAGCCACTCGGGCAGGGCCAGCAAGAGGCTGGCCGCATGCACCTGCTCGCTGCGTACTTCCACCTTGCTGGCGTAGAACTGCTGGATGGCGGGGATCAGGTTCTGGCTCTCCAGCCAGATCAGATAGGGGCGCGGCTCCTGGGTCAGGTGTTTGACCAGGCTCTTGATGGTCCAGTCTCCCGCCAGCACGGCAAACAGGGCGCCACCGAGGGCCAGCGTGGCGGGCAGGCTCAGCGTCAGTTTGTGTCGGGTCAGCAGCAAGAGGCCGGCGATGCTGACGGCGAGGCCGGGCAGATCCACCATGCGGGTGAGGGCGTAGGGCCACCACAGCCAGCCCGATTGCAGAGCATTGCTCATAAAGGGCTGCCAGGGAAGGCAGGTCAGCAGCAGCAGCGGCAGTATCAGGGCGGCGCTGAAACCAAGCACCTGGCGGCGCGGCAACGAAGAGGCATGAGTCGGCATAACAGGGCTCGTAACGGGTGCGTGTAACAGGGGCAGATAAAAAAGAGGCGCCATTGTGCCAGCCTCGGCTTGTCGGTCAAGTCGCACCGGCCGGACTGTAACATGGGGTTACAAATGAGTGTGGCTCGGGCCGACATGACGATATGGGCATGGGGAGTCAGCATCCGAACATCTTGGCGGTTTGGGCCTGCCTGGTGAATCGACTCTGGTGAAGGGGCATGGGCGAACCCGCATCCGGGCATCTGGCCGCTTTGGGCAGGCCGGGCGGATCGAGTGTGGTGAAAGGAGATGGGCGAATAAGCATCTGAAAATTCGGTTGGTTTGGGCTAGAATGGCGCGCCTGTGGCCGGTTGCGAAGTGAGAGAGCCCGATGAAGATCGTCGTTGATGAAAATATGCCCCACGCCCTCGAGTTGTTTGCCGAATTTGGCGAGGTGATCCCCCTGCCAGGACGACAGATGCAGGCGGCGGATCTGCAAGATGCCGATGTGCTGCTGGTGCGCTCCGTGACCCGAGTCGATGCCGAGCTCCTCGCCACCAGCCCGCGGCTCGGGTTCGTCGGCACCGCCACCATAGGCACGGATCACGTAGACAAGGCGCTGCTGGCCGAGCGGGGCATTCCCTTCTTCAGTGCGCCCGGCTGTAACAAATATTCGGTCGGTGACTATGTGCTGAGTGCCTTGCTGGTGCTGGCCGAGCGTCATGAGCTCAATTTGAGCGAGATGAGTCTCGCCGTCATAGGCGCCGGCAACACGGGGGAATGCGTGGCGGGCAAGGCCGAGGCCCTCGGCATGCGGGTGCTGCGCTGCGATCCGCCGCGCGCCCGGGCCGCCGCGCAGGCGGGTGAAGCGGGGGCGTTTGTCGACTACCAGAGCGCCCTTGGCGCCGACATCGTCAGCTTCCACGTGCCCATCACCCGCGAGGGGCCGGATGCCACTTTCCACCTGCTGGATGAGCGGGTGATCGCCGCGCGACCAGCCGGGCAGATCCTCGTCAACGCCTCCCGTGGCGAGGTGTGGGACAATCGGGCGCTGCTCGCCCGCCAGCAGAGCGATGCACCGTTGCGGCTGGTGATGGATGTGTGGGAAGGGGAGCCCGAGCCACTGCGTGCCCTGGTGCCCCATACCGAGATAGCGACCCCTCACATCGCAGGCTACAGCCTGGAGGGCAAGGCGCGTGGTACCTGGATGCTCTATCAGGCGCTGTGCCAGCAGTTGGGCCGCCCGGCGCGCCAGGATCTGCAATCCTTGCTGCCAGCCCCCGAGGTATGCGCACTGACACCGGGTCAACCGGCGGATCAGGCGTTGATCAAGCAGCTGGTGCACCTTATTTATGACGTGCGTCGCGACGATGCCCGCTTTCGCAACCGGATTGAGCTGCCCGGCAGTTTCGATGAACAGCGCAAACACTACCCGGAGCGGCGCGAGCTATCCTCCTTGCATGTCTGCGGCCCTTTCGCCGGCGATACTCTGGCCCGGCTCGGCTTTGGCATTCAGGGCGGGTGAGCCGACTCAATCCCGAATTCAACACCAGAAAATGGGCGGATCCTGTGCCACACCAGGTCCCGCCCTTGTCCGGTTTGGCATGATGCCAAATCCCCTATCGGGCAGGTCAGCCTGCCAACTGTGATGCCAGCGTGCGTCAGCGACACCATGGATAGCGGCGGTTAACCGGCGCCATCCATGGGTAATTCCACAGGAGAGAACATCAGTGAGTCAGCAATTCAACGTAGCGGTATTGGGCGCCAGCGGCGCCGTGGGTCAGGCCATGATCGAAATTCTGGAGGAGCGTGCCTTCCCGGTCGGCACCCTCTATCCGCTGGCCTCCAGCCGCAGCGCCGGTGATACGGTGCGCTTTGGTGGCAAGAACCTCGAGATCAAGGACGTGGAAGAGTTTGACTGGAGCCAGGTGCAGATAGCGCTCTTCTCCGCCGGGGCCGAGGTCTCTGCCAAGTGGGCACCCATCGCCGCCGAGCACGGCTGCATCGTCATCGACAACACCTCCTACTTCCGTTACGACGCCGACATCCCGCTGGTGATCCCGGAAGTGAACCCGGACGCGCTGGCCGATTTTCGCAACCGCAACATCATCGCCAACCCGAACTGCTCCACCATCCAGATGCTGGTGGCGCTCAAGCCGCTGCACGACGAGGTGGGCATAGCCCGCATCAACGTGGCGACCTATCAGTCCGTCTCCGGCTCAGGCAAGGAGGGGGTGAGCGAGCTGGCCGGCCAGACCGCGCAGCTGCTCAACGGCCGTCCGGTGGAGCCGACCCTCTACCCGCAGCAGATCGCCTTCAACCTCATTCCGCAGATCGACAGCTTCACCGACAACGGCTACACCCGTGAAGAGATGAAGATGGTGTGGGAAACCCAGAAGATCCTGGGAGATGCCAGCATAGCCGTGAATCCCACCTGCGTGCGGGTGCCCGTGTTCTACGGTCACGCCGAGGCGGTCCACGTCGAGCTGCACCAGCCGCTGGATGCGGATCAGGTCAAGGAGCTGCTGCGCAATGCCCCGGGTGTCACCTTGTTCGATGACGAAGCTGACTATCCGACTCCGGTGCGCGATGCCACCGGCAAGGATGAGGTGCTGGTCGGTCGGGTCCGTCAGGATATTTCTCACCCGAGTGGTATCAATATGTGGATCGTGGCCGATAACGTTCGTAAGGGTGCCGCGACCAACAGCGTGCAGATTGCCGAGCTGCTGGTGCGCGATTACCTCTGATCCGCGGATCGGCTGGCCCGATGGGGAAGGAGCCCCATCGGGCGTGAAACCTGCCACCCGCATGCGGTGTGGATGTGACCGGGGCCGCACTCTATGGCCCCGAGAATTTTTCGCGATATCAACTGATTAAGTTTTTTCCTACACTCAGAAACAAGTTGGGTGCTAAATGTGTCGGACTGCTGGCTTGCAACCTGAGCCTGATTTATATTGAACCGACTGTTTTGGGGTAACTATCCAGATTTTTCAATGCGATAGGGCCGTCATACGAAGGAACGAATATGGGACATTCCCGCATAACATTGGCAACGCTACTCGCATTGGGTCTGCTGGGCACCGCTCAGGCTGAAGACTCGGCGCGGGAGCCTTTTTTTGTTGAGCTCAAGGGCCCGGACGAACCGGCTCCGCCTGCCGTCAATTCCCAGCCGCTGGCGCAACCCGTCGCCGCTCCCCGCGCCACGTCCCAACCCAGCCAGGCCAGGGCCCAGCCCATAGTGCGGCAGGTTGCGACCAGCAATGCCGGCAGTTATGGCCCGATCCGTCCCACCGATACCCTCTGGAGTCTGGCGAGCAAGTACCGCCCCTCCAACAAGGTGAGCGTCTACCAGACCATGGTGGCGATCTACGAGAAGAATCCCCGCAGTTTTGCCGATGGCAACATCAACCACATACTGGTGGGATCCCGCATTCAGCTGCCAAGCGCCGCCGAGGCCAGCGTCATCACGGATGCGCAGGCTCGTCAGCGTTTCAACAGCGACAACGCCAGCTGGAAAGGGCTGAGCCCGAAATACCTGGCCAACAAACATGCCCAGCCGGCCAAGCCGGCGGAGACCAAGGTCGCCGCCGTGCCTGCCAAGGTGACTGCGCCCAAGGCCGCCCCCATTCCGGCACCCGTACCCAAGGTGACCACGCCGCAACCGGCCGCCGAGGTCAAAGAGGTTGCCAAGGCGACCGAACCCGTGCCAAGCCAGGCAGCAACAACCAGCGCCGCCAGTGCGAGCGCCCCGGCTCCGCTGCCGGCCGATGTGGGCAAACCGGTCGGCAAGCCCTCCACCGAGATGGCGCTGGCGCTGGAAGATGCCAATGCCCAGCTCGGCCAGGTCACTGAGATGAACCACAGGCTCAAGCTGCGCCTGCAATCCCTGACCGAAGAGGTGGAGACCCTCAAGGCCCAGCTGCTGGATCAGACTGCGCTGCAAAAAGAGATTGCCGAGTTGAAAGCCAAGCCGGTACCACCGGTGGCGGCGGCTCCCGAGCCCAAGCAGAACTGGCTGATGGACCTGCTCGCCTCGCCGCTCAACCTGGCGATGATCATACTGCTGCCCGTGTTGCTGGTGCTGGCGCTGGTCACGCTCTGGCTGCGTGCCCGTGCCCGTCGCGAGCTGGAGGAGCAGGAGAAGAGCCTGTCCGAATCCACCGCCATGGTCATGGATCAGGAGAGCGGCGAATTTGACGAGCTGATGACGGTCGGCATCGCGGACGAGGAGCCGATGCGGCCGAGACCGGATCTCAACACGCCTGATGGTTATATGGCGGTGGCCGAGCCAGAGGCGCCAGCCGATCTGGTGTTCAGCGACGATGGCGAGATGGATCTGGCCAGTTTCGAGCCGGAACCTGCCCCGGCCGCCAAGGCTGCCATCCGTGACCCGGATCTGGTGCCCGAGCTGGATCTCGCCCATGACGAGTCCATCGAGCTCGATGCCGGGCCGGATCTCGATCTCGCCAGCGAGTTCAACCCGCCCAAGGGCGGTCATGAGGTCATGAGTGAGGAGGAGCTGCAGGCCGCGCTGTTTGCCGAGCTGGACGCCGACCTCACCGCCGATCTGGATCTGGATGCCGACGATGACGGCCAGCCGGATGCCGAGCCCGTGGTCAGCGACGAGGAGCTGGCCTCCTTTGATTTGAGCGACTTCGAAAGCGCCTTTGCCGAGCCTGCCGCTGGCAAGGAGAGTGCGCAGCAGAGCGCCGCCGATACCAGCGCCGACGAGATGCTGGCGGAACTGGGGTTGGCACCGGCCAAGGGCAAGGCGGCAGAGCCGGATCTGGAGTGGGATCCCAACGAACTGGCGCTCTCCGATTTTGAGGATGCCTTCGCCGAGGTGGAATCCCATCAGGGAGACGTGAAGCCACGGGAACAGGCGCAGGAGAGCGGCTACGTCGAGATCGACAAGCTGCTGGCCGAGGCCGATGCCAGTACCACTGAGCAGGAGCCTTATCAGGGCTTCTCGCTGGACGTGGGGCTGGATGGTTTCCCCGAGGTGCTGCCGGAATCCACCGGATTTGATGTGGATGCCGACGATGGCGGCGTGGGGGCCAAGCTGGATCTGGCCCGCGCCTACCTCGAGATCGATGACAAGGATAGCGCCCGCGAGCTGCTGCAAGAGGCGGCAGAGCAGGGCACGGATCACCAGCGCGCCGAGGCCGAGAAGTTGCTCAAGCGGCTGGGGTAACCCCTTGCATGATGTGATCAGGTAACGAAGGGCAGCCAGCAGGCTGCCCTTCTCTACTGGGGCCCTTGTCGAGCGGGATGCGGTTTTTGGGACTTTTCAGCCTGAGCGCGTATAATCCGCCCCGTTTCTTTTACCGCCCTTCTTTCACCATAAGACAAGTGTTATCCATGCGAATTGCCCTAGGTATTGAATATGACGGCAGCCGATATTTCGGCTGGCAGCGTCAGCGAGAAGTGATCAGTGTGCAGGCCGAGCTGGAGAAGGCCCTCAGCCGGATTGCCAACCACCCTGTCTCCATCCAGTGCGCCGGACGCACCGATGCCGGCGTGCATGCCACAGGTCAGGTGATCCACTTCGATACCGAGGCGAACCGTGCCGAAGGGGCCTGGACCCTGGGGCTCAATTCCAACCTGCCGCCGGACATCGCCGTGCGCTGGGTCAAGCAGGTGGACGAGAGCTTCCACGCCCGCTTCAGCGCCACCGCCCGTCGCTACCGTTATGTCATCTACAACCACAACTACCGTCCGGCGATCCTCGGCAGCGGCGTCAGCCACTACCACGAGACCATAGACGCCGAGCTGATGCACCGGGCGGGCCAGAGCCTGCTGGGGGAGCACGACTTCAGCACTTTCCGCGCCGTTGCCTGCCAGTCCAACACCCCCTGGCGCAATGTGACGCATCTGTGCGTCAGCCGCTCCGGCCCCTACATCGTGCTCGACATCAAGGCCAACGCCTTCCTGCACCACATGGTGCGCAACATCACCGGCTCCCTGCTGCTGGTGGGGCAGGGACTCAAACCTGTGGAGTGGATTGCCGAGGTGCTGGCCGCCAAGGATCGCAACCTGGCCGGGCCCACCGCCAAGGCCGGTGGCCTCTATCTGGTGGACGTGGATTACCCGGCTGAATTCGCCCTGCCGCAGTTGCCGCTTGGCCCGCTCTGGCTGCCGGACTCGGCACCGGGTACGACCAGTTTTTAGTAACTGGCCCCGAAAATTTGTGGTTTAATGATCCGTCATTTATTGCCATCGAGCTATTAAGTCATTGAACAATCTAGGCTCGATGCGTTTTGTCAGGCACAAAAGCATTAAGGAATTCCATGAGCTGGCTTGAGAAGATCCTTCCCAAGAGCAAGATCACTACACCTCGTCGTCACAACATTCCGGAAGGGGTGTGGACCAAGTGCAGTGCTTGTGAACAGGTGCTCTACCGGGCAGAGTTGGAGCGCAATCTCGAAGTGTGCCCCAAGTGTGATCATCATATGCGCATCAGCGCTCGTGCCCGTCTCGAGAGTTTTCTCGATGAGCAGGGCCGCACCGAGATCGGTGCCGAGCTGGAGCCGCAGGATGTCTTGAAATTCAAGGATTCCAAGCGCTACAAGGATCGTTTGTCTGCCGCTCAGAAAGAGACGGGAGAAAAAGATGCGCTGGTGGTGATGAAGGGGACCCTCAAGGGGGTGCCGGTCGTCGCCTGTTCATTCGAGTTCTCCTTCATCGGTGGCTCCATGTCCTCCGTAGTGGGCGCCCGTTTCGTACGTGCCGTCGAGGAGAGCATCAAGGAAGGCCGCGGTCTGGTCTGCTTCTCCGCCTCCGGCGGTGCCCGCATGCAGGAAGCGCTCTTCTCCCTGATGCAGATGGCCAAGACCAGTGCGGCGCTGGACCGGCTTACCAAGGCGGGTCTGCCCTATATCTCTGTGCTGACAGACCCCACCATGGGGGGCGTCTCCGCCAGTCTGGCCATGCTGGGTGACATCAACGTGGGCGAGCCCAAGGCGCTGATCGGCTTTGCCGGCCCGCGCGTCATCGAGCAGACGGTGCGCGAGAAACTGCCGGAAGGCTTCCAGCGCTCCGAGTTCCTGCTGGAGAAGGGCGCCATCGATCTCATCATTGATCGCCGCGAGATGCGCAACCGTCTGGCCAGCCTGCTCGCCAAAATGCTGAATACTCACGTCATCGAAGAGTGAAGATGAGTTCAAACATGCAACAATCCCAAAGCCGGTCGCTGGTCGACTGGCTTTCTTATTTGGAGCAGATCCACCCGGTCAACATCGACATGGGGCTGGATCGGGTCGGTGCCGTCGCCCGGCGCATGGGTCTTACCCAACTGCCGTTCAAAGTGATTACTGTGGCGGGCACCAACGGCAAGGGCTCCAGCTGTGCCATGGCGGCCAGCATATTGATGGCCGCCGGCTACCAAGTCGGTGTCTACTCCTCCCCCCATCTGCTGCGCTTTACCGAGCGGGTGCGCATCGACGGCGCCGAGCTGGCTGACGGCGATCACTGCGCTGCCTTTGCCGAAGTGGAAGCGGCCCGCGGCGAGATAGCGCTCACCTTCTTCGAGTTCGCCACCCTGGCAGGCTTGTGGCTCTTCTGCCGCGCCGCACCCGATGTGCTGCTGCTGGAAGTGGGGCTGGGCGGCCGGCTCGATGCCACCAATGTGGTGGAGTCCGATGTGGCCATGATCACCTCCATCGCGCTCGATCACTGCGACTGGCTGGGAGATACCCGCGAAGCGGTGGCAGTGGAGAAGGCGGGAGTGTATCGCGCCGGCAAACCCGCCATCAGCGGTGAGCCCAACCCGCCGGCGACCATAGCCTCAGAGGCGCAGCGCCTCGGTGCCTGCCTGCGTCAGGTCGGCCGCGACTTCCACGGCGATGAGCACGACACCGGCTGGGATTATCACGGCCTCAACCAGTGGCGGGATCTGCCCAAACCGGCCCTGCCGCTGATGAATGCGGTCACCGTGCTGGCGGCGCTGGAATCACTCGGCTTGCCGCTGCCGGAGTCTGCCATCCGTGCCGGGCTGGCCAATGCCAGGCTGGCGGGGCGAATGCAACGGCTGCAAAGCGAGCCCCTGGTCATCGTCGATGTGGCCCACAATCCCCATTCTGCGGCCTATCTGGCTAGCCAGCTGCGTCACATTCCCTGCGCAGGTGTGCGCCGCGCCGTGGTCGGCATGCTCAAAGACAAGGACATGGCGGGGTCGCTTGCCGAGCTCAACGGCCTCATCAGTGAGTGGTATCTTGCCAGTCTTACCGGCCCGCGCGCCGCCAGTGCCGAGCAGCTCGCTGCCGCGCTGGGGGAGGACAAGGGACTGGCTCAGCGCTTTGATAGCGTCACGGTCGCCTATCAGACCGCGTTGGCCGCATCGAGTCCTGATGATATGGTCATTGTGTTTGGTTCGTTTTACACTGTCGCCGACATTCTGGCGGGCACTGCGTCCTGATCGGCACTGGCAGGTTGAATGGCACGGCGTCGGGTCTGTTTTCCCGGGCCAGTCCCTCGTCTGCGTGTCATAGGCTAAGCAACATGGGTAGGAATTAACTTGGCTTCGAAGTTTCAGAACAGATTGGTGGGGACCGTCATCCTGGTGGCCCTGGTTGTCATTTTTCTGCCGGATCTGATGGACGGCCACAAGCTGGAGCAAAAGGAAGAGGCGTTTGCCAAGATCCCGCTGCGCCCCGAGCTGGAACCCGCCAAACCGGCGCTGCAGGTCTCAGCCGCCAGCGCCTTGCCGGCGGAACATCTGGCCAGCCAGCAGCAGGCCTCTGCTGCCGAGCAGTGGCAGGTCGAGGAGGTCTCGGATCCGGTCACGCTCGCGGCCAACAAGACCCCGGCGACGCAGACCCAGCCGCCTGCCACCAAGCCGGTGACTCAGCCGGTCGTCAAGCCCAAGCCTGAGGTGATCGCCAAGAAGCCGGTCGAGCCGCCCAAGCCAAAGCCGGTAGCGCCCAAGCCGGTGGAAGTGAAAAAACCGGTGGAGACCAAGCCGCAGGCGGGTCAGATCAAGTCGATGGATGATCTCATTGCCAGCAAGATGACACCGCAGGTAGCCACCCCGGCACCCGCCGCGGCCGCGCCGGCTCAGGGCAGCTGGATCCTGCAGCTCGGCGCCTTCAAGAACGTCGACAGCGTCAATGCCCTGGTAGGCAAGTTGCGGGCGGCGGGCTACTCGGCCCACACCTCGCCGAGAACGCCGGTGCAGGGTCAGCTCAACCGCGTCTTCATCGGGCCGGATGTCTCCAAGGCCAAGCTGCAGGGCATGCAGGGTCGCATCGGCCAGATGACGGGGCTCAGCGGTTCAGTGGTGGCTTACAACCCCTGATGCGGGTTTGACGAACAGCGAATAAAAAATACCGCGCCAAGGCGCGGTATTTTTTTAGAACCTGTTCATGGTCTCTCAGCGGGAGGCCGGACCGGTTTTTAGATGCATTTCACCGGCTTGGGCAGGCCGCCTATCTTGGTTGCCTGCTTGGCGGGGCCTTCCGGGAACAGCTTGTAGAGATAGCGGCTGTTGCCCTTCTCGGGGCCATACTGTTTCTCCATTGCCTTGACCAGGGCGCGAATGGCGGGGGAGGTGTTGAACTCCAGATAGAAGGCGCGCACGAAACGCACCACTTCCCAGTGGGGCTCCTCCAGCACTATCCCTTCCTGCTCGGCCAGCACCTGTGCCAGCTCCTCGCTCCAGTCGCTGCTGTTGAGCAGATAGCCCTTGGCATCGGTGTCGATGGTCTGGCCGTTGAATGCCAGCTGATGTTTTTCAGACATAAGGGGCTCCTCGCAAAGGGGCTATCAGGATTGGGCGGGCATGGTAGCGCCTTGATCCCCTGTGAGCAACCGGCTCTCGTTGGCCAGGGTAAGCAATTCGTCCGCCAGCTGGCTGATGAGGGTGAGCTGCTGGGTCAGCATCAGCTGCTCCTCGCTGCTGTCCGGGGTTATCACAGGGCACTGGCCCTCGATCTGCGCCGGCATCTCCCCCGCCAGGTGACCGGCGGCCCGCTCCAGGGTATGGCTCAGGTGGCGGCTGATCTCGTCGAGCTCGCCTATGGCTTCCAGCTTGTCGCGATGGGCGCCCAGCGCCGAGATGTAGGAGAGCAGGGCGTGATTGCGCCAGGTGAGGGTGAAGCAGAGATCGAGGAAGCGGCGACGCTTCTGCGGCTCCACCAGCATGCTCTGCCAGGCCATGGCCAGCTCGCTGTCGGCCAGATGGGCGCTCTTGCGGGCCACCCGGTAGTCGATGGATTCATCTCTTTGCTGTTGCAGGCTGGCGAGCACGGCCGCCAGATAGCGGGCGTTGGCTGACAGTGAGTTGGCGATCAGGGTCGGCAGCCGCTTGTACTGCCAGTCCGGCCACAGCCAGGCCACCAGGGCGTAGGAGAGCAGGCAGCCGAGGAAGGTATCTAGCATGCGCGGCCCCAGGATGGCAAACCCTATGCCGTCCAGCAGGTTGAATGCCATCAGCACATAGAGGGTGATGAAGCAGACGGCGGCGCTGTAGTTGCTGCGCACCTGAGTGAAGAACAGGAAGGCCGCCAGCCCCATCACCACCAGCTGGACATGCAGTTCGGGGAACAGCCAGAGCACCGGGATCCCCACCAGCAGGCCGGCGAAGGTGCCGAGCATGCGCTGCACCAGCCGGCGACGGGTGGCGCTGTAGCTCGGCTGGCAGACGAACAGCACCGTCAGCAGGATCCAGTAACCCTTGTCCAGATTGAAGGCCTGCAGTATGCCGTAACCCACCACCAACCCGAGCGACAGGCGCAGTGCGTGGCGAAACACCATGGAGTTCGGGGTCAGATGCTGCTTGAGCTGGGTCAGCAGCGGCAGGCGGGGCGGGCGTGCCAGGGCAGGCAGACTTGCCTGTGCCTGGGTCGGGTTTTGCAGCTCCTCGGCACTGCCCAGCAGCTGGTTGATGCTGGCCAGGTTGCGGCGCAGGAACTTCATCGGCGTCAGCAGCGTCTTGGGATAGTGCTGCTTGAGGTGGGTGAACTCCAGCTGATCGCCGAGGGCCTCCAAGGTCCAGTGGATGCGCTTGTTGTGGGCATAAGGCTTGTGCACCAGGATGGCGTAACCGAGTCGCTGGCACGCCTCGGAGAGCTGCAGGAATACCTCCTGGAAGCCGTCGAGGACTATGCCCTGCTTGAGTTCTTCTTCCAGCTTGCTGTAGGGGTAGTGGCTGGAGGTGGCCCGCTCGTGGATCTCCAGCGCCAGCAGGTAGAGGCGCAGCAGGCTGGCAAGCTCGGGCGCCGCCTGATGGCGGGTGCTGAGGCGGGCGTTGAGTGCCGACTTGGTGAGGGTCAGCGCATTGACCAGATTGATATTGAGCTGGGCCAGATTGTGGCGAATGGCCTGGGCGCCGTGTTCATCCGCCGGAAAGAAGCGGGATTTCTCCAGCAGATAGCGAGACAGGGCAAAGTAGCTCTGGGCCAGCTGCTCGTGCAACGTCTTGTAGGGCAGCAGCCAGAGCCAGATGAGGGAGACCAGGCCGTACCAGAGTGCGCCTGCGCCGAGCGCCAGCGGCTGGTAGAAGAGATCCGGCGCCTTGGCGGCCCCCAGCATGGTGTAGATGGCGATGAGCAGGGAGCCGAAGCTGATGGTGGCGTAGCGCTGGCCCAGCGCCCCCACCATCACGAAGATGAAGGTCGATCCCGCCAGCCCCAGGGCAAACAGCCAGGGCGTCGGGAAGAGGTACTGCACACAGAGCGAGGCAAACAGGAAGCAGAGCAGCGTCATACCGAGGTTCTTGACCCGGCCCCACAGGCTGTCGTCGGTTTCGGCGATGGCGCCGGCCACCACCCCGAGGGAGAGCAGTACGGTGAGCTGGATGTCGCCCGTCGCCAGGGTGAAGGCCAGCAGCCCCACCATGGCCAGCAACACCTTGAGGGCGAAGTAGATATGACTGTCAGTCAGCAGTCGGCGTAACAAACCAGAGAAGTCCATGGGCATGCTAGGCACCACCCTTGAGCGAAGCAAAATTGATATGGCTGTCAGTCAGCAGTCGGCGTAACAAACCAGAGAAGTCCATGGGCATGCTAGGCACCACCCTTGAGCGAAGCAAAATCGATGTGACTGTCAGTCAACAGTCGGCGCAGCAGGCCAGAGAAATCCATCGGCATGAGACAAGAGCAACCCTTGAACGAAACGAGAACGGAATACTAACCCGCCAAGCGCGAAGCGGCCCTGATTTGGATCAGGGCCACTTGGCTTCATATCCTTGATTTACAACTTATCCTGACAGAAACAGGCATCAATAAAAACCCCGCCGAAGCGGGGTTGTTCATCAGTTGCGGTTGCCGCCAAGCAGGCTCAGCAGACTCAGGAAGATGTTGTAGATGGAGACATACAGGGTCACGGTGGCGGAGATGTAGTTGGTCTCGCCGCCCCGGATGATCTGCTGGGTGGTCAGCAGTATGGCACCGGAGGAGAACAGCATGAACATGGCGGACAGGGCCAGGCTCAGGGCGCTCATCTGCAGGAAGATGTTGGCGACCATGGCCACCAGCAGCACCCAGAAACCGACGAACAGCATGCCGCCGATGAAGGAGAGGTCACGCTTGGTGGTCAGGGCATAGGCCGACAGACCGAAGAAGGTCAGCGCTGTGCCGCCCAGGGCAGTCATCACTATCTCGCCACCACCATTGTTCATGTACATGTTGATGATGGGGCCCAGGCTGTAGCCGAGCAGGCCGGTCAGGGCGAAGGTGAACACCAGCCCCATGCCGTTTTCGCGGTTCTTCTGAGTCAGGAACATCAGACCATACACACCGATAAGGAACACGGCCCAGTGCAGGGGCGGCATGTTCATCACGGTGGCGACCCCGGCCACAACGGCAGAGAAGCCAAGAGTGAGGGAGAGCAGCATATAGGTGTTGCGCAGCACCTTGTTGGTATCGCGCGCGGCACTCTGGGTGCCAGTGTAGATAGAACGGGTATCCATCTTGGGTGTCCTCTTGATTTCCGGTTGAGGCGGCAGATTCCGCTTCGTTATCGCATTGTATGCACTGAATGTGGGGATGACGAGCGCTGATTTCAAGCGCTACCCCAGCCTGTTGCCCCCTACTATCCCAGAACAAATATGTATTGCATATGAACAAGGGCTTGACGTAGTATGCACGCCGTTCGGAGGGGTGGCAGAGCGGCTGAATGCACCGGTCTTGAAAACCGGCGATGGGCGACCATCCGTGGGTTCAAATCCCACCTCCTCCGCCAGCTTCAGAGAAGCCCCAGACAACCTCGTTGTCTGGGGCTTTTTGCTGCCTGTGATTGGGCTTTTCATCCGTTGTCAGGGGTTGAGCCTGTTCGCCAGAGCAGTACCAGCAGGGTGAGCAGGCAGAAGGCCGCGCCCGTGTAGAAGGTAAAGGCCGGGCCCAGGCTATCCCACATCCAGCCCGCCACCAGGCTGGCCAGCAGCATGGCGAGGCCGCTGACCAGATTGAAGAGACCATAGGCGGTGCCGCGCAGATCAGCGGGCGCCGTGGCGGCCACCATGGCGGCCAGCAGCCCCTGGGTCATCCCCATGTGCACACCCCACAGTGCCACCCCAGCCAGCATGACGGCCCAGTGGGTACTCGCGGCCAGGGTCAGGTCGGCTGCGATCAACACCAGCACTCCCCATATCAGCAGCCAGGTGTGAGGCAGGCGATCCGAGAGGCGGCCGAACGGGTAGGCGCTGAGGGCATAGACCAGGTTCATCGCCACCATGACCAGCGGCACCAGGGCCAGCGGTACGCCGGTCTGCTGGGCGCGCAGCACCAAAAAAGCTTCGCTGAAGCGGGCCAGGGTGAACAGGGCGCCGATGACGACGACCCACACGTATCCCACTCCCAGCCGGCGCACATTGTCGCGCCGCAAGGGATTGCTGCGTACGGCTGGCCCGGGCTGTGCGGGTTCGCGCAGGCCGATGGCGAGCAGGGTGACCGAAGCCAGCCCGGGTATGACGGCCAGCCAGAAGATGGCGCGAAAATCGTCGTGCCAGAGCAGCATCAATCCCACCGCCAGCAGGGGGCCGAGCAAGGCGCCGACCGTGTCGAGGGATTGGCGCAGGCCGAAGGCGGCGCCGCGCAGCGCCGCCGGGGTGAGGTCGGCCACCAGCGCATCGCGGGGTGCGCCCCGAATGCCCTTGCCGACTCGGTCCAGCAGTCGCGCCGCGAGTACGAGTCCGCTGCCGGATGCCATGGCAAACAGCGGCTTGGTGAGGGCCCCCAGCCCGTAACCCAGCAGGGCCAGCCCCTTGCGTCGCCCCAGATAGTCGCTCAGGGTGCCGGAGAAGACCTTGACCATCAGCGCCGTGGCTTCCGCCGCCCCTTCGATGAGGCCGACTGTGAGGGCGTTGCTGCCGAGCACTGTCACCATGAAGAGTGGCAACAGGCTGTGGATCATCTCGGACGAGATATCCATCAGCATGCTGACGAAGCCCAATACCCAGACACCGCGCGGGATCTGGGTTAGGGGTGTGTGACGGGACGAGTGCGGGATCATGGTGATTTGCCTTGCACGGAAGCGGCTCTCTCAGAGCATAGTCAGCCGCGCTGCCCGCCGAAGGTTGAGGGCTGCACCGTCTGATCAGGAGCGCAGGCAAATGGGACAGGCTGGCGCAGCAGCCTGTCCCGGTGGCAGGGGTTATTGCTCTATATCGAGCTCGGCATTGGCCAGGCGTCTGTGCTGGATGGTCGAGATCAGCACCAGTACGGCGATGGCGGCCAGCAGGGTAAAGGAGGCGGAATAACGGCTCAGCTCCAGCCCTCCCTTGCTCAGCGGCTTGTCCAGGAAGTCGCCTACTACTGCGCCCAGCGGCCTGGTCAGGATGAACGCGGCCCAGAACAGCAGGGTACGCGATACCCGGGTCAGGTAGTAGGTTGCCACTATGGCCACCAGCATGCCGCCAAACAGCACGGCACTGCCTGCATAGCCAAAGCCGGCTTCATCCGCGGTCCAGTCACCCAGTGCCGTCCCCAGAGTTTGGGAGAACATGATGGTGATCCAGTAGAACATCTCGGTACCGGGCGTGGTGACGCTGCCGGTGGAGATGTTGCCCTGAAACTTGTACCAGGTGAAGAAGGAACCCATCAGCAACAGGAACAGCAGGGTGGAGCCGCCAGCATAACCGAGCCCAAGCGAGCGATCGGCAAAGTCTGCGAGCGTGGTGCCGACCGTGGTGGTGGCTATGATGGTGGTCCAGTAAAGCAGGGGTTTATAGGAGGTCGCCGCGATTTGGGCGCTGACCGATACAAAGAAAATGACGGCAAAGATCGCCGTTCCTACCAGATAACCGAGATCCATCGACATGGAGACGGCGTCGCCACCGGTTTCTCCCAGCGTGGTTGCCAGAATTTTGATGACCCAGAATGCCAGGGTGATCTCTGGCACCTTGCTGATTGCTGCGTTGCTGTTGCTATGCATGTTAACCCTCTCTCGCTGATGCCGTTCGACGAGGACTCGTCAGGGCACAGCGTTGCCGAGAAGTCTTAAGCAAGTGTTAAGAGGCAGGGAGCGCATCACTATTTTTATTGCGCGCGGCGCAGCCCTCACTGATGGCCGGGGGCCTTTTGGCATCTCCATGGCGGTGAGCCGCTCTTTTTTTGAGCGGTTATTTATCATGGGCTGCTTAATTTTTCCTTAAGTATTGTGGGTTAGCCTGCATCTTTCTTGGTGTTTATTGACATGACTCACATTATCAGGGGCGTCTGAAAATATCCTGCCCGGTGTCTTCATGGCTCTGCTACCATCCGGCGCCAAATATTTAAACACCAACATGAATAAGTATTTTAACGGTGTAATAAAGAAGTGTAATAGGGAGATATACATGCCTTCTTTTCTCAAAATAAGAATTGTTCCATTTGTTTTTCTGTTGGCATTCCTCTTTGCCTTTCTGCTCAACTGGTCAGTTTTGCTGCATTTCTATGAAATATTGACCCAACTTGAACACGTCAAGCTCGGGTTTGCCATTTCCATTCCCATCGTATTGGTTGCGGCCCTGAACTTTGTATTCATGCCCTTTTCCGTACGTTATTTCATCAAGCCTTTCTTTGCCTTCCTGTTTATCTCGGGGGCCATCGCCAGCTACACCATGATGAAATATCGGGTGCTGTTTGATGGCGACATGATCCAGAACATCTTTGAAACCAACCAGAGCGAGGCTCACTCCTACCTGAGCATGCCTCTCGTCAGCTGGGTGCTGCTGGCCGGGGTCTTGCCCGCCGTGCTGCTGTTTTTCATCAAGATTGAGTATCCGGCGAAGTGGTATCAGGGTCTGCTGCAACGGGGACTCTCCATGCTGGCATCCCTGCTGGTATTGGGGCTGATAGCCGCGGCTTATTATCAGGATTACGCCTCGGTCGGTCGCAACAACCAGACCCTGAATCGGGAGATAGTCCCGGCTAACTACATGTACAGCACCACCAAATACCTCTACAAGCGCTATCTGGCCGAACCCATCCCCTTCAAGCGCATGGGGGATGATGCCAAACGGGTGAGCAAGGCCGACAAGCCGACCATGATGTTCCTGGTGGTGGGGGAGACGGCCCGCGGCAAGAACTTCTCCATGAACGGCTATCACAAGGAGACCAATCCCTTCACCAGCAAGCAGGCGGGGATCATCTCCTTCAAGGATGTGCGCTCCTGCGGCACAGCGACGGCGGTCTCTGTGCCCTGCATGTTCTCCAACATGGGGCGCAACGAGTTTGATGGCAATGTGGCGCGCAACAGCGAAGGCTTGCTGGATGTGCTGCAAAAGAGCGGCATCTCCATCTTCTGGAAGGAGAATGACGGCGGTTGCAAGGGGGTCTGTGATCGGGTGCCGAACATGGTGGTGAAGCCGCAGGATCACCCCAAATTCTGTGACAAGAACACCTGCTATGACGAAGTGGTGCTGGAGGGGCTGGACGATGAACTGGCCGCCATGAAAGGGGACAAGCTGGTGGGTTTCCATCTGATTGGCAGCCATGGGCCTACCTATTACAAACGCTATCCGGGTTCCCATCGCCATTTCCTGCCGGACTGCCAGCGCAGCGATATCGAGAATTGCACCGATCAGGAGCTGGAAAATACCTACGACAACACCATACGTTATACCGATTACGTGGTCGCCAGCATGATCGACAAGCTGAAGAAATACGAAGACAAGTACAATACTGTGCTGGTCTATATTTCGGACCATGGGGAATCATTGGGAGCCCTGGGTCTCTATCTGCACGGCACGCCCTACAAATTTGCTCCGGACGATCAGACCCGGGTGCCCATGCAGGTGTGGATGTCGCCCGGTTTCTCCCGGGACAAGGGGGTCAATCTCGATTGCCTGCAGCAACATGCGGCCAGCACTCGCTACTCTCATGACAATTTATTCTCGTCCGTGCTGGGCATATGGGATGTCGATACGGCGGTATATGACAAGCAGCTGGATATGTTCAGCCAGTGTCGAACGGTTCAATAATGAGCCAATGATAAAAAGGGGAGCCTGGCTCCCCGTTTTATTTGGGGGTTGCCGGGCCATGGCTGTTGTCTGGTTGATGCGTGTTCCTGCTGGTCGTTTGTTGGACCGCGTGTATGATGAGCCTGCTGGCTATTTATTCGCCAGTGAAGGCAGTGTGATTCACGGGGAGCAAGCCACTTTATTGCAGGCGAATTAATCTGCCTGCGACTGAGTAATTTATTCTTCTGCCAAGGCTCGTCTTTTCCAAAAAAGTCGATATAAAGTGGGATGCCATGGCAAGCCGGGTTCGGGTGACGGGGCAGGGTACATATTGCATGTGCCATATGCCGGTCGCGGGCTCGCAACATGGTCAATCAAAGGTCAAGGCACGGGGCATTCCCCGTCGCTGGTGGCTGTTTTCAGCAACATGATGCGGGCAGCCATGATCCGCGTCGGTAGGAATTGGCAATGCGGCGTCATCTGTTCACCTGGTTAGGCCCGTTATGTAGCTTGTTGTTGTTGGGGGCGGCACTGGCCGTCCTCTATCGTCTGACTCATCTCTGGCACTGGCACGATATCCGGCTGGCCATCTGGTCCTTGCCGATACCGCTTCTGGGCGGGGCCCTGTTGCTGACGCTGCTCAGCTATGCCTGTCTCTGCTGCTATGACATGCTGGCGGTGCATGCCCTCGGCAAGCGCCTGCCCTGGCAGCAGGTGGGGGTCACCTCCTTCATCGCCTACACCTTCTCCAATACCCTGGGGTTTGCCCTGCTGACCGGCTCGTCGGTGCGCTATCGCATCTACTCTTCGCTCGGGCTCGGCACCGGGGAAGTGGCCCGGGTCATCGTCTTCTGCTCAGTCACCTTCTTCCTCGGCCTGCTGGCCTGGGGGGGCAGCGCCCTGCTGGTGGGGCAGGCCTCCACCCTGTTGCCGAGCTGGCCGCTGTGGGCCGATCGGTTGCTCAATCTGGCGGGAGGAATGGCGCTGCTGGCCGTGCTGGCCTACCTGTTCTGGCCAAAACCGGCGCTGACCTGGCGTGGCCACCAACTGGTGCTGCCTGTATTCAGGACGCGGCTGCTGCAACTGCTGGTGGCGCTGCTGGACTGGATGGCGGCGGCCGCCGTGCTCTATGTGCTGCTGCCGACGGACAGCGTCCCCTATCCGGTGTTGCTCAGCGCATTCGTGCTGGCCAGTTTTCTCGGGGTGCTGGCCCATGTGCCCGGCGGGATCGGGGTGTTCGAGGCGAGCATGAGCCTGCTGCTCGCCAAGTATCTGCCGGTGGACAAGCTGCTGGCCTCCCTGCTGCTCTATCGCTGCATCTATTACGTGCTGCCCTTCCTCTGTGCCCTGCTGCTGTTTACCAGCCAGGAGCTGTTGCAACAGCGGGCCCGCTGGAGCCGTCTGCAGGGCATAATGGCGGCGGTGCGCGAGTTCCTGCCGGCGCTGATCAGCCTGGGCGCCTTTGCGGCGGGCAGCCTGCTGCTCTGTTCGGGCATGATCCCCACCATGCGCGGACGCATCGAGATCCTCTTGCAGGTATTGCCGCTGCACCTGCTGGAGCTCTCCCACGTGCTCGGCAGCGTCAGCGGCGCGCTGTTGATCCTGCTGGCGCGTAGCCTCTACCGGCGCCACGATGCCGCGTTTCGCATCACCCAGTTGCTGCTGGCGCTGGGGATGATCTTCTCCCTGCTCAAGGGGTTTGACTGGGAATCGGCCCTGCTGCTCGGGCTGTTTTTGCTCATCATCACCCCCTGTCGCGTCCTGTTCTATCGCAAGGGCTCCCTGCTCCACGCCCAGTTCACCCCGGGCTGGCTCATCTCGGTGGGGGCCGTGCTGCTGGGGGCGCTCTGGCTGCTGCTCTTCTCCTACCGACAGGTGGAGTATGACCACGCCCTCTGGTTCCACTTCTCGCCCCATGGCGCCGCCTCCCGCGGCCTGCGGGCCATGGGCAGCGTGGTGGCCGTGCTGGCCGTGGTCGGGGTGGCGCAACTGCTGGCGCCGCTGCGGGTCTCGGGTCGCAAGCCGGAGCCGGAGGAGCTGGCCCAGGCCCAGGCGCTGGTGGTGCGCGAAGGGGGCTGTCATGGCTACCTGGCCCAGCTTGGTGACAAGTCGCTGCTGTTTCACCCCGGTGGCGAGGCGTTTCTCATGTATGGCGTCGAGGGGAATGGCTGGATCGTGATGGGGGATCCCATCGGACAGCCCGAGCTTATCGAGGAGCTGCTGTGGCAGTTTCGGGAGTTGTGCGATCAGCACGATGCCAGCCCGGTGTTCTATCAGGTGTCGGCCCGCTACCTGCCGTTCTATCTCGAACTGGGGTTGATCCCGTTCAAGCTGGGGGAGGAGGCCATCGTCGCTCTGCCGGGCTTCGATCTGGCCGGCAGCCGGCTGCGCAACCTGCGCCAGAGCCATGCCAAGGGCAAGCGGGAGGGGCTGTCGTTCGAGGTGGTGGCGGCAGATCAGCTACCGGCGCTGCTGTCCAGGTTGAAGGAGGTCTCCGATACCTGGCTGCAGAGCAAGCAGGGCAAGGAGAAGGGCTTCTCGGTCGGCAGTTTCGAACCCGACTACCTCAGCCTGAGCCCGGCGGCGCTGGTGCGGCACAGCGGGCAGATAGTCGGTTTCGCCAACCTCTGGGTCAGCGACAACAAGGAGAGCCTCTCCATCGATCTGATGCGCTACAGCCTGGACACGGGCACGGCGCCCATCATGGACTTTCTGTTCGTCGAGCTGCTGCTGTGGGGCAAGGCCGAGGGCTATGCCAGCTTCAACCTCGGCATGGCGCCCATGTCCGGCTTCAACGACCACCCCTTGAGCGGTTACTGGACCCGGCTTGGCAACACCATCTTTACCCGTGGCAGCCGTTTCTACAATTTCCAGGGGCTCAGACGCTACAAGGAGAAGTTCTCCCCGCGCTGGGAACCCCGTTATCTGCTCTGCACCGGCAAGCTGGTGCTGCCCAGAACCCTGACCAACTTGATTTCCCTGATAAGCCGAGGCCCGTTCGGGCTGATAAAGAAATAGGAGTCGGCCATGAGAGCCCTGTTATTGCTGTTGGTGTGCTGTGCATTTCCGCTCTTTGCCGCGTCGGTGAAAGAGGATCTGGGTCTGGTGGAGCTGCCGGTGGCGCAAGCCTCGGCGGCACCCATGGTGGTGTTTCTCAGCGGGGATGGTGGCTGGGCGGCGCTCGACAAGGGGCTGAGTGCCCAGTTTCAGCAGCACGGCATGCCGGTGGTGGGCTGGAGCTCGCTCACCTACTACTGGAAGAAGAAGGATCCGCAGCAGGTTACCGCCGATCTGGTGCGCGTGCTGGCGGATTACCAGTCCCGCTGGGGGCGCCAGCGCTGGCTGCTGGTGGGCTTCTCCTTCGGGGCCGAGATAGTGCCCTTCGTCATCAACCGGCTGCCCGAGCCCTATCGCAAGAGCCTGGTGGGGGCCGTGATGCTCTCCCCCTCGACTGCCTCCGATTTCGAGATCCATGTCAGCGACATGGTGACCCACGACAAGGCAGGCAGTTACCCCACCCAGCCCGAGGTCAATGCCATCCACTCTCTGCCCATGCTCTGCATGCAGGGGGCGGATGACGACTCCTCCGTGCGGCTCTGCCCCCGGTTGCAGCAGCCCAACGTGACCACTGTGACCCTGCCCGGTTCACATCATTTCAAGGACGATTATCCGGTGCTGTTCAAGGCCATCACCAGTCACCTCTCCTGGCAGTAATGGTCTGACCTGACGGGTGCGCTAGCTCATGTTCGGCCACTCTTCCTGCTAAATGTTGTTTCGGTATCCCTTGTCACACTCTGCTCATGCCGCCCTTTACAGGGTCTGACCACTTCCCAACACTTTGTTGAGCAATGGCTCAGAAGGGAGTGCGACATGCGTGAACAAAAGACCCATCTTGTTGATCAGGAAGTGGATTTCCCTGCCGATGAACAGCTGGTCTCCACCACGGATCTGCAGGGTGTGATCACCTACGCCAACGATCATTTCTGCCGGGTGGCCGGGTACAGCCGCGCCGAACTGGTGGGCCAGCACCACAACATGGTGCGCCACCCCGACATGCCCAAGGCGGCGTTTGCCGATCTGTGGGGCAAGCTCAAGCAGGGCCAGCCGTGGCGCGGCATGGTGAAGAACCGCTGCCAGGATGGCCGCTACTACTGGGTGGATGCCTATGTCACCCCCATCTTCGAGCAGGGCAAGGTCAACGGTTACCAGTCGGTGCGCTGCCGCGCCGATCCGCAGATGAAGGCCATTGCCGCCCGCACCTATGCCCGCTTGCGCGCCGCCGAACAAGGGGGTCGCCAGCCCCGTCTCTCCCTGTCACGGCTGCGCCACGGGGTCGCCGGGGCTGGGCTGCTGGCGCTGGCCTGGCTGGGGGCCGTGCAGCTTGGCTCCTGGGCGCCACTCTATATGGCGCTGCCGCTGGTGCTGCTGGGACTGCTCTATCGCCACGAGCTCATCACCACCCCGCGCTACTTGCAGCAACTGGCTGAGGAGTATGACAGCCTGACCCGGCTCATCTATTCGGGGCAGGAGCCGAGTGCCATCGCCGATTTTCACATCAAGCTGCTGCAGGCCCGCATCCGGACCGTGCTGGGGCGGGTGGATGATGCCACCCACGCCCTGCAGGATCTGGCGGTGCACCTGAAGAGCGCCTCCAGCGAGGCCAGCTCGGACATTGCCGAGCAGGATGCCCAGACCCAGCAGATGGCGGCCGCCATCACGCAGATGGCGAGCACGGCGCAGGAGATAGCCCGCAACATCCAGGACACCAACAGCCAGATAGCCCAGGCCAAGACCCATTGCCAGCACACGGATCGCCAGCTCATCGACACGGAACGCAAGATCACCGAGCTGGCGACGGAGGCGGAGCATGCCTTTGCCTCGGCGGTGGCGCTGGCCAGCGAATCGGATCGCATCGGGGTGCTGATGGGGGAGATCCAGGGCATAGCCGATCAGACCAACCTGCTGGCGCTCAATGCCGCCATCGAGGCGGCCAGGGCGGGTGAGCAGGGGCGGGGCTTCGCTGTGGTGGCGGACGAGGTGCGCACCCTGTCGACCCGTACCCACAAGGCGACCGAGCAGATCCAGAGCAGCATCAGCCAGATCCAGCGCACCCTGAATGGCTGGAAGGGGATGATGCAGAACAACCTGCAACAGACCCAGGCCTGTGTGGAGATGACCCGGCAGGGCTCCGGCAGCCTGCATCAGGTGCTGGCCGAAATCGAGCTGGTGATGGACTTCTCGGCCCAGATCTCGGCGGCGGCGGAGCAGCAACAGGCGGTGGTCGAGGACATCAGCCAGAACGTCAACCTCATCTCCCAGCACTCCCACGCCAACAGCAACAAGATGCAGGATGTGGACGAGTCGAGCGAGATCCTGCTGACCAAGGCCAGACAGCTCAAATCTCTGGGGCAGACCTTCGGCTAAGCCTGCCTGCGCCCTTGGTGTTGGAGCGGGTCTGACGTCATCAGTCAGGCTGAGCTCGCCCCCTGGCCGGCATTGGCGGGGGCCAGCTCGATCCCCTTGTCGTTGTACATGGCGCGATCGGCGTGGATCAGCCACTGCTCGGCGCGCCACCCAGGCTGGTATTGACTGATGCCGACGCTGATGCCGACCGCCAGCAGATGCTCGTTGACCTGAAAAGGCTGGGCCATGGCCATCCGGATCACCTCGGCTATGGTCTCGGCTTCGCCCAGATCCTGATCGGGCAGCAAGAGCACGAACTCGTCACCGGCCAGCCTGGCGAAGAAGCGCTGGTGGTTGAGGCTGCGGGTGATCCGCTCCGCCAGCTGGCAGAGGATGGCATCCCCGTAGCTGTGGCCAAAGCCGTCGTTGACCTGCTTGAAGTTGTTGAGATCGCAAAACAGCAGACAACCTGGGCTGGGGCTCATGATCTGCGCCTCCAGCCGCTCCATCAGGCTCAGGCGGTTGGGCAGGCCGGTGAGGGGATCTCGCCGTGCCAGCTGCAATATCTCCTCTTCCCGCTGCTGGCGCAGGGCGATCTCGCGATTGAGGCGCTTGTTGCATACCAGCAGGTAGACAGCCAGCAGCAGGATCAGCGCGCAAGCCGTCAGACTCAGCAAAAACCAGGGGCGCCAGAAGACCCATTGCTCGGAGGGGGCCTGATAGAGAAAGCCGGTCAGCGGCACCGGCTTGGGAATGAGGCCGATCTCGGCCAGCTGCTGCATGATGTGGGTGACGCGATCCGGGTTCATATACCCGATCTCCACATAGAGCGGCTGGATCATCTCCTTGCTCACCTGCAGCTCGTACTCCATGTGGGCCTGACTGCGGTTGACGCCGTACGCCTTGCGCAGCAGGGCGATGGCCTCCTGGGGGTGGGCGAGGGCATAGCGCCACCCCTCGAGACTGGCGGCGCGAAAACGCGCCACCCGGTCCGGGTGGGCCTGCTCCTGCGCCTGGGTGGTGAACAGTAT
This sequence comes from Aeromonas sp. MR7, assembly GCF_963899385.1. Lineage (NCBI taxonomy): Bacteria > Pseudomonadati > Pseudomonadota > Gammaproteobacteria > Aeromonadales > Aeromonadaceae > Aeromonas > Aeromonas sp. MR7. The sequence continues at coordinate 46,710 of NZ_CAWQXH010000052.1, forward strand.
GTCGCTGTAGAAGTCGATGCCGTAATTGCGCGGGTTGATGACGGAGACGGGGATGCCGCGCTCTTCCAGATAGAAGGGCTCGTTGCTGAGGTAGGCGTTGAAGATATCGACCCGGCCCTCGATGAGATCCTCGATATTGACCGAGGTCTGGATCGGGGTGAGCTGGTGCTCATTGAGGCCCTGATAGTAAAGGGTGGCCAGCAACTCGGCGTCCTGATGGGCGGAAAACATCATGATCCGTTTGCCACGCATGCCATCAACGGTGAGAATGCCGCTGTCACGGCGGGCCAGGAAGATGGACGGGGAGTGCTGAAAGACGCAGGCGAGCGCCAGCAAGGGCGTGCCCTTGGCATAGGCGGTCAGCACCTCTGTGTTGCCCACGCCAAAGTCGGCGCGACCGCTTTGCACCTCCTCCACCGGGCTTATGCCCTTGCCACCCGGCCTTATCTCCACGTCCAGTCCGGCCATGGCATAGAAGCCCTTGGCCTTGGCCATGTGATAGCCAACGAACTGGGGCTGGTGCAGCCAGCGCAGCTGGAGCACCACATGTTCCGGCGCTTCAAGCGGGGATTCGCTGGCCCGTAGGGGCATGGCGTGACTGGCGCCAATCAGCAGCAACCAAAGCAAGCATCTCTTCATCCGTGCGAGTCTTGTTCTGAGTGTTCATGGGGTGCGACCCCTTGAGAGGGTCATATTCTTGTAATGAAACAGATTCTAAAGGGTTATTGATGTACCGGATACTAGCGCAGCACAAAGATTTCATGGTGATCAACAAGGGGCCCGGCCTTGGCATGCACGACGAGACCGACGAGTCCGGTCTGGTCAATCCGGGCCTGGTCAGTCGGGTCAAGGCCGACACAGGGCTCGTTCTCTATCCCGTCCATCGGCTCGATAAAATGACCTCCGGGCTGGTGTTGCTGGCGTGTACCACGACGGCGAACCGGGCGCTCAGCATGGCGTTTGCGGACCGGCAGGTGCGCAAGCAGTATCTGGCCCTCTCCGATCGCAAGCCCAAGAAGAAGCAGGGCTGGGTCAAGGGGGACATGCAAAAAGGGCGTGGCGGCAGCTGGATGCTGGCGCGCAGCCTGGACAACCCCGCCATCAGCTGGTTCGACTCTGTGCCGGTGCGCGAGGGCTTGCGCCTCTACCGCATCAAGCCCCAGACCGGCAAGACCCACCAGATCCGGGTCGCCCTCAAAAGCATAGGGGCGCCCATTCTGGGGGATGAGCGCTACGGCGGCACGGCGGCCGATCGCGGCTACCTGCACGCCTGGCGCCTAAGTTTCACCCTGGCAGACGAAGCATTCGATTTTATCTGTCCCCCCGATGAGGGTGAGATGTTTCTCGCCCCCTCGCTCGATGCCGCCATCGCGGGATTGAGCGAATGAGCGGCGCTCAGGCGCTGCCGGAGAATCCGGTGCCCGCCAGCGGCTGGATCCTGGCGGATTTTGACGACACCCTGGCCCCGGGCGACAGCCACGCCGGCCTGCTGCGTTACATATTGCGTCGCCGCCTCTGGCCGTTGTTGCTGCTGCCGGTGATCGCGCTGGGTGGCCTAGTGTACCTTGTACCCAGCCAGCGCAGACGGGGGATTTCGCTGATCTGGTGGGCCATCACCCTGGGGCTCTCGCCCCTGGGCTGGCGCAAACTGGTGCGGGCTTACTGCCGCACCCGGCCCGGCCTGTTTCGCGAGGCGCGCGCCTTGCTGGCGGACGTGCACGAGCGCTGCTGGGTGATCTCCGCCAGCCCCCGCGCCCTGGTACGCGCCCAGCTCTATCAACAACTGCCCGGCACGTTGCCCCATTGCACCCTGGGCTCGCGGATGCACTACCGCTGCGGCGGTCTGATGCCGCTTTTTTACTGCCACGGCCGCCACAAGATCCTGCCCGAGATCCGCGCCCTCGCCGCGGTACTCAGCTTGAGCGACAGCCTGCACGATCTGCCGTTGCTGGCGCTGGGGGCACAGGCCTGGCTCATCAACCCCACCCCGAGTCGCCTGCAAAAAGCGCAGGCGCGCTTGCCCCGCATAGTGCCCAAACAGTGGCGGCTGTAAGGGAAAGCTGACAGCCTGCCGGGTCGCCGTGGGGCGATCCGCAAGGCTGCAGCCTCAACGTCACAATCTATTTACATCTTTTGGCGAGGGGGCGGGGAAACTATCTGAAACCCGCCTCTTCTCTTCTGCCGCGCACCTGCTTCTAATGAAACAAGTTGTTAACAATGGACCGATTGACGCAGTGGCCGGCCTGACAGTGCGCCGCTGCGTCAACCCGCTTTAACCACTTTCAGTCATCAGCACATTGCAAGGAGCGCATCATGACGACCACTTCCTCTTCCCGTTCCCATACCATCAATCCCCTCGGCACCGATGGTTTCGAATTCGTCGAGTACACGGCGCCGGATGCCAAAGGCATAGCCGCCCTCAAGGCGTTGTTTGTCTCGCTGGGCTTTGCCGAGGTGGCACAACACAAGCACAAGCAGTGCTGGCTCTACCGTCAGGGCGACATCAACTTCGTGGTCAACGCCGAGCCCCACTCCCAGGCGGAGCAGTTCGCCAGCCTGCACGGGCCGAGCGTCTGCGGCATGGCGTTTCGGGTGGCGGATGCGGGCAAGGCCCAGCAATTTGCCATCACCAAGGGCGCCAAGCCCTTCGTCGGCAAGATAGGGCCCATGGAGCTCAACATCCCCGCTATCTACGGCATAGGCGAGAGCACGCTGTCGTTTGTCGACCGCTACGGCGACAAGGGCTCCATCTATGACGTGGATTTCGTCTTCTACCCGGACTGGCAGGCGCGCATGGCCGAGGTGGATGCCGGGCTTTACGAGATAGATCACCTGACCCACAACGTCCAGCGCGGCAACATGGATGTCTGGTCGAACTTCTATGAGCGGATCGGCAACTTTCGCGAAATTCGCTACTTCGACATCGAAGGCAAGCTGACCGGTCTGCATTCCCGTGCCATGACGGCCCCCTGTGGCAAAATTCGGATCCCCATCAACGAATCCTCCGACGACAAGTCCCAGATCGAGGAGTACCTGCGCCAGTACAAGGGAGAGGGGATCCAGCACATAGCCCTGGCCTCCAGCGACATCTACCAGACCATACGTACCCTGCGTGGCCGCGGTACCGGTTTTATGCCGACGCCGGACACCTATTACGAGAAGGTCAACAGCCGGGTCGAGGGCCATCAGGAGGATCTGGAGGCGCTCAAAGCGCTGCGGATCCTGATCGACGGCTCGCCGACGAAAGATGGCATCCTGTTGCAGATCTTCACCGACACCGTCATAGGCCCGGTGTTCTTCGAGATCATCCAGCGCAAGGGCAACGAGGGGTTTGGCGAGGGCAACTTCCAGGCACTGTTCGAATCCATTGAACTGGATCAGATCCGCCGTGGCGTCTTGAGCGGAGAGCCCAGCGATGCGTAACGGGATCCGACTTCATCGAACCGTGCTCCACTCATGCGAGGTATTTGGCGATGCGTAACTGGATAAGCTTTCCCCATCGGGAGGGGACCCACTCCCGCCAGGCTCATGCCGATCTGCCCGAGCAGGCCATCTATGAGCGCGAACTGGGGCGAGCCGGTTTCTTCGGCCCCGCCACTCACATGCACCACAAGCACGCCCCCACCGACTGGACCAACTGGGAGGGGCCGCTGCGGCCGAGGGCGTTTGACTTGAACGGTCTGCAGGAGGAGGTGAGCTCCCTCTCTCCCTGGGTGATGCCGGATATTCTGCACAATGCCCACTGTCGCTACCGGATGTGGCGCCTGCAGGAGGCGATGCCGTTTCTGGTGCGCAACGCCGACGGCGACGAGCTGCTGTTCATCCACGAGGGGAGCGGGGAGTTCTACTGCGACTACGGCCACCTGACCTTGCGGGACGGCGACTATGTGGTGATCCCCCGTGGCACCATGTGGCGTATCGAACCCACGGCGCCCCTGTTCATCCTGATGATAGAGGCGACCAACGACAGCTATCAGCTGCCGGACAAGGGGCTGGTGGGCAATCACGCCATCTTCGATCCGGCGGCGCTGGATGTACCCGCCATAGACCCGGCCTTTTTGGCCCAGCAGGATGAAAATCCCTGGTCGCTGCAGGTCAAGCGTCACAACCAGGTCTCCGTCATCACCTGGCCCTTCAACCCGCTGGATGCGCTGGGCTGGCACGGGGACTTGTGCGTGGTGCGCCTCAACTGGCGCGACATTCGCCCGCTGATGAGCCACCGCTACCACTTGCCGCCCTCGGCTCACTCCACCTTCGTGGCGAGCCGGTTCGTCGTCTGCACCTTCGTGCCGCGCCCCATAGAGAGCGACCCCGGCGCCCTCAAGGTGCCCTTCTATCACAGCAATGACGACTACGACGAGGTGCTCTTCTACCACGCCGGGGACTTCTTCAGCCGGGACAATATCGAGCGGGGCATGGTCACCTTCCACCCCGCAGGTTTCACCCACGGCCCCCATCCCAAGGCGTTTGCGGCGGGGCAGGCCTATGCCAAGAAGTTCACCGACGAGGTGGCCGTGATGCTGGATACCCGCGATGCGCTCAATGTTGGCGGCTTGTGCGAAGGGGTGGAGAACCCGCGCTACGTCAGCAGCTGGCAGCGCCCGGACCTCATGACTGCCACCGGCAAATAAGGATTTTTATGAAACTTGCAACCTTGAACAATGGCAAGCGCGATGGCGCCCTGGTAGTGGTCAGTCGGGATTTGAGCCGTGCGGTGCGGGTGGCGTCCATCGCCCCCACCCTGCAGGCGGCCCTCGATGAGTGGGCCGAGACCGAGCCCAAGCTGGCCGCCGTCTATCAGACCCTCAACGATGGCACCTGTGCCGATGCCTTCCCGTTTGATGAGAGTGAGTGTCTCTCGCCCTTGCCCCGTGCCTACCAGTGGGCCGACGGCAGCGCCTACGTCAACCATGTGGAACTGGTGCGCAAGGCCCGCGGCGCCGAGATGCCGGAAAGCTTCTGGCACGATCCCCTGATCTACCAGGGCGGCTCGGATTGCTTCCTGGCCCCCCGCGGCCCAATCGTCATGGGTTCCGAGGAGTGGGGTATCGATTTCGAGTCGGAGGTGGCCATCATCACGGACGACGTGCCCATGGGGACGAGCCCGCAGGCGGCGGCCGCCCATGTCAAGCTGCTGATGCTGGTGAACGACGTGAGCCTGCGCAACCTGATCCCGGGCGAGCTTGCCAAGGGCTTTGGCTTCTTCCAGTCCAAACCGTCGAGCGCCTTCTCGCCGGTGGCCATCACCCCGGACGAGCTGGGGAGCGACTGGCAGGAGGGCAAGGTGCATCTGCCGTTGGAAACTTATCTCAACGGCGCCCTGTTCGGTGCCCCCAATGCCGGGGTGGACATGACCTTCAACTTCCATGAGCTGGTCGCCCACGCCGCCAAAACCCGACCGCTCGGGGCGGGCTGTATCATAGGCTCAGGGACAGTCTCCAACTATGACCGCAGTGCCGGATCCTCCTGCCTCGCCGAGCTGCGCATGTTGGAAATTATCGAGTCAGGTCAAGCCACTACACCCTTTCTGCGCTTTGGTGATACAGTGTCCATCGCGATGCAGGATCGCAACGGGATGAGTCTGTTTGGCACCATTTTGCAAAAAGTCACGCAACAGGATGTCAGCCAGATCACGTGAAGGAGCCAGTGCGGGCACAGAGCCGACTGGTGAACGGCAGGTGCCCTTGCACCTGCCAACACAGGGACAGATTATGTTGCAGTTGTTTGGATATTGGCGTTCATCGGCAAGCTATCGGGTGCGGATCGTGATGCAGCTCAAGGGGCTCGATTACGAGCATCACCCAGTCAACCTGCGGCAGGGCGAGCAGCGCGAGAAGGCCTATCATCGCATCAACCCCCAGGGGCTGGTGCCCTTTCTCATCGACGGGGATGTGCAGTTCGGTCAGTCGGTTGCCATCATGGAGTACCTCGACGAGACCTATCCCGCCTATCCGCTGATGCCCTCGGCCGCCCAGGCGCGAGCCAGGGTGCGCCAGATAGTCAACATGATCGCCTGCGACACGCACCCGCTCGACAACCTGCGGGTGCTCAACTATCTGGAGCAGGAGCTGGGACTGGGCAAGGCACAGCGTGATGCCTGGTATCGCCACTGGATCGACGAGACCTTCAGGGTACTCGAACCCTTGTTGATGACCACGGCAGGCGTCTATTGCGTCGGCAACGAGGTGACTCTGGCCGACTGCATGCTGGTGCCCCAGGTCTACAACGCCCGCCGCTATGACATGACCCTGGATGAGTATCCCACCATCGCCCGCATCGTCGCCAACTGCGAGCAGCTGCAGGCCTTTATCAAGGCCGCGCCAGAGCAGCAGCCGGATGCGCAGGTCTGATATTGTGCATGCGGGTTGGGCTGCATGACACAGGCCCAACCCGCACTGCTCAACGCTGTTGTCCCCCTCCCGCTCGATTCACCTCATGGCGTCCCGTTGCATCCATACAGGCAAAAGCCGGGCCGTTCACTCAATCGCTGGTAGTAGTCATTCACGGCCAGCAGTGGTGGCCGGTCAAACGGCGTTTCCAGCCAGCGGTTGACCGACAGGCCGATGGGAATATCCGCGAGCGAGAAGCGGCTCCCAGCCACATAAGCACCGGTTGCCTGGAGATGTCGATCCAGGATCTGCATGTATCTGGACCAATCCGCACATCCCGCGCTGAGTGCCCGGCTGTCCTGATGCAAGGGCGAATGCCTGACCAGCGACAGGAATGTGTAGCGCCAGGCGGCGTTCAAATCCGATGCTTGCCAATCGATCCATTGATCGACCATGGCCCTCGCGCGTGCCTCGACTGGATAGAGAGTGGCTTCACCATAGCGCGCCGCCAGGTAGCGGATGATGGTATTTGATTCCCACAGTGTGAAGTCGCCGTCCTGAATGACAGGCACCATGGCGTTCGGGTTCATTGCCAGGAATTCAGGGGTATCCGTCGGCTTGAAGCCCGCTCCCCACTCATCCAGCTCGAAAGGGAGACCCGTCTCGGCGCAGGTCCACAGCACCTTGCGCACATTGATTGACGAGGCCTTGCCCAATATCCGTATCATCTCTTCGTCCTTGTGTGGTGAGTCGGGGCTTATCCATGACAGGGTTTCATCGATTGGCGGGTCAGCTGCGGGCCGTCTTGGGCTGGAAGAAGGCGATAAACTTGCCGAATTTCGCCTCGTCGTAGCTCTTTCCCTTCTCCAGCAGCCCTGTGTTGAAAGACTCCAGCAACTTGCCTTTGGCATCCAGCACGTAGAAGTGGGGCACCCCAAGATACTCGGGGTAGCGTTTTAGGAAGGGCTCGTTCTTGTTCGCCTTGCTGACGTTCACCTTGACCACCACGAAGGTCTGGTTGAACTGGCTGGCAAGGGCTGGCTCCCGGTCCAGGAAGTGGTTCATCTCCTGGCACCAGCTGCACCACTCACCGCCCACCAGCAGCAGGACCTTCTTGCCCTCGGCACTGGCTTTGGTGGTTGCGGCGGCCAGATCCTGCGCCGGATCCCGCCGCTCGTCATACCCCTGACTGTAATCGGGCAGTGTGCTGGTCCAGAGATGGCCGGCGCTGTACGCCTCGCCATGGAACAGGGCCGTGCCAAGCAGCAGCGGCAATAGCAGTCGCTTCATCCTCTTCTCCTTGTGTTGTTGTTCGTTGCTTCCAAGCCGCAACAATGTGACACGAGCGAACCCCTTCGCCAAGCGGCAAGAGTGGCAGGGCATATGCGAAAAATGGGAATGATGGGTCAGAAAGGTGCCTTTGTCGGTGTGGCCGTGTTGGCCGCCCGGATGGATTGGCGAGACAGCCAAGGGCCTTAACTTGGGTCTGCCGCAGATCTATATCCCGTTGGCCGGCGGCGAGTCATCTGCCGGCTGCTTCAGGGAATGAAATGAGGAGAGTGGAATACAGAGCCTGTCCCTTGGGATATTGATGCGGGAAAATGGCGAATAATAAGCGGCCGTCATGTGCTCGCTGGTATTCAGCGCCATGGAACATAATACCCGTCACGCTGGCGATAAAGGTGGATTTCATATCTCTGTATATTTGACCGAACCCATATATAAAATATTGTTTTGCTGAGGTTTCATCTGTGTTGGTGATACAGCTGTGGTTCAGCTCACTCCTTGGCGAGCGCCGGGAAGCGTCATGCTTGCGCTGTGTTGGTTGTGCATATCGATACTTTAAATTGATATTTAATATATTTTTGGTGTTTTGAGCCTGTTATCACGTTTGTGATAGTCGATAAAACCTAACATCGTCGCACCCATAATAGATGCGAACCGGTTGCGTATCGAGAATTAACCTGCCTTTGAAAATTGTCATGGGCATAAACAGTTAGCGGCATTGATAACCCGTCGACATGGCTCATGGCATTCAGGTTTATCAAGCGTGTCACCCTGTCAGCTATATCCATCGCTAGATGGGAAGGGGTATTTCACGTTAATTTTGCAACAAGGAGATATCATGCATTCCTTCAAGAAGTGCGTCGTCGCACTCTCCATCAACCTTGCCCTCTTCTCGTCGGCGTTCGCCTGCACCACCTTGCTGGTCGGCAGCGAGGCCAGCGCCGATGGCTCCATGATGGTGGCCCGCAGTGCCGACAGCGATGCGCTGAAAGCCCAGCATTTCGTGATCCATCCGGCGAAACAGGGCCAGAGCGGCGTGCACAGTTCCAAAGCCCACAACGGCGCCAATGATTTCAGCTACCCCTTGCCGAAAAACTCCCTGCGTTACACCACTGTGCCGAACTGGAAGACCCAGCTGCACGGCGCCACAGGCTTCAACGAGAAAGGCGTCGGGGTCAGCGGCACCGAATCCATTTTCGCCTCACCCGAGGCGCTCGCCTTCGATCCCTATGTCGAGGACAAGGGGATCACCGAGGACGACATTCCCGATGTGCTGCTTTCGCGCGCCACCTCGGCCCGCGAGGCGGTCGCCCTGCTGGGCAACATCATAGAGACCCTGGGGGCGGGGGAGGGGTTTGGCGTCGCCGTGGTGGATGACAACGAGCTCTGGTATCTGGAGACAGCCACAGGTCACCACTGGATGGCGCAGCGTCTGCCCAAGGACCAGTATTTTGCTTCTGGCAATCAGGGTCGCCTGCAGCACTACGATTCTGCCAGTGCCGACATGATGGGCTCGAAAAATCTGGTCGAGTTTGCCACCGAGAAGGGGCTCTACCAGCCACAAAAGGATGGGACGTTCAATTTCTCGCAGGCCTATACCCGCGACGACGAGCGGGATCGTACCTATAACGATCCCCGGGTCTGGACCATACAGCAGATGTTCAACCCCTCGCTCAAGCAGGCGGTGGAGGCCGGTCGCCAATTCCCTGTCACCCTGATACCCGAGAAGAAGATGACCCTGGATGAGGTCAAGGCGGTGCTGCGCAATCACTATGACGGCACCGAGCACGACCCTTACGGCAAAGGGTTGAACGGCCAGGAGCCGTGGCGCCCCATCAGCGTGTTTCGCACCTACGAGGCCCATGTGATGCAAGTGCGCCCCTGGATGCCGAGAGAGGTGGGGGAGGTGACCTATGTGGGCCTCGGCATGGCAGACTTGACCGCCTTCGTTCCCTATTACAGCGGTCTGGAGGCCTATCCGGCCCACTATGCCCTGGGCAGCGACAAGGCGGACAGCGACTCCATCTACTGGAAATATCGCAAACTGCAGACCCTGGTGATGACGGATTACCCCAAGTTGGCGCCCATGGTGAAGCAGGCTTACCAGAGCTGGGAGGCGAAGATCGCCAACGAGCAGAAAGAGATGGAAGCCAGCTATCTGAAAACGGTCAAAACAGACAAGGCCGCCGCCAACCGTATGCTCAACGACTTCAATCTGCGGGTGATGAAGGATGCGGAAGCACTGACCGACGATCTGACCAACCAGGTCTTCACGGTGCGAACTCAGGATATTCAGGCCGATATCTTCTTTGCCAACAAGGCGAAAAAGGATTGATGCCGCTCAACGCGGCAACATCGGCCAGCTGAGCTGACGAGCGCCATCGCCATGACCAAAAAATAAAAGCCCCTCGCGAGGGGCTTTGTTGTTGGCTGGTTGGCCAGGATATCCGTCAGCGGATCAGTAACTCTGCTGGTGGACGTCCATCACGGCGCGACCGGACGGGTCGGCCATTTCCTTGAACTTGGCATCCCACTCCAAGGCGGTCGGGGTAGAGCAGGCGACCGACTTGCCGTAGGGCACGGTACGGGCGGCGGACTCCAGCGGGAAGTGCTCGTCGAAGATGGCGCGGTAGTAGTAGGCCTCCTTGGTGAGTGGGGTGTTGACGGGGAAGCGGAACGCCGCCGCCTCAAACATCTGATCCGTCACTTCGGTCTCGACCATGGCCTTGAGGCTGTCAATCCAGGAGTAGCCCACGCCGTCGGAGAACTGCTCCTTCTGGCGCCAGGCCACTTCGTGGGGCAACAGCTCCTCGAAGGCTTCGCGCAGTATGTGTTTCTCGATCTTGCCGTTGCCGCACATCTTGTCGGCAGGGTTGAGGCGCATCGCCACGTCCATGAACTCCTTGTCGAGGAAGGGCACGCGACCCTCCACGCCCCAGGCGGCCATGGACTTGTTGGCCCGCAGGCAGTCATAGAGGTGCAGGGAGGCGAGCTTGCGCACGTTCTCCTCGTGGAACTCTTTGGCGTTCGGCGCCTTGTGGAAGTAGAGGTAACCGCCGAACAGCTCGTCCGAGCCCTCGCCCGACAGCACCATCTTGATGCCCATCGCCTTGATGTAGCGCGCCATCAGGTACATGGGGGTGGAGGCGCGGATGGTGGTGACGTCATAGGTCTCGAGGTGATAGATGACGTCGCGCAGGGCATCCAGCCCCTCTTGCACTGTGAAGTGGATCTGGTGGTGGATGGTGCCGAGGTGATCGGCCACTTTGCGGGCGGCGGCGAGATCCGGCGAGCCTTCCAGGCCGACTGCGAAGGAGTGCAGCTGGGGCCACCAGGCTTCGCTCTTGCCATCATCTTCCACCCGGCGGGCGGCATAGATCTTGGTGATGGCGGAGATGACGGACGAATCCAGCCCGCCGGAGAGCAGCACGCCATAGGGCACGTCGCACATCAGCTGGCGCTTGACCGCCGCTTCCAGCGCGGCTTTCAGCTCAGCCCGGTCGCTGACCTTGTGCTCGACCGCACCGTACTCCATCCAGTCACGCTTGTACCACTGTTTGAGCTCGCCATCCTTGCTCCACAGGTAATGTCCCGGCGGGAAGGTTTCGACGCTCTTGCACACGGGCACCAGGGCTTTCATCTCGGAGGCGACATAGAAGTTGCCGTGCTCGTCGCGACCGGTATAGAGGGGGATGATCCCCATGTGGTCACGACCAATCAGGTAGGCATCCTGCTCGGCGTCATAGAGGATGAAGGCGAAGATGCCGTTGAGATCGTCCAAAAAGGCGGGGCCCTTCTCCTTGTAGAGGGCCAGCAGCACCTCGCAATCGGAGTGGGTCTGGAACTGGAAGTCGACCTTGAGGTTCTTCTCGAGTTCCTTGTGGTTGTAGATCTCGCCGTTGACGGCCAATACGTGAGTGCGCTCCGGGTTGTAGAGCGGCTGGGCGCCATTGCCCGGATCGACGATGGCCAGGCGCTCGTGCACCAGTATGGCTTTGTCTGTGCTGTAGACGCCGGACCAGTCAGGACCGCGGTGACGCAATCGCTTGGACATCTCCAGGGCCGATTTGCGCAAGGCTGCTGCATCGGATTTGATGTCCAGAATGCCGAAAATAGAACACATTGGCGGTAATCCTCTTGATTTTTATAGGAGCCCCCCACGAACGGGCTCGAAATTCCATTTACATTCCTCGCCAATCACAATGCCTAGCGCAAAAACCTTTTGCAAGCGGGAAAACCGCACAAAATCATGCCGCAAACGTCAAGCCGACGGGGGCATCAAGCGGCGGGTACCTAGGGGCGACTTGACGTGCGCGTCAAGCGGTGGCGGGCTCGAAGATCACATAGAGCTTGCGACAGGGGGTGAGCGTCTCCCACTGCCCGACAAAGCCTGCCGGAATAATGAACTGATCCCCCGGTTTGAGGGCAAGCTGGCTGCCCTGACTGTCGTGGATCACCACATCCCCTTCCAGCAGCTGGCAATACTCGTGCTCCGTGTAGTGGATGGCCCAGCGGCCGGGCTCGCAGGCCCAGAAGCCCACGTGAAACTGCTGGCTCGGATCCGAGTAGTGGTTCCAGACAGTTTGCGCCGGGTTGCCTGCTTTAATGCGCTCGGGGGCGGGCATCAGCGGGATGGGGGCGGCCTGGTGGCTGCTGAGCAGGATCCAGTCGTTGAGGGTCTTCATGGTGCCTCCTTGGCAAGGATATAAAAGCGGGACCATACTGGCCCCGCGTCTGTTCGTTTTATTAAACACAGTCGTGCATAACGTAAACGATGTGTCTCACCTTGCCAAGCGCCGTCAGCGTGGCTGCAACCGCTTGATGACATGGCGGGCGAAGCCGCTGCCCGCCTCGTCGTAGACGTTGAACACAGCATCCACCCCCTGTTCGCGCAGGGAGGCTATGTCATCCTCGAAGCGGACTATGGCCGCTATCTTGCCGGCAAAGCCGTGGCTGCGCAGCTTCTCGATGGCGTAGAGATTGCCCGAGTGGTGGGGCATGGCCAGCAGCACCAGGTTGACCTGGTTGGAGAGCAGCACCTTGTCCCAGAAGTCGGTATCTGTGGCGTCTCCTTCGATGACGTTCATCCCCTGGGCGCGCAGGGTGGGCAGCTTCTCGCTGTCGTTCTCCACCCCGAGGATCACTGTGCCGTACTTGTTCTCCAGCTCGAAGTAGGCGCCCTGGCCGATGCGGCCCATGCCGAGGATGATCACCTCGGCATCGCCGAGTTCGATGGGCCTGTCCTCCGGGTGCAGGGTGTTGGCCTGGATCCCGCGCAGCCAGCTGCCGAGTTTGTGGTAGATCCGCTCGCTCTGGCTGTTGAGCGGTGCCGAGATCATGAAGCTTGCCGCCAGCGCCAGTGAAAGGGCGACCAGCCACTCGTGGGAGATCCACCCCGCCTTGGCGGCGATGGCGGCCACGATCAGGCCAAACTCCGAGAAGTTGGTGAGCGCCAGGGTGGAGAGCAGGGCGGTACGCACCCGCAGGTGGGCTCCGCTGTAGACCAGGTAGTAGAGCGCGCTCTTGAGCGGCAGCGCCAGCACCAGTGCCAGCGCCAGCAGCATGGTATCGTGGGTCGGCAGGCCGTTGAGACCTATGGTCAGGAAGAAGCAGACGAGGAAAAGATCTTTGAGGTTGAACAGCGCCTTGGCCAGCCCGGCGGCGGCCGGGTGGGAGGCCAGCATCATGCCGATGATGAGCGCCCCCAGATCGGGCTTGAGTCCCACTACCTCAAAACCGGCGGCGCCCACCACCAGCGCCAGGAAGATCCCGAACAGCACCTGCAGCTCGCCGTGGCCGGCCCGCTCCAGGAGTTTGAACAGCAAGGGGCGCAGCAGCGGCAAACCGAGCACCCAGAGTGCCCAGATGCTGGGCCACTGGCCGCTGGAAAACGCCAGAAAGGCCACCGCGAACACATCCTGCATGACCAGCACCCCGATAGCGAGCCGGGCGTAGAGGGCATTCATGTCGCTGCGATCCTCCAGCACCTTGACCGCAAAGACGGTGCTGGAGAAGGAGAGGGCAAAGCCGAGCAGCAGCGCCAGCTTCCAGTCCAGCGACAGGGCCAGCGCGAGCCCCAGCCCCTTGCACACCAGCAGAACCACGGTAAACAGCAGGGTGGAGCAGAGCAGATGGACGCTGGTGGTGCCCCACACATCGCGCCGCATCAGGGTCTTGACGTTGAGCTTGAGACCTATGGTGAACAGCAGCAGGGTGACCCCGAGATCGGCGACCTCGTTCAGTGCCAGGGTATTGTGATAGCCCATGCCGTTGAGGAGGAATCCGGCGGCCAGAAAGCCCAGCAGGGGTGGCAACCCTATGAGGTTGACCAGCATGCCGCACCCAAAGGCTACGGCGATCATCATTGGTTCCATTTCGCGTCCTTCGGGGGCTGCGGGTCAGCCCCGGCTAGATGCTGGTGACGGCCTGACGACGGGCATGGCGGCGCCATGCCCGGGCCGGCGATCAGACGATGTCTATGTCCACGACCGAGTCGAAGATGTGGTTCGGGCGAAACGGCATGCGATCGATATCCGCCACCTTGCTCACCCCGGAGAGCACCAGCACGGTTTCGAGACCGGCCTGGAAGCCCGCCAGAATATCGGTGCGCAGGTTGTCGCCTATGATGACGGTGTCATCGGAGTGGGCCTCCATCCGGTTGAGCGCCGCGCGAATGATCCAGGCGCTCGGCTTGCCCACATAGAAGGGCTTCTTGCCGGTCATCCGCTCTATGGGAGCGCAGAGTGCGCCGCAGGCCGGGTGCATCATGGGGCCGTGGGTATCCGGGTTGGTGGCGATGAAGCGGGCCCCCTGATCGACGAACTTGGCGCCCAGCTGCATCATGGTCCAGTTGTAGTTGCGGGTCTCGCCCACCACCACGAAGTCGGGGTCTATGTCGGTGATGGTGAAGCCTGCCTTGTAGAGCTCGTGGGTCAGGGCCCCCTCGCCAATCACATAGGCCTTCTTGCCATCCTGGCGTTTGAGAAAATCGGCGGTGCCCATGGCGGAGGTGTAGAAGCACTCTTCCGGCACCTCGATCCCGGCGGAGCGGAAGCGGTTTTGCAGATCTTTCTGGGTCTGGGCCGGGTAGTTGGTGAGGAACAACAGCTTGCTGCCCTGCTCCAGCAGGCGATGGACGAAGCGGTCGGCACCGGGCACCAGATCGTTGTTGTGCAGTATGACGCCGTCGATGTCACAGATGACACTTTTCTTCATGGGGACTCCTTGTGTAGGCGCAAGAGGCGGCGGAAAGTTGCGCCAACTCTTAATATCTTCAATCAGTTATGTTGTTTTTGTGACGCCATTATAAGTCTGTTTGATGACAAGTCTCCCCCACAATCAGAGATAGGTGCACAATGAGCAGAAGAGGGGAGGGATCCGCTCTGCGAGTGGCAGATCCCGCGGTCTGTGTGTTGATGGAGCCGTCATCATGGATAACTTTATTGCCGGTTTGCCCAAGCTGGAGTTGCACCTGCATATCGAAGGAACGCTCGAGCCTGAGCTGATGTTTGCCCTGGCCAAACGCAACGGGGTGGCCCTGCCCTGGCCCGATGTGGAGAGCGTGCGCGCCGCCTATGATTTTGACTGCCTGCAAACCTTCCTCGATCTCTACTACCTGGGCGCCAGCGTGCTCGCCACCGAGCAGGATTTCTTCGACCTCACCTGGGCCTATCTGGAACGTTGCGCCGCCGACAAGGTGGTGCACGTGGAGATCTTCTTCGACCCCCAGACCCATACCGCCCGCGGCGTGCCCTTCGCCTCCGTGCTGGGCGGGATCGAACGCGCGCTGCAGGCGGGGGAGCGGGAGTTGGGCATCAGCTGGCGCCTTATCATGAGCTTTCTGCGCCACCTGAGTGAAGAGGCCGCCTTTGCCACCCTGGCTGAGGCGATGCCGTTCCTCACCCGCATTCACGGTATCGGCCTCGACTCGGGGGAGAAGGGCAATCCGCCCAGCAAGTTTGCCCGGGTGTTTGCTCGCTGCCGCGAGCTGGGGCTGCCGGTGGTGGCTCACGCGGGTGAAGAGGGGCCTGCCGAGTACATCTGGCAGGCCATCAATGAGTTGCAGGTGCGCCGCATCGATCACGGGGTGCGCTCGGCAGAGGATCCCGAACTGCTGCGCTATCTGGCCGATACCCGGCTGCCGCTCACCGTCTGCCCCCTCTCCAATACCCGGCTCAAGGTGTTTGACCGCATGGCCCATCACAATGTGCTCACCCTGCTGGAGCAGGGGCTCTGCGTCACCATCAACTCCGACGATCCCGCCTACTTCGGCGGTTACATGGCGGCGAACTTCCACGCTCTGGCCCATGACCTTGGCGCCAGCATGAATCAGCTCTGCCGCTTGTCGCTCAATGCCGTCGAGGCGAGCTGGCTGAGCCTGGCGGACAAGGCACGGCTCACCCGGGAGATCAGGAGCTATGCCGCCTGTTACGGGGTCGCCCTCTACTAGTCTCGTGCGGCCGGTTGCGTCTGCGACACAAAACAGCAGGCCCGCCAGTGATGGCGGGCCTGCTGCGTTTCGACGGGCTGATGCGCCGACAGGGGCCGCTGGCCGGTATCAGGCCGATTGCGGCTCGGTGGCCTCTTGATAGGTTGGGTAGTCGGTCAGCCCCTGTTCGCCACCACCAAACAGGGTGGCCGGATCGTGGGGGGCGAACGGGTAGCCGTGGCGCAGCCGGCTCGGCAGATCCGGGTTGGCCACGAAGGGGCGACCAAAGCCAATCATGTCGGCCCAACCGGCCTGGAGGGCGGCCCGTGCTCGCTCGCCATCATATTTGCCCGCATAGATGAGGGGGTTGGGGAAGGCGTCCCGCAGCCCCTGCTTGAAGTTTTCCGGCATCAGGGGGGCATCGTCCCAGTCCGCCTCGGCGATGTGCAGGTAGACGACATCAAGCTCCCCCAGCAAGCGGGCGGCGGCCAGATAGGTCTGCTGCGGGTTGGCATCGACTGTGCCGTTGAGGGTGGTGAGCGGCGCGAGGCGCACCCCGACGCGGTCTGCTCCGATTTCGGCACTGACCGCCTCTGTCACCTCTTTCAGGAAGCGCAGGCGATTTTCCAGCGAGCCGCCGTAGTTGTCGGTGCGGGTGTTGGACTCGGAGTCGAGGAACTGGTTGATGAGGTAGCCGTTGGCGGCGTGCAGCTCTATGCCGTCGAAGCCGGCCAGCATGGCGTTGCGGGCCGCCTGGCGGAACTGGCCCACCACTGCATCTATGTCTTGCTGGGTCATGGCGCGCGGGGTGACCGTCTCCACAAAGCCGGGGGCATCGCTGCCGTTATCGACGAACACCTTGACACCCACGGCCTTGATGGCCGACGAGGAGATAGGCTGGGCGCCGCCGATGTTGTCAGGGTGGGTGACCCGGCCCACGTGCCAGAGCTGGGCGAAAATGGTGCCGCCCTTGGCGTGTACCGCGTCTGTCACCCCCTTCCAGCCGGCCACTTGCTCGGCGCTGTGGATCCCCGGGGTCCAGGCATAGCCCTTGCCCATGGGGTCTACCTGGGTGCCTTCGCTGATGATGAGGCCCGCCTCGGCGCGCTGGGCGTAATAGGTGGCCATCATGACATTGGCCACATCACCGGGCTGGCTGGCACGGGAGCGGGTCATGGGGGGCATGACGATACGGTTGTTAAGGTGCAACTGGCCCAGACGCAGCGGGCAGAACAGGTGATCGTGGCTCATCTTGAGTTCCTCATGGTGGGAGTGAGGCCACTCTAGCCCTGCGGCTTGCTGTGAAAAAGAGGGGTAATTGCAGAAAAGAATTGCAGTGATGGCATCAATCCATCGGCACGGGGGCTGGATGGCGCTCGCTGGCTCGCCAGCGGGCAGCGGAGGGACTGTGAGGTGTCGTGCAATAAAAAGTGCAACAAACAGCGCAATAAAAAGAGGGCCTGCTCGGCCCTCCCTGTTCACGCGACCTGGGCTCAGGTCCCCAGCGGCATGACCCGTACCCGTTCGATGCGGCGCTCGCTCACCTCGACCACCTCGAAGCAGAGCTGCTGCAGTTGCAGTTGCTGGCCCGGGGTGGGCAAGGAGCCGAAGTGGGAGAGCAGCATGCCCGCCAGGGTCACGTATTCGTCGCTCTCGCTCACCAGCCCCTCGTGTTCCAGCACCTGTTCCACATGGTGGATGTTGGTGCTGCCGTTGATGAGCCAGCCTTCCCCGTCGCGCACCATGTCCGGGGTTTCGTCCTCGTCCGGCAGTTCGCCGACGATGGCCTCCAGCAGATCGTGGGTGGTGACCAGTCCCTGGATGACGCCAAACTCGTCGGAGACCAGGATCAGGCTGCCCTTGGCCTGGCGCAGCTCCGCCAGCAGCCGGATCACGTTGATGGTCTGCGGCACTATGATGGGGTCGTTCTGCTTGGCCAGCTCGCTCAACGGTTGCCCCTCGTTGAGGGCAAACAGCAGATCCCGCGCCTTGACCACGCCTATGATCTCGTCCAGATCGCCGTCACAGACCGGGAACAGGCTGTGGGGCTCCTGTTGCAGCAGGGCGCGGATCTCCTCGGGCGAGTCGTTGACATCGATCCAGGCCATGTCGGAGCGCGGCGTCATTATGGTGCGGATGGAGCGCTCGGCCAGCGACAAGACCCCGGTCACCATGTAACGCTCCTCCTCGCCAAAGCTCAGCGGCGCAGGCGCCGACGCATCCAGATCATCGTCCGGTCTGTCCTGATATGCCTTGCTGCCCATCAGCTTGAAGATGGCAGCCGTGGTGCGCTCGCGCAGGGGCTGCTTGGCCTCGTGGCGCTCGGCGCTGCGCTGGGAGAGCTGGTTGAAAAACTCGATCAGCACCGAGAAGCCGATGGCCGCGTAGAGGTAGCCCTTCGGAATATGGAAGCCAAACCCTTCCGCCACCAAGCTGAAGCCGATCATCAACAGGAAGCTCAGGCAGAGCACCACCACGGTCGGGTGGGCGTTGACGAACTGGGTCAGGGGCTTGGAGGCGAGCACCATCACCAGCATGGCGATGGTCACGGCCGCCATCATGACGCCCAGGTGTTCCACCATGCCCACCGCAGTGATGATGGAATCCAGCGAGAAGACGGCATCCAGCACCAGGATCTGCGCCACCACAACACCGAAACTGGCGTAGACGCCGCTGTGGCCGCCGGACTCGGGGTTGGCCTCAAGCCGCTCGTGCAGCTCTGTGGTGGCCTTGAACAGCAGGAACAAGCCGCCGCCCATCAGGATGAGATCCCGACCGGAGAAGACGAGCTCGCCGAGCTGAAGAATGGGGGCGGTCAGGGTCACCAGCCACGACATCACCGCCAGCAGGCCCAGACGCATCAGCAGGGCCAGCGACAGGCCTATGATGCGGGCCTTGTCCCGCTGGGCGGGGGGCAGTTTTTTCACCAGGATGGCGATGAAGACCAGGTTGTCGATCCCCAGCACGATTTCCAGAATGATCAGGGTAAACAGACCCACCCAGATGTGGGGATCCAGCAGCAATTCCATGTAATGACCTCAATAAAAAACAGACAGAGCGGGTGTCAGTGACGGCGAACTATGGCCGTGGGAGCACGAAGCTTGGGTGTTTTCAGAGGCGCTGGTGGAGCAATAACAGATACATTTT
This sequence comes from Aeromonas sp. MR7, assembly GCF_963899385.1. NCBI lineage: Bacteria > Pseudomonadati > Pseudomonadota > Gammaproteobacteria > Aeromonadales > Aeromonadaceae > Aeromonas > Aeromonas sp. MR7. The sequence continues at coordinate 65,901 of NZ_CAWQXH010000052.1, forward strand.
GACAGGGAGAAACGAAGGGCAACTTCGGGGATTGTCCATGATGGGCAATAAAACCTCGGGTTAAAAATGAGCCCTGATGATAGCGGGAATCGGCGCGTTGGCAAGCGCAGGGCGATTAATTTGACAAGCGCAGGGCGCTCAAGATGTGAGGGCGCAGGGGGAGGCGACCGGGTCGCACTCCCCCGACCGGTCTTTATAACCAGCGCTTCTCTCGGGTGAAGCAGACCGAGAGCCAGGCATCCCCCAGGGTATCGCCGAGGCGGGACCAGAGCTCCTGGCGCAGGGCATCCTGGCGCTCTATGGGCCACTCCTGCCCCGGCGCCACCAGAATGTTCAATTCCAGATCGAAGCGGCGGCCGCTTTTCGCCAGATGGCTGTAGCACTCGATGCCATGGCGCAGGCGCAGGGCCTCGATCTCCTGCTCAACTTGCCGGGGCACATCGCCCTTGGGGGCAATCTTCAGCACCTCCCGCAGGTTGCGACCCAGCACCTTGATGGGGATCAGGGTGGCGCACAGGGCCAGCAGGGTGACCAGCACGGGATCTATGTAGCGGTTGTAGTGGCCGTAGCCGAGAGCATCGAGCCCGATGGCCACCACGAAACCGATCAGCAGGGTGGCGCTGAGCAGGGTATCCACCAGCCACTCCTTGGAGTCGACCCGCACCAGCTCGGAGTCAATCTGCTCGGCGACCCGGGCTTCGATGCGATAGATGATGGCGCAGAAGAAGGTGCAGACGGCGGCGTAGACGAGGGCGTGGCCGAGATCGATCTCCCGGCCTCCTGCCAGCAGGGAGGTGATACCGCTGTAGAAGGCGCCGAGGCAGAGCAGCAGAATGATGGCGCCGTTGATGACGTTGGTGATGGGCTCGAAGTGGGCGTAGCCGTACTGGAAGCGATCATCTGAGGGGCGGGTAACCAGGTAGGCGGTGATGAGCCCGAGCCCCGTCATGCCCATGCTGAACAGGGTGAAGATGCCATCGAGCATGATGGCGTTGGAGCCGACGAACAGGCCATAGCCGATGCCGAAGATGGCAAAGGTGATGCAACCGAACAGCGACAGGGTCAGCGCCTGTTTTTCGGTGCGGATCAGCGTACTGATAACATGGCTGTAATGAGCCATAAAAGTCCTCCTTTCAAATGGTGAAGATTGCGCGCGCAAGCGGTTTTCTAGCTGATATACTGCCCGCTCACATGTGAGCGGACTGGTTCGGGGGCCCGCGAAGAGGCTGGCCCGAACGGTCGTTGTCGCCGGAGTACCGGCATCAAGCAAAGGATGGGAACAAGGATTCATGATCCCGAGACTCGATTACCAGGACAGTTTGTCACCCGCAACCCTGCAGTTTCTTGAGTTGCTAGAGCGCAGCGCATTTCGTGGTGATATCGAAAAGTCTTATGCAAGCCGGTTGGCGATGGCGACGGATAACAGCGTCTATCAGGTTGTACCTCAGGCGGTTCTCTATCCGCGCAGTGCGGACGATATTGCGGTGATGCTCAAGCTGGCCCAGGGGCCCGAGTACGCGACCTTGAGTTTCTTCCCTCGCGGCGGCGGTACCGGCACCAATGGTCAATCCTTGGGCGGCGGCATTATCGTCGATCTCTCGCGCCATATGAACCAGATCATGGAAATTAATCTGGAAGAGGGCTGGGTGCGGGCCCAGGCCGGGGTGGTGAAAGACCAGCTCAACGCCTATCTCAAACCCCACGGTTACTTCTTCTCGCCGGATCTCTCCACCTCCAACCGCGCCACCTTAGGCGGCATGGTCAACACAGATGCCTCTGGGCAGGGGTCGCTGGTCTACGGCAAGACCTCGGATCACGTGCTTGGCCTGAAAGCAGTGCTGGAGAATGGCGACATCATGGCGACCGAGCCGGTCAATGGCGCGCATCTCGCCGACAAGCTGGCGCTGGAGAATCGGGAAGGGGAGATCTATCGCACCCTCTATCGCATCGGCAAGGAACGGCGCGCTGACATAGAGGCGACCTTCCCCAAGCTCAACCGTTTTCTGACCGGTTACGATCTCAAGCATCTTTATGCCCCCGATACCGACACTCTGGATATAAGCCGGGTGCTGTGCGGCTCGGAAGGATCCCTGGGCTTTATCACCGAGGCCAGACTCAACATCACGGCCATCCCGCGCTACCGAACGCTCGTCAACGTCAAGTACGACAGCTTCCCGTCGGCTCTGCGCAATGCCCCCTTTATGGTGCAGGCCCAGGCCCTGTCGGTGGAGACGGTGGACTCACGGGTGCTGGGGCTGGCTCGCGCCGACATCATCTGGCATTCGGTCAAGGCCTTCATTGAGGACGTGCCCGGCAAGGATCTGCAGGGGCTCAACATCGTCGAGTTTGCCGACACCGACGAGGATGAGCACCAAGCCAAGGTGGCCGAGCTGTGCCGCCGTATCGACGATCTGTTGGCGCGTGGCGAGGCGGGCATCATCGGCTATCAGGTGTGCAACCACCTGGCCAGCATCGAGACCATCTACGCCATGCGCAAGAAGTCGGTAGGGCTGCTTGGCAACGCCGAGGGACGCAAGAAGCCGGTGGCCTTCACCGAAGATACTGCCGTGCCGCCGGAATCCCTGGCCGATTTCATCATGGAATTTCGCGCCCTGCTCGATGGTCACGGCCTCGACTACGGCATGTTCGGTCACGTCGATGCGGGCGTGCTGCACGTGCGCCCGGCGCTGGATTTGTGCGATCCCGAGCAGGAGGTGCTGCTGCGACGCATCTCGGATCAGGTGGTGGCGCTCACCGCCAAATATGGCGGCCTGATGTGGGGCGAGCACGGCAAGGGTTTTCGCTCCGAATACAGCCCCGCCTTCTTCGGCGAGTTGTGGGAAGAGCTGCAACGGGTCAAGGGCGCCTTCGACCCGGCCAACCGCATCAACCCGGGCAAGATCTGCATGCCTTATGGCAGCGGGGCCGAACTGGTGTCGGTGGACGGACCCAAGCGCGGCAAGTTCGACCGCCAGATCCCGATTGCGGTGCGGGAAAGCTATACCCGCGCCATGGATTGCAACGGCAACGGCCTCTGTTTCACCTTCGAGACCGACTCCCCCATGTGCCCCTCGGTCAAGATCAGCCGCGACCGTCGCCACTCGCCGAAAGGCCGGGCCGGGCTGATGCGCGAATGGTTGCGCCAGCTGGCACAGCAGGGCTTCGATCCGCTGAGTGAGGAGGTGGCGCTGCAAAGTGGCGGTCTGCGCTTCAAGCAGATTGTCGACAAGTTTCGCAACACCCTGGCCCGCGCTCGCGGCCAGTATGATTTTTCCCACGAGGTGATGGAGGCGATGGAAGGGTGCCTGGCGTGCAAGGCCTGCACCAGCCAGTGCCCCATCAAGGTGGATGTGCCCACCTTCCGCGCCCGCTTCATGCAGCTTTATCACAGCCGCTACCTGCGGGGCCCCAAGGATTACTTCGTCGGCACGGTCGAAGTTTACGCGCCCCTGCTGGCCAGGGCGCCGAAACTGGTCAACTTCTTCCTCGAGAAAGAGTGGGCCCAGAAGGCGACCGAGAAGAGCATCGGCATGGTGGACGTGCCACTATTGAGCGTGCCGACCCTGGCCGAATCCCTGCACGACAACAAGGCGCGCTATTTCGACCTGCCGGGCCTCGAGGCCATGAGCCCGGAGCAGCGTGCCAAAGTGGTGCTCATAGTGCAGGATCCCTTCACCAGTTATTACGACGCCCCCGTGGTGCGGGACTTGGTGAAGCTTGCCAGCAAGCTTGGGCTGCAACCTTATCTGCTGCCGTTCAAGCCCAACGGCAAGCCCCAGCACGTGAAGGGGTTCCTGCGTGCCTTTGCCCGCACCGCGGCCAACAGTGCCCAGTTCCTCAACAAGATAGCGGCGCTCGGCATTCCCATGGTGGGGGTCGATCCTTCACTGGTGCTTTGCTATCGCGACGAGTATGCCAAGGCCCTGGGTTCGGCCCGTGGCGATTTCCAGGTGCTGCTGCCCCAGGAGTGGCTGCTCTCTTTACCCGCTCCCGAGAGCAGGGTGAGCGAGGGTGAGCAGGCCGAGCCCTGGTATCTGTTTGCCCACTGCACCGAGAAGACCGCCAAGCCCTCGACCCACGGCGACTGGGGTACCTTGTTCCAGCGTTTTGGGGCCCGCTTGCAGCCTGTGTCTGTGGGCTGCTGCGGCATGGCCGGCACCTATGGCCACGACGCCAAACAGGTGGAAAATTCCAAGGGGATCTACGGGCTTAGCTGGGCAGAGCCGCTCTCCCGCCTGCCCAAAGAGCGCTGTCTGGCCACAGGTTACTCGTGCCGCAGCCAGGTCAAGCGGATGGAGGGGGAGAAACTCAAGCATCCGCTGCAGGCCCTGCTGGAACTGCTCTGATGCTGACGCTGCCCAAGCGGTTTCGGGTGCCGCAAGCCTTTCGGCACCCGCACTTCCTGCTGTTGCCTGTCGCCCAGAGTCAGGCTGTGGTGGAGTTTGTGGCCATGCAGCGTGAGCGCGAGCAGCTGCACCAGTTGTTTCGCCCGGATGACGTCTGGCCCTCAGCCCAGTTCAGTCTGGGCCAGCACGAGGGGGATCTGGAGTGGCAGCGTTCCGAGTTTCTGGCCAAGCGCTCGTTCGCCTATGGTCTCTGGAGCCCGGAGCGTGAGCCGCAATTTTGGGGCGGGGTCTATCTCTACCCCTCGGTGCTGCCGGAGGTGGCGGTGGAGCTCTTCTTCTGGAAGCTGGCCGAGGCCCCCCTCACCGATGCCGAGCTGGAAGCCGAGCTGCGGCTCTGGCTTGGCAAGGTGTGGCATTGGCCCGAACCCTGCCTGCCGGGGCGGGAGCAGCCCTGGGCCGAGTGGCCCGGCGTGACCTATCCCTGGTGAGAGTCCGGCATCAGGAGCTGGCTTGGCAAGATGCCCCCTGATAGGGGCATCTTCTTTTCCAGCCCTTTTTCGCCGACACTGCTCATGTATACCTGTTGATCACACAAGGAGTCTGCTCGCCATGAGTCAAGAGAACGGCGCCATCTGGCGCAAGCCCATGAGCCTGGAGGGGCTCAATGCCAGTTCCCGCAACACCCTGATGGCCCACCTGGACATCGTCTACACCGATTTTGGCCCTGACTGGCTGGCGGCCACCATGCCGGTGGATCACCGCACTCATCAGCCCCTTGGCATGCTGCACGGCGGTGCTTCCGTTGTGCTGGCGGAGACGCTGGGCTCCCTGGCCGCCAACATGGCGGTGGGCGCGGACAGCTACTGCGTGGGACTGGAAGTGAATGCCAACCATCTGCGGGCCAAGCGGGAAGGGGTGGTGACGGGGCGTTGCTCGCCACTGCATCTGGGGGCAACGACCCAGGTGTGGCAGATTGAAATTCGGGACGAACGTGAGCGTTTATTGTGCACCAGTCGATTGACCATGGCGGTGCTCAAACACAAGCGGGGCAAGGACTCCAGCGAGGAGTGATCTGCAATAACGCACCATGAGTGCAAAATAAGCAAGCCATAGTCGCAAGATCCCTCTATAATTGCCAACGTCTTGAGAGGCTTATCACATTTTTCAAGACAGCAGAACAAAGTGGCGCTATAATCGCCGCCTTTTTGCTATTCCGCGGTGCTTAGCCGCCTGCCTTAATCTGGAAGAATCTATGTCTGATACCGAACAACTGCCCCTTTTTAGTGAGCTTGGACTGGCCGCGCCTGTATTGAAAGCGCTGCAGGACGTGGGCTATGAGCGCCCGTCACCGATCCAGGCCGCAGCAATTCCCCACCTGATGGCGGGACACGATCTGCTGGGGCAGGCGCAAACCGGTACAGGGAAGACCGCTGCTTTTGCCTTGCCTCTGTTGTCTCGTCTGGAAGCTGGTAACCGCAATACCCAGGTTTTGGTGCTGGCACCGACCCGTGAACTGGCGCTGCAGGTTGCCGAGGCGTGCCAACGTTACGCCAAGCACATGCCGGACTTCCATGTCCTGCCCATCTACGGTGGTTCCTCTTACGAAACCCAGACCCGCGCCCTGCGCCGTGGTGCCCAGGTTGTCGTGGGTACCCCTGGCCGTGTGATGGACCTGATCCGTCGCAAGAACCTGGACCTCTCCGGCCTGAAAGCCCTGGTGCTGGACGAAGCCGATGAAATGCTGCGTATGGGCTTCATCGACGACGTGGACTGGATCATGGAACAGTGCCCGAGCACTCGTCAGGTCGCGCTCTTCTCTGCCACCATGCCGGACCAGATCCGTCGTGTTGCCCAGAAGCACCTGAAGCAGCCGAAAGAGATCAAGATCATCACCAAGACGTCCACTGCACCGACCATCCGCCAGCGTTACTGGCAGGTAACCGGTCTGCACAAGCTGGACGCCATGACCCGTCTGCTGGAAGTCGAGCCGTACGAAGCCGTACTGGTCTTCGTGCGCACCAAGAACGCGGCCGAAGAGCTGGCTGGCAAACTGGCCGCCCGTGGTCACGCCTGTGAAGCGCTGCACGGTGACATCCCGCAGAAGCTGCGTGAGCGTACCGTCGACAAGCTGCGTCAAGGCCAGCTGGACATCCTGATCGCCACCGACGTTGTCGCCCGTGGTCTGGACGTTGAGCGCATCACTCACGTGGTGAACTACGACATTCCGTACGATACCGAATCCTACGTACACCGTATCGGCCGTACCGGCCGTGCTGGTCGCAAGGGTGAGGCCATCCTGTTTGTTGCTCCCCGTGAGCGCCGCATGCTGCGCGCCATCGAGCACGCCACTCGTCAGGCCATCGAGCCGATGAAGATGCCGAGCACCGAGGACATCAACCAGCACCGCATGACCAAGTTCAAAGAGCGCATCCGGGAAACCATGATGGGCGAAGAGCTTGAGATCTACCACAACCTGGTGAACGAGCTGATCGAAGAAGATTCTGCCGATCCGCTGGAGCTGGCTGCCGCACTGGCCAAGTTGGTGCAGGGTGACCAACCGCTGCTGCTGGATGAGTCCATCCCTGAGCCGCAGTTCAACCCGAGCAACGATCGTGGTGGCCGTGACTTCGAACGCCGTGACGGTGGTCGTGACTTCGCCGACCGTGGTGATCGTCCTGCCCGTCGCATGCCGTCTCTCGAGCCGCGTCCGCTGAAAGACAATCCTGATGTAGAGATGGAGCGTTACCGCGTAGACGTGGGTGCCCATCACGGCGTCAAGCCGGGCCAGATCGTGGGCGCCATCGCCAACGAAGCGAACATCGAGAGCCGTTTCATCGGCAACATCGACATCGCCGATGACTTCTCCACCGTCGATCTGCCCAAGGGCATGACCGCCGATGTACTGGAAGTGATCAAGAAAGCCCGTGTTTGTCAGCGTCCGCTGATGATCACCCGCTACACCGAAGTGCCGGCCGGCAGCAACACTGCCCCCCGTCCTCCGCGCAGCGATCGTCCCTTCAACAAGGATCGCCGCCCCAGTGGTGACCGTCCGTTCAACAAGAGCGGGGAGCGCCGTGAAGGTGGCTTCAACAAGGATCGCAAGTTCGGTGGCAACAAGCGCCGCGACAGCTAAGTCCTGATAGTCTTGATAAAAAGGCCGCTCATCGAGCGGCCTTTTTGTTGCCTGTCATTTGGCTGGTCTGGGGACTGGCTCAGCTCAAGAGGCCGGGATTGTGTTGGCCAGGGAGCGCCAGCATAGCCTCTGCCTCTGCCTTTTACCTTTGCCCTGTCGCCTGCCTCTGTCCTCCAGTCTGTAATACCAGTGTTGGGACAAGCCAGCAGTGGTGGTGACAGCCAGGGTCGAAGCTGAGGAGTGATCCCGAGCCAAACGTGCAGCGTCGTGATGCCTGCCAGCAGGGCTCCCGTGTCAAGCCCGCACATGACGGACAACGAAAAGGCGACCCTGAGGTCGCCTTTTGCGTGTCTGCATCTATCTTGTCCGGGGGCTCAGAGCACCATGGCGGCAATCCAGCCGAAGATGATGAGCGGTATGTTGTAGTGGATAAAGGTGGGCACCACGCTGTCCCAGATGTGGTCGTGCTGGCCGTCGGCGTTGAGGCCGGAGGTGGGGCCGAGCGTCGAGTCGGAGGCGGGGGAGCCCGCATCCCCCAGCGCACCAGCCGCGCCCACCAGGGCTATGGTGGCCATGGGCGAGAAGCCGAGGTGGATGCACAGCGGCACATAGATGGTGGCTATGATGGGCACTGTGGAGAAGGAGGAGCCTATCCCCATGGTGATCAGGAGGCCGACCAGCAGCATCAGGAAGGCGGCGAGGCCTTTCTGGTCCCCGATCACCGCGGAGACGGACTGCACCAGGCTCTCCACCCCGTGGGTGGCCTTCATCACGGCGGCGAAGCCGGCGGCCGAGATCATGATGAAGCCGATGAGGGACATCATGCGCACGCCCTGGGTGAAGGCGTCCTGGCTCTCGCGAAACTTGATGACGCCGCCGCAGGTGAAGATGACGAAACCGGCCAGTGCCCCCAGCACTATGCTGTTGGTCATCAGCTGCAGCCCCAGGGCCACGCCTATGGCCAGCAGGGCCACCCAGATGTGATTGAGGTTGAGCTCCACCGCTTCCGGCTCGGCGGCCAGGATTTTTTCCAGATCATATTGGCGCGGCTTGCGGTAGCTGATGAAGACAGCGATCAAGAGACCGACGAACATGCCCAGCACAGGAATGGCCATCGCCAGCGGCAACTGGCCGTGCTCGACCGGCACGCCGTTATCGATCAGGTTCTTGGCCAGGATGTTGTTGAGGAAGATGCCGCCAAAACCGACCGGCAACAGCATATAGGTTGCGGTCAGGCCGAAGGTGATGACGCAGGCCACCTGACGGCGGTCGATCTGCATCTGGGCCATGACGTGCAGCAGCGGCGGGATCAGGATGGGAATGAAGGCGATGTGCACCGGGATCAGGTTCTGGGAGGAGATGGAGACCGCCAGTACCGAGGTGAGCAGCAGGCTCTTGACCCAGAGGATGCGAGAGCTGCTGGCATCCTTGCCCAACTGGCTGATCACCTTGCGGGCCAGCAGGTCGGTGATCCCGGAGCGGGAGATGGCGACCGCAAAGGCCCCCAGCATGGCATAGGAGAGGGCGATTTCGGCGCCGCCACCCAGACCACCGGTAAAGGTGCTGAGGGTCTCCTGCAGTGAGAGTCCGCCGATCAGGCCGCCAACGATGGCGCCGATGGAGAGGGAGACCACCACATTGATCCGCAGCAGGCTGAGCACCAGCATCAGCGCAACTGCGATAACAACAGGATTCATTTGATTTCCTTATAGATTGTGTTGCTGTCTGTCGTGTGAAAGGCCGTTAGTTTGCGAAAAACGTGACAAATGTCGAGTAAAAAATCAGGCAAAACGCCTGTTGGCAGCATTCCCGGCTGGGCTGGGGGATCAAGACGGGCGTGGGGATGAAAAACGGCCTTGTATGGGCCTGATTTCGCCATTCTGGTCAAACCAGCTTGATACTGCCAACCCAATAGAAGAAGGCTGCCAGGGCAGCCTTCTTGCTCATTGCTCAAACCGGTTATTCGCTCGCATCGTCGGCGGGGGCCTCGTCCGGATGGGCCGGTGGCCAGCCACCCAGGCTCTTCCAGCGGTTGACGATATGACAGAACAGCTCGGTAGTGCGTTCTGTGTCATACAGGGCGGAGTGCGCCTCTTTATTGTCAAACGGGATGCGGGCGCTCTGACACGCCTTGGCCAGCACGGTTTGTCCCAGTGCCAGGCCGGAGAGGGCGGCGGTATCGAAGGTGGCAAACGGATGGAACGGATTGCGCTTGAGGCCGGCGCGCTCGGCGGCGGCCATCACGAAGCCGTGATCGAAGGTGGCGTTGTGGGCCACTATGATGGCGCGGCCGCAGTCGTGCTCCTTCATCCCCTTGCGAATGCCCTTGAAGATCTCGGTCAGCGCTTCTCTCTCGCTGACGGCACCACGCAGCGGATTGAAGGGATCTATGCCGGTGAACTCCAGCGCCGCCTTCTCCAGGTTGGCGCCTTCGAATGGCTCGACGTGAAAATGAAAGATCTGGTCGGGCAGGAGCCAGCCATCCTCATCCATCTTGAGGGTATAGGCGGCGATTTCCAGCAAGGCGTCGGTTCTGGCATTGAACCCGGCGGTTTCAACATCGATGACGACGGGGTAAAAGCCACGAAAACGGCCCTTGAGGGTGTGAACAGCGTCGGTCATGGTATCTCGGTCGGCGTGAAATGAGGCGGCATTATGGCAAAAAAGCCGGCCCTTGTCCCTCATCCGCAGCCATGAGACAGGTGTCTGATTCTATTATCGACACTCGGGCTTATAATTGACCACTTCAACAATGGAATGGGGAGCGACGATGAATAAGCTGGGATTGGCGCACAAGATGTTGCTGGTGGTCTGCCTGCCGCTGCTGGCCTTGCTGTTTTTCTCCGGCCGATACGTGTATGAGCGTTATCGGGTCGAGCAGGAGATGGCGCAGGCGCAGGCCGCGCTCGAGGTGGTGCGGGAGGCGGCGCAACTGGCCCACGAGCTGCAAAAGGAGCGCGGCATGTCGGCGGGCTTTTTGGGCTCCGGCGGCAACAAGTTCCGCGACGCTCTGCCCGCCCAGCGCAAGCTGGTCGATACCCTGCTGGCACGTTTTCACGAGGAGCCCGCCCTGCTGGCGCTGGGAGAGGTGCAACAGGCACTGACCGGGCTTGTCGCCATGCGCGAGCGGGTCAGTGCGCTGGGGGTCGAGGTGGCGGAGCAGGTCAGCTTCTACAGCCGTCTCATCAGTCAGCTGCTGGCCGTGGTGGATCAGGTCAGCCTCAACAGCCAGGATGCCGACATAGCGCTGCAGACCAATGCCTATGCCGCCTTCTTGCAGAGCAAGGAGCGCATGGGGCTGGAGCGGGCGACCCTGAGCAATGTGTTCGGTCGTGACGGCTTTACCCCCGCGCTGTTGCAGCAATTCATCTCCCTGCTGGCGGCCCAGAATACCTATCTCGAGCGTTTCCAGGCGGTGGCCAGCCCGTCCCAGCGTCAGCTGCTGGCCGACAGCCTGGCCTCTCCTGTGGTGGCCAAGGTGGCCTCCATGGAAAAACTGGCGCTGGACAAGGCGGCCACCGGGGGCTTCGGGGTCGATGCCGAAGCCTGGTTTGCCTTGAGCACCGACAAGATTGGCCTGCTCAAGGAGAGTGAGGATCGCCTCTATCAGCAGCTGTCCGAGCGGGTCAGCCAGATGCGGGCCCAAAGTGCCAGCGACTTCTGGTGGGCGGCCATCGGTGTCTTGCTGTGCGTGGCGCTGACCACCTTCGTCTGCTGGCGGGTGGTGCGGGATCTGCATCTGGGCTTCATGGCCCTGCACCAGACCTTCAAACGGCTGGTGCAGGAGAATGACCTGACGGTGCGGGTCAACTGGCAATCCGGTGACGAGCTGGGGGCGCTGGCACGGGATCTGAACCATTTCCTCGCACATCTCGAGGGGTTGCTGCTGGCGGTGCGCCGCTCCTGCGAGGTGCTGGCTCGCAGCGCCGCCGCGTCGGCGGACGTGATAGCCGAGGTCAACGCCGGCGTGGTAAGGGGCTTTGGTCAGGTGGATCTGGTGGCGACCGCCGCCACCGAGATGGCTTCCACCGTGGCCGAGATTGCGCGCAACGCGACCCAGACCTCGCTGGCGACCCAGCAGGCCATAGGCCGGGCCCGTCAGGGTGATAAAGAGGTGGATCAGACCATAGACGCCATCCAGCAGGTGGCGGGCACCCTGATCGATACCCAGCAACTGGTGGACAGCCTGCATCAGGACACCGAGTCGGTCGGCGAGGCGCTCAACCTCATCAAGCAGATCTCGGATCGCACCAATTTGCTGGCCCTCAACGCCGCCATCGAAGCGGCCCGTGCCGGTGAGTCAGGTCGCGGTTTTGCGGTGGTGGCCGAAGAGGTGAGGGCGCTCGCCTCCCGCACCCAGCAGGCGGCGGATGACATAGCGCGTATGCTGGTCCGTTTGCGCCAGGGCGCCAATCAGGCGGTCACCGCCATGCACCTGGGCACAGAGCAGGCGGGCCTGAGCGTGACCGAGGCCAAGCGGGCGGGCAGCGAGCTGACCGACATAGTCAACGAGGTGCGCAAGGTGAGCGACATGACGGCCCAGGTGGCGACGGCCACCGAGGAGCAGCGCTACGTCACCGACGACATACAGCACAACGTGATGACCATACGCGAGGTGTACGAGGCCCATCGCCTGCACTCGGAAACCTTGCAGCAGAACAGCGCCGAGCTGGATCAGCTGGCTCGCGAGCTGGCGGGCCGCATCGCCAGTTTCAAGCTGATGGAGCGTCCTGCACCCCACTGAGTGGTTTGCCCTAAAGCTTGTCCTGCCCTTGCCGATACCTAACGTGAGATCGTGTGGAGGGCAGGCAGTTGAACGCTTGGATGTTAGGGTTGGTCAGCATATCCGTGAGTATGCAGTTACAGGCGGGCGTCACCGAGTTTGGTGCCGGCCTGGATCAATCCGTCTGGCGCCTGACCTCGGACACGCAAGTGGAGTGTCGCCTCGAACACCCTATTCCCAACTGGGGTACGGGGGCCTTCGTCAGCCGGGCCGGTCGCAAGATCAATCTGGATTTTGAACTCAAGGGGCTGCGCCAGCAGGCCCAGACCCAGACGGTCAGTCTGGGGATCATGCCACCAGTCTGGCGCCCCGGCATCGCCGGACGGGAAGTGAGCCAGCTGCGTTTCTACCAGCAGTTCGATGGCCTGGTGGAGGGGCAGACCGCCTGGACCATGCTGGACGAGCTGGAAGGGGGGCGCATGCCGACCTTCCAGTACCGCGACTGGTATCGCCAGAACCGGCCGGTGCGGGTGTCGCTCTCCTCGGTCAACTTCCGGGTCAAGTATCAGGCTTTCGTGGATTGCCTGAACGGCCTGCTGCCATACAGCTTCAACGACATCGCCTTCAGCGTGCTCACCTATGACAAGAACAGCGACCAGCTGTCGCTGGCTTCCAAACGGCGGCTGGCGATGATCGGCGAGTATGTGAAGGTTGACAAGAGCATAGACGTGGTGGTGATCGACGCCTACAGCGACAGCTATGGTGGTCGCTGGCCGAACCAGAAACTCTCCGAGAAACGGGCCGATGCCATCAAGAAGGTGTTTGTGGATCTGGGCATCGAACCCGGCAAGGTCTCGGTCGAGGGGCATGGCGAGAAGCAGCACGTCGCCTCCAACGAAACCGAAGATGGCCGCGCCAGGAACCGGCGTGTGGTGATCAACATGGGCCGCAATGGCGCCATCTGATGGGCGGATATCATTCAATGAGAAAGAGCGCCGTGGCGCTCTTTTTTTATGGGGATCTTGTCCTGACCATGTCTTAGAAGCTGTCACCCAGGCCTGTGCCTGCATCTTTCTTGGCGATCAGTTCAATCTTGTAACCATCCGGATCTTCCACGAAGGCGATGACCGTCCTGCCACCCTTGACCGGGCCCGGCTCGCGGGTGATCTTGGCGCCGGCGGCACGCAGCGCATCGCAGGTGCCATAGATGTCGTCCGCTTCCAGCGCGATGTGGCCGTAGGCCGATCCCAGCTCATACTCGCTCACGCCCCAGTTGTAGGTGAGCTCGATGACGGCCTCATCCTTCTCGTCGCCGTAACCGACGAAGGCCAAGGTGTACTTGTATTCGCTGTTCTCGCTCTTGCGCAACAGCTTCATCCCCAGCACCCGGGTGTAGAAGTCGATGGAGCGTTGCAGATCGCCGACGCGCAGCATGGTGTGCAGAATTCTCATGGCTTAATTCTCCCCTTGGGATTCACGATTCTGTAATCAGGCAGGAGGAGGCAATGCTTGCCTAGCTCTCCGGGTAGATCTTCTCTTTGTACTCGCAAAGGTCCTCGATGATACAGGAACCACAGCGGGGTTTGCGAGCCAGACAGGTGTAACGGCCGTGCAGGATCAACCAGTGGTGCACGTCCAGCTTGAACTCGGCAGGCACCACTTTCAGCAGTTTCTCTTCCACCTGATCCACGTTCTTGCCCACCGCGAAGCCGGTGCGATTCGACACCCGAAAGATGTGGGTATCGACGGCTATGGTGGGCCAGCCGAAGGCGGTGTTGAGCACCACGTTGGCGGTCTTGCGACCGACGCCGGGCAGGGCTTCCAGCGCCTCGCGGTTCTCCGGCACCTCGCCACCGTGGCGCTCCAGCAGGATGGCGCAGGTCTTGATGACGTTCTCGGCCTTGGTGTTGAACAGGCCTATGGTCTTGATGTACGACTTGAGCCCGTCTACCCCCAGATCCAGCATGGCCTGGGGCGTGTTGGCCACCGGATAGAGCTTGTCGGTGGCCTTGTTGACGCTCACGTCTGTGGCCTGGGCCGACAACAGCACGGCGATCAGCAGCTCGAACGGTGTCTTGAAGTTGAGCTCTGTGGTGGGGTGGGGATTGTCGTCCCGCAGCCGCTCCAGGATCTGCCTGCGTTTCTGGTTGTTCATGGCTCCCTCTTGTCTCAGAGCTGGGTCGCGCGGGCACCCGCCGCCGGCACGGCGCAGTGGGCCTTCTCGGCGGCCTGCTTGCGGCCCAGTCGGTCGTTGATGGCGTTCTTGCCGGCGATCATCAGACCCAGACCGATGAAGCCGCCGGGAGGCAGGATCGCCAGCAGCAGGCTGGCGTCGGCGTGGAACAGCTCGATGCGCAGGGACTTGGCCCAGTCCCCCAGCAGCAGGTCGGCGCCGTCGAACAGGGTGCCCATGCCGATGATCTCCCGCAGCCCCCCCAGCACCAGCAGCACCAGGGTAAAGCCCAGCCCCATCATGAAGCCGTCGAGGGCCGCCAGCAGAGGCGGGTTCTTGGAGGCATAGGCCTCGGCCCGGCCTATGATGACGCAGTTGGTGACGATCAGGGCGATGAAGATGCCGAGCGCCTGATAGAGGCCATAGGTGTAGGCGTTCATCAGAAGCTGCACGCTGGTCACCAGGGCGGCGATGATCATCACGTAGACCGGGATGCGGATGTCCTTGGGCACCAGGTTGCGCACCAGGGAGATGGCGAGGTTGGAGCTGACCAGCACCACCATGGTGGCCAATCCCAGCCCCAGCGCATTGGTGAAGGTGGAGGAGACCGCCAGGGTGGGGCAGAGCCCCAGCACTTGTACCAGGGAGGGGTTGTTCTTCCACAGCCCCTGCAGCATCAGCTCCTTGAGCTCTTCGCGGCGGCCATTGCCTTCGTTGGCTAGGCTCTGGCCGTCAATCACATCAACTTGTTCCATGGCTTGTGCTCCGTCGTTATGGGGTGGCGTCACAGGAGGGGGCATCCCGCAGCAATTCAGGGTGTTCCTGCTGCAACAGCAGCAGGTTCTTCACCGCCTTGACCACGGCGCGGGGTGTGATGGTGGCGCCGGTGAAGGCATCGAATTCACCACCGTCCTTCTTTACCGCCCAGTTGGCCTCGTTGTCGCGGTTGAGGAACTTGCCGACAAAACTGTCGATCCAGCTTGATTTCTTCAACTCTATCTTGTCACCCAGGCCCGGCGTCTCATTGTGGGCCAGCACCCGCACCGCACTGACGTTGCCCTTGGCATCTGTGCCGACGATGAGGCGGATGGCCCCACTGTAGCCGTCGGGGGCCACGGTTTCCAGCGCATAGCCTGTGGTCTCGCCCTGCAGGGTCGCTGTGTAGAGCGGCATAGCCTGATCACTGCCCAGATAGGTCTTGCTCTGCACCCGCTTGCAGCTGGCCACCAGATCATTGTCATAGCTCCCCTCTGGCAACAGGGCCGAGAGGGTGCGCAGCTTCTCCAGCTGCTGCTGATGGGCGATCCTGTCGCGGGTCAGCTCATTGGTCAGCACCACCACAGCGGTGCAGGCCAGGGCAAACAGCGCCAGGGTGACACCGTTCTTGCGCATGCTCTTTAACATTGAATCTTTCCTGAGAGTGAGGTGTGCGCCGGGGTCATTTGCGGCGTGCTCCATAGACCTTGGGACGTGTCAGGCTGTCGATCAGCGGTACACACAAGTTGGCCAGCAGCACGGCGAAGGCGAAGGCATCCGGGTAGCCGCCAAAGCGGCGGATGAGGTAGACCAGCACGCCGATCAGTACGCCATAGACCAGACGGCCACGGGGGGTGGTGCTGGCACTCACCGGATCGGTGGCGATGAAGAAGGCCCCCAGCATGGTGGCGCCGCTGAACAGGTGGAACATGGGGGTGGCGGTGGCATCCGGCGTCATCAGATAACCCAGGGTTGCCGCCAGCAGCAAGGCGCCCAGGATGGCTCCCGGAATGCGCCAGTTGATCACCTTCTGTTGCAGCAGGAACAGGCCGCCCAGCAGGTAGCCGAGGTTGACCCAGCTCCAGCCTATGCCGCCCCAGCCCTCGAACACGGCGTGGGTCATCACCTCGCCGGCGGTGAGCCCCTGGGTCAGCCCTGTTTTCAGGGTATCGAGCGGGGTGGCCATGGTGAGGCCATCCACCCCCTGCTTGAGCTGCGCCATGCTGTAGCCGTCGAGGCTGAAGCCGGTGAAGATGACGGACGCCGCATCGCCAAAGCCGATGTCATAGGCGGCTATGCTCGACGGCGGCAACCAGCTGGTCATCTGTACCGGGAAGGAGACCAGCAGCAGTACATAGGCCACCATGGCCGGGTTGAACAGGTTCTGACCCAGCCCGCCGTAGAGGTGTTTGGCGATGATGATGGCAAAGGCGGTGCCAAGTACCAGCATCCACCAGGGCAGCAGGGGCGGCAGGGAGAGGCCGATCAGTACTGCGGTCAGCGCCGCGCTGCCATCCATCAGGGCGGGCTTGATGGGACGGTGGCGCAACTTGAGTACCAAGGCCTCTGCACCCAGCGCCGTCACCAGCGCCAGCAGGATCTGGATCAGGGTGCCCCAGCCGAAGAACCAGGTCTGCGCCAGAAAACCGGGCAGACATGCCAGGATCACCAGCAACATCAGGGTCTGGGTCTGTTTGCGGTTATGGGCAAACGGCGCACTCGCGATATTGAACATGGATCAGTGGCTCTTGTCAGTCGATGGAGAAGGGGAAGCCTGGGCAGCCGCTTCGGCCGCCAGTTTCCGGGCCTTGGCACGGGCCACGGCGGCGGCAATGGCTGCTTTCTTGGGGTCGGCGTCGGCAACGACTTGTACCGGTTCTGTGCTCTGCCGGGCATCCGCGTCAGCGACGACACCGGCGTCAGGTTCTGCGATGTTTCCATCCGCTGTTGCTTGCGCTGCCTTTTTGGCTTTGGCACGGGCAATGGCGGCGGCAATGGCTGCCTTTTTGGGGTCGACCTCGGCGGCTGCCGGGGCGGATCCGACGACCGGCTCGGCTTCGACAGCGGTAGTCTCGGGCTCGGCGACCTTGTCATCCGCCGCGTGCGCCGCCTTTTTGGCCTTGGCACGGGCGATGGCGGCGGCAATGGCCGCCTTTTTGGGATCGGCCTCGGCGCTGGGCGCCGCTTCCGTCACAGGTGCCGCCGCAGCGGCCGATGTGTCAGCCGTTGCTTCGTCAGGGGCGGTTTGCGCCGCCTTCTTGGCCTTGGCTCGGGCCAAGGCTGCAGCTATGGCCGCTTTTTTCGGATCCTGTGCCGCGGGTGTGGGTGCAACATCGGCGGGCTCATCACCGCTGACCGCCTTGGCGGCGCGGCGGGTGATGGCCTCCTGCTTGCGCGCCTCGCGGGCGGCAATCATGGCGCTGTTGTCCGGCGCGAGCTCGCTGGCGCCGACCGGCGCAGCGTCCTGCTTGGCCTTGATGCGGGCCAGAGCTGCGGCGACCGGATCTTCGCCACCGGCGGTGGTCATGGCCTGACGGCGCTGGGCCGCAGCCTCGGCGTGGCGAGCCTCGCGGGCCGCTTTTTCCCGCTCGAAGCGGGCCTGCTTGGCCTCGAAACGCTGCTTTGCACGCTCGGCCTTCTCGGCCTCGGCACGGGCCTCGCGGATGTCATCCTTGGCAATCTTGTAGTACTGCACCAGGGGGATCTCGCTTGGGCAGACCCAGGCGCAGGCACCGCACTCGATGCAATCGAACAGGTTGAACCCTTCGGCCTTGTCGTACTCCTTGGCCCGGCTGTACCAGTAGAGCTCCTGGGGCAGCAGGTTGGCCGGGCAGGCGTCGGCGCAGGCGCTGCAGCGAATGCAGGCCTGTTCCGGGCCGGGGGGCGGCAGCTCGGCCCGGGTGGGGGAGAGCAGGCAGTTGGTGGCCTTGACCACGGGCACCATGGCATGGGGCAGGGTGAAGCCCATCATGGGGCCGCCCATGATCACCCGCTGATCCACCTCGGGTTGCAGCTCGAAACGCTGCAACAGCCAGCGCACTGGAGTGCCCAGCAGTACCCAGGCGTTGCCCGGCTTCTTGAAGGCGTCGCCGGTGAGGGTGACGATGCGGGAGATGAGCGGTTCGCCGTCTATGATGGCGCGCTTGATGGCAAACACTGTGGCCACGTTGAGCACCATGATGCCCATGTCCACGGCGCGGCCCCCCTTGGGCACCTGACGGCCGGTGAGCAGCTCTATGGTCTGCTTGGCGCCGCCCGAGGGGTACTTGGTCGGCACCATCTTGACCAGCACGTCTTCGTCGGTGGCGTGACGGGTCAGCTCGCCGATGGCGGCTGGTTTGTTGTCTTCCACCCCGATCAGGGTCAGCTTGGGCTTGAGCAGGTGCTTGAGCACCCGGATGCCGTCCATGATCTCGTCGGCATACTCCTGCATCAGCCGATCGTCGGTGCTGATGTAGGGCTCGCACTCCAGTCCGTTGACGATCAGGATCTCGGTCAGCTGACCGCGACCGTCCAGCTTGCTGTGGGTCGGGAACACGGCGCCGCCGAGGCCCGCGATGCCCGCCTGCTGGATGCGTTCCAGCAGCTCGCCCCGCTCCAGGTTCCAGTAGTCGCTGCAGCCCTGGCGCTCACCCCAGGCATCTTCCCCATCCGGGGTGAGGGTGATGCAGAGATCATCGAGGCCGGAGGGGTGGGCCACCGTGTGGTGGCCGATGGCGGTGATGGTGCCCGAGGTGGAGGCGTGCACCGGCACTATGCGACCCTTGTCGTAGTGGGTCAGCGGCTGACCCTTCTTGACCTTGTCGCCGACCTGCACCAGCAGATCGCCAGCCGGGCCCGCGTGCTGGCGCACCGGTATGATGAGCTGGGGCGGCAGGCCCGCGTCCACCACAGGGGTCAGGCTGGACTGATCTTTGTTCTCGGGAGGATGAATGCCGCCGTGAAAATCCCACAGGGTGCCGGCTTTGATGCGTTCGAGTAAGGACTGCATGGTTACTCCACTATCTTGACCGGAATGGCGACGCTGGCCAGATCCCACTTCCAGTTGTCGACCGTGGTCGGCACAGGGATCATTTCGATACAGTCGGTTGGGCAGGGATCGACACAGAGATCGCAGCCGGTGCACTCGTCTTTGATCACGGTGTGCATCGCCTTGGTGGCGCCGACGATGGCATCGACCGGACAGGCCTGGATGCACTTGGTGCAGCCGATGCATTGATCTTCATGGATGAAGGCGACTCTCTTTACCGGGACGGCGGCTTCACCACCGCCCAGCGGCTGGGGCTCTACCCCCATGAGGTCGGCAATCTTGCGCATGGTGGCCTCGCCACCGGGCACGCACTTGTTGATCTGATCGCCGTTGGCCAGGGCCTCGGCATAAGGCTTGCACCCCGGGTAGCCGCACTGGCCGCACTGGGTCTGCGGCAGCAGGGCATCGAGCTGATCGACGATGGGATCGGCTTCCACATGAAACTTGACGGCGGCAAAGCCCAGAATGATGCCGAAGGCCAGGGCCAGCAAAGCCAACACCAGAACGGCAAAGAGTATGTGAGTCATAGCGCTATATCTTGATGAGGCCGGTAAAGCCCATAAAGGCCAGCGACATCAGGCCGGCGGTGATCATGGCGATGGAGACGCCGCGAAACGGAGTGGGGACGTCGGCCGCCACCAGGCGCTCACGCATGGCGGCAAACAGGATCAGCACCAGCGAGAAGCCACAGGCCGCCCCGAAGCCATAGATGATGCTCTGGATGAAGTTGTGGCGCTCGTTGATGCTCAGCAACGCCACCCCCAGCACGGCACAGTTGGTGGTGATGAGCGGCAGGAAGATGCCCAGCAGGCGATAGAGGGTCGGGCTGCTCTTGCGGATAACCATCTCGGTGAACTGAACCACGACGGCGATCACAAGAATGAAGGCGAGCGTGCGCAGGTAGGCGATGTTCAACGGGATCAGGATATAGTGTTCCATCAGATAGGAACAGGCGCTGGCCAGCGTCATCACGAAGGTGGTGGCCAGCCCCATGCCGATGGCGGTCTCCAGCTTGCCAGAGACGCCCATGAAGGGGCACAGGCCGAGAAACTTCACCAGCACGAAGTTGTTAATCAGCACTGTGCCGACCAATAAAAGCAGGTACTCAGTCATTGAAGGTTGGTTATCCGGTTTGAGGGCGGCGGTATTATCTGATTTTAGGTGCCTTTAAACAACCGCAAGGCCGCATGGTTATTATTCAAATGGCCAATTTCATGGAGGAAATGTGCGCCCTTTACCTATCTTTACCCTCACCCTGGCGATGCTGCTCTGGTCCAGCTCCTTCATCGCGCTCAAGCACGTGCTGGGGATCTGGGGCTTCGGCCAGGTGCTCTTCATGCGCATGAGCGTGGCCGCGCTCTGCTGGCTGCTCTGCTACCGCTACCTGGGCAA
The DNA here is from genome assembly GCF_963899385.1 of Aeromonas sp. MR7. Taxonomy (NCBI): domain Bacteria; kingdom Pseudomonadati; phylum Pseudomonadota; class Gammaproteobacteria; order Aeromonadales; family Aeromonadaceae; genus Aeromonas; species Aeromonas sp. MR7. The sequence goes on from NZ_CAWQXH010000052.1 coordinate 86,454, forward strand.
TTTTTGCTATCAAAAGGGAGACTGGCGCTGGCTGGCCCTGATGGGGGGACTGGAGCCCTGCCTCTACTTCCTGCTGGAGGTGAATGCCCTGCGCTACACCAGCGCCGGTCAGGCGGGCATGGTCTGCGCCTTGCTGCCGCTCATAGTGGCGCTGGTGGCTTTTGTGCTGCTCAGGGAGCGGGTGAGTCGCCGCCAGTTGCTCGGGTTTGCCATCGCCATCTTCGGCATAGCCCTGTTGGGGCTGGGCAGCGGGGTGGACGAGTTTGCCCCCAACGCCCTGCTCGGCAACAGCCTGGAGATGGCGGCCATGCTGTGCGCCGCCACCTATTCGGTGGTATTCAAGAAGCTCTCCAGTCGCTACAGCGTGCTCACCCTGACCGCCCTGCAGGCCTTTGTTGGCACCCTCTTCTTTGCCCCCTTCGCCGTCAGCGAGCCCTGGCCGACGGCCTGGGCCTGGCAGGACATGGCGGTCATCGTCTTCCTCGGTGCCTTCGTGACGCTCGGGGCTTACCTGCTCTACAACTGGTCTGTGACCCAGGTCAAGGTGACGCTGGCGGCGGCCTATGTGAACCTCATTCCTGTCTTTACCCTGTTGCTGGCTTATCTGCTGTTGGGGGAAACCCTGACGTCGCTGCAGTGGCTCGCCTGTGGCGCCGTGCTGCTCGGCATAGTGGTGGGACAACTGCCCGCGCGGCACAAGGTTCGCGCGCCTGTCATCGCCGACAGCTGATTTGTCCTGTGCTGCCGGGAAGCGCTGGCAGCCTGGCTGGCGCCGAGCGGCTTATCGGCTACAGTCTGCACAGACAGGTCAGGCAGGATCCGGGAGCTCACAGATGAACAGCATGATGTTATTGACCAGGGCGCAGGCCCTGCTGGCGCACAATCCCTTTACCCTGGCCGATGCCAGGGCGCTGGAGGCCTTGGAGGAAGCGGCCGTGGGAGAGGAAGGACTCTTGATCGCCGAGCTGTGGGAAACGGCCCTGGTACTGGCCGATGAGGAGGCTCGCCGCTATATGGGCGAGGCCTGATGGCCGGGCTATGCCCGTGCTTCGTGCAATCTTGATGACGCCCAGCTTCCTGCCCGCCATCTCCGCCGCCACTCCTTTCTGCCCCTCGCATTTATTTCCTTCACATCACGGCAGGCTGCAAGGCTGGCCGCGCTTTCACATGGGCAGAATGAAACAAGCGACGGGCTGGGCCGTCGCTTGTTGCCTTGGCGCGCCCCTTCACCCCGAGTCAGATGGAGAGGCCCTTGACGGTGTCGGAGACCGAGTTGGCGTCTTCGATGATCTCCTTGATGACGGTGGCTATGATGCTGGCCTGCTCCTGTCCCGCCATCGCCTTGTCGGAGACCACAGAGACGGTCTGGGTGATCCTGGAGGTGATGTCGGAGTTGAGCTTGATGACGGAGACGATTTCCCCCGTGGAGGTGGAGGTTCTGGCGGCCAGTTGCCGCACTTCGTCCGCCACTACGGCAAAGCCGCGCCCCTGCTCGCCGGCCCGGGCCGCCTCTATGGCGGCATTGAGCGCCAGCAGATTGGTCTGATCCGCTATGCCACTGATGGTGGAGATGATGGACTCTATGTTCTTCGACTGCTGATTGAGATTTTCAATCTGCCGGGTCACCTCGTTGACCGAGCTGTTGATGTGGGACGAGGTCTCCAGCACCTTGTCGATCACCTCGCGTCCCTTGGCGGCGCTCGACACGGTTTCACCTGCGATGGCGCAGGCCTTTTGCGCCGCCTCGCGCACCGAGATGGATTTCTCGACCCGTTCAGTGATGTCGCTCGCCAGCTTGATGATTTTGATCACCTTGCCTTCGTGGTTGAAGATGGGGTTGTAGGTGGCCTCCAGCCAGATCTTTTCACCGTGGCGGCCGAGGCGCATGAAGAGGCCGGACTGGATGCTGCCCGAGCCCAGATCCCGCCAGAAGTTGGGATTATTCTGGTAGAAGGCTTCATCGCAGAAGAGGCGGTGGGACTTGCCCACCACCTCGTCCAACCGGTAGCCGAAGCAGTTGAGGAAGTTCTGGTTGGCTGTGATGACGGTGCCATCGGGCTGGAAGTCGATGACGGCAAGGGACTTGTCAAGGGCCGCCAGCAGGGCCTGGGTCCGCTCCAGCGATGACTGCTGCTCAGTCACGTTGGAGGCCACCTTGGCCACCCTGATCACCTTGCCATCGACAAGGATGGGGAAATAGGTGGCCTCCAGCCAGACCGCCTTGCCCGACTTGGCCTGCCGAATGAAACGCCCGTTACGAAATGCGCCGCTGCGCAAGTCATGCCACAGCTGTTCGTATTCGCGACGTTTGACATCCTCGGGGAAGCAGAGCGCGCTGTGGTGCTGGCCCAGCACCTCATCCCGGCGGTAACCCATGATCGCCAGGAAGAGATCGTTGACGAAGGTGACCACGCCCTCCGGCGTGAACTGGATATAGGGCACCCGGGACTGAATGGCATGCTCGAAGGCGCCCAGTTCCGCCAGTGCAGCCTCTTGCTCACGTTTCTCATTGTCGTTTGCACGTTTCCAAAACATGGTGGAACTCCTCTTTGAGACCCTTGTGAGACTTCTCGTGACAATAGTAGACCGGCTGAATACTAGTACAGAATATTTGGCCAATCGCGAAGATATGGGGGGTAATTGTCTGTTTTTATTTTATTTATTCTGGCTGCCCCCTGGGGGACCAGACTCGGGTGTGCGGCTGGCACCTGCCTCATGCCCAGGCTTTTCCAACCGTCATTCCCCTGGCGCCGGCCCGATTTTGGCGGTGCGGATACCGTGAATCTGTTCGTTTTCCCCGCAGTTCAACACATCAGAGCACCCTAGGGCGGCAAGATGAGGTATCTTATGCCCCGATTTCATCCATTTAACGGATCCGAGACCCCCATATGATTATCAAACCCAAGGTTCGCGGCTTTATCTGCACCACCACTCACCCGGTTGGCTGTGAGGCCAATGTTCGTCGCCAGATCGCTTACACCCAGGAGCAGGGCATGATTGCCAATGGCCCCAAGCGGGTGCTGGTGATCGGCGCTTCCACCGGTTATGGTCTGGCTTCCCGGATTGCCACTGCCTTCGGTAGCGGCGCTGCTACCATAGGTGTCTTCTTCGAGAAAGCCGGCAGCGAAACCAAGACGGCGACTGCGGGCTGGTACAACTCAGCCGCCTTCGACAAGGCTGCCAAAGAGGCGGGTCTGTATGCGAAAAGCGTCAACGGCGATGCCTTCTCCAACGAGTGCCGCGCCAAGGTCATCGAGCTCATCAAGGCCGATCTGGGTCAGATCGATCTGGTGGTCTACTCCCTGGCCTCGCCGGTACGCAAGCTGCCGGAGACAGGTGAAGTGGTGCGCTCGGCCCTGAAACCCATCGGCGAGACCTACACCACCACCGCCATCGATACCAACAAGGATCAGATCATCACAGCCACCGTCGAGCCGGCGAACGAGGAAGAGATCCAGAACACCATCACCGTCATGGGCGGCCAGGATTGGGAACTGTGGATGGCTGCCCTGCGTGATGCGGGCGTGCTGGCTGACGGCGCCAAGTCCGTGGCTTACTCCTATATCGGCACCGACCTGACCTGGCCCATCTACTGGCACGGCACCCTGGGCCGCGCCAAGGAAGATCTGGATCGCGCCGCTACCGCCATCCGTGGCGATCTGGCCGCCAAGGGCGGCACCGCTCACGTGGCCGTGCTGAAATCCGTGGTGACCCAGGCCTCCAGCGCCATCCCCGTGATGCCGCTCTACATCTCCATGGCCTTCAAGATCATGAAGGAGAAGGGGATTCACGAAGGTTGCATGGAGCAGGTCTATCGCATGATGCGCACCCGCCTCTATGGCGAGGAGCTGGCGCTGGACGAGCAGGCCCGCATCCGCATGGACGACTGGGAACTGCGTGAAGACGTGCAGCAGACCTGCCGCGATCTCTGGCCTTCCATCACCACCGAGAACCTCTCCGAGTTGACCGACTACACCGGCTACAAGCAGGAGTTCCTGCGCCTGTTCGGTTTCGGCCTGGCCGAGGTGGATTACGAGGCGGATGTGAACCCGGACGTGAAATTCGACGTGGTCGAGCTCTGATCCTGACTCAAGTGAAAACAGGGCCCCGCGGGGCCCTGTTTTTTTATCAAAAACTCCGCCAAGTTGCGGAATTTTATTATCCGCGATCACCTTTTTCCCATATCAAACCCGCTAGTCTTGCGCTGATCGGATCACAGACGGCATTGCCGAGGAACGGAAGCTATGACCACTCCAAACGAGGCGCCCAAGAAGCGCCAACTCCCCACTGTCTATACCCTGCTTTTCATCATCATCGCCCTGATGGCGGCCCTCACCTGGGTGCTGCCGGCGGGCAAATACAACTACGTGACAGCCAAGACCCAGCAGCCTGTCGCGGCGGCGGCCGTGGCCGACTACAGCGGCGATGAGCGATTGCTGCCTGTGCCCGGCAGCTACACCGAGCTGCCCTCCCACCCGCAGGGGGTGTTCGAGGTGCTCAAGGCCCCCATCCAGGGCTTCCACAAGGCGGCCGACGTGGCGCTGTTCGTGCTCATCATAGGCGGCTTTCTGGCGGTGACCATGCACAGCGGGGCGCTCGATGCCGGGGTGGGGGCAATCGTGCGCGCCTTCGCCGGCCGCGAGCGGCTGCTTATCCCCGTGCTGATCGCCCTGTTTGCCCTCGGCGGCTCCACCTTCGGCATGGCGGAGGAGACGGTGGCCTTCTGGGCGCTGATCGTGCCGGTGATGATGGCGGCGGGTTTCGATCGCATGGTGGCGGCAGGGATCATACTGCTTGGCTCCGGCGTCGGTGTGCTCGCCTCCACAGTCAACCCCTTTGCCACCGGTATCGCCTCCGGTTTTGCCGGCATTCCCATCGGCGAGGGGATAGGCCTGCGGGTCATCCAGTGGCTGCTGCTGGTGATCTTCGCCTCCTGGTTCGTGATGCGTTATGCCAAGCAGGTGCAGCAGGACAAGTCCCGCTCCGTGCTGGCCGACATCGCCTATGACGATGAATTCTCCCAGATGAAGCGCAGCGACTCGGCCTTCACCGGCAAGCAGAAGCTCACCATGCTGGTGTTCTTCGGCACCTTCCTGCTGATGATCTATGCGGTGGTGCCCTGGTCCGATCTGGGGATCGATTTTCTGCCAACCCTTGGCTGGTGGTTCGATGAGCTTTCCACCCTGTTCTTCAGCGCCTCCATCCTGATCGCGCTGATCAACCGCATGCCGGAGTCCAACTACGTCGCGACCTTCCTCAACGGGGCGCGGGATCTCATCGGCGTGGCGCTGGTGGTGGCGGTGGCGCGCGGCATCTATGTGGTGATGGAGCAGGGCGTCATCATAGACACCATCTTGCACTGGGCCGAAGGGCTGGTGACCGGCCTATCCTCGTCGGTCTTCATCCTGATGGCCTATCTGGTGCACATCATTCTGAGCTTTTTTATTCCCTCAACCTCGGGGCTGGCGACCGTCTCCATGCCGCTGATGGGGCCGCTGGCGGACTTCTCCGGCATCTCCCGGGATCTGGTGATCACCGCCTATCAGTCCGCCTCCGGCTGGATCAACCTGTTCGCTCCCACCGCCGCCCATCTGGTGGCGGGGCTGGCGCTGGCCAGGATCCCCTACGATCGCTTCGTGCGCTGGGTACTGCCCTTCATCGTCGGGGTGGCCCTCATCACCATGGCGGTGCTGGTGGCGGGAACCCTGTTGCATGGCTGATGGCTTAAGTACCAAACGACAGACAGCAAAAAGGCTCCCTCGGGAGCCTTTTTCATGAACCGTGCTTACTGCTTGTAGCCCTTGAGGAAGCGGGCGAGACGGCCTATGGCCTCTTCCAGCTCCTCTTCACGGGGCAGGAACACCAGCCGGAAGTGATCCGGCGCCGGCCAGTTGAAGCCTGTGCCCTGCACCAGCAGCAGTTTCTCTTGCTGCAGCAGGTCGAACACCATCTTCTGGTCGTCGCGAATGTCGTACACCTTGGGATCCAGGCGCGGGAACATGTAGAGCGCCCCCTTGGGCTTGACGCAGGAGACGCCGGGGATCTCGTTCAGGAGCTCCCATGCCTTGTCCCGCTGCTTGCGCAGGCGACCACCCGGCAGGATCAGCTCGTTGATGCTCTGGTAGCCACCGAGGGCGGTCTGGATGGCGTGCTGCATCGGCACGTTGGCACACAGTCGCATGGAGGCCAGCATCTCCAGCCCCTCGATGTACCCCTTGGCGCGTCCCTTGGGCCCGGTGATGACCATCCAGCCCTGGCGGAAACCACAGGCGCGGTAGGCCTTGGAGAGGCCGTTGAAGGTCACCACCATCACATCGTCGCACAGGGTGCAGACGCTGGTGTGGGAGATGTCGTCGTAGAGGATCTTGTCGTAGATCTCGTCGGCGAAGATGATGAGGTTGTGCTGGCGGGCTATCTCGATCACCTCCAGCAGGAACTCGCTGCCGTAGACGGCGCCGGTCGGGTTGTTGGGGTTGATCAGCACTAGGCCGCGGGTGCGCGGTGTGATGCGGGCGCGGATGTCGTCCAGGTCTGGATACCAGTCGGCCCCTTCGTCGCAGCGGTAGTGCACCGCATGGCCACCGGAGAGGGTGACGGCGGCGGTCCACAGCGGATAGTCGGGGGAGGGCACCAGCATCTCGTCGCCGTTGTTGAGCAGCGCCTGCATGGCCATCACGATCAGTTCGCTGGCGCCATTGCCGATGTAGATGTCGTCGATGTCGACCTTGCGCATCCCTTTTTGCTGGTAGTACTGCATCACCGCCTTGCGGGCCGAGAAGAGCCCCTTGGAGTCGCAGTAGCCCTGGCTCAGCGGCATGTTGAGGATCACATCCTTGATGATCTCTTCCGGCGCATCGAAGCCGAACGGGGCCGGGTTGCCGATGTTGAGCTTGATGATGCGGTGGCCTTCGTCTTCGAGACGGCGAGCTTCTTTATGCACCGGGCCGCGGATGTCATAGCAGACATCGTCGAGCTTGTGCGACTTGTCGATAGTGAACATGGTGAGTGTGCTTCCTTCCCCGTGGGGACGCGTTGGCGAAAAAGGCGATTTTTAGTATCAAATTTCTTTTCCCCTATTCTTCACAGAATTGAATGCTAGAACAATCTTCTTTTTAGTAGAATTCCCTGATTTTTAGCCCTAAAACAGGGTTGCTGAAACGTTAAATTCAGCACGATCGTTTGTGTGAACCGAGGTTCACCAGTGAAAGATGAGGGGCTGATTAACAAAGCTACCCGACTGTGTTGAAATATTCGCATCCAATGGCACGATTGGCTTGCGTAAAAAATCGTGGCCTGTCCCCCTTGTGGGGCCTTGGCACATCGTCGCCGGGCCCATTTTCATCATCTGTCGAGGTATCTCCATGCACGCACCCGCGCCCGGCCGTTATCGCCACTTCAAGGGAGGCTATTATCAGGTGCTCACCCTGGCCCTGCACACCGAAACCCAGGAACAGCTGGTGATCTATCAATCCGAGCAGGATGGAGCCGTCTATGCCCGCCCTGTGGCCATGTTCATGGAGTGGATTGAGCATCAGGGCCAGGTGGTGAGCCGCTTCACCCCGACCGCGGGCTGAGCGGCGGTTTGCACCATAAAAAAAGGCGCCATCAGGCGCCTTTTTTCCATGCGGGGGAGCTTACTGGTAGAGACCCAGGTTCTCTTTGGCATAGGCTTCGAAATCGGTGCAGCCACCGATGTGCTGCTCGTCCAGGAAGATTTGCGGCACTGTGTTGACCGGCTTGCCGGCGCTCTTGGCCAGATCTTCCTTGGTGATGCCTTCGGCGTGGATGTCCACGTAGCGGAATTTGAAATCGTCACGCTGCTCAACCAGCTGCTCGGCGATCTGCTTGGCACGGACACAATAGGGGCAACCGGGACGACCAAAAATCACTGCAAACATGTTCTCTCTCCGTTGATATGAAGCAGGGCACAGCATAGCCCTGCCTCGTGGCTAGTCAAAGTGGAAATTGTCGATACGGCCGTTCGCCATATCCGATAAGCCACCTTGCTGGCAAAGTGGCTCCCCACATTACTGCTCGATGATCTGGATGGGTTGTTGCTGGTAGATGCTCTCCAGCACGCCCTTTTCGAACACTGTCCAGGGCCAGACAGCCTTGCTGGCACGGTAGCGCTCGTGGGTGGCGGGATCCTGCGACAGGCCGCGCTGGAACATCACGAAGGCCTTGCGCTGCCCCCCGGCGGTATCGATGAAGCCGGCCAGGTTGGAGGTGCCCGTGATGGTACCTGTCTTGGCGTGCACCTTGTTCTTCATCATGGGGGCGGTGACGCTGCGCCGCCAGGCCAGGGTGCCATCCACCTGAGAGCTGGGCAGCAGCTTGATGAAGCCGAGTTCGGCGTCATTTTTCTGGATGAAGGTGAGCACAGACAGCATCTGGCGGGCGCTGATGAGGTTGTGGGCCGAGAGACCCGAGCCATCGGCCAGGGTGGCGTTGCCCAGATCGATACCGTTCTTGGTCAGGATGGCGCGCACCGCCATGGTGCCGCTGCGATAGCTGCCCGGCTTGTTGTAGTAGTGGCGGCCCACCGTCTTCAGGAAGGTGTCGGCGTAGAGGTTGTCGGATTTTTTGAGCATCTTGGAGAGCATGATGGGCAATGAGACCGAATAGTGGGTGCCCAGGGTCTCTGCCCCTTCCGGTGCCTTGTGGGTCACGCGCAGCAATCCCTCATGCTTGATGCCGGCTCTGTCCATGGCCCAGCGAATGTTGTCCCAGCCCCAGGCTTCCACGTCGTGAATGGCAAAACGCAGACCCTGCGGCTCCTTGTTCGGGGTGATGCAGCCCTTGAGCTCGTAGAAGTTGCCCTTGGCCATGTCCACTTCCAGCGCGCAGAACTGGCGCGCCATGTCGCCATAGCTCATCACTTCCACGTTGTCGGCGCCGATGCCGATGGGCACGCCTGTGGCCACGTTGCCGGTGGCGGGTTTGCCAATCTGGGTGGCCGTGATGGTGCCATAGGCGCAGTTCTTGTCGATGATGACGGAGGAGACGGGCGCGGCGAAGCAGAGAGTCTGATCCCCCCACGACCAGCCGTTGCCGCGCTCATAGCCGTTGTAGGCGCCTGTGTTGACGTAGACGTTGCCCTGGATGCGGTTGACCCCGAGCTGCTTGAACAGGGCCAGCAGATCCATCCGTGACAGGGTGGGGTCGCCGACGAAGTTGATCCAGATGTCGCCCTTGATGGCGTCACCCTGCTTGGCGCCCGGCTGGGCCTGGATGTCGGTGGCAAAGCGGAAGTCGGCGCCGAGCTCGAGGCGGGCGGCGAGCGCGGTCAGCACCTTCATGGTGGAGGCGGGCGCTATCATGTCATCGGCGTGGCGGGCAAACTCCACCCCGCCATTGCCCTGCACTATGATGGCGTACTGGCCCCCCTTGGGTGGGGTCAGCGGGGCAGCCTGAGCCACCATGGAAAACAGAGCACAAAAACCAATCAACAGCCGCTGCATAGAATCCTCTAACTTGACGAAGGGTGTCGGCAGTGCGATACCGACCCTGATAACAAACCATTCTCTCTTTCACCAGCCGGCCGCAGGGCCTACCTCTAGCCAGAGGCGTTGGCGGTGCGATACCGGCCGACATAATCCAATCTGTTCTCTTTCACCAGCCGACCGCAGGGCCTGCCTCTAGCCAGAGGCGTTGGCGGTGCGATGCCGGCCGTCATAATCCAATCTATTCTCTTTGACCAGCCGACCGCAGTGCCTGCCTCTAGCCAGAGGCGTTGGCGGTGCGATACCGGCCGTCATAATCAAAAATTTTCTCTTTCACCTGCCAAAAGCGACCCGACTTGCGGGCGATGACAAAATCCGGGTGACGAAACTGGCTTGATGCGGCCAGTACGCTCGCCAGAGTGGCAAATTCGGGCTCCAGGCCCGGGGCGGGCCAATGATGACGCACAAAGACCTGTTGAAACAAGCGCCGTGCGCCCTGGGAGTGAAAGCCGAAGTATTCCATCAGGGTGAGTCCGTCCTCGTCGTGATAGGTCACCTCCAGCCGTTCCCCTTGTTTGCCACGACCCGCAGCCAGGGTGAGACCGGCGCAGCGAATGACCATACAATCCTTGAGATTGAGCGCCTCCTTGAGCTTGTCGTCCGGATCCACCAGCAGCTGATCGCAGCTCTGGCAGCGGCGGGCGGCGATGTCGTTTTCGGCGCCGCAGGCGGGGCAGATTTTTGACCGAAAGCGATAATCGCACTCCTCGCGGTTGCCCTCGTCATCTTCAAACAAGCCCTGACAGCGGCGACCGTAGTGCTCGATCACCTTGCCATCCTCGTCGGTCTTGCCCCAGAAGGTGTTGGCAAAGCCGCAGGCGGGGCAGGGCACCTGCACCGGTTCTGTGCCGGCGTGGGGTCTGGGCTCCCCCACCTCGGGAGCAAACAGATTGAAGTTGTTGCCCGCATAGTCGAGCACCAGACAATCGGCCTTGCCCGGCGAGAGGCGCAGGCCGCGGCCGACGATCTGCTGATAGAGGGAGACCGACTCGGTGGGACGCAGCATGACGATGAGATCCACGTGGGGGGCGTCAAAGCCGGTGGTGAGCACGGCCACGTTGACCAGAAACTTGAGCTCCCGCGCCTTGAAGGCGCTGATAAGGGCATCGCGCTCCGGCCCCGGCGTCTCGCCCGTGATCAGGGCTGCCTTCTCTCCTTTGGCGCCGAGCAGGCCGTGGATCTCGCGGGCATGCTCGACGGTGGCGGCGAAGATCATCACCCCTTGTCGATCGGCGGCGTACTCCAGCACCTGGCTCAGGATGTGGGGGGTGACCCTCTGCTGGCGTTTGAGCTCGCCGTTGAGATCCGCCTCGCTGAACAGGCCGTTTTCGCGTGGCACCAGCTTGCTGAAGTCGTAGTGGACTATGGGGGCATCGACGAGACGGGGTGGCGTCAGGTAGCCGTTTTTCACCATGAAGCGCAGGGGCAGCTCGAACACGCAGTCGCCAAACAGCCGTTCGCCATGGCTTTTCACCATGCCGTGGTAGTGGCGCCGGTAGATCCAGCCCAGCCCCAGCCGATAGGGGGTGGCGGTGAGACCGAGGATCTTGAGCGCTGGATTGGCGGCCTTGAGGTGGGCTATCACCTGATGGTACTGGCTGTCATCCTCAAGCGACACTCGATGACACTCGTCTATGATGAGCAGCGAGAAGGCGCCATCAAAGGCGGCCAGATTGCGGGCCACCGATTGCACCGAGCCGAACACCACCTGGGCGCTCGCCTCCTTGCGATCGAGCCCGGCGGCGAAGATGTCCGCCTTGAGATCCCAGGCCTCGTACTTGGCGTGGTTCTGCTCCACCAGCTCCTTGACGTGAGCCAGCACCAGCACGCGGCCACGGGCCTTGCGGGCCAGCTCGGCGATCACCAGGCTCTTGCCGGCGCCAGTGGGCAGCACCACCACGGCGGGATCCGGGTGCTGGCGAAAGTGGCTGATCACGGCATTGACGGCGTCGGTTTGATAGGGTCTGAGAACGAACATGGGGAACGGCTGTGGTGCGGGATGGCGCCATTATAGGGATCTTGGGGCTACAAAAACAGCGGGCCGGCATGATGCCGGCCCGCTGGGACTCTTGCGTTGCTTAATGGAAGGGGAAGACGTAGTTCATCCAGCTCGCCATGCGCAGCAGCACTTTACGCATCACTGAGACGTGGTGGAAATGCTGGGTATAGATGGCAGCCTGGCCGCTGGCACCGGCGATCACCTGATACTTGGGCCACTCGGGATCTGTGATCTTGATGGTGACCGGCAGGCGGCCCGGGCGCTGGGCCGTGCTCTGATCCAGAAGCCCCATGTTGGCCTGCACGTTCCCGGCGGCGATGGCGGGCACCACTATGGTCACTTCTCCCTTGAAGATCTTGCCCGGAATGCCGTCTATCACCACCTCGGCCTCATCGCCGATGGCCAGACGCTGCATGCTGTTTTGCCAGAACCAGCCCACATAGTAGTTCTCGCTCTGGTGCACGAAGGTCATGACGGGACGGTAGAGGTAGGGGGTGGCAATCATGCCGGGACGCAGCGCCAGTTGCAGCACGAAGCCGTCCGAGGGGGCGCGCACCACTGTCTGCTCCAGGTCATACTGGGCCTTCTTCAGCTGGGCCTGCACATCGTTGAACAGGGCTTGCTGCTGATCCAGCTGGGAGACCAGATCGTCGACATTGGCCTGGCTCACGTCGAGATCCCGCTGCTTGCCGACGCCACGGCGCACCAGCTCCTGGGAGCGGCCGAGATCCAGCTTGGCGGATCTCAGCCTGGCCTGGATGGATTTGACGTGATCCTGATTGGACTGGAGCCGTGCCTGCAGGCTGGCAACCTGTTGTTCGAAGGGGTCTGCCTCGATACGAAACAGCACATCCCCCTGTTTCACCTTCTGGTTCGGCTTGACCGGCACCTCGACCACGCGACCCTTCACCAGCGGCACTATCGGGGTGGAGATATAGTAGTTGCGCGCCATCTCAGAGTAGGGGTGGTTGTAGTTCATCAATATGATCAGGGTACCTATGATGAGCACGCCGCCCAGTGCCGCCGTGGGCACTGTCCATTTGTTGAGAGGAATGCGGAAAATCTTGAACACGGCCACGCACAGTGCCGTGTAGGTCAGGATCAGTAGCAGGTCCATGAGTTATCCCTGTTGTTCAGTCTGTTCGATGGTATTGATGCGCGTCTTGAGATCGGCGAGTTCCTGCTTGAGCAGTTGTATCTCGTCCTCATCCTGCTGCAGGCGCTGGTTGAAGCCCCATCCCCGCTCGGGGCGATAGAGGGTGGCCCAGATCCAGAGGAAGGGCCAGAGCACGTGCAGGGTAAACAGACTGACCCATCCCGCCACGTGAATGGCGTCCTGATGGGGGTGCTGGCGGTGCTTGGCTATTTCATAAGGAATGTCGTGGATCACTATGATCCCGTAGAACATGACCAGCCCGACGAAGAAGAGCAGGCCAAGGGCAAAATAATCAAGGAACATGGGGGTCTCCAGCGGTTTGATGTACAACCAATCATTGAGTTCAATTTTCTATAAAGCAATTGGGAATCACACATTTATCGTTTTTTAGCACGGCATCTTAAGCGATATTCTTGTACCGGAGCTTAAGTCAGCCTGAAGTCGTCAAAAATGATGGTATGCCATTCGTCACCAGTCCGAAAAGTCGTATCGATGACAAGGACTTACGGGGGAAGTATGGCATCACTGGCGTGAAATGAGCAGAGAAAAGGGAGCCGATGAGGCTCCCTTTTTCAATTTCTTGAGCAGATCAACTCTCGCTGGTGCTGCTCACCAGTGCCGGTCTGAATTTCACCAGGAAGGCCACCGTCGTCACCAGGGTGCAGGTGAGGCCTATTATGGTGGAGATGCCCATCTCCAGCCCGAAACCTATGGGGGCGTTGGCGAGATAGGTGAACACCACGGCCGTCATGAAGATGGCGGGAATGGTGCAGACCCAGTGCAGCTTGCCCTCTTTGGCCAGATAGGCCGCCGCAGTCCACAGCATGATGACGGCCGTGGTCTGGTTGGCCCAGCCAAAGTAGCGCCAGATGATGCCAAATTCCGCCTTGGAGATGAGGAAGCCGAGGATGAACATGGGCACGGCAATCAGCAGGCGCTTGGCCATGGGTTTCTGGGTCAGGTGCAGGAAGTCGGCCACGATCAGGCGGGCACTGCGAAACGCCGTATCACCGGAGGTGATGGGCAGGATCACCACGCCGAGAATGGCCAGTATGCCGCCGACCGTGCCGAGCAGGCTGGTGGAGACTTCGTGCACCACGGCCGCCGGCCCACCGTTGGCCATGGTGGCGTTGAGCGCTTCCGTGCTGTCGTAGAAGGAGAGCCCCAGGGTGCACCAGATGAGGGCGATGACACCTTCACCTATCATGGCGCCGTAGAAGATGAAGCGGCCGGACTTCTCGTTTTGCATGCAGCGCGCCATCAGCGGGGACTGGGTGGCGTGAAAACCCGACACGGCGCCACAGGCGATGGTGATGAACAAGAGCGGCCAGAGCGGCAGCTCGGTCGGGTGCAGGTTGGAGAAATCCATCCCCGTGTTGTAGAAGCCCTTGCCGGAGACGATGAGCCCTATGATGAGGCCGACCGACATGAATACCAGCAGGGCGCCGAAGATGGGGTAGAAACGGCCGATGATCTTGTCGATGGGGACTATGGTGGCGAGTATGTAGTAGGCAAAGATGGCCACTATCCAGTAGACCAGATCGATGGAGGTGAGGTTAGCCAAGAGGCCCGCCGGGCTCAGCACGAACACCACGCCCACCAGCATCAAGAGCACCACGGCGAACAGGTTCATGAAGTGTTTGGCGGCTGTGCCCAGGTGCTCGCCGACCACGGTCGGCACCGAGGTGCCCTTGGCGCGCACCGACAGCATGCCGGAGAAGTAGTCGTGTACCGCGCCGGCGAAGATGCAGCCGAACACGATCCAGAGCATGGCGACCGGGCCGTAGAGGGCACCCAGTATGGGGCCGAAGATGGGGCCGACGCCGGCGATGTTGAGCAGTTGTACCAGGTAGACTTTCTTGTCCGACATGGGCACATAGTCCACCCCGTCAGCCATGGTGATGGCGGGGGTGGCGCGCTCGGGTTTCGGGCCGAATATCCGCTCGATGAACTTGCCGTAGATAAAGTAGCCGGCGATCAGCAAGCCGACACAGAGGAAGAACCAGATCATTGTTACGCTCCATCATTGTTATTTTATGGTGTGCGTAGCGAGTCTAGAGGGGGCGTCCCCGAAGGGTAGGTGAAACGTGGTGAGCGGCGCCATGGCGACCCGAGCGGTCGCCGGCTGTGATCCCGCGCACAATCCCGCGCCGTTATTCGAGCCCCAGTTCGTCTTTGAGCTCCTTGAGGTAGCGGCGGCTGACCGGCAACCGGGCATCGCTTGGCGTCACTATCTCCGCCAGCTGGTTTTCCAGCAGCTGGATCTCGAAGATGGCCCCCGGCGCCACCAGATATTGGCGGTGGCAGCGCAGCAGGGGCGTCTTCTCCTCCAATGATTTCAGGGTGAGCTGGGTGTGAAACAGCTCGCCCTGGCAGGCAACGTGCACCCCGCCGAGATCGGAGAAGGCGTACTCCACCTGCTCGATGGGCAGCAGCCGCACCCGGTTGTGCAGATAGCCGGGAATGTGGCGGATGGCCGGCGCCAGCGAGGCGATGGGCTGCGGGGTGAGATCCTGCTTGAGGCGAGCCAGTGTCTTGGCGAGGCGTGCCGGCTCCACCGGTTTGAGCAGGTAGTCGAAGGCGTTCTCCTCGAATGCCTGAATGGCGTAGTCGTCGAAGGCGGTGACAAACACGATGCGGGGCAGGGGATCGAGCATGGCCACCAGTTCCATGCCGCTCAGCTTGGGCATCTGGATATCGAGGAACACCACGTCCGGTTTGAGCCGCTGGATCAGAGGCAGCGCCTCGATGGCGTTGGCCGCCAACCCCAGGATCTCGATGTCGGGATCGCCCGCCAGGTGCTGGGCCAGCTCCTCGCGGGCATAGGGTTCGTCATCGACTATGAGTGTGCGGATCATGCGCTCTCCTGAACATCGTGATGGTGCGTGAACGGCGTGGAATGGGAATGCAAGGGGTTGGCCGGGCGGATCATCCGGGGCGAGGGGTCGCTTCTGGTCATGACGCCTCCCTGGGCAGGGTGAACGTGACCCGGGTCCAGCACTCGGGCTCGCAGCTGACGTGGATGCCATACCGGCTGCCGAAGGCGCTCTTGAGGCGCCGATCCACTATGGTCATGCCGAGCCCATCCCCCGCCGGTCCCTCTTGCCAGGTGCCGGCATTGTCCTCCACGCAGATGGTCACGCTCTCCTGGCCCTCTTCGGCATAAAGACGGATACGGCCCTGCTCCAGCAGGGTGGAGATGCCGTGCTTGATGGCATTCTCGATGAGGGGTTGCAGGGTAAAACTCGGCAGTGTCAGGCCAGCCAGATGGGGCGGGATCTCGTTTATCACGGTCAGCCGATCGCCAAAGCGGGCCAGCTCTATCTCGAGATAGGATTGGCAGTGCTCCTGCTCCTCCTGCAGGCTGGCCAACCCGCTCTGGCGCTTGAGGTTCTTGCGAAAGAACAAGGAGAGGTGCAGCAGCAGCTGACGTGCCCGCTCGGGCTCCCGTCGGGTGATGGCGCTGATGGTGTTGAGGGTATTGAACAGGAAATGGGGGTTGATCTGGGCCTGGATGAGTTTGAGCTCGGATTGCACCAGCAGGCGCTGCTGCTGTTCCAGCCGGCCGGTCAGCAGCTGCTGTGACAGCAGGTTGGCTATCCCTTCCCCCAGGGTATGGTTGATCTTGAGGAACAAGCGCTTCTTGGGTTCATACAGCTTGATGGTGCCGATCACCCCCTCGTCGCCGTGCAGCGGGATCACCAGCACCGAGCCCAGCTGGCACTGGGGCGAGATGCTGCAGCGATAGGGCTGGCTGTTGCCATCGGCAAACAGCACCTTGTTGCGGGCGATGGCTTGCAAGGTGATGGCCGAGGTGATGGGGGTACCCGGCTTGTGGTGATCTTCTCCGGTGCCGATGAAGGCGAGGATCTTGTCGGTATCCGTGATGGCGACGGCACCGACCCCCGTCTCTTCCTGAATGATGTGGGCAATCTTGTTGCTGGCCTCGGGGGTGAAGCCCTGGCTCATGATGCCGACGGTGCGATTGGCGATGGTGAGCGCCTTGGCGGAGAAGACCCGGGAGAACTTCTCATACATCTGCTGCTGATCGCGGATCATGCTGATGAACAGGGCCGCGCCGCAGGAGTTGGCCAGGATCATGGGGGTGGCTATGGTGCGCACCAGCAGCAGGGACTGATCGAAGGGGGTCGCCACCAGCAGTATGATGATCATCTGCAATATCTCGGCGTAGAGGGTGGTGAAGAAGGCGATCCTGGGTTCGAACAGGGCATTCATCCTGCCAGAGCGCATCAGGCGCCAGTGCACCACCCCCCCCAGCAGCCCCTCGCAGGTGGTCGAGATGGCGCAGGCCAGATCGGTAAATCCCCCCAGGCTGTAGCGGTGCACGCCACCGGTCAGTCCCACCAGAAATCCTACCAGCGGGCCCCCCAGCAGTCCCCCCAGCACGGCCCCGACGGCCCGGGTGTTGGCGATGGCATCGTCGATATCCAGCCCCACATAGGTACCCAGGATGCAAAAACAAGAAAAGATGATGTATATCAGTATCTTGTGAGGAAGTCTGACGGAATAGTTGGCCAGGGGGCGCAGCAGCGGACTCTTGGAGAAGAGATAGGCGATCACCAGACTGACGCTCATCTGTTGAAGCAGGGAGAGGACCAACTGCATAAAAAACGTTCCTCAGAGTCCGAGCCGAAAAAAGCGGCAGGCATGAATAAGTGTGATCAGGATCTTGTTCTGTGAGCGACGTGCGCTCGATTGCGGGCGAAGTTTGCCAGAAATGCGCCATAAAACCATATCAAATCAGCATGTTAAATTGATATTTGTGTAATCGCCCAAGGGTTGGTATTGCTGGATGGAGCATGAATGTATCCGCTGGATACGCCACACGGAGGTGGCATGCTCCGCCCAGCCCCCTGGCTGGGCGTTTTTTATCCATGGTCGGCAGTGGACCGTTTTGAGGGTAATTGGACAATTATTCAGGTTTGTCCAATGAGTTATCCCCAGCTTCTGGGGATAACTCAGAAGGCAAAATAGTAACAGAAGCGCCGGGTCAGGTTGAAAAACAGCCTTTGTCCCTCATCCAGGTCTTCTTGCTTGATAAATGACTTGATGGTGCGCTCATCCTCCCGCAGATCCAGCATGGCCACCCCTTCCGGTCGCTGCGCCTTGATGTAGGGCAGTACCTTGGGTTTGAGGGGCATGGTGGGCTCGGTGGAGAGCACCAGCGCCACGGAATCGTCGGAGAGCTGCACCAGGGAACCGGGGGGATAGACACCCAGGACCTTGATCAGCAGCTTGACCAGATCCTGATCGAACTTCTTCTGGGACAGCTTGTAGAGCTGGCTGATGGCCTGGCTCGGGGCGGCCGGAGTGGCGCTGCTGCGCGGGTGCAGCAGCTCGTCATAGTAGTCCACCAGTCCGATGATCCGTGCCAGTGGCGGGATCTCGCCACCCTTGATGCCGAGGGGAAAACCGCTGCCATCGAGCCGCTCGTGGTGCAGATGGGCCACCTGGCGGATCTTGGGCTCAAATGCCTGCAACTGGGTCAGCATCTCCAGCCCGTACTGGGGATGCATTTTGAGAAAGTTCTGCTCTGACTTGTTGAGATCCCCCCGTTTCTGGGTGATCTGGCTCGGGATCTTCAACTCTCCGATATCGTGTACCAGGCCCGCCAGTCCCGTCTCCTCGATCTCGATGGGGTTCATGCCGAGTTCCCGGGCCATCAGCATGGCGATGAAGGCCACGTTCAGGCTGTGCTGCAGCAGGATGTCGGTGTGCGGGCTGCGAATAAGATGCAGGCCGAGCGGCCCCTCGTGTTCACTGATGCGGGCGGCGGCGTTGCGCACTATCTGCGCTGTGTTGGCCAGCCCCTCGTCAGGCTTGAGGTTGAGGGCCCCCAGCGCATCGCGCAGCTCGGACATGGATTGACCAAAGGCCTTGTCGGCGGCGCGTAGGGAGCGGCGGAAGGCTTTCTCGTCGAAGGGGGGCGGGCCCGTGTCTATGACCTCGTCGATGATCGACAGATCGGGGCCGGCGGAGGGAATATCGCCGCGCAAGATGGGCTCTATGGGCAGATCACTCTTGTCCGGATCCACCATCAACAGATTGAGGTCGAGATGGCGAATGATGTCGAGTTGCTGCTGATCCTTGATCTTGAAGGCATTGAACATAAAAGGGTGACTGGTCCATCCCGTGGGGAGATGGATGTAGTGGCCGATCCGTAACTGCTCTATCGAGGCTTGTATCAGCGCCATGTGCTAACTCGCATTTCATGAATGCCTACCAACAAGCTAGCAAAATTAGAGAGATAGACAAACAAAAAAGCCCGCGCATGTGCGCGGGCTCTCTACTTCAAGTCCGATTATCAGGCCTTGGATTTTTTCTTGTTGTCCACCTTGGTCTCAACCTGGGCTTCCACCTTGGTTGCTACTCGGGCTTCCTCGGTAAAGGGGCGGCCGTAGTAGGTGTCCATCAGTATGGCTTTGAGCTCGGTGATCAGCGGGTAGCGCGGGTTGGCACCGGTGCACTGGTCATCGAAGGCTTCCAGCGCCAGCTGGTCAACCTTGGCCAGGAAGTCGGCTTCGTTCACGCCGGCTTCACGGATGGAGGCCGGGATGCCCAGAGTGGCTTTCAGCTCGTCCAGCCAGGTCAGCAGCTTCTCGATCTTGGCTGCGGTACGGTCACCGGCAGCGCTCAGGCCCAGGTGGTCAGCCACTTCGGCATAACGACGGCGAGCTTGCGGACGGTCGTACTGGGAGAACGCAGTCTGCTTGGTCGGGTTGTCGTTGGCGTTGTAGCGGATCACGTTGCTGATCAGCAGGGCGTTGGCCAGACCGTGCGGAATGTGGAATTCAGCACCCAGTTTGTGCGCCATGGAGTGGCACACACCCAGGAAGGCGTTGGCGAACGCGATACCGGCGATGGTGGCCGCGTTGTGTACTTTCTCACGAGCAACCGGGTCGTTGGCACCGTTCTGGTAGCTGGACGGCAGGTACTCTTTCAGCAGTTTCAGGGCTTGCAGCGCCTGACCGTCGGAGTACTCGTTGGCCAGTACGGAAACGTAGGCTTCCATGGCGTGAGTGACCGCATCCACACCACCGAAGGCGCACAGGGACTTGGGCATGTTCATGACCAGGTTGGCATCGACGATGGCCATGTTCGGGGTCAGCTCGTAGTCGGCCAGCGGGTACTTCATGCCGGTGGCATCGTCGGTCACGACCGCAAACGGGGTGACTTCAGAACCGGTACCGGACGTGGTGGTGATACAGACCAGTTCGGCCTTCACACCCATTTTCGGGAACTTGTAGATACGCTTGCGGATATCCATGAAGCGCATGGCCAGGTCTTCGAACGCAGTATCCGGGTGCTCGTACATGACCCACATGATCTTGGCCGCATCCATGGGTGAACCGCCACCCAGCGCGATGATGACATCAGGCTTGAAGGAGTTCGCCATCTCGGCGCCCTTGCGGACGATGGACAGAGTCGGGTCAGCTTCTACTTCGTAGAATACTTCCACTTCCATGTTCAGCTTCTTGAGCAGACGAACCACGTCGTCGGCATAGCCGTTGTTGAACAGGAAGCGGTCGGTGACGACCATTGCACGCTTTTTGCCTTCCAGATCACCGAGGGCGATCGGCAGGGAGCCACGACGGAAATAGATGGATTTCGGAAGTTTGTGCCACAGCATATTTTCTGCCCGTTTTGCGACTGTCTTCTTGTTGATCAGGTGCTTGGGACCGACGTTCTCGGAGATGGAGTTACCACTCCAGGAGCCGCAACCCAGGGTCAGGGAAGGAGCAAGAGCGAAGTTGTACAGGTCACCGATACCACCCTGGGTGGAGGGGGTGTTGATCAGGATACGGGCGGTCTTCATCTTGTCGCCGAAGTATCTGATACGGTCCTGGTTGCGATCCTGGTCGGTGTACAGACCAGAGGTGTGACCGATACCACCGATGTTGACCATGGTGCAGGCCATCTCGACGGCTTCTTCGAAGTTCTTGGCGCGGAACATACCCAGAGTCGGAGAGAGCTTCTCGTGAGCGAACTCATCTTCAGCGCACAGTTCCAGACCTTCACCGATCAGGATCTTGGTGGTGGCAGGCACAGTCACGCCAGCCATGGCGGCGATCTTGGTGGCCGGCTGGCCAACGATATCTGCATTCAGCGCGCCGTTGATCAGCAGCACTTTACGTACCTTGTCCGCTTCATCTTTGGACAGGATGTAGCCATCGTGGTTGGAGAAACGCTCTTTCACCTGGTTGTAGATGGCGTCAACGACGATGACGGCTTGCTCGGAAGCACAGACCACACCGTTGTCGAAGGTCTTGGACATCAGAATGGAGGCAACGGCACGTTTCACATCGGCGGTTTCGTCGATGACGATAGGCACGTTACCGGCACCTACACCGATAGCAGGCTTGCCGGAGGAGTAAGCGGCTTTCACCATGCCCGGGCCACCTGTGGCCAGGATCAGGTTGATGTCGTTGTGCTTCATCAGCGCGTTGGACAGCTCAACGGACGGTTGATCGATCCAGCCGATGATGTCTTTCGGTGCACCGGCGGCAACGGCTGCATCCAGTACCAGCTTGGCAGCGGTATTGGTGGAGTTCTTAGCGCGGGGGTGCGGGGAGAAGATGATGGCGTTGCGGGTCTTCAGGGAGATCAACGATTTGAAGATCGCGGTAGCGGTCGGGTTGGTGGTCGGAACGATACCGCAAATGATACCAACCGGCTCGGCGATGATCATGGTGCCCATCTCGTCATCCTGGCTCAGGACGCCGCAGGTCTTCTCGTCTTTGTATGCGTTGTAGATGTATTCGGAGGCGAAGTGGTTCTTGATAACCTTGTCTTCGATGATACCCATGCCTGACTCTTCCACGGCCATCTGGGCCAGGGGGATACGGGCATTGCTGGCGGCCAGGGCGGCGGCACGGAAAACCTTGTCTACCTGCTCTTGCGAGAAGCTGGCGAATTCACGCTGTGCTTCTTTGACGCGGGCGACCAGTGCATCCAGTTCAGCCAAATTGGTTACTGCCATGTTTATCTCCTGATGATTTGAAAACTGTTTAGTAAGAGTTTGGCAATGCCCGGCAATTATAGTCGCCCTGTCAAGGCGAGAATCACTACAAGGGGGTATTTACATGCCTTACTAAATTGCTTTCTGAGTCGATTATAGAGCGGGGCTGACTCAGAAAAACTTGATCTGGATCATGTGTAACAAAAGAACAAAAGAAATTTTGTTTCACAATACATGTTTTCCGGATGTTACACGAATGTAGAGTGGAGCAAAAGCGGGCTGAATAGTGCGTGAACAGGGCGCCACGCACCATTTTTCAAGCAGTTAGCACTATCACGTCCCAGTGTCCCCGGGTCGGGGCCAGGGGCAGTATGGGGGCCGCATTGTGATAGAAACGGCGATCATCCAGGATCAGATACCCACCAGCGTTTAATTCTTGTTGAAAAAATGGTTGTTCTTTTAATCCATGATAGAGCTGAAGTGCGCCGCCACTGACGCCCTCGCTGCCGCAAAAGAACACGCCGATGAAGTCGAAACCATCCTGATGGACGCCTTCCGGTGCGGGGGGCACGCTCTCGCCCTGGCCCGTGGTGATCCGCATCTGGTGAATGCCGATCGCCTTGCCATCCGCCAGCCGGATATGGCGGGCAAAGCGGGTCAGCATCAGCTGGAAGGCGGGGTGGGCGACGAAGGCGGGGTCCAGCTCGGCATAGGTTCTGGGCACATCCCCGAGGAACTTGTTGATGGCGGCGGCCTGAAAGAAGACGCCATTGTCGAGAGGGAAGAAGCGTGAACCCTCTTTCTCGACGCGGCCATAGCGACGCTCCCGAAAGGTGCCCTGGATGTAGGGATCGAGCGGCAGCCGGTCAAAAAAGCCGAGCAGGGGGTCGACCGTGCCTGCCGGCAGCGAATCCAGGTGCCATTGCAACTTGATGTCCGTATCAATCATTACAAAATCCTTGTTTGCTGAGAGGAAATGTTGCGCCCAAACTCCGTGGCCGCATAAAACTCGAATCGATTTTACCAGAGTGTTAAATCGCGACAATGTTTATTAACAAATCAATGTGTTGAATTTTGGCGATACATTAGAGGAACTAACTGAAAAGCCACGGAAAGGGTGAGATTATTTGATTGGTGAAGGTTGAGGGCATGGTGTAAATTTACGCTCGGTTTATCGGGGTGGCCCGTGTGGCCTTGCTTACTTCTGGATGGCGCCTATGGCAGCAATTGACGTCTCTTTATATCTGAAGTTTTTCATCGGTTTGTTCGCGATCATCAATCCGTTGGGATTGCTGCCGGTTTTTGTCAGTCTGACCGGCCATCAAACGCCGGAAGAGCGGATGAAGACCAACACCACAGCCAATATTGCGGTGATGATCATCCTGCTGGTCTCCATGTACATGGGGCAGCTGATCCTGGACGGTTTTGGCATCTCGCTGGCGTCGTTTCGCATCGCTGGCGGCTCGCTCATCACCCTGATCGCCTGGTCCATGCTGCAGGGCAAGCTGGGGGAGGTGAAGCATAACAAGCAGGAGAAAGGGGAACTGGCCGCACGGGAATCTGTCGCTGTGGTGCCGCTGGCACTGCCGCTGATGGCCGGCCCGGGAGCCATCTCTTCTTCTATTGTCTACGCCAGCCAGAGCACCTGGTCCCAGATGCTGGGCATGTCGCTGGTGGTGATGGTGTTTGCCTTCTGCTCCTGGCTCATCTTCCGCGCTGCCCCCTTGCTGTTCAAGCTGATGGGCAACACCGGCATCAACGTGGTCACCCGGATCATGGGTCTCATCATGATGTCGCTCGGCATCGAGATCATGGTGGCGGGGATCAAGGGGGTCTTCCCCGGATTGATGTGATTCAGGTCTGTTTTGTCGGAGCCGGTCCTCGTGACCGGCTTTTTATTGTTTCTTTTTTGTTGGTCATTTCCTAGAATCGAGCGGGTTTGTATAAAAAACGTCCGCAACGCTATATTTAAATGCTGAATAATTGGCTAAAAGCTGTTTTTTTAACCATGAAGCCCAGGCTAGCCTGACAATATCTATTGCATTATCAGAAATGTCAGGGAATTATGCTGGCAGCGGGGTACTTATCTCGTTGATGGACAAATGCATGGAATGTTCTTGTTGGAGTATGGAAATGACTCATAAAAAAACAATGATTAATACCCTCTTGGTGGCAGCTCTGTTTGGCGGTGTCAATGTGGCGCAAGCCGCTGATGTTCCCGCAGGCACCAAGCTGGCTGATGTTCAGCAGTTGGTGAAAGGCAATGGCTCCGAGCCGGCAACGCTCGATCCCCACAAAACCGAAGGAACGGTTGAATCCAATATTCTGCGTGACCTGTTCGAAGGTCTCGTGAGTTCAGGTCCCAAGGGGGAAGTGCTCCCTGCCGTGGCCGAGTCCTGGGAAACCAAGGACAACAAACACTTCGTGTTCCACCTGCGCAAAGATGCCAAGTGGTCCAACGGGGATCCCGTGACAGCCCACGATTTCGAGTTCGCCTTCAAGCGGGCCGTGGATCCCAAGACTGCGTCGCCCTACTCCTGGTATCTGGAGATACCGACCATAGTCAACGCCAGCGAAATCATCGCCGGCAAGAAGCCGTCTGACACCCTGGGTGTGAAGGCGGTCGACGACTACACCTTCGAAGTGCAGCTGGAAAAAGCGATCCCTTACTTCGTCAGCATGCTCTCCCACACCACCACCTACCCTGTGCCCAAGAAAGTGGTAGAGAAGTTTGGTGACAAGTGGACCCAGCCCGGCAACATGGTATCCAACGGTGCCTATCAGCTGAAAGACTGGGTGGTGAACGAGCGCGTCGACGTCGAGCGCAACCCCAACTACTGGAACAACGCCAAGACGGTGATCAATACCGTCACCTACCTGCCGATCCAGTCAACCAACGCCGAGCTGAACCGCTATCTGGCGGGCGAAGTGGATCTCACCTACAACATGCCCATCGAACGCTTCAAGCAGATGAAGAAAGAGAAGCCCGATGAGCTGAAGGTGAGTGGTTACGTCGGTACCTACTACTACCAGTACAACTTCAAGAAGAAGCCGTTTGATGACGTGCGCGTGCGGACCGCACTCTCCTACGCCATCGATCGCAACGTGATCGCCGAGAAGGTGATGGGCAAGGGTGAGACCCCGGGCTACACGCTCGTGCCTGACTTCGTGGACGGTTTCAAGCCGGTTGCCCCCGAGTGGTCCAAGATGACCCAGGCGGAGCGCGACACCAAGGCCAAAGCCCTGCTGGAAGAGGCCGGTTTCGATGCCAGCAAGCCGCTGAAATTCGAGCTGCTCTACAACACCGACGACAACCACAAGAAGGTGGCGGTCGCCGTTGCCTCCATGTGGAAGAAGCTGGGCGTGCAGGTGAGCCTGGTGAACCAGGAGTGGAAAACCTACCTGGAGACCAAGAAGCAGGGTCAGTTTGACGTGGGCCGTGCCGGCTGGATCGCCGACTACAACGAAGCCTCTTCCATGCTGGATCTGATGCAGACCACTCACGGCAACAACGACGGCAAGTACTCCAACCCGGTGTTTGACAAGCTGATGACGGAGTCTCGCGACCAGGTGGATGAAGCCTCCCGCAACAAGCTCTATGTCCAGGCCGAAGAGATCCTGGCCAAGGACATGCCGATTGCCCCCATTTACCAGTACGTGACCTCCCGCATGGTCAAGTCCTACGTGGGCGGCTACCCGGCCAACCCGCTGGACAACCTCTACAGCAAAGACATGTATATCATTGCTCACTGAGTAAAATAACAAGTCGCATAACAAGCAGGCCCGCCGGACGGCGGGCCTTTATTACAACCGCGACCCTTTGGAAGCAGTACAGGACAGGAATTGTCTATGTTGAAATTCATTCTTAAACGTCTACTGGAAGCGATCCCGACTCTGCTGGTCTTGATCACCGTCTCCTTCTTCATGATGCGTTTCGCACCGGGTAACCCCTTCACCAGCGAACGTTCCCTGCCGCCGGAAGTGTTGGCCAACATCGAGGCCAAGTACGGCCTGGACAAGCCCATAGGCGTGCAATACCTCACCTATCTTGGCAACCTGGTGCAGGGCGATCTGGGGCCTTCCTTCAAATACAAGGACTTCAGCGTCAATGATCTGGTGAGCCAGGCGTTGCCTGTTTCCGCCAAGATCGGGAGCGCGGCTTTCGTCTTTGCCGTCTTGCTGGGGGTGACCTTTGGCACCATAGCGGCCTTGAAACAGAACACCCTCATCGACTATCTCTTGATGTCGTCGGCCATGGCCGGGGTGGTGATCCCGGGCTTTGTGCTGGCACCCTTGCTGGTGCTCTTCTTCAGCATCTATCTGGGCTGGTTCCCGGCCGGTGGCTGGCAGGGGGGCGGGGTGCAATTCATGGTACTGCCGGTATTTGGCATGATGATGTACTACATCTCCGCCATCTCGCGCATCATGCGCGGCAGCATGATCGAGACCATGAACTCCAACTTCATCCGTACCGCCCGCGCCAAGGGCCTGCCGCTGCGTCACATCATTCTCAAGCACGCGCTGCGCCCGGCCATGCTGCCGGTGGTCTCCTATCTGGGCCCGGCCTTCGTCGGCATCATCACGGGGTCCGTGGTGATCGAGACCATCTTCGGCCTGCCGGGGATAGGCCAGCTGTTCGTCAACGGTGCACTCAACCGTGATTACTCCATGGTGCTCGGGCTGACCATTCTGGTCGGCGCCCTCACCATCACCTTTAACGCCGTGGTCGATATTCTCTATGCCTTTATCGATCCCAAGATCCGTTACTAAGTCGGGAGTACATCATGGTTGTCACAACTGAAAAGCGCGAAGCCATAGCGGCGTTCGCACAGCAAGTGGAAGTGGTGGAAGGGCGCTCCCTGTGGAAGGATGCCCGTCGCCGTTTCCTGCGCAACAAGGCGGCGCTGACCAGCCTCATCATACTGACCATTATCGGTCTGGCGGTGATAGTGGGGCCGCACCTGTCCCAATACACCTTCGACGATCCGGACTGGGGTGCCATGCAGGCCGCGCCTGATATGGAGACCGGTCACTGGTTCGGCACCGACAGTCTGGGGCGCGATCTGTTCGTGCGCACCCTGCTGGGGGGCCGCATCTCGCTGATGGTCGGCATCATGGGCGCCATGGTGGCCGTGGTCATCGGCACCCTCTACGGCGCAGCCTCCGGCTTTATCGGCGGGCGGATCGACAGCCTGATGATGCGCGTGCTGGAGATCCTCAACGCCTTCCCCTTCATGTTCTTCGTGATCATGCTGGTGACCTTCTTCGGCCGCAATCTGGCGCTCATCTTCATCGCCATCGGTGCGGTGAGCTGGCTCGACATGGCGCGGATCGTGCGAGGCCAGACCCTGAGCCTCAAGAGCAAGGAGTTTATCGAGGCGGCCCACGTCTGTGGCGTCTCCAAGTGGAAGATCATCACCCGTCACATAGTACCGAACGTGCTCGGTATCGTGGCCGTCTACGCCACCTTGCTGGTGCCGGGCATGATCATGTTTGAATCCTTCCTGAGTTTTCTGGGCCTCGGCGTCCAGGAACCCATGACCAGCTGGGGTGCCCTGCTGGATGAAGGCTCCAAGTCGATGGAAGTGGCCATCTGGCAACTCTTGTTCCCCGCCGGTTTCATGGTGGTGACCCTGTTTTGCTTCAACTTCCTCGGGGATGGTCTGCGTGACGCACTCGATCCGAAGGATCGATAACAAGAGCGGCTAAGGATCGATAAGGAGTTTTTATGAAATTACTGGATGTAAAAGATCTGCGGGTCGAGTTCAAGACCCCGGACGGCAATGTGGTGGCGGTCAACGACCTCAACTTCTCTCTCGCTGCGGGCGAGACCCTGGGGATCGTCGGCGAGTCCGGCTCCGGCAAGTCCCAGACGGCCTTTGCCATCATGGGCCTGCTGGCCAAGAACGGCATCATCACGGGCTCGGCCAAGTTTCAGGGCGACGAGATCCTGAATCTGCCGGAGCACAAGCTCAACAAGATCCGCTCCGAGAAGATCGCCATGATCTTCCAGGACCCCATGACGTCGCTGAACCCCTACATGAAGGTGAAGGATCAGCTGATGGAAGTGCTGATGCTGCACAAGGGAGTGAGCAAGGCCGAGGCGTTCGAAGAGTCGGTACGCATGCTGGATGCAGTCAAGATCCCCGAGTCGCGCAAGCGGATGAACATGTACCCCCACGAGTTCTCCGGTGGCATGCGTCAGCGGGTGATGATCGCCATGGCCCTCTTGTGCCGGCCACAGCTGCTCATCGCCGATGAGCCGACCACTGCGCTGGACGTGACGGTGCAGGCCCAGATCATGACGCTGATGAACGAGCTCAAGCGCGAGTTCAACACCTCCATCATCATGATCACCCACGACTTGGGCGTGGTGGCTGGCATCTGTGACAAGGTGCTGGTGATGTACGCCGGTCGGACCATGGAGTACGGCCGGGTGAACGACATCTTCTATCGCCCGAGCCATCCCTATACCGAAGGCTTGCTGCGCGCCATTCCCCGCCTCGACACCGAAGGGGAAGAGCTGCCCACCATTCCGGGCAATCCGCCCAACCTGCTGCGTCTGCCCACCGGCTGCCCCTTCCAGGAGCGCTGCCACCGGGTACACGAGATTTGCGGCCAGCAATCGCCGATCCTTACACCGTTCAACGACGGCCGTGAGCGTGCCTGTCATTGGGTATCGGATGCCATGATTAAGGGGGCGAATTAAATGGGTACTGACAAGAAACTGCTGCTGGAAGTGTCCGACCTCAAGGTCCACTTCAGCATCAAGAGTGACAGGGCCTGGCCCTGGGCCAAGCCCTCGGCGTTGAAGGCGGTAGACGGTGTGACCCTGCGTCTGTATGAAGGGGAGACCCTGGGTGTGGTGGGGGAGTCCGGCTGTGGCAAGTCCACCTTCGCCCGTGCCCTGATCGGCCTGGTGCCGGCCACCGACGGCAAGGTGGTGTGGCTTGGCAACGATCTGACCAAGCTCGACCAGAAGGCGCTGCGGGAGAAACGCAAGGAGATCCAGATGATCTTCCAGGATCCGCTGGCCTCCCTGAACCCGCGCATGACCATAGGCGACATCATCGCCGAGCCGCTCATCACCTTCTATCCGAACCTCTCCAAAGAGCAGGTGAAGGAGAAGGTGCGCACCATGATGACCAAGGTGGGCCTCTTGCCCAACCTGGTGAACCGCTACCCGCACGAGTTTTCCGGCGGTCAGTGCCAGCGTATCGGCATCGCCCGGGCGCTGATCCTGGAGCCCAAGATGATCATCTGTGACGAGCCGGTGTCGGCGCTGGATGTCTCCATCCAGGCTCAGGTGGTGAACCTGCTCAAGGCTATCCAGAAGGAGATGGGGCTGTCGCTCATCTTCATCGCCCACGACTTGTCCGTGGTCAAGCACATCTCGGATCGGGTGCTGGTGATGTATCTGGGCAACGCTGTGGAGCTGGGCACGCGCAAGGAGATCTTCGCAAACCCTCTGCACCCCTATACCAAGGCGCTGATGTCGGCCGTGCCCATTCCGGATCCGGATCTGGAGCGCAGCAAGGTCATCCAGATCCTGGAAGGGGACTTGCCATCGCCGATGAATCCGCCGTCCGGTTGCGTGTTTCGCACCCGCTGCCCGGTAGCGGGTCCCGAGTGCGCCAAGACCCGCCCCATGCTTGAGGGCAACTTCGACCATGCGGTCTCCTGCCTCAAGGCCGATCCGCTTTGATGCCGGTTTGTTGAATGCGTTTGCGGGGCACCCTGGTGGTGCCCCGATTAATTTTGGCCAGAGGTGAAGATGTCTCTTGGCGTTATCTTTGGCCACTGTTACTATCCGCCCAACAAGGGGAGTAACTTCTCGCTGGTTTGTCGTCATTACGGTGCACCCATATCCTGCAGTGCACCCGGCAGCCGGGCAGTTGATGCAAATCAGCTGTAAGTGAGACCTTGCCGAGAGGCAAGGTGTATCTGCTCCAAACGCAAACCCACGCCTCTCGGTCGTGGGTTTTGTCGTTTTTGGGAGAAGTGAAAAATGGGTGAATGGTGGATGTGGACCGGTTTCTTCAGCATAGTGCTGGTCCTGTTATGGATTGACATACGCTTTGTCGGGGGTGGCAAGGCGCACAAGGTGTCCCTCAAGGAGGCGGGCATCTGGTCCCTTATCTGGATCAGCGTGGCCCTGCTCTTCAACCTGGCCATCTGGTTCTGGCTGGATCACAGCGCCGGGCGCGAGATCGCCAACCAGAAGGGGCTGGAGTTCCTCACCGGCTACCTCATCGAGAAGGCGCTGGCGGTGGACAACGTCTTCGTCTGGCTGATGCTGTTCGGCTACTTTGCCATTCCGGCCGAGCTGCAGCGCCGGGTGCTGCTGTACGGGGTACTGGGTGCCATCGTGATGCGTGCCGGCATGGTGTTCGCGGGCAGCTGGCTCATCGAGCAGTTCCACTGGATCCTCTACCTGTTCGGTGCCTTCCTGCTGCTGACCGGGGTCAAGATGCTGTGGGCGGCCGACAAGGAGCCAGATCTGGCCAACAACCCGCTGCTGGGCTGGATGCGTCGTCGCTTCAAGGTGACCGAGACCCTGGAGGGGGAGAAGTTCTTCGTCTGGCGTGACGGTGTGCGCTATGCCACCCCGCTGCTGCTCATTCTGGTGCTGGTGGAGGTGAGCGATCTCATCTTCGCGGTGGACAGTATCCCGGCCATCTTCGCGGTGACCACGGATCCCTTCATAGTGCTGACCTCCAACATCTTCGCCATCATGGGCCTGCGCGCCATGTACTTCCTGCTGGCGGGGGTGGCCGAGCGTTTCGCCCTGCTGAAATACGGCCTGGCGCTGATCCTGATGTTCATCGGGGTCAAGATGCTGTTGCTGGATGTGTTCAAGATCCCGACCGGCATTGCATTGGGCGTCGTGGCCCTGATCCTGCTGGCGTCCATGGGATTGAGCCTCTGGGTGACTCGCAAAAAGGCCGTTTGAAG
Organism: Aeromonas sp. MR7; assembly: GCF_963899385.1. Taxonomy (NCBI): domain Bacteria; kingdom Pseudomonadati; phylum Pseudomonadota; class Gammaproteobacteria; order Aeromonadales; family Aeromonadaceae; genus Aeromonas; species Aeromonas sp. MR7. The sequence continues at coordinate 117,047 of NZ_CAWQXH010000052.1, forward strand.
GCGCTGTAAATAATCTCGGCGGGATCTGTTCAAGATCCCCCTGAGTGACATAGCGCTGGGTGTGGTAGCCCTGATCCTGCTGGCGTCCATGGGGCTCAGCCTCTGGGTGACCCGCAAAAAAGCCGCTTGAACGCGGCAGACCATAAAGCACTGACAACAAGGGCTCCCGCGGGAGCCCTTTTTCATAGCAGAGATTTGCTTAGCGCTTGATCTTCTTGGGGTTGGTGTAGCCCCAGATGGTGTACATGTCGGCCAGCAGGGCGCCGTTGTACTCCTCCAGATCCGCCTGCTTCACCTCGGCCTCGCCCTGACGGCCAAACAGCACCACCTCGTCGCCGGGTTTCACCCCTTTCAGATCGGTCACGTCCACCATGATGGTGTTCATGGAGGTCTTGCCGACCACGGGCACCTTCTGACCCTGGATCAGCACATAGGCCTTGTTGCTGAGTGCACGGCGGTAGCCGTCGGAGTAACCCAGCGGCAGGTTGGCGAGCCAGGAGTCGCGCTTGAGGGTGAAGGTGCGGTCATAACCGACGGTATTGCCGGCCGGGTAGTGGTTGACCGAGGCGACCTGGGTCTTGAACGCCATGACCCGCTTGTATTCGGTGTAGGAGGGGATGGAGTCGCCGTAGAGCAGGCCGCCCGGGCGCACCATGTCGAAGTAGGCATCCGGCACTTCCAGGGTGGCGAAGGAGTTGGCGGCGTGGATGGTGAGCTTGCTGCGATCCAGCTTGCCCGCCTCGATCAGCCACTGGGAGTCCAGCTTGAACTGGGCCAGCCCCAGCTTGACGTCCTCTTTCTCTTCCACCGGGAAGTGGGTCATGATGCCGACCGGGGTGATCCCCTTGAGCTTGAGCATGGCCAGCGCATCGGCCTTGGAGTCCGCCAGACGCAGGTCTATGCCGTTGCGGCTCATGCCGGCGGAGTTGAGACCTATGTGCACCGGGATATTGGTATGGTGACGCTGGGCGATGTCGGCTATGCCCTGGGCGCTCACCAGGCTGCCGATCAGCTCTTCCATCTTGTAGGGAAGGGCCTGCTCCACTTCGTCCGGGGTGGCCGAGCGCACCCGCATCAGGCGGCCGGTAAAGCCCTTCTCGCGGGCCACGCGGGCCTCTTCGTTGCTGGCGATGCCGATGCAGGGGATGTTGGCCTTGACCACGGAGGGCACCAGCAGGTCGATGCCGTGCCCATAGGCGTCCGCCTTCATGATGGCGCAGATCTGCGGGCCCTTGTCACCGAGGCGATCCTTGAGGGTCTGGATGTTGTGCTCGAAGGCGCCGAGATCGACTTCCAGCCAGGCATTGCTGGCGGTCTGCACCTCGCCGTTGCGATGATCGCTGGCCAGCGGCAGGTAAGGGGCCGCGACGGCCTGACCGGCCAGCAGGCCCAGGATCAGCGTGGCCAGCAGTGTCTTCTTGTGCATGGGGTGGTTCCTTTTTTATTGTTTGGGTTGAGGTGCATGACGGCCGCTAGGGGGCCGTTTTCACGCAGATGGGATAAAGTGTAGCCAAGGCATTGTTATTGTTATGAACTTTGACAATTTTCCAGGGCGCTATTCCCGTCGGGAAGTGTAACGCAAGGTGTCGATTGTGGCACCTGTCATGGGAGTCAATAGATGATAGATCTAGAGTGTCGTGTGCCGCCCGTGCTGTTGTTCGGCATAGTGGCGCTGGGCATAGTGGCGTGGGGCGGAACCGGGGAGGGGTGGCCCGTCCCGGCGCTGTTGCTGGTGCTGCTGGGAGGAGTGTTCGGGTTTGGCGCCCTGCTGCGTTTTCGCCGCCAGGGCACCACCGTCAGTCCGATGCGGCCCGAGCAGGCCAGTGCGCTGGTGACGGGCGGGCTCTACCGTCTCAGCCGCAACCCCATGTACCTGGGGCTGGTCTGCTGGATGATGGCGCTGGCCTGTTATCTGGGCGGGCTGGCGGTCTGGCTCGGCCCGCTGCTGCTGTGGGGCTGGCTGGATCGCTTCCAAATCGTGCCGGAAGAGCGGGCGCTGCGGGCCCGTTTCGGCGAGGCGTATGCAGAGTACTGCCGGCGGGTACGCCGCTGGTGCTGAACTCGCCCTAAGGGGCAGGCAGCCGCCAAAAAAATGGCCCGCATCTGCGGGCCGTTTTGTATCTTGCTGGCGGGATAAATCACGCCTTGGCGGTATCCGCCTCACCCAGCGGCTCGGTTTCACCCAGGCTGTCTTCGGTCTTGGCAACCACGCTGGCGGCGATGGCGTTGCCCAGCACGTTGGTGGCGGAGCGACCCATGTCGAGGAAGTGGTCTATGCCGAGCAGCAGCAGGATGCCGGCTTCCGGAATATGGAACTGGTTCAGGGTGGCGGCTATGACCACCAGAGAGGCGCGCGGCACGCCGGCCATCCCCTTGGAGGTGACCATGAGCAACAGCAGCATGGTGATCTGCTGGGCCAGGGAGAGCTCTATGCCATAGGCCTGGGCGATGAACATGACCGCGAAGGTGCAGTACATCATGGAGCCGTCCAGGTTGAAGGAGTAGCCCATGGGCAGCACGAAGCTGGCGATGCGCTTGTCACAGCCGAACTTCTCCAGCCGATCCAGGGTCTTGGGATAGGCGGCCTCGGAGCTGGCGGTGGAGAAGGCCAGCAGTATGGGTTCGCGGATCATGGCCAGCAGGGTCAGCACGCGGCGGCGAATGAACAGGCTGCCCATGGCGATGAGCAGCAGCCAGAGGCAGGCCAGGGCCAGATAGAACTGGGCCATGAAGGTGCCGTAGGTGGCGAGTATGCCGAGCCCTTCCTTGGCTACCATGGCGGCGATGGCACCGAACACGGCGAACGGCGCGAAGTTCATCACGTAACCGGTCACCTTCAGCATGATCTCGGCGGCGCTTGCCATCAGCTTGACCACGGGTTTGGCGGCATCGCCCAGCGCGGCGGCGGCCAGCCCGAAGAAGAGAGAGAACACCACTATCTGCAGGATCTCGTTGGTGGCCATGGCCTCAACCACGCTTTTCGGAATGGCGTGGGTGACGAAGTCCTTGAGGGAGATGGCACCGGCGACCACGCCGGAACTGGCGGCATCATCCGGCAGGGAGAGGGAGAGTCCCACGCCCGGTTGCATCAGGGTGACCATCACCAGACCCAGGGTCAGGGAGAGCAGGGAGGCCAGCATGAACCAGCCCAGGGTCTTGGCACCGATGCGGCCCACGGTGCGGGTATCGCCCATCTTGGCGATGCCGACCACCAGGGTGGTGAAGACAAGGGGAGCGATGATCATCTTGATCAGGCGCAGGAAGATGTCGGTCAGTATGGTGATGTCACTGGCAAAGCCAGCGGCCTGATCCGGGGCAAACATGCGATAGCCCTGACCAGTCAGGATGCCAACCAGCATCGCGATGAGGATGGCAGCCGTCAATTTATTCATTTTCATGGGGGGGGTCCCAGTTTTGATAAGTGCAAAGCGTTTAGGGTGGCAGGGGTGCCACTTCAGTCCGTTTTTGTGATCCGGGCCGTAGATTCCTGACAGCCGGTGTGCTGGCAGCATGCCTAATCCGGGGGGGTAAATCCAGAGCCTTGTAGCAGAATTTTATGTTGTCATTAGTTGTATGTGATATGGATCTTGCATTTAACCTATATTAATCGCCGTTTATTTTAATGTTTGCAAGATAATCAGCTTTCATGGTTCGGTCGTTTTTTGCGCTGCGGGTGAGGGTAAATATGAGCAATGCCGAGATGCGGTGCTCCACGGTGCGCTGATCCAGAAAGGGATCGGGCTCGTCGTCATCGAACCCGAACAGGGGGCGGCTTGGTGTCACCCTGACCGCATCCCGCTGCAGGGTCAATTCATTGACCTCAAGCCACTGATAACCTTCGGCTTGCGCCACTTCGCCCGCCCGTTTCAGCACATACTTGCGGGCGGTTTCCCGGCTCACCAGGTCGTTGCCAATAAATTCCAGCTGCCATTTGTCGGGCGCAAGCAGGGTCTGGGAGAAGCCGGTCTGGCCGTTCCAGAACGATGGCTTGCTGTGATAGGGGGTGGCGCAGCCGAGCAGCAGGGCCGCGCCGAGGCCGAGCAACAGCAGACGATGGCAAAAGACGCGGGGAGGGGGCATCTCGAACACCGGTTGGCAAAACACGGCATCACTACAGCACAAACCGATCGGCGACACAATGCGGGCAGCGTTGTGCCGCTAAGGGCTGCTCCGCGCCAAAAAGAAAAGGCCTTGTCATCTGACAAGGCCTTTCTCGGGGAATTTGGTCGGTGTGAGAGGATTCGAACCTCCGACCCTCTACACCCCATGCAGATGCGCTACCTGGCTGCGCTACACACCGACGGAGTCAGCTCGGCTGACGGGGGCTGAGTTTATGGAGATGACCCGACCCTGTCAACAGGGGAAATCCCACTCTGAGACTGTTTGCCTGCTTTGCGAGCAATTGGCGCTCAAAGTACCGCCACAGCGGCTAAATCAGGCCATCGAGGGCCCATGTCAGGGGCCTTTTTCAACCCACTGTTCAGCCCACCATGCAAACGGCCGCCCGGAGGCGGCCGTTTGCATCGGCGATGAAGCGATCAGCGGTTGAAGGTCAGCCGCTTGCCCAGCACCTGATCGGTGACCTGACCGTTTTGCCAGGCGATCTGGCCGTTGACCAGGGTCATCTCCACAGTGCTGTGGAAGCGGTAGCCGTTGAAGGGTGACCAGCCGCACAGGTAGAGCAGGTTGCTGTCGTTGACCACATAGGGCTTGCCCAGATCCAGCAGCACCAGATCCGCGAAGTAACCCTCGCGAATGTAGCCGCGATCCTGCACCTGGAAGCGCTCGGCCACCGCGTGGGAGGTTTTCTTGACGATGGTTTCCAGCGAAAACACGCCGTTGTGGTAGAGCTCCAGCAGGGCCAGCATGGAGTGCTGCACCAGGGGGATGCCGGACGGCGCCTTGAAGTAGCTGTTCTGCTTCTCCTCCCAGGTGTGGGGGGCGTGGTCTGTGGCTATGATGTCCAGCACGTCGTTGCGTACCGCATCCAGCAGGGCGTGCTGGTCGGCGGCCGTCTTCACCGCCGGGTTGCACTTGATCTGGCTGCCCAGGGTGTCGTAATCCGCCTCGTTGAAGAAGAGGTGGTGGACGCATACCTCGGCGGTGATGTTCTTGTCTTTCAGCTCGCTGAGATCATGGCTGGCGGTAAACAGCGACAGCTCCTTGGCGGAGGTGAGGTGCAGCACGTGCAGCTTGGCACCGTATTTTTTCGCCAGACCCACCGCCATGCTGGAGGACTTGTAGCAGGCCTCGTCATTGCGAATGCGGCCGTGCTCGCGCATCGGCACATCCTCGCCCCACTTGGCGCGGGCCTCGTCTTCCAACACCTTGATGGAGGGGGTGTCCTCGCAGTGGGTGACTATCATCACCGGGCTCTCGCGGAAAATCGCCGCCAGAGTCTCCTGGTTGTCCACCAGCATGTTGCCGGTGGATGACCCCATGAACACCTTGACCCCACAGGACTGCTTGGGATCGAGGCGCTTGATCTCGTCGAGGTTGTCGTTGGTGGCGCCGAGATAGAAGCTGTAATTGGCGGCGGAGGAGTTGGCGGCTATCTGGTATTTGGCTTCGAGGGCATCGAGGGTGGTGGTCTGGGGATTGACGTTGGGCATTTCCATGAAGCTGGTGGTGCCTCCTGCCACGGCGGCCCGGGATTCACTGGCGATGGTCCCCTTGTGGGTCAGGCCGGGTTCCCGGAAATGGACCTGATCGTCGATCATTCCCGGGATGAGGTGACGACCTGCTGCATCTATCACCACGGCATCGGGCGCCTCTATGTGAGGGGCGATCCGGGCGATCCGTTCCCCTTCAATCAATACATCCGAGGCATAGATGCGGCCTTCATTGACCAGGGTGGCATTCTTGATTAGCAATTTGTTCATGGGGGAGTCCGGTTCCTTTGTCAGTGATCGCGGGTCATAATATCGCAAACTGCACTTTCTCTGTAGCAAGGCCTGACTGATGAAGTTATTTGTAAGAGATTTGACCGTGATCGATTCCAGCTACCTGTGTGAACGCCGTGGCATGGTGGGGGAGAGCTGGCTGGTGGATGTCGAGATGAGCGGCGAGCTCAACGAGATGAGCATGCTGCTGGACTTTGGTCGGGTGAAAAAACTGATCAAGTCGATCATCGATGAAGAGGTGGATCACAAGCTGCTGGTGCCGGCCGAGTGTGCACTGGTCCATGTGGCCCATCTGGAGGGGGAGGAGAGCACGGTGGATCTGCTGCGCCCGGGTCGCTCCATTCACCTGCGTTGCCCCACTCAGGGCTTTGCCTTCATCCCGGCGCCCCAGATCGACAAGGAGTCCGTCACCCGCTATCTGCTGGCTGTGCTGGCCCAGCGACTGCCCGGCAACATCAAGGATCTGTCGCTGACCCTGCGCCAGGAGCAGATCGATGGCGCCTTCTACCACTACAGCCACGGCCTGAAAAAGCACGATGGCAACTGCCAGCGCATCGCCCACGGCCATCGTTCTCCCATCGAGATCCACCTGGACGGTGAGCGCGACGCTGAGCTGGAGCTGAACTGGGCCGAGCGCTGGGCCGACATCTACCTCGGCACCGAAGAGGACAAGGTGGCCCTTGGCGAACTCTCCCTGAGCGAGCTGGCCGAGGCGACCCTGAAGGATGCCGGCGAGCAGAATCTCGGCTTCAAGTACGTGGCGCCCCAGGGGTTGTTCCAGCTGGCCATGCCGGCGGGAGAGGTGGAGATGATCGATACCGACACCACCATAGAGCTGCTGGCCTGTTATATAGCCCGCGAGGTGAAGAAGCAGGTGGGCGACAAGTTCGTGAAAATCGTGGCCTATGAAGGGGTGGGCAAGGGCGCCATCGCCTACGCCTGATCCCGCGCTCGTTGCCAGAATAAGCAAGGCCCCGCATCTGCGGGGCCTTGTCGTGTCAGGGCAATGGAAAAACAGATGACCTCATCAGGCGCTGAGCCGGAAGCGCTTGACCAGGCTCTCCTGCTGCTCGGCCAGGGAGTCGAGCTGCTGGCTGGTCTCGGCCACCCGGGCTATGCCCTGATAGTTGAGATCCGAGATATCCGAGATGCGGTTGAGGTTGGTGGCGATGTCGGCGCTGGTGGCCTGCTGCTGCTCGGCGGCGGAGGCTATCTGGCTCGACATGTCGCTGATCAGCACCACTATCCCCTGCACCTCTTCCATGGCGTTGTTGGCGTGGGAGCTCTGATCCACGCAGCTGTCCATCTCGCGGGAGCACTCCTGCATCACAGTCACCGCCTTGGCGACCCCCTGCTGCAGGTTTTCGATCATGGTCTGGATCTCGCTGGTGGACTGGGCGGTGCGCCCCGCCAGGCTGCGCACCTCGTCGGCCACCACTGCAAAGCCGCGGCCCTGCTCGCCGGCCCGGGCCGCCTCGATGGCGGCGTTGAGCGCCAGCAGGTTGGTCTGCTCGGCGATGCCGCGGATGACGTCGAGTATGTTGCCTATCTGGTTGCTCATGGCGCTCACATCGCCGATCACCTTGCCGGTCTGCTGCAACTTGCCCGCCAGCTGATGGGTGGTGGTGATGTTGCCGGCCATCACCTTGCGGCCGGTCTCGGAGGCTTTCTCCACGTCCTGCACCCGCTCCAGAGTCTGGTTGGCCGCCTGGGCCACTTCACGCACCGAGGCTTCCATCTGGGTCATGGCGGCGGCGACCGAGGCGGTCTCCTGACGTTGTTTCTCCAGATCCGCCCGTACCGATTCCGTGGTGTGACGGTTGTCGTGGGCGGCGTTGTTGAGCTGGGTCGAGGCCTGGGAGAGCTGGGTCAGCACGTCCCCCATCTGCTGGATCAGCAGGTTGATCTGGCTGCCGAGCTGGCCAAACTCGTTCTTGCTGCGAAAACCGATGCGCTGGGTCATGTCGCCCTGGGTCACCTCGGTCAGCACCCGCAGCAGCTCCTTGAGCGGGCGGCGAATCGCCTTGCCCAGGGTGTAGGCCACCAGAATGGCCACCAGGATGGCGATGGCGATGCTGATCCCCTGGGTGAGCGTGCTCTGGGCCTGCACCTTGCCGGAGGCGCGTATGCTGGCGTTCATCAACTGCTGGCTCTGGTCGGTGATCCCCTCGAGCTTGCTCTGGATGCTGACGATGAGCTTGCTGGCCTGCTTGCTCTGCTCGCGCATTTGCTCCTGCTGCTGCATCAGCGCCAGGTACTGGGAGAGCACCCCCTCGCTGGCGGTCGTGTCGCGCACGAAGCCGTGCACGTAGTGGCCCATGTCATTGTCGAAGTTCTTGAGCTCCCCCTGCAGATCCTTGATGGTGCTGTTGAACCCCTCGATCTGCATCTTGTTGCGCTTGAGCGCCCCCTCGATGGGTGCGGGTATGCTCTGGTTGAGCGCATCCATGGTGGATAGCTCGATGGCGGAGAGCTTGGTGGTCAGGGTCTCGGACAGCATCTTGATGAAGCTGTCGTCTATGGTGACCATCATGTCGCCGAGGTTTTTCTTGAACTGGGGCAGGCTGACCTGGAACTGCCCCTTGGCCTGGTTCACCTTGTGCAAGCGGGTGAGCAGGGCCTGATGCTCGGTGGGCAGGGTGCCGGTCAGCTGCAGATAGTCGCCGACCAGCTTGCTCAGTGCCGCCATTTCACCCTGCAGCTCAGGGTGCGCCGCCGCCTGCCGGCTGAGGGTGGCGAGCGTCTTGTCGACCTGGGCCTTGGCCTGTTGCAGCTCGGCCACCTCGGCCGGGATCTGTTTGGGATCCTGCTCGGTCAGCACGTCGGTGAGCCACTTGTTGGCGCTGAGCAGGCTGATCTGGGTCTGACTGCTGGCGATTACCAGCGGCATGGATTGCCGGGTGACCTGATCCAGCGCCTGATTGAGCTCGCTCTGGCTGCGAAAGGTGAGTACCGAGGTGGCCGCCATCACGGCCACCAGAATGGCAAAGCCTAAATAGACCCTCTGCAAGATGGAGAGGTCTGACATTGTTTGTTTCATTATTGTCCCGCTGTATATGCAAAAGTCCCTTGCCTGAATACCCCGTCCATTTGATACCCTGCTACCACCCTGGGCGAGCGACGCCATCTGACGTCTTCCGGCTATCGGTATTTTTAACAATAACTGAAGAGAATGGGACAACGGCTGTGTCAAATGTCGGCTTGTGTCACACTTGGCGGGCCCTGATGGCCACCTCGGGAGCCGCTTGAGGTTGGTGTTGAATTTTCTTTTTCATATAAAGGAGTTATCCATGGCGCAAGAAACCATTTTCAGCAAAATCATCCGTAAAGAGATCCCCGCCGACATCCTTTATCAAGACGATCTGGTGACCGCATTCCGGGACATCCAGCCCAAGGCCAAGACCCATATCCTGATCATTCCCAATGTACTGATCCCCACGGTCAACGACGTGGAAGCCGAACATGAGCTGGCGCTGGGTCGCATGTTCACAGTGGCCCGCAAGCTGGCCAGCGAGGCCGGGATCGCCGAGGATGGTTATCGCCTGATCATGAACTGCAATCGCCACGGCGGGCAGGAGGTCTATCACATCCACATGCATCTGGTAGGGGGTCAATCCCTGGGGCCGCTGCTCTGCCTGTGATGCACCGCTTTCCCCGTCTGGCCGGCCTCCTGCTGGCCAGTGCCCTGCTGGGGGGCTGCGCCTCTCACTGGCAGGACATGTTCGTCTCCTATTCCGATCAGATGGTGCCGCTGCGCAACCAGCTGCTGCTGGGGCACGCCGCCGAGGCGCTGCCCGAGGTGCGCGAGTCCACCCAGGGGGACGACACCTATGTGCTGGACCGGCTCGAGCAGGGCCGCATCGCCTGGCTGGCCGGTCAGGATGCGGGCAGCAAGCAGGCCTTCGCCGCCGCCGACAGCCGCCTCGAGTGGGAAGACAATCAGGCCCAATACCGGCTGAGCCAGGGGCTGGGTCAGGCGGGCAGCCTGCTCACCAACGATCAGAGCATGGCCTACCTGGCGCCGGATTATGAGCGCACCATGCTGCATCACTATCTGGCCCTCAACTACCTGCAGCGGGGAGACGCCGACGGCGCCCTGGTGGAGGTGCGCCGGGCCAACCAGGTGCAGGAGCGTGCCCTCAAGGCGCGGGCGGGGGAGGTAAGCAAGGCCAGAGAGAAAGGGGCCGAAGCCAGTACAGAGCGGGAGATGCGCCAGCTGATGTCGCGCGGGGCACCGGATCTCGACCGGCTGATAGGCCAGGTGAAAAACGGTTTCCAGAACGCCTACACCTTCTATTTCTCCGGCGTGCTCTATGAGGCGGCCGGGGATCTCAACGATGCCTGGGTCGACTATCAGCGTGGCTACCAGATAGCGCCGGACAACCAGAGCCTGCAGGATGCCTTGCTGCGCCTGGCGCGGCTGCGCGGCTCCCCCGATGAGCTCAAGGAGACGGAGAAGAAGCTGGGTCGCAAGGCGCCGCCTTTAACCAAAAATCAGGGGCAGCTGGTGGTGCTGTTTGAAGATGGGCTGATCCCGGCGCGGCGCGAGCTGTTCCTGCCGCTGCCCATCTCCACCTCCAGCGGCGATTTTCGTACCTTTACCGTGGCCGTGCCCTATTACGACAACCGGGCCAGCAACACGGGCCCGCTGACGGTGTCGGTGGGCAAGCGGGTTGAGCAGACCAGCGAGCTGGTGCGGCTGGAGGCGCTGGCCGCCAAGGATCTGCAGGAGCGGTTGCCGGGCATGCTGACCCGTCAGGCGCTGCGGCTGGTGACCAAGGAGCAGCTGAGGCGCACCGCCGCCAAGGAGGGGGGCGATGTGGGCAATATTCTGGTCGGCATCTTCAATACCCTCTCGGAGCGGGCCGATACCCGCAGCTGGCTGACGTTGCCGGCCCAGGCATCCAGCTGGCAGAGCATGCTGCCGGCAGGCGAGGTGCAGCTCACCCTGGGGGCGGGCAGCGCCATGCGCACCCTGCCGCTCACCGTTCACGGCGGGCGTACCACCCTGGTGTGGGTGCAGCGGCTCGGCGCCGGCCTGACGACCCGGGTGATGCCGCTCTAAGCGCGCCCGGACCATGACACCCATGACTGACGGTCGGGCCCAGATGGCCTGCCGGCTAAGGAGATCAAGATGAAAGCATACGGTTTGGCCCTGGTGATGCTGCTGACCGGCTGCGCCACCAATACCTCCGGCGTGGCGCTCTATGGCGCGGCGGGAGCGGCCCCCGTGCAGGAGCAGCATCAGAACGTCAATGTGACCCTGACCGAGCTGAGCCGGCGCGAGCAAAACGGCCTGCTGCAGGTCAATGTGGCGGCGGCCAGCACCCAGCGCGGTGACAACAAGCTGCAATACCTGTTCTATTGGTATGATGAGGCGGGACAGGAGGTGGCCAGCGATGGCCGCGGCTGGACCCCCATCAAGCTGCACGGCTATCAGACCCGCACCCTCTCTGCCCTGGCGCCGAGCCCGGCCGCCCGGGGATACCGGATTTACGTACGCGAAGTGATTGAGGAATCCTACTGATGAAAATGAATCATGCCCTGCTGATATTGACCGGCGCCCTGCTGCTTGGCGGCTGTTCCAGCACCACAGTCAGCTATGGCGATCCGACCGAAACCGAGACGGTGACAGTGGACTACGGCTCATCGGATCTGCAGGCCATTGCCGACAAGATGGCGGACTCCATGCTCGCCTCGCCGGCCACCAGCGAGATCACCGCGGGCGGTCGTCCGGTGATGTTCATGGACTCCATCCGCAACAAGACCTCTGAGCACATCGACACCGAGGCCATCACGGACACCATTCGCACCAAGCTGCTGCGAGCCGGCAAGTTCCGCTTCGTCGACATGAGCAAGGTGGCGGCGGTCAAGCAGCAGCTCGAATACCAACAGAGCAGCGGCATGGTGGATCCCGCCTCCATGGTGCGTCTGGGCAAGCAGACAGGTGCCCGCTACATGGTCTATGGCAACCTCGCCAGCATCGTCAAGGACAACGGCAAGGTGAAGGATGTCTACTACCAGATGACCATGAACCTGATGGATCTGCAAAACGGCGAACTGCTGTGGGCCGATCAGAAAGAGATCCGCAAACAGGCGAAGAAATCCACCTTTGGCTGGTGATCTGGCGGAGCTGGAGTTGCTGGCCAGCCTGCCGGCCCCCTGGCGTTCGGGGCGGCTGGAAGCGCTGGCCAGTGGCCTGACCAACTGCAACTATCGACTGCGCCTCCCCTCGGGGCGCAGTCATTTTTTGCGGCTCGGTCATCCGGATCCCTGTCGGCTCGGTATCGATCGGGCGACCGAGTGGCAGCTCTATCGGGGAGCCATGGGGCAGGGGCTGGCGCTGCCCTGTCATCACAGCGATCCCGCCAGCGGCCTGATGCTGCTGGATTGGTGCGATGAACCCAACTGGGCCGAGGCGCCCCCGTCCCCCGCCGAGCAGCCCTGTCTGCTGGCCGAGGTGCTGGTACGGCTGCACCGGTTGCCGGTGCCCGCCGTGGTGATGGCGGTGCGGGCTCATGCCGCCGGTTATCGCGGCCGTCTGGCCCGGATCCCTGACTGGCTGCCTGCGCTGGAACGGGGACTGCTGGCCAGTCGCGAGCCGGCCGATTGCTGGCTCCCTTGCCATCATGATCTCAATCCGGCTAACTTGTTGGGAACCCGGCCCTGGGTCATCGACTGGGAGTATGGCGCCGCCGGTCATCCCGGTTTCGAGGTGGCCAGCATACAGCGCACCCACGGCTGGGACGACGGCCAGCGAGAGGCGCTGGAGAGCGGCTATCTTGAGCGGGCAGGGGCGCGTTTGGGAAGCCGGGGCTTTCAGAGCCAGGCCTTCCTGCCCTGGGTCGACTACATAGGCTTGTTGTGGGCGCTGCTGATGGCCGAGCACCCCCCCGGGCCCGATTACCAGGCCCTGATCGACACGAATCGTCAACGGCTGGAGTAGGGCCGGTGGTGGGGGGCAAGTGTTGCTCGACACGCATCGCTGCGTATCAACGCTGGCATAGGCAGGATCAGATCGATATGAATCATCAACTCGTCAACCTTGGGAGTAGTGCATGGTGACCTCCTTTTCCTGGCGTCAACCCCGCAGCTGGAGCCTGCTGCTGATCTGTCTGCTGCTGGTGGGCTGCTCCACCCGGGTGGTCTATTACTGGCTGGACGTGGCCATCGTCTGGCAGCTGGATGACTATTTCTCGCTGGATCGCAGCCAGAAGCGGCTGCTGGATAACGAAGTGAAGGGGCTGATGGCCTGGCACCGCCAGTACGAGGTGCCCCGTTACGCCGATGATCTGGATGCGCTGGCCAGGGCGGTGGCGAGCCCCATGAGCCCGGCCCAGGTCTCGCTTCATCTGAATGCGGCCCAGCAGAGCCTGACCCGCACCCTGGAGAACACGGTTCCCCGCGCCGTGCGGCTGGCCCGTACCCTGACCGAGGAGCAGGTGGCCATGTTCATGAAGGACAGGCTCAGCCGGCAGACCGAGCGGGAGCAGGATTTTGCCCGCCAGCCCAAGGCCGAGCTGCTCAAGGAGTTCACCGGCAAGATGAACGAGCGGCTGGTGTTCTGGATTGGGGAGGTGAAGCCGGCCCAGGCGCCGCTGGTGGCCCAGTGGGTGGAGTGGCAATACGAGCTGCAGGCCCCCTGGCTGGAGTTTCAGACCGCCTGGACCAGGGAGCTGGACAGGCTGATGCAGCAGCGCCAGAGCCCGGACTTCGGCGCCCAGCTCACCGCCCTGTTGCAGCAGGGGGATGGACTCATGGATGGCCGTTTCACCGGCTACACGGATCAATCCCGCCAGCGCACCGTCAACTGGCTGAGTGCCCTGAGCCAGTCGCTGGACATCTCCCAGCGCGCCCATCTCTACACCCTGCTCAAGGGCTATGCCCGCGATTTCAGGCAGATGTCACAGGGGTGAGTTTCGTTTTCGGCAGGGCGCCGTGCGAGGCTTGACGACCCTGCCGCCCTTGTCCTTGTTGGGTGCCTGTGGTAGTTTGCCCTTTCTATTATTTGGGAATTAACTTTTTGAGCCTGCTGGACAAAGTGAAACTGGCGTTGATGACACTGCTCATCTCGCTCACTCTGTTGCTCTCTACCGTTTCGGTGGAGGGGCTCAAGGTATCCGCGCCTCAGGCCGCTTCCCAGCCTGGCCAGGTGATGAGCGATGCCGGCACGGGCGATCAGTCCGATACCCTGCTGGTGATCCACAGCGCCAGCGACAGCGACGACGGTGTCGTCAAGTTTGTCGGCTCCCATCAGAATCATCTGCTGCGGCTCGAACACTCCCTGCGCAGCGATCACCAGCCCGGCAGCGTCGTCTACGAGCTGATCATGAGCTGGTCACAGCAGGCGATCCTGCTGCTGCTGTGCGGCCTGCTGCTCTATGCGGCGCTCTTCTACCCCAAAAACAGCTTCCGCGACCGCTTTGCCACCATTCACCGGCACAGGTTGCAACGCCAACACCTGCAATACCGCTTCTCCCAGAGTTATCTCGCCTGATCCCGATGGGGTCCGGCCTCGCCGCACTGCCTCATCGTCTCCTGTAAAGCCTGCTCACCGCGCGTGAACGGGCGCCCAGTCTCATTTGTATTTTCTTGCGTGCCGCCCCCGCCATGGGTGGCGAGTGCGCCGCCTTCTCCTGACAGAGGCTTTTGCCATGAGAAAAAAGAGTCGTACCACCCTGAATCGCATGAGCATGTGGCAGTATGCCCTGCTGCTGCTCATGCTGTTCACCTTCGCGTTTTACTCCCTGCCCACCTTCTTCGGTGAGCAGCCTTCCCTTGGCCTGCACGGCCAGACCAGCCTGACCGAGGCGCAGCGCACCCTGCTGGCCGACAACCAGATAGCGCCGGTCAAACAGGTGCAACAGAAAGAGCGGGTCGAACTGGTGTTCAACAGCCAGTCCGAACAGCAGAGGGCCAAGCAGCTGCTGGAGCAGCAGGGCTATGACAGCGCGGCCCTGACCCTGGAGTTCTACTCCAATGCCCCGACCTGGATCAGCCAGCTCGGCGCCGCTCCCATCAAGCTCGGGCTGGATCTGCGCGGCGGCTCCCAGCTGCTGATCGGGGTCGATCTCAGCTTCGTGGTGGACAACCAGACCAGAAACCTGGTGGACATGCTGCGCACCCAGTTCCGCGAGGCGCGCCTGCGGGGCGCCAACGTGGCCCGGGTGAGCGAAGGGGAGGTGAGAGTCACCCTGCCCGAGGTGGCCGATCAGGCGCCCTGGCTCAACATCATCAAGGATTCCGCCGGCACCCGGCAGGATCAGTGGCAACTCAATCGCAGCGGCAACGAGCTGCGGCTGGTGATGAGCGAGGCCGAGCGCACCCTCTTGGCCAACAACGCCGTGACCCAGAACCTGTCAATTTTGAAAAAGCGGATCAACGAGCTCGGCATAGTCGAGGCCTCGGTCCAGCGTCAGGGCCAGGACGGCATCCGCATCGAGTTGCCCGGGGTGCACAATCCCAAGCAGGCCAAGGAAGTAATAGGTGCGACCGCGTCGCTGGCCTTCTACGAGGCCCAGGCCGACAGCCGCTTCTTCATGGCGGATCGCAGCGGTCAGGCCGTCGGTCTGGCCCGCAAGCCGGTGCTGAGCGGTGAGCATATCGTCGATGCCCGCGCCAATATGGGCGAGATGGGCCAACCCCAGGTCAATATCGTGCTCGACAGCCTGGGTGGCAGCAAGATGAACCAGTTCAGCCGCCAGCACGTGGGCAAGCCG
This sequence comes from Aeromonas sp. MR7, assembly GCF_963899385.1. NCBI lineage: Bacteria > Pseudomonadati > Pseudomonadota > Gammaproteobacteria > Aeromonadales > Aeromonadaceae > Aeromonas > Aeromonas sp. MR7. Next base: position 132,669 of record NZ_CAWQXH010000052.1, read on the forward strand.
ATGGCCACCGTCTTCACCGAATACAAGACCAACGCCCAGGGCAAGCTGCGCGCCCAGAGCGAGGTGATCAACGTCGCCACCATACAGACGGCGCTCGGCAACCAGTTCCGCATCACGGGTATTGGCAGTCTGCCAGAGGCCCAGGAGCTGGCCATGCTGCTGCGGGCCGGCGCCCTCACGGCGCCGCTGAAGATCCTGGAGGAGCGCTCAATCGGCCCGACCCTGGGCTTGCAGAACATAGAAGCGGGCTTCACCGCGCTGGCGTTCGGCATGGCGGGCATGATGCTGTTCATGATGGCCTGGTATCGCAAGTTCGGCTGGGTCGCCATCACGGCGCTCATCGCCAACCTGCTGATGCAGGTGGGCATGCTGGCGGTGCTGCCGGGGGCCGTGCTGACCCTGCCGGGGATCGCCGGTCTGGTGCTCACGGTCGGCATGGCGGTGGATACCCATGTGCTGATCTTTGAGCGGATCAAGGACCGCCTGCGGGAAGGGGGGAGTCTCGCCAACGCCATCGACTTTGGCTATCGCTCGGCGTTTCGCACCATCTTCGATGCCAACATCACCACCCTGATCTGTGCCGTGGTGCTCTACTCCATCGGCTCGGGCCCGCTGCAGGGCTTCTCCATCACCCTGATCCTGGGTCTCATCTCCAGCATGGTGACCGGCATCTGGGGCACCCGCGCCATCATCAACCCCCTGTGGGGCAAGAGCAGCGACAAGCTGCTGAGGGTGTGACCGTGACCCCTGCATTCACTCTGTGCCATAGCGCCGCGCGTTCGAGCCTGCTCCGCGCCTGCGCCACGCGCTTCCCGGCGGGAAGCCCGAGTCAGCTGTTGTCGAGGATAAAACTATGTTGAGAATGATCGTTGCCATGGGCCTGACCCGCTGGCGTTACATCGGGTTGTGGATCTCCGTGCTGCTGACGGTGGCGAGCATAGCCGTGCTGGCCATCAACGGGCTGTCGCTCGGGCTCGATTTCACCGGCGGTATACTGCTGGAGTTTCGCATCCAGACCCTGAAAGAGGCCCATGAACTGAACGCCCTGCTGAGCGCCCCGCTGGCAGGGGCGGTCGAGCTGAGCGGCGCCGGCATCCCGGGGGAGTGGCTCATCAAGCTGCCACCCCACGAGCTGCCCTGGCCAGCCGAGGAGCTGGCAGTCATGCTGGGTCAACAGCTCAACTTGCCGGTGGAGCTGCTGCGCACCACCATAGTCGGCCCTCAGGTGGGTGCCGAATTGTTCCAGCAGGGGATGCTGGCGGTGCTGGTGGCCTCCTTGGCCATCTCCGCCTACCTGGCGGTGCGCTTCGAGTGGCGTCAGGCCATCGGCATTCTGGTGTCTGTGCTGCACGACGGCCTGGTGGCCATGGGGCTGCTAGCGCTGTTCAACATCGAGTTTGACCTCAACGTGATCGCCGGCCTGATGGCGGTGATCGGCTATTCCCTCAACGACAGCATCGTCATCTCGGACCGGTTGCGGGACATCTTGAGCTCACGCACCAAGCTCTCCATCCACGACTGCTCGGACGTGGCGATCAAGGCGACCTTCAGCCGCACCATGATCACCTCGGGCACCACCCTCTTTACCGTGGGCGCCCTGCTGCTGTTCGGCGGCGATGCCCTCTACGGCTTCGCCTTCACCCTGTTCGCCGGCATCCTGGTGGGGACCATCTCCTCCATCACGGTCGCCTCCACAGTGCAGGAGCTGCTGGGTCTCTCGCCCCAGGCCTACCAGAAGAAAGAGGAGGAGCTGGCAGAGGCGGCGTGATGCCCCTTGTCCACTCCCTGCATGCAAAACGGGCCCATCGGGCCCGTTTTTTTTGTCTCTGCGGCTGGCCTAGAAACCGGAGCCAGGTTGCTGCAAAAATTCGGCCTCCTCCGGCGTGCTGGTGCGACCCAGGATGGCGTTGCGGTGGGGGAAGCGGCCAAAGCGTTCGATGATCACCTGATGGCGGCGGGCAAAATCGGTGAAGCCCGCGAAGGTGGCCTGCGCCGGACTGCCGGCCTGCTCGGCCGCCAGCGCCTCGAACAGGGTCACGCTGCGTACTTGCTGCTCGCGCGATTCTGCGTGTTCCAGCGGCAGGTAGAAGAAGACCCGCGCCAGCGGCGAGAGCGCCTTGTCTGCCCCCAGCGACAAGCCCTTCAGACAGAGATCCCGGGCCCGCGGGTCCTGGGCAAAAGCGCCGGGCGTGGCGCGATGTATGTTGCGTGGCAGTTGATCCAGCAGCAGGATCAGCGCCAGCCGGCCGACGGGCACCTCGGCCCAGTGGGCCAGAGAGCCGGTGGCGGCGGCTTCGGCCAGCGCCCCAAAGCGGCTGGTTATCAGCGCATCGGTTTCGCTGCTTTTTCCCCACCAGAGCGGGGCTTGCCGTTTGGCGCGGGTGGCGTCGTCGGCGTCATCGCCAAACCAGAAATCGAGCAGAGATTGCCAGGGTTGCATGGGAACTCCTTGAGCCGGGGGGACTCGGGGTGAAACAAGGCCAATTGACCCTGATGTGGTTGCTGCCTAACGGGCGGCTTCTCGTTACACTGTGCCATCTTTTGCCTGAAATAAGGACCCCCCTCTGCTCGGCACTCGCCTGTGGCGCCTGCCCGGCGAGATGGCCTGCGTGCCCGGGGGATGTTTCCACTGAGATGAGGAATGCCTGATATGGCCGGAACCAGTTTGTTGGCCCTGCTCGATGATATTGCCAGCGTGCTCGATGACGTGGCCCTGATGACCAAGGTGGCGGCCAAGAAGACCGCCGGCGTGCTGGGGGACGATCTCGCCCTCAATGCCGAGCAGGTCTCCGGCGTGCGGGCCGAGCGGGAGCTGCCCGTGGTGTGGGCCGTGGCCAAGGGGTCGTTTCGCAACAAGCTTATTCTGGTGCCCGCCGCCATCGCCATCAGCGCCCTGGTGCCCTGGTTCATCACCCCCTTGCTGATGCTGGGGGGCGCCTACCTCTGCTTCGAGGGGGCGGAGAAGCTGGCCCACAAGTTTCTGCCCCACGAGGCGGCAGAGAGCGAGCAACACAGGGGCCCTGTGCCGGACGATCTGGTGGCTTTCGAGCAGCAGAAGATAAAGGGGGCCATTCGCACCGACTTTATCCTCTCTGCCGAGATCATCGTCATCGCGCTCGGCACAGTGCAGGGCAGCAGCCTGGGTCTGCAGATCTCCGTGGTGGCGGGCATAGCCCTGCTGATGACGGTCGGGGTCTATGGCCTGGTGGGGCTAATCGTCAAGCTCGACGATATCGGCCTGCACCTGCTGCAAAAGCCCGATGGCGGCCCCTTGCGCCGCGCCCTGGGCCGGGGCCTGCTGGTGACGGCGCCCCGTTTGATGCACCTGCTGGCGCTGGTGGGGACCATCGCCATGTTCATGGTGGGTGGCGGCATTCTGGTGCATGGCTGGCCCTTCGCCCATCACCTGGTTGAAGGTGCGGCCGCAGCCCTTGCCACCTTGCCATCCGTGGGCGCCGTGCTGGCCGCGGTGACGCCGACCCTGCTCAACGCCGTGGCCGGTGTGGTGGCGGGCATGGTGCTGGTGCTGGCCATGACCCTGGTGAGCAAACTCAAACCCGCCAAATAACGGCGGCCTGTCCACGGTTTGTGCACGGCCGACAGAGGCCGTCGCACAGATGATTGTTCGTCTTGTTTGTTGACTTGGATGGGGGCTGTGCAAGTGCCGGCTCCCTTCGTACTATCGGCAGTGGCACTCGCCCACAGAGGCGGGGCCACTCGACATGGATGCAAACAAACAAGGACAGTTATGAACCTACCCGTTTGGCTGGATGATCACATCTATGCCGCCCCCGATTGCCCGGCGATCGACGCCGATTTTCATCAGGCCCGTCATACGCTGACGACCTTGAGTCAACTGCTGGACGAGCTTCCTCAAACCACTGACGTCAATGGCTTGCGCCACCTGCTGCGGGCCATCAGATCCTGCTGGACCGACGTGAACCGGTTGGTGTGGAACAGCCAGACCTATGCCTACAACCGGCTCAGTCGCAATGGTTGCGACGAAGCTGCCAAGGTGCTGCTATCCCGTGGCCAGCAGTTGCAGGCGACCCTGGCCCAGCTCAGCAAGCCGGTGACCCTGTTCTGGGCAAGTGCCCCCGAGGGGCAGGTTCGAGCCTTGCTGCAGGATGCCGAGCTGTTCGAGCTTGCCTACCTTATCCGTCATGATCGCCGCCTGCAGGATCAACGGCTGTCGCTCGAGAGCGAGCAGCTGATCGAAGGATTGGGAGTGGATGGGCTGCAAGGCTGGGGGGAACTCTACGACAGTCTGGTGGGCCGGCTCAGGCCGGTCGTGGACGGAGAGCCCATGGGACTGGCCCAGGCGGACAATCTGCTGGCCCACCCGGAACGGGCGCGCCGTGCCAGCGCCTGGCACGGCATTCAGGCCGCCTGGCAGGCAGAGCAGGAGACGGTGGCTGCCATCCTCAATGCCATCAACGGCTGGCGCAACGAACTCGCCGCCCAGCGTGGCAAGACGCGTCGGCTCGATGCGCTGGATGTCTCCTGCCATCAGAGCCATATCGAGCGCGCCACTCTGGATACCCTTATGGCCGAGGCTGACGCCCACAAAGCGCTGGGACGGCGAGCCCTGCGCGCCATGGCCAGCGCCCGGCAGATCACCGATTTTGCCCCCTGGGATCTCTATGCCCCTGCGCCCGCCGCGACCCCGGCCCTGCTCAGCTTCGAGCAGGCGCTGACTCTGGTGGCTGATGCCTTCGCCGGGTTTGACCCCGAAATGGGGGCCTTTGCCCGCATGATGGCCGAGAAGGGCTGGATTGATGCGGCCCCCAGCGCAAACAGGCGCAGCGGTGCCTACAGCACCGAATATGCCTATCCTCCCGAGCCTCGGGTGTTTCTCACCTTCGAGGGCACCATGGACAACCTCATCACCCTGGCCCACGAGCTCGGGCACGCCTGGCACAGCTGGCTGTTGCGGGACTTGCCGCTGGAGCAGCGCGACTACCCCAAGACGCTGGCGGAGACCGCCTCCCTGTTTGCCGAAACCCTGGTGCGCGATGCCCTGTTTGCCGCCACCGACAACATGGAGCAGCGCAGAGCCATCGCCTGGCTGGACGGGGAGCGTGCCGCCAGCCTGCTGCTCGACGTTCCGGCCCGCTTCACCTTCGAGCGGGCCCTGGTGGCGGCGCGGGAGCAGTGCTATGTGGGGGCAAGCCAGCTGCGGCAGATGATGAAATCCGCGCAGCAGCAGTGGTATGGTGACACCCTCAGCCAGTACGACGAGCTGTTCTGGGCCAGCAAGGGCCACTTCTCCATCACCGAGCTCGGGTTTTACAACTATCCCTACCTGTTCGGCTATCTGTTCAGCCTGGGGCTCTATGCCCAGAAGGAGCGGGCCGGGGGCGATTTTGCCCACGCCTATCGCGCGTTGCTCACCGACACGGGCCGCATGAGCGCCGAGGATCTGGTGGAGAAACACCTGGGGGTCGACATTCGCGAACCCGCCTTCTGGCAGGAGAGCCTGCGCTATGTGGAGGAGGCGGTCGACCGCCTCGAGCGACTGGTGTGACGGGCTGGCCCGTCTATCGCATTGGCTGATCAGACCGGCCGTTCGGGGGCGCCCCGGCGGCCCCTGTTTCTTTCGTGGCGGGCCCGCAGCGGCCCGGCCACGCGCATTTCACCCCGGGCAGCCTCTGCCCCTGATATTGATGACGAGCGTTTGATGCAGCAACGAATTTACCCACAGCAGTGGCACAACCAGCATATCTATCCCGCCCTTGATTGCCCCGAGCTGGAAGCGGACATGAGCCTGGCCCGAGCCAACCTCGCCGAGCTTGCCAGTTTTATCGACGGTCTTGAGCAGGTATTGGGCAATACTGACGCCTTGCCCGATTTTTTGCGCGAAGTACGCCTGCGGGCCCAGCGGATCCGCAATATCGGCTGGAACGTCGCCATACTGGCGGCCTGCAAGGGCAGTCAGGATGCCCGCGATGTGCTCGCCAAGCAGCTGGCTTCCCGCGCCCGCGCCCTCAACGCCGATCTGTTCAAGACCCTGGCCCCGGTGGAAGATCTGATGCTGGGACTGCCCGAGCCCGAGTTTGAGCGGCTGATGCTGGATCCCTTGCTCGGAGAAGAGGATTACCGGCTGCGCCATGAGCGCCGCTTGCAGGATCAGCGCCTGCCGGTGGAGGCCGAGCAGCTGGTGATTGGGCTTGGCACCGACGGGTTGCACGCCTGGGGCAACCTCTACAACGATCTGGTGGGCAAGATCCGCCTCGTTATCGATGGTCGCGAGATGGGGCTGGCCGAGGCGAGCAATCTGCTATCCAGCCCAATACGGGCCCTGCGCCGCGAGGCCTTTGATGCCATCAGCGCTGGCTGGGAAGGGGAGCAGGAGACGGTGGCCGCCATCCTCAATGCCCTCAACGGCTGGCGACTTGAACTGGCGCGCCAGCGCGGCAAGCAGCGTGTGCTTGATGCGCTGGATCTCTCCTGCCATCAGAGTCACATAGAGCGCACCACCCTGGATACCCTCATGGCCGAGACCTATAACGCCCGGGGTCTGGGCCAGCGGGCGCTGGGGCTGATGGCCCGGCAGCTTGGCATTACAGATCCGGGGCCGGAGGACTTGTTTGCACCGCCTCCGGCGGCTAGCAGTCGAGAGATCCCGTTTGAAGAGGCGATCGAGATCATAGCCGCGGCCTTTGCCCGCTTCGATCCCGAGATGGGGGAGTTTGCCCGCATGATGGCCGAGAAGGGCTGGATTGATGCGGCGCCCACCCCGAACCGGCGTACCGGTGCCTACTGCACCAAGTTTGCCGAGCCGGTGGAGCCAAGGGTCTTCATCACCTATGCCGGCACCATGGACAACGTCATCACGCTCGCCCACGAGCTAGGTCACGCCTGGCACAACTGGCTCATTCGCGATCTGCCCATGAGCCAGCGCAGCTACCCCATGACGCTGGCGGAGACCGCCTCCATCTTTGCCGAAACCCTGGTGCGCAGCGCCCTGTTCGAACAGGCGCAGACGCCGGAGCAGCAGCAGGCCATCGCCTGGGCCGAAGCCGACGGTGCCGCCACCTTCCTGGTCAACATTCCGGCCCGCTTCGATTTCGAGCAGGCGCTGGTGGCTGCCCGTGGACAGGGCTATGTGTCGGCACAGCGGCTCAAGACGATGACGGACGAAGCCTGGGGCCGCTGGTATGAGGAGAGTCTGGTGCGTTATCACCCTCTGTTCTGGGCGGCCAAGGCGCATTTTTCCATCGCCGGGCTCGGTTTTTACAACTACCCCTACCTGTTTGGCTATCTGTTCAGCCTGGGGGTCTATCAGCAGTTGATGAGCCGTCAGGCGGCAGGGGAAACGAATGTGGCCGAGGCTTATCGTGCCCTGCTGCGCGATACCGGCCGCATGAGCGCCGAAGATCTGGTGGCAAAACACCTGGGTCAGGATATCCGTGAGGCTGCCTTCTGGCAGGGCAGCATGGCGCTGGTGGCGGCGGCGGTGGATCGCTTCGAGCAGACCTGCGGCTAAGGGAACTCTGGCACGTGAAGGCGCCGCCGGGCAGTGTATCTGCCCGGCGGCTTTTTTATGGCCGGGGGTCGACTGGCCGAACCGGGCCCACCAGCAAGGGGCGGGGCTGGTGGCTAAGATCCGGCTGGTAGCCGTTGAAGAAGAGGTTCAGCAGCACCGAGCTCAGGGTCGCCAGCAGGATACCGCTGTGCAGCAGTGGCTGCAGCGCGGCGGGAAAGTGCTGAAAGAAGTGGCCGGAGACGGTGGGGATCATGCCTATTCCCAGGCTGATGGCGACTATGTAGAGGTTGTGACGGTTGCTGTTGTAATCGGCCCGCGCCAGGATGCGAATGCCGGTGGCCAGCACCATGCCGAACATGACGATGCCGGCGCCGCCGAGCACGAAGGGGGGAATGGAGGCGACCATCAGCGACATCTTGGGGATCAGGCCAAAGGCGAGCAGTATCCCCCCCGACATGACGCAAACCCAGCGGCTCGACACCCCGGTCACGCTTACCAGCCCGATATTCTGGGAAAACGAGGTGTGGGGAAAACTGTTGAAGATGCCGCCAATCACTGTCCCTATGCCGTCCACTCGCAGCCCCCGCACTATGTCTCCCCGGCTGGCCGGGTGACCGACTATGTCGCCGAGGGCCAGAAACATCCCCATGGATTCGATGAAGGTGATCAGCATGATGACGGTGAGGGTGGCGATGGAGATGGGATCGAAGGTGGGCCAGCCAAAGGCGAAGGGAACTATGGGGGCAAACCAGGCGGCCTCATCCAGGCCGGTCAGGTTCACCTCGCCCATGCCGATGGCGATGACGAAGCCGAACAGTATGCCGAGCAGCACTGAGATGTTGCTGAAAAAGCCCTTGGTGAAGCGGGTCACCAGCAAGATGAAGGCCAGCACCAGGAAGCTGGTGCCTATGTAGCGCAGGCTGCCGTACTCGGGATTGCCCTTGCCCCCCGCCATCCAGTCGATCCCCACTTGCATGATGCTGATCCCGATGGAGGTGATCACCACACCCGTCACCACGGTCGGGAAGAGCGTCATCAGGCGACCGACCAGGGGCACCAGCAGGGTGGAGAGGATCCCGGCGGCTATGGTGGCACCGAAGATGCCGGTCAGCCCCAGATCCGGGTTGGCGCCTATGGCCAGCATGGGCATGACGGCGGCGAAGGTGACCGACATGATGACCGGCAGCCGGATCCCGGCAAACCGGCCTATCCCCAGACACTGCAGCAGGGTGACGATACCGCAGCAGAACAGATCCGAGCTGATGAGATAAGAGATTTGATCCTTGGGCAGCCCCAGGCTGCCGCCTATCACCAGCGGCACCGCCATGGCGCCGGCGTACATCACCAGCACATGTTGCAAGCCCAGGGTAAAGAGCTGGCCAGGGGGGAGCATGCGTTCCACTTCATCGACGGGACTGTGGGTGGTCGTCCCGGGGGGATTGGTCTGGTTCATGAATACCTCACTCCTTGCGGCCCGACCGGTACGGCCGGGCAAGATGGGCTGGCTGCCCCGCTCAGGGACCCGGGATGGGTTGGACAGGGGGACGGGCGCCGATCCTGTGCGCGCAGGCATCATGGTCGGCGTGGATGGCCAGCCCGGCTGCGCACCCATGGAGGCGGATACTGCACAAAACGTGCGCATTGGCTTGGTAGTGATGCGCCTGCCGGTGGTTTTGTGGACGGGATCACAGGGTTGGAAAGCTATGAAGGGCAATCGTTTGCTGGCCCGCAAGACGGGGTCTCACATTGGTAGCCGGCGTATCATTTCTGCCTTGCGGGCTCTCACTTTGATACTCGCGCGGGGGAAAGGCCCCCTCAATCTGGTTTCATCCGCAACCGGAGGCGTGATCCAAAGCAAGAAAGTGGGATGTTTTGGTGGCGCAGGGCCCCGCCGCTGGGGTAGGTTCGATAGAACCGACACAGTTTTTGAGGTCTTGTCCATGATCATCTATCTGCATGGTTTTGATGCCACCAGCCCCGGCAATCATGAAAAAGTGCTGCAGTTGCAGTTTATCGATGATGATGTGCGTTTCGTGCACTACAGCACGGTTCATCCCCGTCATGACATGAGCCACCTGCTCAAGGAAGTGAAGAAGCAGCTCGACATGAGCACGGACCCCAAGCCCCTCATCTGCGGAGTGGGGCTGGGAGGCTACTGGAGCGAGCGGATCGGCTTCCTGTGCGGCATCAAGCAGGTGATCTTCAATCCCAACCTGCACCCCGAGATCACCATGCAGGGCAAGATAGACAGACCGGAAGAGTACGAGGATATAGGCACCAAATGTGTGTCTGAATTTCGTAGTAAAAATTCAGGAAATTGCCTCTGCATCCTTTCCGTTCAGGATGAAATCCGCGATAATGGCGAAACTGAGCGTGAATTGAAGAATTATTACAACATCGTGTGGGATGAGCGAGAGACTCACAAGTTCAGGAACATCTCTCATCACCTGCAACAGATGAAGGCTTTCAAGGAAGCCTGATTGATCGTCACGTCATGGATTCAACTATCAAGGGAGCCGATGGCTCCCTTCGCTTTAATGGAACCGAGGTAATTAACCATGACCAATATTGTTGTCGTCGGCGGCGGGGCCGGCGGTCTGGAGCTGGCCACCAGCCTGGGTCGCAAGCTGGGCAAGAAGAACAAGGCGAAGGTCACCCTGGTCGATCGCAACCGTACCCACCTGTGGAAACCCCTGCTGCACGAAGTGGCCACCGGCTCCATGGATGCGGGCATCGATGCCCTGAGCTACCAGTCCCATGCCAAGAACCATGGTTTCGATTTCCAGCTGGGCAGCCTGACCGACATCAAGCGCGACGAAAAGCGCATCGTACTGGCGAAGATCGTCGACGATAACGGTGACATAGTGGTCAACGAGCGGGAACTGCCCTACGACATCCTGGTGATGGCGATCGGTTCCGTGTCCAACGACTTCAACACCAAGGGCATCAAGGATCACTGCATCTTCCTGGACAGCCCCTCCCAGGCACACCGCTTCCACAACAGCATGATGAACCGCTTCCTGCAGTTCGCCACCGAATACCAGCCCGGTGACAAGGTGAAGATCGCCATCGTCGGCGGTGGTGCCACTGGCGTCGAGCTCTCTGCCGAGCTCTACAACGCGGTGGAGCAGCTCTATGCCTACGGCTTCAAGAACCTCACCACCGACAGCCTGAAGGTGAGCCTAGTGGAAGCGGGCCCCCGCATCCTGCCGGCACTGCCGGAGCGCATCAGTGGCGCCGCCCATCAGGAGCTGGTGAAGCTGGGGGTGGACGTGCGTACCGCCACCATGATCACCGAAGCGACCAGCGAGGGTCTGCACACCAAGGATGGCGAGCTCATCGAAGCGGATCTGATGGTGTGGGCCGCCGGTATCAAGGCGCCGGACTTCATGAAGGATATCGCCGGGCTCGAGACCAACCGCATCAACCAGCTGGTGGTGAAAGAGACGCTGCAGACCAGCCGTGACGAGAACATCTTCGTCATCGGTGACTGCGCCGCCTGCCCGCAGCCGGATGGCAAGTTTGTGCCGCCGCGCGCCCAGTCCGCCCACCAGATGGCAACCCAGGCGTGCAAGAACATCCTGGCCAAGCTGGAAGGGGGCGAGATGAAGCCCTACCTCTACCACGATCACGGCTCGCTGGTGTCGCTGAGCCGCTTCTCCACCGTGGGCAGCCTGATGGGCAACCTGATGCGTGGCTCCATGATGGTGGAAGGCTACATAGCGCGCATGGTGTACATCTCGCTCTATCGGATGCACCAGGTCGCCCTGCACGGCTACGTCAAGACCGGCCTCATCATGCTGGTAGGCCGCATCAACCGGGTGCTGCGCCCGACTCTGAAGCTGCACTAAGCCGCTTGGGGCAAACGTGCCGGGGCGGCAATGGCCCCGCGCACCATGAAAAAGGAGAGGCCAAGGCCTCTCCTTTTTTGTTTCAGGGATATCAGGAGGCGTCCACCTGCAGGGTGCGAACCTCGGTGAGGGCGGCGGTGAAGAAGAGCCGCGCCAGCTCAGGATCCCCTTGCCCGGCATCGCGGGCGACGTTGGCAATATCGCCGCCGAGCAGGGTGATGGTGTTGCCGACCTTGCTCACCCGATCGATGAGGGAACCAAATTGCTGGGAGAAGGCCGTCGTCTGGCCGAGAAAGCCTTGCTGACGCTGGATCTGCCCCTCAATCTGGTTCATCTGTCCCTCCAGACTGTTAACCTTGTTCTGGGTTTGCGTCAGGGTGACGGCCAGGGCGATGAGGCCCGGCAGCCCCAGCAATCCCAGCCCCAGCAGGTAGAGCTTTTTCTTGTTGAGGGAGTCCAGCTCCTGACGGGCCCCGGCCAGGTTGGATTGCAGCCCGGCTATGGTGGCTTGCAGCTCCACGCCGATCCGTTGCAACGCTATGTTGTCTTGCGTGATGCGATCGTTGGCCGTCTGGCTGGCGGTCAGGGTCTGGGCGGTCAGCGTCTGGATGGGGGCGATCTCCTGCTGGACCAGATCGACGAATGCCTTGAGCGCCTCTGGGTTGAAGGGGCCGGTATTGGCCAGCTGCTGTGTCAGTTGCACCTCCAGGCGCGCACCAAACGCCAGTACCTGCTGCTGCATGGTTTGCACCTGGGGCAGCAGCGCAGCGACCACCTCCTCGACGTTCTGCTGGATGTTGACGGCGTTTTGCGGCAGACCGGTGAAGGACTGAATGACGGCTTCGGCCTGCTGCATGTTGGCAATGGATTGAGAAAGAATACCGTTGCTCATGGGCTCTCCTTGATGGAAGAGGGCGGCCTGGCCGCCCTCCCGTGGTTTAGGCGGCCAGACGGCCGACGAAATCGGCTATGGTGGCGGTCGCGGGCACTTGCATGGGGCTGACGCCGGCCATCTGGGCCTTGATGGTGTTCACGTCGACGAGCACCGTCTTCACTGTGGTGTCGGCGGCGGTCAACCAGAGCTGGCGGATGTCGTCGCCGCTGGTGATGCCCTTGTCCAGATCCGTGATCAGGCTGCCGAGATCCGAGGTCAGGGCGTCCCAGGCATTGCTCATCTGGGTCGCGGCATTGACCGCGTTTTGGGCCTGTACCTGGAGCCCTTTATAACCATTGCCGATCTGGGTGGCGATCAGTACCTCGCTGTTGAGGTTGCTGCGCTTCTGGTACAGATCCTGGCGGGCGCCCAGCGAGTTGTGCAGCACTATGGAGCCTGCCGTGATACCGGCGGCGCCTGCCACCATCATGGCGACCCCACCTATTACCACAGGTGTCGAGGTGCCGGCGGTGACGAAGTCGGCCACTGCGCCTATGGCAGTGACGAAGGCGCCGCCAATCACCAGCAAGCCCCCAACCACTATGCCGGCGATGGCGCCGTCGATGGCCGCGTTGACCTTGTCGATGTCACCGTTGAGCTGAGCCAGCACCCCGTTGTCACCCTGCACCTTGCTGTTGAGGTTCACCACTATGCCCTGGAAGTTGCGGGAGTCGGTGATCAGGTTGTTGTTGAGATCCAGGATAATAAGACGGGTATCGGAGGAGACCTTGTGGTACTCGGTGGCCTGTTCCTTGATGACGTTCAACTGCCTGAGCCACTGGGCCTTGGTGGAACCGGGAGGAAGCACGGTCGGGATGGCATTTTGCAGGGCGTAATAGTTGGAGATGTTGCTGATATTGGTGATGATCTGCGGCTGGATCTGGTTGAGGTACAGATCCGCATGCCCTTTGGCGACGTCCAGTCCCTGGTTGATCTGGGTCTGGTTGTCCTTGAGGTTCGGGAACTGGCTGAAATCCACTGACACCTGTTGCTTGACGCTGTTGCAATAGGTCTGGATCTGCAGCGCCTGACCGGCCTGACCGGCCATGCTCTGATCCATGGAGATGGTTGCATTTATCATGTCTATCGTCCTTTTGTGGTGGGGTTAAGCATCGGGCAGGACGCCGTTGCCGGCGTAGGCGGTCTTGATGTCATTCACCTGATCGGAGAGCTGTTGCCAGGATTGGGTATCCAGTGCCAGGGTGCGCCTGAGCAGACGCACATCGCCGTCGTTGCTGAGGTCGGCCACTATGGGGACGGCGCTCTGATAGGCGTCGGCCACCTTCTGCCAGCCCGAGGGCAGGCCGGTGATCGCCCTGGCTACCGTCTCGTAGGTGCTGACAAACAGCTGATTCTGGGCCTGCACCGACTTTGCGACCGTCAGCATGGCGTTGGTCTCGGCCAGCGCCTGGTAGGCCTGAGCCAGTTTCTGGGTATTGGCCTTGAGCTCCTTGGCCGCCAGGCTGGCACCGGCTATGCCGGATGACAGGGCCTGGATACCGGCGATCATGTATTGGGTCTGCTGGTCTGATCCCTTGGCCGTGCCTTGGCTAGCGGCAGGCTTGGCGGCGGGTTTTTCCTCCAGCGCCAGCGAGGTCACGATAGCGTGGCCCAGTTGGCTGACACCCTCACCGGCCTTGCCACCCTCATCGACAATGGCCTGAATGTTTGCCGCTATGGCCTGGTTCAGTGCGTCTATGGCCTTGGCCTGGCGCTGGGCATCGGCGATCAGATCCTGCTCGAGCTGAGTGATCACCCCCAGGAAGTTCTCCATCAGGGGACGCAGCGAACCCCAGGCGACCTGAACCCGGGTGTTGAGCGTCTGGGCCAAGAGCCGGTAACTTCGGGCCTGATCGGCCAGCGAGGTCAGCTGCTCTGCCAGCTTGGCTCGCCCGGCCAGCACGGCCGCATCGTCATCCTGGCCGAGCAAGCGGTTGAAGGCCGCGACCAGGGCGTAGAAATTCGAGCCATAGCTCATCAGATGGATAAGGCCAGGCAGGTTGTCTTGCTGGTAGTAGCGCGCCTGGTTGAGCATCTGGGCCTGGTAGGCCTCAATCTTGACTGCCAGGGATGAGTCGAGCTCACTCCTGGCCAGGGACTGCTGCATCAGCAGCAGATTGGCATAGCTCTGGTTGAGCAGGGCCGGTGAGGCCGCAGACAGGTAGGCTGCCAGCAGGCCTTGATCCCCAAGATCCAGCGTGGTGATTGTGGTCATGGTGTGGCCTCCGCACGGGCTTCGGCGAGGTGGCTTGCGTGGAAAGGTACCCGCGTTGAAGGGGTGGGATGAGGTGGTCGGGTGTCGAGCTGCATCATGATGCTGTCCTCGTGACGAAGTGGGTCAGTCTCCGGCGTCGGGCCGGGACAGACTCACCCTATGGAAAGGCGAAATGGGCCACAACTGACACTTCTATCACTTGATGTTTGGGCCAGATCGGCTATTGAGGGGGCGCTTGGATGCTGATCGTGCAGCTTGCTCAACCTTGTCTCCCGTTGCTTGATGCCGGCAGGATCTAACCGGTCGACTCTCTACGGATCCTGCCCCTCGAAACACAGACAGCAGTGATCCACAGACACGCATCGAGTCTGTTTTCTTGCCTGGAAACTATCGCTGCTTTAGGCTGTCTCTCCAGTGAATCGATAAGGAAACCAAGATGATCCTCTCAACTACCCCCACCCTGGAAGGCAAGACCATTCGTGAATATCGCGGCATAGTCGTGGGCGAAGCCATCCTCGGCGCCAATATCTTCAAGGATCTGTTTGCCGGGATCCGCGACATCATAGGCGGCCGCTCCGGCGCCTATGAAAAAGAGCTGGCCCGCGCCCGCGAGATTGCCTTTGATGAGCTCAAAGAACGTGCCTCCGCCCTGGGTGCCAATGCCGTGGTTGGCATCGACATCGACTACGAGGTGGTGGGGCAAAACGGCAGCATGCTGATGGTCAGCATCAGCGGTACCGCCGTGCTGGTCTGATCCCTTGAATACACTGAAAAACCGGCAACCTTCTGCCGGTTTTTCAGTTTCTACGCCCCGGCGTGGCGGGATGGCAGCCGATCCGCTGCCTGTTCTTGATGGTCAGCAGCTATACGCAGTACGGCTCACGCCCGCCATACTTGACACAAGAGAGGACGGTCTGGAGGTCAATCATGTTCCATATTCGCTGGTTATTGTTGTGGTGCTGGCTGGGCAGTGCCGTGGGGGCGAGCATTCAGGCGGTGACAGAGGAGCTTCCCCCTTACAACTACCGGGATAGGGATGGTCAGGTCACAGGGCTCTCGGTGGATATGCTGCACCGAATGCTGGAGGTCAGCGGCATCACGCTCGACAGCAAGGGCATACAACTGCTGCCCTGGGCGCGGGCCTACCAGATGGCGCAGTATGATCCCGATACCGTCATCTTCAGCATGATACGGCTCCCGGAGCGGGAGGCGCTCTTCCATTGGATTGGCCCAATCGGTCCTCGCGTCATCTGGTTTTATCGCCTGGCAAACCGTGACGATCTGGTGGCCAGCCAGCTAGCCGAGCTGGCTCCCTGGCGGATTGCCGTGGTACGCGACTCGGCGATGGCCCGTGAGCTGTCGGGAAAAGGGCTCAATCTGGTATTGGTACACGACGAGGATGACAAGTTTCGCATGATGTTGCGCGGGAGGGCAGACGTGGCCCCAGCCATGCAGATGGGGGCCGCCTATCACATAGAGACATTGGGGCATCACTACTCGGATTTTGTCCCCATGTTCCAGTTTCAGGAGACAATGTTGTTCTACTTCGCCTTCAGCCGCAACACGGATGACGCCACCATACAGCAGCTTCAGAAGGCATTCGATCAGATGCGCAAGGATGGCTCCTACGAGAAGATCACCCAGAAATGGGTGCGCCGTTTCTGGGTTAAACCGACCAGCGAGTGAATCACTCCGCGTGCCCGTGCCCGGCCTCAATCCCCTGATCATCAACCGGCTGGAGCCGGGCAGCACCTTGGCTCTGCCATCTTTTCCTGGTGTCTTTAGGGCCATGGCATGGCTATTATGAGTCCTTTCTTGTGGGCGCCATGCCCTGGATGGTCATAATCGGAACAGGACGTCTTGCGATGACATCACTCAAGCCGCCAGGGCTCAAACCTGGCGACACCATAGGTTTTTTCTCCCCCTCCAGCGCGGCCACGGCCTGGGCGCCACAGCGCTTTGCTCGCGCCAGGGCGTTTCTGGAGGCGCAGGGCTTCAGGCTCAAGGCGGGAAGCCTGACCGGCCAGCAGGATCACTGGCGATCCGGCTCCATAGCCGCGCGGGCAGCCGAGCTCAATGCACTCATTCGCGATCCAGAGGTGCGTTGCATCATGTCGGTGATCGGCGGCAGCAATTCCAACTCCCTGCTGCCGTATCTCGATTACGAGGCGCTCAAGCGGGACCCCAAGATCATCATCGGCTACTCGGACGTGACGGCCCTGTTGCTCGGCATTTATGCCAAAACCGGCCTGGTTACCTTCTACGGCCCGGCGCTGGTGGCCTCGTTCGGTGAATTGCCGCCGTTGGTGGACGAGACCCTGTCGGGCTTTCGCCAGATCTGCCAGGCCGGTGGCGCCGCCGCGCCTCATACCTTGCCGACCCCGGCGCAATGGACCGACGAGCGGCTGGATTGGGAAAACCAGACCCGGGCCAAGCAGTGCCTGCCCAACCGGCTGATCTCGGTGGGATCGGGCAAGGTGCGGGGCAGGCTGATCGGCGGCAACCTCAATACCCTGGCGGGGATCTGGGGCTCCCCTTACATGCCGCCGATTGAAAGCGGGGATATTCTGCTGCTGGAAGACAGCCTGCTGTCCGCCGAAACCGTTGAGCGATCGTTTGCCCACCTCAAGCTGTGCGGGGTGTTTGAGCGCATCGGTGCTCTGGTGCTCGGCAAGCACGAGCTGTTCAACCAACAGGGCAGTGGCAAGCGGCCGCTCGATATTCTGCTGGAAGTAGTGGGGGAGCCGGCCTTTCCCATACTGGCGGAGTTTGACTGCGCCCACACCCACCCCATGCTGACCCTGCCTCTTGGCATAGAGGCTGAGCTGGATCTCGATGCCCAGACTCTCACCCTGTGCGAGCCTTGGCTGCGTTAGCGGCCGTGTCAGCTCAGAGCACGGTGCAATAGCAGCGCGCAATCCAGACCAGAATGCAAAGAGGCCGCAACAGCGGCCTCTTTTACGTTCTCAGATCAGGGATCAGGGCAGGGCATCCGGCCGGAAGCTGGCCCGGATCTGCGGCACCAGGGGCGAGACGTCGAATCCCTTCTCTTCACCCAGCACAGGGTGGAGCAGGGCCAGATCCGGGATCGGGGTCAGGTCCCCCGCCAGCAGCTGGCGGGTGGCCTGGCCCATCTGGTAGAGCTGGCGCACCGGGGCGAACTGGGTCGCGAGGTTGAGGGCACCATCATCGCGGGCAAAGGCCATCATGGGGATCTGGTAGGTGGCATCGCGAGGCGGCTTGTCACCGTGAATCCCCTTGCCCGCCGACATCAGAAACGGCTGGTGATCGCCAAAGGCCACCACCAGATAGCGCTTGCCGGACTGGTCCAGGGTCTTGAGCAGCCGCTCCAGCGAGGCCATGGCATCCACCACTCCGGTGTAGTAGGTGTTGAGCAGCTGGCGCTCTGCCGCGCTCTGATCAGGACAGGCCTTGTCGAGTTGCTGGGCCTGATAGCGATCCCCGTCGAAGGGGCCGTGGCCCTGCATGGTGACCGCATAGGCAAACAGGGGCTGGTTATCCTGTTCGCTGCGCCTGAGCAGGTGATCAATCAGCGCATCATCCGAGATATAGAGCCCTTTATGTTCGAGCGTGGTGAAGCGGGTATCGAACCAGCGCTCCTCGTAGCCAAGGGCCGGGATCGCCTTGGCGCGGCCCCAGAACTTCTCCACATAGGGGTGGGCAAACAGGGTCTTGTAGCCACTTTGTCTGGCGCTTTGCGCAAGGCCGGGCACCTGCTCCGAGAGGTAGTAGTAGGGCACGACCCCCTGCTTGAGCAGGCCCACCGGCAGGCCCGTGTTCATCTCGAACTCGGCCAGTACCGTCATGCCGCCCGTGGTGGGGGAGTGGATGGTCTTGTGCCACTGCTGCACGCTGGCGGGCAGGCTAAGGGTCGGGGGCGGGGCGCAGATCTTGCCTTGCCAGCCGAGCCAGAGCGACTCGTACTGCAGCACTATCACCAGATCGAAGCGGGGGGCTTGCCCCTGGCTCGCATGGCTTAGCTGGGGAGTGAACTCGTTGATCTGCAAGGGGTAGCGAAACACGCTGCCGTTTTGCAGCATCTCGTCCACCAGGTTGAACAGATAGAGGCCGGGGCCGGCCCGTATGATGTCCCTGTGATAGTTGACCGCCCTGTCCACGTAGCGAATGTTGGCCCCCAGCAGCTTGTTGCCGGTCTGGGTGGCGAATACGCACAGGGCAAAGAAGGCGGCGGTGGCGGCCAGGGTGCGCAGGATCCAGCGCGACAGGGCGAAGCGCCAGCAGAGAAACAGCAGCAGGCCGGCGCCCAGCACTGGCAACACGGGATGTTGTTCCAGCAGGATGCGCAGCAGCGCCAGCAGGTTGCCGAGATCGTCCCCCCCCAGCGGCACCCCGTAGATGGCGATCTTCATGAAGTTGGCGAGCAGGCCTATGCCGGAGAGGGCGGTGAACACCAGCCCCATGTAGAGGTTGAAACCCGCCAGCGCGCAGAGGCTCCAGCCCAGCACCATGCTGCCCCAGGCGAGGTAGTAGTGCTCGGGCCTGAAACCTGACCAGAGCAGAAACTCCCCCAGTTTGAACACCACGAAGCCGTGCAGCAGCACGAAGGTGAGGTTGCCGAGCAGCAGGCTGCCGATGACTCGCCAGCGCAGGCTGCGTCTGAGGCGGGGCAGCACGGTTCTGAGCACGGCGGCGCTCAGGGCCAGCACCAGCACCAGGCTGGTGAAGAGGTAGCTGAGGTTGAAACCCTGCTCCGGCAGGGTCTGCAGGATCTGGCTGAACTCGGCGCTCTCGGGTCTCTCCTTGAGCAGCAGGCCGATCCGCAGCTGATAGCGGCTGGCGAGGGCATCGTCGGGCGCCCGCAGTGTGCTGTTGAGATCCAGGGTACAGCGGGTTTTGCGGCACACCTGGCGCTTGTCTACCGGCTGATTCAGTTGATCGATCCGCTCACCCCGTTCGTTGAGCAACTCCACCCTTACCTTGTCCCCCTCCTGCAACGGCTTGAGCAGTTGCCACTGGCTGCGCACCACCAGGTAGAGGCCACGGCTGTCGCTCTTGTAGAGCAGGGCATGACGGGTGAGGGTGGCGATCGGCTGATCGGCAGGCCCCAGTACCAGCGGCTGGGCCCGGCCGAGCCAGCTGCCGGGATTGATCTGCGGCAGTATCAGGGTCAGCAGCAGCAGCGCGGCCAGCAAGCCAAGCAGCAGGGAGGGCAGACTGGGTACCCTGGCTGACAAGCGTGCTGAAGAGGGGACTTTCATATGAGCTCATCCTTTGAGCGAGTGATGACGGCGATTGGCTGCTGCATTTAATTTGACCCGATGGTGAGGGGCTTGTTCCTTGTTGTCAATTTAATGACCAGACAATGAATATTTCATGACCATGGATCCATGCAAACTGTGATCCGGATCGGACGGCCGCACTCATTCTGTGATGAAAGCGTCATCATGACGCTTTGCCTCTGGCCTGCGCCTGCCTTGCTGCTTAGTCTCTCAATAATGATGGAGGTGCATGTATGAATCCCAAGGTAGCGGCACGTCAGGCAAGATTGCTCCGCATGCTGGAGAGCAAGGAGGAGATACGGATCGGGCGCGAGCGGGATTGCCCCTTGCCACTGGCGCAGCTGGTGAGACTCAAGGAGGATCATCCCGCCGTGATCAAGGTCTATCGTCACGGTCTCACCGCCGAGGTGTTTCACCTCAAGGTGGAGGGACATCACTGGTGCCTGAAACGGCGCCGGCACGACTCCCTGGTGGCCAACGTCGACGGCAAGACCGCCTTCCTGACCGAGCTGGAGCGGCGCCGCGAGATAGAGGCCCTGCGCGAGCTGCACCCCACCATTCTCTCCAATGTGGTCTGTACCTGCTTCGGCTCGGCCCGGGCCGGGGTGCTCATCTCCCCCTGGCTACGGGGCGTGCCTGTGCATGATCTCAATGAGCGCAATCTGGCGCAGATGCTGGCGGTGCAGGCCGAGCTTGCCCACTGGGGCTGGTTTGACTGGGATCCGAGCCCGGGCAACCTGCTCGACGATGGCCAGCAGATCGCCGTGTTCGACTTTGGTTACATGTGGCCGTTCGATCCCCGTCATGAATTTAACTCCAACGGCCTCTCCGATCCCCAGTTTCATGTGCCCGAGCGGCTGGAGACCCGCACCCTCTCCGGCCTCTGGCTCAACGAGCCGGATCCCCTGCCGCAGTTTCGCTACTGGCGCGGTCTGTGCCTGGCCTGGGTGCAGCGCGAGCTGCAATACCTGGCCCGGGAGGGTGCCAGCGCCCCCGTGCTGGCCCGCTTGCAGGGCTTGCAGGGGGAGTGGCGCTCGGCACTGGCCAGCGACGCTGCGCTGGCCGCCAACTGGTGGCGCGACATGTATCGCAGCCACAGGCTCGACATCCAGGATGATCTCAGCGGCAAGAGCTGCGGCCCGCTCACCCTGCGCCGGCTCGACTGGCTGGAGCGGGCTGTGACCGAGCACTTCGCCGAGCTGGCGGACAACCTGGGGCCGGACGAAGCCGGGCTCGATCAGGCGACGCTGCTGGCCCGACTCGCTGGCCTGCGCGAGGCGATCCGCGCCTGTCTGCTGCCGGTGCCCACCCTGGCGGGCTAGGCTATCTGCGTCTATGACCTTGGCCGCAACGAAAAGAGGGGCACCCTGGGTGCCCCTCTTTCATGCGGTGTCAAACCTCGGCTGGCTCAGTCGAGCAGCTCCTGATGGAGGCGGTTGACTATGTGGCCCGCCTCCTCTTCCTTGACCAGGAAGCAGAGGTTATGGGCGCTGGCGCCGTAACAGATCATGCGGATGTTGTGCTCGCGGATGGCGTCAAAGACCTGACTGCCCACCCCGGCCGCCTCGCTCATGCGGTTGCCGATGAGCGCCACCAGGGCCAGCCCGGTCTCGACCTTCACCTTGCACAGCTGACCCAGCTCGGCCAGCACCTTGTCGCTCAAGATGGGCTCGCCGTTGCTCTGGCTGCCGGTGTGATCCAGGGTCAGCGACACGCTCACCTCCGAGGTGGTGATGAGATCCACCGAGATGCGGTGACGGGCCAGGATGCCGAACACCTCGGCCAGGAAGCCATAGGCGTGGAACATGTTGAGGCTGTGGAGGGTGACCAGCACCTGCTGGCGGCGCAGCGCCACTGCGCGAAACAGCGGGCTGGTGCGGGTGCTGGCGCGGATCCAGGTGCCGCCGGCCGCCGGATCCTTGCTGGAGCCGACAAACACGGGTATGTCCTGGCGTACCGCCGGCTGCAGGGTGGCCGGGTGCAGCACCTTGGCGCCGAAGGTGGCCATTTCGGCCGCCTCGACGAAGCTGATTTCGGGGATGGGGCGGGCGCGGGTGACCAGGCGCGGATCCGTGGTGTAGATGCCGGGTACGTCGGTCCAGATCTCTATGCTGCCCGCATCCAGCGCCTCGGCGAGCAGGGCGGCGCTGTAATCGGAGCCGCCCCGACCTAGGGTGGTGGTGCGGCCATCGGCATCCGAGCCGATGAAGCCCTGGGTGATGATGAGGCTGTCGCCGAGCAGGGGGCCCAGTGCCTGCTGGCAGAGGACGCGGGTGGCGGCGAGATCCACGGTTGCCTTGCCAAAGCGGCTGTCGGTGCGCATCAGCTGACGCACATCCTGCCAGTGGGCCTTGACGCCGCGCTGGCGCAGCAGCTCGGTGAAGAGGCGGGTGGACATCAGCTCGCCGCAGGCGATGAGGCGATCGGCCAGCTCGGCATCCGTATGCTGACTGGCCTGGCGCGCCATGGTGCGGATCTCGCCTAGGGTGGCATGGATCAGGGTGCTCAGATCGCTTGGGTCACCCAGCGCCGTCAGTATGGCCTGCTGGATCTCGGCCAGTTTGGCCAGCTGCGCCTCCTGGCCCGTCTCGTCCAGATCGCCCTGGGCCAGGGCCACCAGCAGGTTGGTGACGCCGGCACTGGCGCTCAGCACCACCACCCGGGTCGCCGGGTTGGCCAGCACCACATCGGCGCAGTTGTTCATGGCCGCAGCCGTGGCGACACTGGTTCCGCCAAACTTGGCGACATTGATCGGGCTCATTGCATACTCCTGTCTTAATTTAAAAATCCGGATCCATCGGGCAAAAAGAGAGGAGGAGGCTGAAAATGGCAGGAATGAGAGAGGCTATCCCGGCCAGAAGCACTCCACCCGCAGAGCCCATCCCGTACCAGCCCCTTGTGGGGCTCGGTGGGGGATGACCACTACCGATGACAACCCGGGGGATTCAGCCCCCGCAGCCGACGTTGAGGCATCCAGTTGCCTCACTCGTCTCGGCGCTGCTCCCCCTGACCCAAGTTCATCGGACTCTGGCGTCCTCCCTCGGGCTGCCTGGGCAGCGCTCCTCTTCTGGCTCCACCGCAGGCGGTGGAGTGCAATTAGAAATACCCTGCGCTGGATTGCACTGTCAATCGAGATTGTGAAAAACTTAACAATCGGCGACAACCAGACACAAGATCAATAACTTACGAAATGGTTTTTGACAAAACCTTGGAGCGGCGCTGCCAGTTGTAGAAGCGCTGCCGTTCCACCGGCAGGTCTTCCACCTCCAGCGGCTCGAAGCCCCGCTCCCGGAACCAGTGAATGGAGCGGGTGGTGAGCACGAACAGGCGGCGAATGCCGAGCCGCCTGGCCCGCTCGGCCACCTTGGCCACCAGCTGATCCCCCCGGTTGGAGTTGCGATACTCGGGATGAATGGCGACGCAGGCCATCTCCGCCATCGCCTCTTCCATGAAGCAGTAGAGCGCCGCGCAGCCGATGATGAGGCCGTCGCGCTCTATGATGGTGAACTTGTCTATTTCCATCTCCAGCTGCTCGCGGGAGCGGCGCACCAGTATGCCTTCCTCCTCCAGCGGGCGGATGAGATCCAGAATGCCACCGATATCTTCTATGGTGGCGGCGCGGGCCTGTTCGGCGCTTTCCCGCACTATCTGGGTGCCGAGACCATCGCGGCTGAACAGCTCCTGCAGCATGGCGCCGTCATCCTGATAACTCACCAGGTGGGAGCGGGGTACGCCGCCGCGGCAGGAGGCAATGGCCGCGCGCAGGTAGCGGGCGGTACCGGACATCTCTTCCCCCGCCTGCTCCAGCTCCACCAGCAGCTCCTCGGCCTGCTCGGGGAAGAGCTCGGAGATGGCTTCGCCGTGTCTGTCCATCACCCCCTGGGTGCTGCTGAAGCAGATGAGTTTGTCGGCCTTGAGATCCACCGCCACCCGGCGGGCCACCTCTTCCGAGCTCAGGTTAAAGCTCTCGCCGGTGACCGAGCAGCCGATGGGGGAGATGAGCACCAGGCTCTTCTGATCCAGCTGGCGAGTGATCCCCTCCACATCGATGCGGCGTACCCGACCGCTATGGCAAAAATCGATGCCGTCATCCACCCCGAGCGGCTGGGCGGTGACGAAGTTGCCGCTCACCACGCTGATGCGTGCCCCCTGCATGGGGGTGTTAGCCAGCCCCATGGAGAGCTGGGCCGTGATGTCGTACTGCAGGCCGCCACACACCTGCTTGATGAGGGCGAAGCTGGCGTCATCGGTGACCCGGATCCGTCTGTGGTATTGCGCCTCGATGCCGGCCTGGGCCAGCGCCTCGTCGTTTTGCGGACGTGAGCCGAACACCAGCACCAAGCGTATCCCCAAGGTCTGCAGCAGGGCGATATCGCTGACGATGTTGGCAAAGTTGGGGTGGCAGAGGGCTTCCCCGCCCATCATCAGCACGAAGGTGGCGCCTCTGTGCACGTTGACATAGGGGGTAGACTGCCGAAAGGCATAGACCAGGCTGGGTTCGCGTTCACGCACTTGTGGCTTCTTCCATAAAAAAACAGCAATGGGCTCAATATATGAAAATAAATTCACAAATCAAGACTAAATATTGATTTTGCCGTTTTATGCCGCCATTTGGGCTGACGGGGGATGAGGGACTCCCGCCGGACGATGGCCGGACGCTGGAGGATGTCGCCATCCCAGCGTGGCTGCGGCCTTGGTTGATCCCGGCCCATAAACTGTTATCTTCGAGACTCCTTTTCGTCAGCTGTGCGATCGCACAGGTTTTTATACAAGGACAGGGTTCATGGAACAGATTATTTCACCGGCAGACGCGCTGCCGGGACGCCGCGAGACTATGGTGATTGGCCAGCAGCATGCGGTCAATGGCCACCCGACCCAGGGTCCCTGGCCTGAAGAGATGGCGGCAGCCTGGTTTGGCATGGGCTGTTTCTGGGGCGTGGAGCGCCTGTTCTGGCAACAGCCAGGGGTTTACTCCACCGCCGCCGGCTATCAGGGCGGGGTCACCCAGAATCCGACCTACAAGGAGGTGTGCAGCGGGCTGACCGGCCATGCCGAGACGGTGCAGGTGGTGTTTGATCCCAAGGTGATCGGCTACGGTGA
The DNA here is from genome assembly GCF_963899385.1 of Aeromonas sp. MR7. NCBI lineage: Bacteria > Pseudomonadati > Pseudomonadota > Gammaproteobacteria > Aeromonadales > Aeromonadaceae > Aeromonas > Aeromonas sp. MR7. The sequence goes on from NZ_CAWQXH010000052.1 coordinate 157,519, forward strand.
TCTGCTCAAGCTGTTCTGGGAGCAGCACGATCCGGCCCAGGGCATGCGCCAGGGCGGTGATGTCGGCACCCAGTACCGCTCGGTGATCTTCTATGCCGACGAGAGCCAGCAGGTCATCGCCCAGCAGAGCATGGCGGCCTATCAGCAGGCCATGCTGGCCAGTGGCGACAGCCGCGCCATCAGCACCCGCATCTTGCCGCTCGTGCCCTTCTATTACGCCGAGGATTACCATCAGCAATATTTGGAGAAGAATCCGGAAGGGTATTGCGGACTGGGTGGCATAGGTGTCTGCCTGCCGCCGAGCCTCAATCGCTAAGAGGCAGAGCCGCGTTTGGCGACTCCCTGTTTGCACATGAAAAAGAGCCGCAGTTGCGGCTCTTTTTGACGGTCAACATGCCGCTGAACAAGCTGAGTGTCAGCGCGATGAAAAAAATCGTAAAAAAATGTGTCATGGCCGGGAACTAAACCGGATCGACCTTGCCTAACTTGGTAGCTTCCAAGGATGGGAGCCAAGACCAGACACATTTCTTGCCTCGATATTCATTAAAAGTCATTGAAAAGCTTGATGAGTTGAAATGATAGCAAGCAGGGCTGCCCGTTGAAGGCGGCCCTTTTCATTCGTGCTGTTTGCGGGAATATTCGGGCGCTTGGGTCTGCGCCACGGCGACAAGCTGTCTCGACGGGCTAGCTGATGGCGCCGTCAAACAGATTCTTGATGAGATCGATGAACTCTTCGAGGAAGGCTTGCTGGGCCGGGGTTGGGGCGCGCAGCCAGACGGCGGAGAGCACCTCTTCCAGATCGGCGACCACGGCATCGGCTTCTTGCATGATCATGAAGCGCAACTTGGGATCGAGCTGCGGGTTCTGTTCGCAGATGGCCATCAGGTTGCCGGCCACCCGGCCGCTCACCAGATCTTCGATGGTCTGTTCACCACTGCTCTGTTGCTGGGTTTCAAACAGTCCCAGACTTTCCACCAGATACTCAATCAGGGCGATATAGCCTTCGCTTTCTACAACCATGGCGGCCTCAATCCTCAACAATACGGAAAAACTGTGCGTATTTTAGTGGCTGGACCTAGCTTGGCAAGCGCCAGTGCAGACGATAGCGGATAAAACCGACCCCGCCGCGCTCCACGCTTTCCAATCCGGTCAGCTCAAAGCCATACCGTAAAAATAGCCCATAGCTGAAGGCACTGGCCTCCGTTGTCAGGGTCTCGATGCCGAGCCGAGCGGCCTGGCTGAGGGCGGTGGCGAGCAAGAGGCCACCAAGCCCCTGCCGTTGATGGTCAGGGCTCACATAAAGCAGGCTCAGGTGACCATCGTCGCTGAGGGTGACGAAGCCGAGCACGGCGCCGGCTTGCTCCAGCACCCAGCCGTGGTGCTCACGCAACTGGCTGACAAAGCCGGGATGATGGGCGCCGAGGGCCCACTGCTCTACCTGCGCCTCGCTGTAGTGCTCGGGGCCGCGTTGGCGCACCGATTGCTCGAACAGGGCGATGAGGGCGGGGATATGCCGCTCGCTCAGCGGGACTATATCGGGCTGCTCTGGCATGGGATGGCTCACAGTGTCGGCGCTTGCGGCCGTTTGGCCTTGGGCAGACCGGCGACCACCCGCTCATAGGAGTGGTGCACCCAGCCTTGCCAAAGATCGCTGGCCAGGGTGTCGCTCAGTGTTACCGTGTTCCAGTGCTGCTTGTTCATGTGCCAGCCGGGTTTGACCTCGGGGTGGATCTCCCGCAGCAGCAGGGCGAGGTCGGGCTCGCATTTGAGGTTGATGGTGAGCGGCGCTGCCTGCCAATCCACCAGCGCGAACATCTTGCCGGCGATGCGATAGACCAGGATCTCCGGGCCGAAGGGGGTGTCCTCCTGAGTGCCCGGCAGGGTCAGCAGAAAGGCTCTCAAACTCGTCAACTCCATGGTCACGCTCCTCGCCAGTTGCCATGCAAACGTATTTTTTGGGTGAAAATATCTGCTAAGATGCGCGCCTACTATACCCCAATGCCGTCGATGAGGGAGTCGCAAGATGCTGTATCACAAGACGTTCGAGCTTGGCCCCGACAGGGATTGGGTGGTATTCGTGCACGGCGCAGGTGGCAGCTCCTCCATCTGGTTCAAGCAGCTGCGCGCCTATCGCGAGCACTTCAACGTGCTGCTGCTGGACCTGCGTGGCCACGGTCAATCCCACCAGTTGCAGCAGGTGGTCAAGGGTCACTACAGCTTCCGGGCCGTGACCGAAGACATAGTGCGCCTGCTCGATCACCTGCGCATTTCCTCCGCCCACTTCGTCGGCATTTCGCTCGGCACCATCCTCATTCGCCATCTGGCGGAGCTCTGCCCGGAGCGGGTCAAGAGCATGGTATTGGGCGGCGCCATATTGCGCCTCGACATCCGCTCCCGGGTATTGGTGCAGCTTGGCCGGGTCGGCCAGCACATCCTGCCCTACATGTGGCTCTACCGGCTGTTCGCCTTCATCATAATGCCGCGCCAGCACCATCAGGAGTCGCGCAACCTGTTCGTGCGCGAGGCGCGCAAATTGTGCCAGAAGGAGTTCAAACGCTGGTTCCGCCTCGCCACCGAGGTCAACCCCCTGATGCGCTACTTCAAGGAGCGCGCCCTGCCGATTCCGACCCTCTATGTGATGGGGGAGGAGGATCATATGTTCCTGGCGCCGGTGCGCGAGCAGGTGGCCCGCGATGCCTACAGCCAGCTCGAGATCATAGAAAACTGCGGCCACGTCTGTAACGTGGAGCAGCCTGAGCACTTTAACCGCCAGTCGTTGGCGTTTTTGTCCAGTCAAGCAACTGCGGCGAGCACCATCTAATGAGTCAAGGACGCCGGGGCGGGTCAGTAAATAGATCTGACAAAGTGAGACTTGGTAGCGGGAACCTTAAATATCACTTTCGTTCATCAAGTAATAATAGATAAGTGCCCCTGTGTTATCTCGAAACTGTTCCGTTTCTAGAACTATGAAAATTTGAATATGTATCGAAATTCGAACCTACTAGTCTGTAGACACCATATCATGGCAGCTTGTTTTTGAAGCACTTACTACATTAGATATTAGAGTTCGACAGCTCACTTTTAAGGCGCGTGACTAACTCAACATATTGAGAGGATAGAATAATAAATTTTGCTCTGTCATCATCGCTAACTTGAGGCTCCCAGCCATAAATTGCACCTTTATTATTTATCCATGTGTTTCTTATCTCTCTAGTATCGATATCATGTAACTCCCAATCAACTAGGTGATCATTACCAAAAAAAACTTTAATAAAATCATTTATGTATAGTTCTACCTTGTCACTCCCATAAAGCCTAAGCGTTTGCATATTACTTATTAGATAAGGAAATAGTTTGTTTTCAGTATCATACTTGACAAGTGAAGCTATATTGTTTTCGATTTTCTGAATGCTATAGTCAGTATTTGAATATTGAACCATTTGATTTAGTGAAATTAGTTTTATTGAAGCAGATGATACATCATTGCTCATGTTCATCAGAAACTGTGAATATGCATTGGCTTTGTTTTCATAGTTCCTTTGCTCTTTAAATTGAGTAAAAACAATTGGAGCTGATAATTTAACTCCAATAATTGAGCCAACTGATGATAGTAATGCGGTTACTAATACTATTGCTATGGGATGTTTTAACCATTCGCCTCTACTTTTAGGTTTGATATATTTTCGCTTATTGAGTCCACTCATGCTTTCACCTATTTATCACCCTGCAAATAACTCTACCATAAAGTTCTTTTTCATTGTTGTTAAATTCGACATCCATTCCTACTCGAAGCTTACTGACATCGTAATCTAAAACTCTCATCATTATATTTTTTTCTATTCCATTTTCATGAAAACTCACCAAGACAGTATATTTGTCACTTTCTATTTTAGCAATAATACCTTTCATTTATGTCATATCCATTTTTAGCTCGGTAGGTTCGATTAGCGAAGCATAATCGGACTTTCGCAGATTTATCTTGGTCTTCTAAGCCAATGAATCATAGAAACCATATATAACAGGGCAGTTAATGGGCTAGCTGAAGAGGATATCAATTATATGTCAGTTTGTTTAGTGAAAACTCACCCAATGAATGTAATTTAAATTATTTTTTGAAGGCGATCAGATTTACAAGCGATTAATACCCCGTCACTATCCAGATAGCCAAGTCCTTGGTCATCTCCCTTCACAGTTGCAGCCCCCTTCCTAGTAGTCAAGCGCCCCGTTATGGCCTGATTGGGTTGGCGCGCTTGAATGCGTAGCTGGCACACACCAAGTTTTTTAATTGATGTTCAACTCAGCCAATGTGCAATAAATAATAAACCCACAGGAATGGCTATCAGCATTGCTAGAGTGCCAAGGTAACCATTGCCTTGGCTTGATGACGAATAGGGGTTATTACTTGGGGTTTCTAGATTGTGCAACCATTCAGTATGGCAATTTGAACAGTAGAGTTTTAGTGTGCCCATGTTCCATGCGCGTATAGTTCGATTATCAAACGGAACATTGCAGCGGCAACTAGAACAGGTAAATAACTTACTTGAAGGTATTTTGGAATAATTAAAAATAGCAAAAAAATGACTGCAGGTAATGCAATTATCGCCGATATTGTTACAATATTTTTATAGTAATTAAAGCCAGCTAAAGCTATAAACACTATAGTAATGATTAACAATAAAAAATCTAGAGGCGTTTTCCTGACTGGCTCAAGGATGATTTTTCTATCACTTGATTGACTCTTAATGTGAGGGTTTTGTTTGGCGTGCGATTTTATAGAGATAAGTGTCAAGCTTTTATAGTAAACTACAGTGACTCTCATGCATTGTTGACTATCTACTGTAGCTTCAAACCATACATCATCATTAATTTGTGGTTGTTTGAATCGTTGGTTTATAGCGGAGGTATGAAAGAAATTTTTTCTGAATTATCGTCAGATTTAATAAGGCCAAAACCTTTACCGTCATTCCATTGAGTAATTTTACCTTTCATTGAACCCCCATAAGTATCTAATAGCCATTCAACAACTCCTTATATGGAAGGCTTCCATATAGTAAAGGATTTCTGTTACATATATATCCAGGAGTACTTCTGAAGAACTGAAAGGATCATTGATATTTAAATACACTAGGCAACCCCACGTGATCCATGCTGTGGATATATGGAACCTGTTTTACAATCTTATTGTGAGTTTCGCTAGTATCCGTTTGTTACGCTGCATATCAGAAAATTACATGGCTACCGCACGGGGTTTCAGCGCCCCAAATGCTGCTTTTAACCGGATTGAATCGAGGAAATCCATATAGGGCTCCTGGCTGCCTTTGGGGATCAGAGGGCCGGATGAGTAGCCTATCAAACGCAGACTCACTTTGTTGAGTGAAAACATAGCCAACCCGTGGGTTTTGAATGAAATCTTGATGGCGGTCAGATTTTGACGCTTAAGTCACGAGGTAAGTGGGGGAGGGGCGCTGGGCTCACCTTCCTTTCGAGCCGCTTGGGCGGCAAGTCCCGGTTTTGTTCCTTGCCCATCAATGCCTTGTAACAGCTGGTTACAGATCTTGAGTCGACCGGCGAACCCTCCCTCCAGTAAATTCAGCGGCGATTGAATTCACCTCACATAACAAAGCAATTGCAAGGAACAAGCGTCAATGAGAATGCACCACAAAGCCATGCTGGCCATCGCCTGCACCGCCGCCCTGTCCGCCTGTGACAGCGAGAAAGCCGCCAACAGCATTGCCAAGCGCGCGCCGCTGCCACTGCCCGATGCCGGCGTCTATGAGGCGAACCTGCTCAGTCGCGACGGCGATCAGGGGCCGCTCAAGATGATCAAGGGGCCGAGCGGGTTGGCGTTGGTCTACCCCAAGGGCGACAGCGAGCAGCGCTGGGGTGTCTGGGTCGAGAACGATGGCAAGCCGGTCACCATCTCACAATGGACCGGTCAGGCGGCCCGGAAGGAGAACAAGGATGGCATCTATCCGGTGCTGCTGGAGCGCACCTCGGTGCGGGGCAAGCGGCTCGATGCCCAGAGCAACGACCACAACCTCATCAGCTTTCAAGACCAATCGGTCACCGATCTGGCTGGCAAGGAGGTCAAGCGCTGGACCTTTGACTTTACCCGCGTCGGCACCAAGTTCCGGGATCCGGATCAGAGCACAGCCCTCTATCGCGACTGGAGCGGTCACCTTGCCGTGAGCAAGCTGACCACCCGGGTGATCACCAGCGACAGCTGGCTGGTGGAAGATGACGCCGGCCTTGCCGATGCCATGGTGGGCCTGATCCGCAGCACCAACAACGGCGGCTCTCTGACCCTGGATATCGAGTTCCCCAGAGCCGGTTGTACCCTGACCGGCAAGGGCAAGGCCGATCAGCACAATGGTCTGAGCAAGCTCAGTCTGAGCGGGTTTGGCAAGTGCAGCTTCAAGGCATCAAGCGATCTCAGCCCGCTCGAAAACAAGTGGGTGCTGGGTCTGGCCAAGGCCAGGGATGGGGCGCAGGCCTACGCTGCCGCGTTCGAGATGCCGGGTACCCGCAAGGCGACCCTGGTGGTGGGCTTTCCCGAGCAAAACGGCCTGATGGTGATGGGCGAAAAGTTCTGACAGCATTACGTTCTTAATTAAGACCCTAGGATATGCCTAGGGTCTATTTGGCACAATCTTAAAATATTTGAGGGAAGGATTTAGACTTTATCCAGTGCTTTGGTGTCTGAAGCGTATTTGCACATGACTGTTGTGTTATCAGCTGCATAGTTGTAGCTGGTTTCAATATAACTGCCACGATCGCCAGTCAAAATGATATTTACCTTGCTGCCTGGGTTAGGGTAGTGGTTATCACCATCACCACCATACCAGTGTCCTTTATTAAGGTCGTAATAATAGATATTCCCCAGCACTCTGATTTTCAGTATGAATCGTTCAAAACTGGTCGCTACGTTTGCAACCGCAGATTGGCCGTTCTTGATGGTCAGGGTCATGAATTGGTACGGACTTGCTTCGATAATTTCTACATCAACACCCAAGGCATTCACTATGGTTAAACTTCCCATACTATTACCCTCTAAAATTTAGTTATGATGCTATGTATTTGATTTCGCAGTGACCTGATGGAAACCTTAAATCACTATCAAACAAGCTGGTAAAATTAAAAATGCAAAAACCTAGCTATATATCTAATGGCCGATAGATGTTCCACATTTTATATATAAGTATCAACTGCAAAGTTTGACACTTTGCATATTGGAAATCTCTGCTACTTTATCCCATGACTGAAAATAGCTTTGTTATCAGCCTATTGGCTATGGTGAAGCTAAAGTCATCCCAAAACTAGATGCACAATCGCAATGCTAAATATCTGCTCGACTCAATACCCCGTCATCTCCAGATAGCCCAGCCCCTTGGCATCCCCAGATACCGTCACCGCTCCCTCCCAGTAGTCGAAGCGGCCTGTCATGGCCTGATTGGGCTGACGTGCCTTGATAACGAGATTCAAATCGGCGGCCTTAAGCTGCCATTCGACGGAGTAGGGCTGCCCCTTGGGGCCGCGCCAGGTCTTGCCCGGGGTGAGGCGTATGCTGTCGGGGGAGAGCACCCGGCTGCTGCCGTCCTGTTCAATCAGGATGCCGTAGCGGTTTTCGGGTTCGGGGCGGCCCGCTTTGGTGCGCAGGCGAAACAGCATCAGCTCGCGGCCATCGGCAAGTTGCAGCGAGAACCAGTCCCAACCTGACTGCCAGTCGGCCAATACCGAGCTGCTCCACTCGTGATCGAACCAGCCTTGGCCCGTGACGGTGCGCTCCTCGCCATCGAGGGTCAAAGTGCCGGTGAGCGTCAGCCTGGGGTAGGAGTAATAAAACGAAGCGTTGCCCGGGCTCTTCTCGCTGTAACCCTGCTTGCCCTGCAGCACCACAGGCTTGGCGGCGCTCACCTTGAGATCAAGATCCCCCGCCTTGCTCTGCACCTTGAGGGTAGCGGGGAAGAGTGCCTTCCCCTGTGAGGTCAGCCCCCATTCCCGCAGCCAATATTCGCCGCCGCTGGCACCCGCGAGCCCCGGTCCCTGACGGCTGGTGCGCTCATCCTGTTGGTGGCTGCCTTTGCCGAGGTCAGTGATGGCAAACTGGGCCAACCAGAGCTGGGGGGTGAGCCAGGGGTTGTTCGACGTTATCGCTTGCTCTATGCCCTGGCGAAACAGGGTCCACTGCAGGCCATAGTCGCGTCCTTGTTCATCCTTGAGGTTGCCGGTGAGATACCACCACTCGGATCTGTAGTCGGGGTGGGCACTGTGATCGGCGGGCAAGCGGATGGGCTGGCCCGGCACGGCCTTTTTGAACTGATCGCTGCCGCCGCCGAGGATGGCGCCCAGATCGTTGGCCCAGGCCGCCCCGCCATAAAGGGTGCAGGTGAGCAGCAGTAGCCAGACATTGCGTTTTTTCATACCAGTTTCCTCGCGGCAAACCAGGACGCCAATGCGCCACACACAGGCGCCAGCAGCAGGGCCGTTATGGCATGCAAGGGGGCGGCCTCGAAGGCGAGGCGCCAGCCAAAGGCGCGGGGGTTGACCACCTCGATCAGCACCCAGGCCAGCCCATAGCCCACCGGCAGTGCCAGCAGCGCGGTGAGCAGCCCGAGGCCCGCCCCCTGCCACACCAGCAGGCGGCGGCAGTGGCGCGGGCTCAATCCCAGACTCTGCAAGGTCTGCAACTCACTGCGCCGGGCAAGCCCCAGCACCATGAAGGCCGAGCCTATGCCGACGAAGGCGATGCCCAAAATCAGCAATTTAAGCAACTCGGTCACCACAAAGGTCTGGTCGAACACCTTGAGGGCGGCGGCATGGATGGCGGGGGCGGGCAAGAGGTTGACCCCCTCGCCAAAACGGGCGCGCAGCCGGTCGGCCAGCTGCTCGGGGCTGGCACTGAACAGGGCGAGGGATTGCACCTTCCCCTCTTCGAAGGCGTGCAGGAGTTGCCCCTTGTCGCTGCCGTAGTCCTGATAGACGCCGGTGACGGTGAGCCGCCTTGGCCCCTGTTCGCTTGTGATGCTGAGCGTCTGGCCCACCTTGACCCCGAGCCGTACCGTCAGCGGCTCGCTTGCCAGCACCTCATCGGGGCCCTCGGGCCAGCGCCCGGCCAGCAGGGGATAGGCGGCTTTAAGCTCGGGGATAAAGTCCATCTGCGCCCACTCAATGGGCTGGCCCTGCCAGCGGGCGGGGTGCACGGCGCGGCGCGATGCTTGCGCCACCTCAGGTTCGGCCAGAATGGCGGCCAGGGTCGCCTTGCTCAGGGCGCCCTTGTTGCCTGCCACCCCCTTGGGGGCCGTGACATAGAGATCGGCGGCCAGACGCTGGCCCAGCCAGATCTCCACGCTTGAGCGAAAACTCGACACCATGACCCCTATGCCGATGGCTGCGGCTATGGCCAGCTGCAGCGCCATCACGGCGATGGCGGTGCGATCCAGATGATATTGGGTTTCGGCCACCCCGAGTCGGGCGGTCAGGAGGTGGTGGCGATCCGGCGCCCCCATGGCGCGGCGCAGCCGCCCCAGCAGCCAGCGCAGGGCGTCCGGCAGCCAGAGCGCCATGGCCAGCAGCCAGCCACCGGCCACAAACAGGGCGCCACCCAGGCCGGTTTGTGGCAGCCAGAGGCAAAGTGCGCACAGCAGCAGTATGGCGATGGCCAGCCCCCGGCGGCTCCAGGTATGTCGCGGCGGGCGGCTGTTGCCCTCACGAAGATCAAGGGGGGATTGGCGCAGCAGTTGCCACCAGCCGGGCAGGTTGGCGGCAAGCGTCCCGGCAAGGCCGATCACCAGCGCCTTGAGCAGGCTCAGAGGGGAGAGACGCAGCAGATCGATGGGATTGGGGCCATAGAGATCGGCCAGCGCCTGGGTCAGCTGTCCCATGAGCGCCAGGGCCAGCAGGCTGCCGAGCAGCAGCCCGAGCAGTGTGCCCAGAGTGGCGAGGATCAGCAGTTCGAGCGCCAGCCAGCGCAGCAGCCGGCTCGGCGGCAGCCCCAGAATGATCAGCTGGGCCAGCTGGGGGCGACGCACGCTCTGCACGAAGCGCTGGGCGTTGAACACCAGAAACAGTCCCACTGCCATGGCGAGCAGGGAGAGGGCGGTGAGGTTGAGCGCCAGGGCATCGCCGAGCTGGCTGGCATCGAGCGCCGGGCTGATGGGCTCGAGCCAGAGCGGCTGATGGGGGCGATAGGTTTGCAGCAGGGCTTGCAGGGCGCGGGCCTCGGCGTCACTCAGCTGGAAGACGATGCGATCGAGTCGACCCTCTTTGCCAAGCAGGGGCTGGGCTAGGCCTATGTCGGTCACCAGCAGCCGCTCCATGGGCACGGCGCCTGGCTCGAAGGTGCCCGCCAGGGTCAGAGTCAGCGGATGATCACCCTCGCCGCCCAGCACAAAGGTGCGGGACTGGCCCGGCAGCCAGTCGAGCCTCCTAGCCTCCGGCGCCGCCAGCCAGACGCTGTCGGCGCGGTTGAGCGAAAAGGCGGGTTCGCTGGATGGGCCTTCACCAAACAGCCGGCGCAGGGGGCCGGGGTTGAACAGATCCATCCCCAGCAGCTGAAAACTGCGCCCCTGCTCGTCTTTGAGCCAGGCGTGCAGCTGCGGCATGGCATTGAGGCTCGGCTGGCTGCGCACCAGTTTGACGTAAAGCTGCTCATCCAGACCGCCGCTCGGGGCCAGCCGGTAGTTGGCATCCCCCGCCAGCTGGCTGCGGGCGGCGACGAAGTTGGTGCTGGCACTGTGGTTGAGAAGCTCGATGGCCACCACCAGCGAGACCCCCAGCATGAGCCCGGTCAGGCTCATCAGCAGCAGCCAGGGATGGGTGCGATAGAGGCGCAGCAGCGCCTTTAACGGCAGCATGATGCGGCCTCGCGATCGCGGCTGGCGTCACTCATGGCGTGCGCCCTTGAGCTCGACAAGTTGGCCCCCTTCGAGGCGCAGCACTCTATCGGCCAGGGCGCCATAGGCGGGGTTGTGGCTCACCAGCAAGAGCCCGGCGCCGGTTTCGCGCACCGCCTCCATCATCAGCGCCATCACCTGCTCGGCGTTGTGCTCATCGAGACTGCCGGTGGGCTCGTCGGCCAGCAGCCACCTGGGCTGATGAATGAGGGCGCGGGCCAGGGCCACCCGCTGGCGCTGGCCGCCGGAGAGCTGCTCCGGCCAGGCGTGGCGCTTGTGGACGAGATCGAGCCGGGTGAGCAGGGCGTCAAGGGTTGTCTCATGGCGGGGCAGACCGTTGATGGCGAGCGGCAGGCAGAGGTTCTCCTCCACGTTCAGGGTTGGCAACAGATTGAAATCCTGATAGACGATGCCAAAATGCCGGCCGCGCAGGCGGGCCCGATCGTCCGGGGACTGGTTGTCGAGCCGGGTCTGCCCCAGCCAGATCTCCCCCTCATCCGGGGGGATGAGGCCGGCGATCAGGTTGAGCAGGGTCGACTTGCCACAGCCGCTCTGCCCCAGCAGCAGGGTGATCTCGCCAGCGGCCAGGGTGAGATCCAGGTGATGGAACAGCGGCAGACGTTCGCTGCCGTTATCGAAGCTCTTGCAGAGGTTGCGCAGGGTCAGCATGGGATAACCGCTTGATGGTCAATGGCTTTCATCATGCCATCTAGGCTACCACGGGCGGGAATGATCAACACGCCTCGCGACGGATCAAGAGGGCCAGTTAGTGATCAAGCCTGCAAAAGAGGTGAGGATCCTCGCTGGATCCCGCTTGCCAGAGGTGGTTAGAATAGGGGCTTCCATGGGTCACAGGATGAGCAAGGATGTTACACAAGCAAGTCAGTTTTATCATCGATAGCAAGGGCAACAAGCAGGCTGCCGTCGTCCCCATCGAGATTTATAACGAGCTGATGACCCTGCAAAAGGCGCTCTCCGACAACAAGCCGGGGGAGCGCGAGCTGTACCACTTCAACGGCAAGGGCGCCGAGGCCCACGGTTATCCGGTGGGCAAGCGGCAAAATCCCGGCTTCATGGTGCTGGCGGGCTCCACCGCCAATGGCGAGGATGCCGCCTCCTTGCGTGAAGCCGTGATCGAACTGCGTCAGGAGCTGCTGGGCAAGGGGATCCTGGCCCCTCGCAGTGAAGGAGGGTTTGTGTTCACCGCCGATCAGCTGTTCAACAGCCCGAGCCTGGCCGCCAGTCTGGTGGCGGGCAACAACCGCAGCGGCCTGGATGCCTGGCAAAACAGCGCCGGCTACACCCTCAAGCAGTCGGGTTTTGGCAAGAAGTAATTCCCCGGCAAGTCAACTGCGCCTCCCTGCCGCTTGCGGGAACAACACAACGGACATGAAAACGCCGCCCTCTTTGGTGATCAAGGAGGGCGGCGTTTTTCGTCAGGCGCTTATTTCTTGCCGGTCAGCAGCCAGTAGCTGATGGCCGAACCAAAGCCGCAGCCGGCGATGGCGATGGCCATGGGCAGCGGCGATTCGGGCGGATTGAGGTTGACCAGAATGCCCACCAGGGCACCTATGCCAAAGCGCAATGTGCCGGCCAGGGCCGAGGCCGTGCCTGCCGACTGGGGGAAGTGACCCATCAGTCCCGTCATGGCGTTGGCCCCCACCAGGCTGATGTGACCGACGAACAGCACCACAGGGATGACGATGCCCCACAGGCCCCCGGTCTGGCTCCAGGCGTTGTAGATGAGCAGGGCACCGGCACAGGGCAGCATCAGCAGACCGTATTGCAACATGCGCTCGGCGCCCACTCCTTTCACCAGCCGGCTGTTGACGAAAGTGACCACCATCATCAGCAGTATGTTTAGGCCGAACAGCCAGCCATAGTGCTCGGTCGGCACCTTGAAATACTCGATGTAGACGTAGGGCGAGGCGCTGATAAAGGCGAACATGCCCGAGCTCGACAGGGCGCCACACAGCACATAACCCATGGCGCCGCGATGGGAGAGCACGCCCCAGTAGTTGCGCAGCACCTGCCCCAGCCTGAGCGGCTGCCTGTGTTCAGGCTTCAGGGTCTCCTGAATTTTCCACTGCATCACTACGCAGATGAGCAGGCTGATGCCCACCAGCAGCCAGAAGATCACCCGCCAGTCGCTGTGGGCGCTGATGTAACCGCCTATTACGGGGGCCACCAGGGGCGCCAGCGTCATCACCAGGATGACGAACGACATGGCCCGCGAAAACGCATCCTTCTCGAACAGGTCGCGCAGCAGGGCATTGACCACCACGGAGCCGGCCGCACCGCCCGCCGCCTGCAGCATGCGCCAGGCCAGCAATTCGGGCAGGGAGTCCGCCATGGCGCAGCCCACCGAGGCGATGGCAAACATTACCAGACCCGCCAGGATCACCGGCTTGCGGCCATAGCTGTCGGCGAGCGGCCCGTAGAACAGCTGGCCGATGGCGAAGCCGCCGAGGAAGGCACTGATGGTGAGCTGGGCACCGTCTATGCTGGTGGCGAGATCCCGGGCGATGGCCGGAATGGCGGGCAGGTACATGTCCACTGCCAGCGGCGTCAGGCCCGCCAGGGCGCCGAGCAGGATAAACAGAAAACGGGGAGAGAGGGCTGCGGGTTGGGGCATAGGATGTCCGATCGTGAGCAAGTTCGCGTGAAAAAAGTAACAAGTAGTCAGTCTATCAGTTTTGGCTGGTTTGGGCAGGGCTATGCCGTCCCCCGTCACGCTCTGGCTGTGATGCCCGGCGGCGAATTGCGGTCCGGGCTGCCGGATCACTGCCGTTTCGGCGCCTGACAGCCTCGATAGGCAAGCAGCAGCCAGCAGAGCCAGCCCAGCAGGGAAATTCCGCCACCCCACCGTTCTGGCCAGCGAGCCGTCAGCCTCAGGCTGAGCCTGTGCTGGCCGGCAGGCACCCAGACTTGCAGCAGCCCCTGCCGGTTTGCGCTGACCGTCAGCGTCAGCGAGTCATCCAGCCTGGCCTGCCAGCCCGGGTAGTCATATTGGTGCAAGGTTAGCCTGGTGGGCCTCTGTGTCCTCACCGTCAGTTCCAGCCATCTGGGTTGCCAGCGGACCAGCGTCCACTCGGCGCCTTGCTGCTCAGTGGTGACCGGGGGTTGAAACTCCTCCTTCCAGGCGAGCAGAGTCGGGGTGAACCGGCCACTGGGCACCTGAATGGGGCGGTATTCCCGGGCACTGCGCTTGCTGTCGAACTCGGCATCGATCACCGTCTTGAGCGGTGCCTGGGTGAGGGGGGCGTAATAGACATAGGCGAGGTTGGAGACCAGGGTGATCAGCAGCAGGCTCCACCAGATCCCTTGCCATGGCTGCTTGACCGGGGTTCCCAGCGCGACCACCGCCACCGTGGCCAGGGTGAGGATCAGATTGCACCGCCAGGGAAATTGCAGCCGCTGCAGCGGTGGCAGCAGGTGCCAGATTGGCTGGCTGAGGGGCAGCATCATCAGGAAGGCACCTACCCCCAACACCCCCCAGCACAGGAGCTCTGGGTGGCGTGGCTCACGGGCCGCTGCCCAGGCGAGCAGCAGCAACCCCATGGTCAGCAGGCTTTGCCAGGCCAGATGGCCGCGAAAGCGCCAGTCGCCCCAGCCCGAGGGCAAGTGGTCGAGAAAGTTGCGCCTGAAGTCGAACATGCCGCCACGCATCAGCTCCATGGAGATGGCTCCCTGATCCAGCAGGGCGGGTAGCAGCAGGGTCGCGGCCATGGCCAGCCCCAGCACTTGCGCGGCCAGGGTGATCCGAAGCGGAAACGATGTGCGTGAGCGCCAGGTTTGCAGCAGCGCCCGCAGCGTGATCAGCGCCAGCATCAACAGCAGGCTGGGCAGGTGGGTGAATGCCAGCAAGGCCAGTGCCAGTGCCAGCAGGGGGAAGCCGCCTCGCCGGCGCTGGCCGGCGAGATCCTGCCCCAGCAGCACCAGAGGGGCCCAGACGAAGGCCCAAAACTCGGCCAGGGCAAAGCGGGCATAGAGATCCAGGGCCAGATGATAAGGCAGGGCGAGGTAGAGCAGGCTGGCGGCCAGGGCGCGACCGGGGGCGCTAAAGCGGCGCAGCCAGAGGTAGGCGAAGAGACCGGAGAGCAGCAGCGCCAGGCTGGCGCTCCAGAGCAGGGGATAGATGGCCTGATGGGCGAGCGGTTGGGGGCCGGCGAACAGTGCGCTGACGTAGTAGGGCAAGGGGGGATAAAAGAAGAAGGTGGGGCTGCCAAAGCCGCCGTTCATGGCCATCAGCCAGCGCGGGTAGAGCTCCCCCTGCCACAGTTGCAGCGCAAAATAGTGGCCGGAAAGCAGATGATGAAACAGATCATGCCCCTGGCTGCCCCCCCGCAGCCAGAGCGGCAACAGCAAGACCCCGCAGGCCAGCACCAGCGTCAGAGGGATGAGATACCATTCGCCCGGCTTCTTCATAAACAGACTCACTTGTCACGGATGCGAAGTGAGTGTAGTCGACGCTGGCCGCCTGGCAGGTGGGTCGAGTGGCTGACTAGGGGGCGACGGGTACCTGTAGCTCGAGCCAGAGGGCGGCTAGGGGGAGACAGGCTCTTGTATCCCGAGCCAGAGGCCGGCTAGGGGGAGACAGGCTCTTGTATCCCGAGCCAGAGGCCGGGTTCGGCGTGAAAGCGGGGGGCAAACCAGATCTGCCGGTTTGGTGCGGGCAGATCGCCAGCCAGGATGGGCCGTCGGCTGAGGCGGCAAGCCCCTTGCGCCAGTGCGAGGCGGGCATCCCCCTGGTACCAGCCGTCGGTGACGGGCAGGGCCGTGGTCTCTCGCAGCAGCCTCACCCCCCACTGGGTCACCAGCGCCGGGCACGCTCGCTCGGCCAGTCTGGCCGCCTTGACCATGGCGGGCGGCTGGGGCGGGGTGAGTGTGGTCATCAGCAGCGCCAGGGCCCCCAGCACGGCCGGCAGCTCGCCCTGGTGCGGCAGCATGCCCGCCAGCAGCACAAGGCCTAGCAGGATGAGGGGCGCCAGATGGCGAGGATTGTCCGGGTTCTGGCCAAACAGGGTCCAGAGCAGCAGGACCAGCCAGCCGAGATACCAGACCTGCTTGGCAGGTGCAGCCTTGCACCGAACCGCAGGCCAGAGCGGTATCAGCAACAGTCCGATTGCCAAGGGCCAAAGCGGGGTCAGTTGATCATTGAAGGTGCGGGCCCAGCTCAAAAGCCGGTCGCCGTGGGCCGCCGCCGTGTTGCCCCAGAGGGTAAAGTGGCCGTCGGTAAAGCGCCGCCCTTCGCTGAAATAGGCTAGGCCATCGGCCTGCCAGACAAACAGCAGGCTGGAAAATCCTACCAGCGCAATGGGGAGTATAAATCTGAGTCGTTCCCCCTTGTGTTGCATCCCGAGCCAAAGCGGCAGCAATGCCAGCACGAAATAGGAGGGGCGCAGCGCCAGCAGCAGCCCTACCAGCAGGCCGGCCAGCGTTATCTTGCGATGCTGCAAGGCCAAGAGAGCCCCGAGCCATGCCGCCAGCGCAGGCCCGTCCGAGAGGCCGGAGAGCGCCAGGGTCGGCGTCAGCGGCAGGGCCAATATCAGCAGCCAGACCGGCGTCAGCAGGCTCGGCCGCTGCCACAACCTGACCGCAAGCAGCGCAGCCAGTGGTGCCAGCAGCCCTGTACCCATCAAGCTTGCCCACTGCACCGCGCGGGCCGGTTCGTCTACCAAAAGATTGATAAGCCGCGCCAGCCAGATAAAGGCGGGGTAGCCAGGAAAGTGGGGGGAGAACTCCAGCACGCTGAAGCGCGTCACCCCGTGGGCAAAGTTCAGGGCATCGTCGGAATCGAGCGCCACCGGAAAGGCCAGCAGCCAGCCAAGCCAGGCCAGCTGCAGCAGCGCAAGCAGCCAGAGGGGGGGGGAGCCAGGGGAAGTCCAACGCCGAGACCTTGCCTTCCCCCTCATCCCCAACCCTTCTCCCGCCGGGGGAGAAGGGGGCAAACCGGCGTCCGGGTGCATTTATCGGCAGGCTGTGCGTAGGGTGGGTAGAGCGAAGCGAAACCTACCGTTTGTCGAAGCGAGATGGCGCAATGATGAGCAGAGGGTCATCAGAGCGGAGCCAGCACGGTCATCAGGGCTTTTTCGGCGTCGGCGAAGGCGGTGGCATCGGCAGGTTTGGCACCCACCCCGAAGACACCCGGGTTGCCGATGGCATCGAGCACCCTGGCCAGCGCCTGCTCGGCAGCCTTGCGATCGCCTTCACTGAGAGAGGGGAGGATCAAATCCAGGAAGCGCTTGCTCTTGACCACCAGCACCTTGGCGGTCTGGTAGTCGCCAAGGTTCTGGCTGGCCCCCTCGAGGCGACGCTCTATCTCGGCCTTGTAGGCGCGGTTGAGCAGGGCGGCGGTAGCTGCGGCATCCTTGGCCTTGATGGCGGCAGCCAGCGGCGTTTGCAGCTCGACCTTGTGGTGCTCTTCCAGATAGGTCAGCTCCTCGGCGATGTCACTCAAGGTGGCGCTGGCATCTTTGCCGTCAGTAGCGGCGCCGAGCAGCGCCTCGCGTGCATCGATCAGCGGCTCCTTGCCGGCGGCGGCGTAGGAGTAAGCCTGTACCTGGCCGCTTAGGGTCAGCAGCAGGGTGAGGGCAAGTAAACCCGGGCGTATGGTCATCCTGTTCTCCTTGTTATGCCCATGGCGTGGCGGTCAGGCCACGCATTGGGTTTCGATTCCGGTATTGTCGCTGCGATGATGGAAGGTGTTGCGGCGTCGGTACACCTCCTTCGTTCACCACACTCAGGGGGCATCACGCCACGCTCTGGGTCTCAATCACGGTGTTTTCGTTGCGATGATTGAAGATGGCGTGGCGTCTGTCCACCCCGTCGATCACCATGTCGGCGGCCATCATGCCCATCTCCATGGCGGTGTCGGTGAAGATGTAGCGGAATGTCCCCTGGCGGCCGGTCATGATGAGATTGCTTATCGGCATCAGCGCCTGGATGGCGGCGTTGCGACGGGCCTGATAGCCCAGATCCATCAGCGGATAGGCGTACTCGCTGCGCGCCTCGAAGGTCTCGTCCCCCAGCTTGGCGGTATCCACCCCCAGGCTGGCGAGATCGGCGGTGACCCGACCGCGCAGCTCGGCCAGCGGCGCCTGCCAGGTGGCGTCTCCCGGATTGCAGGGGATCTCCAGCATCACGGATGTTTTCCCCACCGGCGCCATAAAGGGGCTGCGCCGGCGCGGCTCCTGCAAGCGGGTGGCCAGGATGTGGGGATCCGAGAGGTACTGCCAGGTGTTGTCCGACAGGTTCTCCTGATTGAGCGGCATGTTGACGAAGCGAAGCGAGCGGTAGTGGAGATCGCACGGCAAGCCCAGATGCTGACAGGTGAGCGGCAGCGGCAGGGTAGAGATCACCTGATCAAAGGATTCGCTTTGCTCAACACCCTCCTGTTGCCAATAAACCCGCTCAATTCGGCCATCAGCCTGCTCAAGGCGAGTGATGGTGGCGCCGGTTTTGAGCTCGACGCCTTCTGCCACCAGCCGCTCACCAAGGGTGGCGAAGATCTGGCCGAAACCATACTTTGGATAGCGATACTTGCGGGCATAGGTACGCACCGAGAGGTTGCCCTTGCGCCTTGGCAGCAGGCGGCGTGCCACGTCTTTGAGATCGATGAGACTGATGCGCTGACCGGCCCAGTCGGCGGAGAGCCGGTCCGGGTTGATGCCCCACAGCTTGCCGGTGTAGCCCTCGAAGAACTGGCGATAGAGGGTGCGGCCGAAGTGGCTCTGGATCCACTCGGCAAAGCTCGCCTTGTCAAAGTCGTCCGGCTTTTTGGCAAAGGGCAACAGCAGCAAGTCTTTCACCGCGCCGGCCATCAGCGGCAGGGGGGCTGTCTTGATCAGATTGGTGAGATTCAAGGGGTAGTCATAGGTGCGCCCGCCAAAGCGGATCACGCTCTTGCGATCGGCGTGGAGCAGATCGTCCCCCATCAGCTCGTCGATAAAGGCGAGCAGCTCGGGGTTCTTGGTGATGAAGCGGTGACCGCCGTAGTCGAAGCGATAGTCGCCATCCTTGCCGGCAAAGGTCTGGGTGGCGCACATGCCGCCCACCACGGGTTCCTGCTCGAACAGGGTAACCGCAAAACCGGCCTGGCAAAGACGCCAGGCGGCCATCAAACCGGCAGGGCCTGCGCCCAGTACTGCAATCTTATTGCTGTCGCTCATGACTGTGTATCCGAAAAATCTGGCTGAAGAGAAAAGGGGAAGCGGGTGAAAAAAGCGGCCCACCCCGTGAGCCGCCTTGCCGTATTCATATCTCGCAAAGAGGCGGGCTTACCCCTGGACTTTGTGGCGATAGTTGCGATGCCAGATGGTGACGAAGATCACCAGGTAGCTGACCCAGGTCAGCAACTGCAAGCCGGCCGGTGAGGCATTGTAGCCAAACAGGGCGCGCAGGAAGGTACCGAATACCCCCTGATCGTCGAGAATGTGACTGATGTTGAATACCGGCGTCGTCCAGAGGGTGATGACCCCCGCCGCCTGCAACATGTTGACGGCGGACGACAGCAAACCTGCGGCTATGATGATGATGAGCAGGCCGGTCCAGCGGAAGAAGGGGGCCAGCGCCACCTTGCGGGTAGAGCGCAGCAGGCCCCACACCAGCACCACAGAGATCAGCAGCCCGCCCAGCGCCCCCATCAGTCCCTCGTGCAGATCCACCCCTTGCCCTGAGTAGACCAGGGCCGAGAAGAAGAGCACGGTTTCAAAGCCCTCGCGCATCACGGCGAGGAAGGCGAGCAGCACCAGACCAAAGAGGTTGCCGCCATCGATGGCCGCATCGATGCGCGCCGTCATGGCCCCGACCTGGGACTTGGCCTGCTTCTGCATCCAGACCGCCATGTAGGTGAGCACAAGGGTGGCGAAGATCAGGATCCCCGCCATCAGCAGGTGGTTGTAGCGCTCGCTCTCGAACTGGCTCACCACCACCTGGAACAGGAAGGCGACGATGAGGGAGGCAAGCAGACCCAGCCCCACCCCCAGATAGATGAACTTGTTGTAACGGCTCGCCCCCAGCTTGGCGAGATAGGAGAGGCAGATGCCTACCAGCAGAAAGGCTTCCAGCCCCTCGCGCAGGGTAATGAGAAAACTTGCAAACATCAGGATTCAGGCTCCGTGTCAGGCGTAGGGGAGGTGGGTTGCAAGGTGAGTTGCAACCGGTTGAGCAGCACTATGGGTGGCTCCGGGAGGCTCGGCTCGGCGGCGCGCACCGCATCATTGACCCACTTGGGGTAGGTGCGGAAATTGAGTTTGATGTCGGCCTGGAAGGGCCCTCGGGCATCCGTCGGCAGTGGCCAGGCTTCATCGCGCCAGCCATCGGCCGGGATGCGGGTATCCGCCAGCAGCTTGGCGTAACGCCAGAACTTGAGCCCCACCGGTTTGCCGTCGGCATCGCCAAATACCTTCCTGAACAGCCGCGCGTCCTCGGGCACGGCGCCAGCCACCGGCTGGCCGCTTTCGAGCACCCGCTTGCCGCTGGCGTCGGTGACGGTCAGCTCCAGCCAGAGCTCGCGAAAATCGGCGACCCCGGTGGGCAGGGCGTGGCCCGCGCCGGTATTGGCAACCCGCACCACCAGTTGGCGGCGATCGGCAGCCCCTTCGATGCGGGCTGAGAGGGTGGCGCTTGATCGCAACAGCGCCAGGCTCTCCTGCTCGAGTTCAGGGTTGCGCAGCCCCACCAGCTGGTGCTGGGCGCCGGTGAAGTTGTGACGATAGAGGCGTTCTTTCACTGTGCCGTTTTCGGTGGACTGGCCGGCCACCGGCGCGCCGCCATTGCCCGGCTCCGGGTTCATGTGACAGTCGATGCAGCTGCGCCGCTTGGCGGGATCGTCCGCCTTGGCGAAGCTGGAATTCTCCCACTCATCCCAGGTGTTGACGATATTGGCGCCTGTGCCCGGGGCAAACTCGTTGTGGCACGACTTGCACAGGGCCGCATCCCGGTAGAAATCTTTCTGGTAGGAGGCTTTGTGCATGGCGGGGCGCGCGTTGATCTGCCGCTCGGCCAGCCAGTGCTTGAGGCTGCCGCCTTGGGCATCCTCGAACACATAGCTCTCTCTGTCTTTGAGGTTCACCGTAAAGGCGCTGTTGCCGCCGGCGTCTTCGAGCCGGGTGATGCGATGACAGAGCACGCAGCTTGTGCCTTCCTCTACCACGGGCTCGCCTTTCTGATGAGCGGCAATGAGCGAGGCACCGCCCTGCTCGAACATGTGGGAGCCCTTGGGCATATCCTGCTGGCCGTTCATCACCTGCTGGGGCATGTGGCAGCCCTGGCACCACTGGCCGAATGCCTCGCCTTCGGTCTGGCGGGCCAGCGCCTGCACCACCTTGTAGTAGGGGTGGGAGTTGCCCATCAGCCTGTGGTTGCTCTCGCTCCAGTCCGCAAACGCCTGTTGGTGGCAGTTCTGGCAGGAGGCGGAGTTGAGCCACTCCTTGGGATGGGTGGTCGGCGCCTTGGCGGGATCCGTGCGCGGGGCATCGAGCCGCAGCCAGTTGGCGAGATAGGGGAGGTTGCCATCGGCGGTCACGAAGGCGTGCAAGTCTTCCATCATGGCCTTCACCTCGGGCTGGGGCCTGGCGGGGTCAACCGGCTCGGCACCATCGCGGGTGTCATGGCCCATGCCGCCCTGGGTCTGCTGGGTCATGCGCAGGTATTCGCCGATAAAGTCTCCCGCCACCATGTTGGCGAGGTTGGCGTGACCGTTGATGGCATTGTCGCCGCTCTGCTGGCGATGGGCCGCCATCAGATAGCGGTTGGTGAAGTTGAAGCCGTCCAGATGGCAGGAGTTGCAGCTCATCCAGTTGTCTCCCGCCATAGGGAAACGTGAGTTCGCGGCGGTATTACCCAGGTTGAACAGCCGCTCGCCGCGCTTGAGCGCCTCGGGGCGGGGATCCGTCTCTACCAGTTTGGCGAAGTGCGGCTGATCGACGGTGACCCGGGCGAAGGGGCCGCTGCCGCCGGTGTTGAGACGGGTGAGATCCTGCCCCATGGCGTTGTGCACCAGTATGTGGTCGCCATCGATCAGCAGATCCCGCGGATTCTGGCCCGGCAGATGGCGCAGCAACTGGGTCGCCTTGGCGCCCCCCTGAAACTTTTTGCGGCGGTGGCGATTGCTGTTCTGCTTGCCACTGCGCGACAGGTCGAACACCAGCAGATCCTCGGAGCCCGCCAAGGTCAGGTAGACCCGCTTGCCATCGGCGGCGAAGCGAGCAGCGAACGGGTTGGAGACGATCTGGCTGCGGTTGCCGACGCTTGGCAGGTTGATCTGCAAAAAGAGCTGCTTTCTTTCATCTACCCGCTCTTTCTCTTCATCCAAATCGATGATGGAGACGGCCGGAAAGACGGTGCTCTGAAACTGGAAGGGGTGGTCGAAACTCCACAGCACATGTGGCAGCCAGGCTTCGCTGCCATCGGGGGAGATAGTGATGCCGTCCAGCAGGCGCGGCAAGCCCTGAGAGTCGCTTGGGGTGGCGCTGTGGGTCTCGGCCAACGTGATCAGGCGCGGTTTAGGCAGGGTGGCGCCCTTGGCTCCGCTCTCGAGCTTGCCGAGATCATAGATGGCGAGCTGGCCCGTCATGGCGTGGGTGAGCAGCAGACGATCGTCGTTGGTCAGCGCCAGCCCGCGCGGGGTTTCGGCACTGGCCGCATCCAGCTGCAGTCTGCCTGAGGTGTCGTAGGCCTGCAGGCGGCCTGCCTCAAACAGCGTGACCCAGAACCAGCGGCGCTTGGGATCGAAGATGACCCCGTAGGGTCTATGGCCAGTGGGGATCGCCTTGTCCAGGTCGAGATCCTCATCCAGCAGCAGCAACCGATCGCCGCTGTAATCGGTGACCAGCAGGGTGCCGTCGCCTGCGCGGGCCAACTGGCGCAGATCACCGCCAAAGCGGGCCTCTTTGAGCCGCTTGCCGTTGTCTCGTGCCAGCAGAGTGACAGATCCTGCGCTCAGGTTGGCGGTGACGAGGCGCGGGGCACTCCCCTCGTCATAGGCAATCATGGCGGCGCCCATCTCTTGGGCCGCGGCAGTATGGGTACCCAGCAGCAGTGCTGTGGTGAGCAGGCAGGAAAACAGCAACTTCAGCATGGGATCAGGAACGCCATTTCAGAATGGTCCAGCGCCAGGCGTGGCGCAGCACCAGGGGAGTCAACGCTAGAGCGCTCAGCCAGTGGGCCCAGCTGGTCAGCGAGCCCAGGGTATCGCCCGGGGTGCCATGCAGGATCAGCAGCAAACCGCTGCCAAGACAAACCAGCAGCAGACCTTCGATGATGCGCCCCGTTGTGCGCAAGAAAGGTTTGCGGCTCTTGTTCAGCAGGCTGCGATGGGAGAGCCAGAAGGCGCCAAACAGCAGGGGGAACAGGGTGAGCGAGAGCATCACATGCAGAAACAGATTCCAGCGTGCCAGCGACCAGAGCGGAGTCAGCGGTTCCCACAGCAGCAGGCCGGAGAAGAACATCAGATAGAGGGAGCCCTCGGCGGCCTGATGGTGATAGGCCAGCCACTGCCAGCAGTGTCGTGGTGAGAGGGAAAGGCTTGTCATAGGTGCTCCAGCGCCCGGGCAGTCCAGCCCGGGGGAGCAAGTTTACAATGCAGTAAAGGTAATGAAAAGAGTTATCAATTCCGCTCTTGATGAATAAATCCTGAATGAAAACAGGGTTGGATCATTTGTGATCCGCCAGCCGTTCCGTAATGGCGTAGATGAGCGCCGCGGTGGAGAAGGCGAGGAACACTATCACAGACCACTTCATCTCCACCTCGTTGCCGACCCCGTCATCGAGAAAGGCCTTGAGCACCTCGATCCCGGCGATGGTGACCAGAGAGTTGATGACGATGAGCTTCAAGGAGGCGAAGTTGATCTTGCTGAGCCAGTTATTGCCGAGCGCCTCACGCTGCTCCTGGGTTTGAATGAACTGCACATAGCCGCAGATGGCCACCAGGATCAGCATCTGGGCTACCAGTATGAAGTCCACCAGGGTCAGCACCCCGGTGATGAGGTCCATGTAGTGAATGTCCACGATGTCGATGCACAGGGCATAAAGCTGCATGGCGAACTTCACCATCAACAGGGCCACGCAGACCAGAATGGACACATAAAAGGGGAACATCATCAACCGGCTGCCATTGAGCATGAAGTTGAAACGGCGCATGAAAACTCCTGAAGAAGGTGAGGTTGCGCTGATTATGGCGCGAAATGGTGGTCAGGGGGATCCCCGTCGCTCACAACCCGTGATGGCGGGCAGCGCGAGCCGAACGGCAGAATGCAAAAAGCCCAGCCAAAAGGCTGGGCTTTAGAAGATGGCTCCCTCGACAGGACTTGAACCTGTGACATACGGATTAACAGTCCGCCGTTCTACCGACTGAACTACGAGGGAATTGGCTCCTCCTACTGGACTTGAACCAGTGACATACGGATTAACAGTCCGCCGTTCTACCGACTGAACTAAGGAGGAATTGCCTGTCTCGTCGAGACGGTGCGGATATTAATAGCCTGTCGGCCGGGTGTCAACCCGCGACCCGACGCAAAAAATGGAATTTCGGCCCGTTTGCCCAAAACTTGGTCGTTGTGGACTATTTTCAGCACAATCAGCAGTTTGAGACGGCCCTCTGCCTGCCACTTTTTCGTTTTGGCACATTAGCGGCTGGCCGGGAGCTGGCCGCCCTCGATGGCGAGTCACACGGCAGGCTTGCTGAACGGCGGGTGACAGTGGCGCGGCGCGCCGGAGAACTGGAGCCCTGACTCAGGGAGAGGCGTGACGGATAAGGTGAGCGATGTGGATGCGTCTGAATTTAGTTAGCAGGCGAAGTGAAAGTTCGGCGTAATGGTGAGAAAATGCGGCGATATGTGGACAATAAACGGCAATTTTGCGTGGTAACGGCCATTCATTGATCCCGCCCATCGAAATATTTCATCGGCTGGGGTATGGTTGCTCAGGATACCATCGCCGTGTCGACAGCTCTGCCGGCCCTTGATGATGATCGGGCGCCGGTTCAATCCGGCCTTTGTCTCCCTCTTCTGGTATTACGATATACATGCACAACCAAGCTCCTTTGCAAAACGTGAAGCTGGCCATTGCTTTACGCCAATCCTGTATTGATGAACCCTACAGCCTTCCCCGCTTTGGCCGCGATCTGATCGCCGGCATCACGGTCGGCATCATCGCCATTCCGCTGGCCATGGCGCTGGCCATTGCCAGTGGCGTGCCGCCACAACACGGTCTCTACACCGCCATCATAGCCGGCATCGTCATCGCCGTGACCGGTGGCTCCCGCTTCTCCATCTCGGGGCCAACCGCCGCCTTCGTGGTGATCCTCTATCCGGTGGCCCAGCAATTTGGCGTGGGTGGCCTCTTGATGGCGACCCTGATCTCGGGCTTCTTTCTGGTGGCCATGGGCATGGCCCGGCTTGGACGCCTCATCGAGTACATTCCGCCCTCTGTGACCCTGGGCTTTACCGGCGGTATCGCCATCGTGATCGCCACCTTGCAGATCAAGGACTTCTTCGGCCTGCACGTGCCCGAGATGCCGGAAACCTACATAGGCAAGGTCGAGGCGCTGGCGTCAGCCCTGCCAAGCTGGCAATGGGGAGATACGCTGGTCGGGGTTGCGACTTTGGCCGTGCTGCTGCTCTGGCCACGGCTGCGGTTGCCGGTTCCAGGTCACCTGCCTGCCGTGCTGGTGGGGGTAGGTCTGGGGTTCGGTCTGCACTATTTCGGGGTCGATGTGGCCACCATCGGCAGCAAGTTCAGTTATACCCTTGCCGACGGTACTCAGGGCATGGGGATCCCGCCCATAGCCCCGACTCTGGTGATGCCATGGGCCCTGCCCGGGCCTGATGGGGCTCCGGTTGAGTGGAACCTGGCGGCCATTCAGCGGTTGCTGCCGGCAGCCTTCTCCATGGCCATGCTGGGTGCCATCGAGTCGCTGCTCTGCGCCGTGGTGCTCGATGGCATGACGGGGCGCAAGCACAGCTCCAACGCCGAGTTGGTGGGGCAGGGGCTGGGCAACATACTGGCGCCCTTCTTCGGCGGCATCACGGCAACTGCCGCGATTGCCCGTTCCGCCGCCAACGTGCGGGCCGGGGCGACGTCGCCTGTCTCCGGCATCATCCATGCCCTGGTGGTGCTGGCGGCCATTCTGGTGCTGGCGCCCTGGCTCTCCTGGTTGCCGCTCTCGGCCATGGCCGCGCTGCTGCTGATCGTCGCCTGGAACATGAGCGAGGCGCACAAGGTGGTGGAGCTGGTGCGTCGCGCGCCCAAGTCCGATGTGCTGGTATTGGTGGTCTGCCTCTCGCTCACCGTCATCTTCGACATGGTGATTGCTATCACCTTCGGGGTGATCCTCGCCTCCCTGCTGTTCATGCGTGAAATCGCCAAGATGACCAGGCTGCACGATCTGGCGGATCACAAGCGCTATGCCCACGAAGTGCCGGCAGACGCCTTGCTCTACAAGATCAACGGTCCCCTGTTCTTCGCCGCCGCCGAGCGGGTCTTTGGCGAGCTGGTCGCCCAGGTCAAGGGACACAAGCTGCTGGTATTGCAGATGGAGGCCGTTTCCATTCTGGATGCGGGGGGCCTCTCCGCCTTCCTGCAGTTTGAGAAGCAGATGGCCAAGGCCGGGGTGCAATTGCGGGTCGCCGAATTGCAGTTTCAGCCGCTGAAGACCCTGGCGCGGGCCAAGGTACGTCCCGTACCCGGTCAGCTGGAGTTTTATGGCTCGCTGGAAGAGGCATTGAAAGGCGAACACAGCCACGAACAGCCGGCAACCTGATCAAAGGAGGGTTGGGGTGACAAGATTTTGCGCAGTTGGCTCGGTTCTTGAGCAAACAGACTGAAAACCGCAAAATTGCGTTGACCCCAGGACACCGCATCCCTTACATTACGCCCCGTCGCCGCGGCATGGCCCGCAAGCGATGGTGCAACTCAGGCACCTGAAAATGTGAGAGAAAATTTGGTGAGGTGTCCGAGTGGCTGAAGGAGCACGCCTGGAAAGTGTGTATACGGCAACGTATCGAGGGTTCGAATCCCTCCCTCACCGCCAAATAAAACAAAAGGGCCTGTCGAAAGACAGGCCCTTTTGTTTTTCCTGTACTTGCTGGTGCAACACGTCTCCGGGGTCGACAAGCAGATAGGCCCAGCCATGCCGGGCCGCCAAGAGTTCCCCTTGGGCGAGAGCCTGCTGACGGTGAGCGCATCCCGGCCGAATGCCACCAAAACCGACCCTATGGTCGGTTTTTTTGTTGTCAGGCCAGCGTTTCCTCGCGGGCCGCATTTACCCAGAATCTTTCGTCAGGCGCAATGTCCTTCATCTGGCAGGGCACCACCCAGTGGCAAAGCGCCTTGTCATCTCATGCATGGCAACACCCCGAGCAATCCGAGTGCTCGGGGTGTTTGCTTTGACATGGCATCCATTGCTTTTCTTCCCACTCATCTCTCCTCCCGCCTGAACCCGGACGGCGGTCTTCGGGGGCGCCCATCTTGCTTCATCCTTCAATTCATTTGCGACACTGTGATGGATGAGTGTGCTCTATGGCAGGTGTAAGTTTTGTCATGAGCAACAAGTTGCGCCCTATTTAGCTATAAGTGCCAAGGGTGCAATATTTGGCAGGGATATATTCCAATCGCGCAACTAATTGCGCTTCGTCGGTGAGAATGGCGTGTGGATTGTCTTTAACTATATGTTTTATAAGTTAAAAAATGTTTGGCATGGTCACTGCTAAGGGTTTGGTCGAGTGCTATCTCATTTCACCAATCTATCAGGAGCATACCCATGCCAACTCCATGTTATATCAGCATCGAAGGTAAGACTCAGGGCAACATCACCGCCGGTGCCTTCACCTCCGACTCCGTCGGCAACATCTTCGTGCAAGGCCACGAAGACGAGATGCTGGTGCAAGAGTTCCAACACGTCGTCACAGTACCGACCGATCCGCAATCTGGTCAGCCTGCCGGCCAGCGCGTCCACAAGCCGTTCAAGTTCACCGTCGCCCTGAACAAGTCCGTGCCGCTGATGTACAACTCCCTGGCCTCCGGCGAGATGCTGCCGAAAGTGACCCTGAAGTGGTATCGCACCTCGGTCGAAGGCAAGCAGGAGCACTTCTTCAGCACTGTGCTGACCGACGCCACCATAGTTGACATCGACTGCCAGATGCCCCACTGCCAGGATCCGGCGAAGTCTGACTTCACCCAGCTGATCCAGGTCTCTCTGGCCTATCGCAAGATTGACTGGGAGCACACAGTGGCCGGCACCTCGGGTGCGGACGACTGGCGCGCTCCGATCGAAGCGTAACCGTATACACAAGGGCACTGCTTGCGGTGCCCTTTTGCCATCTGCGTGTTTGACGGGCATCTCCCGCCTGCTATCCACTTTTCCATCCCAGCGATTTTTTCTTGTGTCCGTTTACTCTGCAAAAGCGGACACAAGAAAAAAGACGAGTTCACGTCTTGCCGCACGCCGTCAAGGGCGTGCGGTAGCCATGGTGTCAGCAATGCCGGGGCGATGGCGGATCTCTCACTCGGTTTGAATGGCTCCCGAATGTGCGGGGCCGCATGATATCTCAGGGGCGCTCACCGATGGCAGACAGCACAGGATTACAATTTACCGTCAAGGTGGGGGCGCTGCCCGAGAGCACCTTCGTGGTGGCCGAGTTCGCGCTGGAAGAGGCGCTGAACGGGCCTTTCCAGCTGCGCTTGGAATTGGCGAGCCCAGAGCCCGATGTCGACTTCGGTGCCGTGCTGGACCAGCCGTGCGAGCTGATGGTGTGGTACAACGGCGAGCTGCAGCGGCGGGTGTGCGGGGTCGTGAGTGATTTTGCGCAAGGGGACAGCGGCTTTCGCCGTACCCGCTATCAGCTCATGGTACAGCCGGCGCTGTGGCGGCTCTCCCTTCGCCAGAATTCGCGTATCTTTCAGG
>NZ_CAWQXH010000053.1:0-181034 GCF_963899385.1 Aeromonas sp. MR7
GCGGCCATAGCGCCGTGGAACCACCTGATCCCATGCCGAACTCAGAAGTGAAACGCGGTAGCGCCGATGGTAGTGTGGCATTCGCCATGCGAGAGTAGGACACTGCCAGGCACCCAATTAAACAGCGCCGTGCACATCACGACGTTGGCCGAGAGGATGACACCTCATTGAAACGGCAGACAATTTAGCAAAAAGCTAACCAGACAGCGGAGCGGTAGTTCAGTCGGTTAGAATACCGGCCTGTCACGCCGGGGGTCGCGGGTTCGAGTCCCGTCCGCTCCGCCACTATTTGAAAAGCCCTGAACGCAAGTTCAGGGCTTTTTTTCATTTTGGATATCCAAAATCCAGCACTCGCTGCTATTCCTTCCCCTCTTCCTGTATCCATACCACCTCATCCGATGATGTCGTGGGCCCTTGTTGCCGCTATAATGGCCGCCCTCAAGCAAGGTGGTGGTATGAAAGCAGAATATCTACAGCGATTCGGGGGCATTGCCCGTCTTTATGGTCAGAACGCACTCGGCTCCTTCAGCCAGGCCAGGGTCTGCGTGGTGGGCATTGGCGGGGTGGGTTCCTGGGCCGCAGAGGCGCTGGCGCGGGCCGGTATCAATCAGATCACCCTGATCGATATGGATGACATCTGCATCACCAACACCAATCGCCAGATCCACGCCATGCAGGGTACGGTCGGCCGCCTCAAGACCGAGGTGATGGCGGAACGCATTCGGGCCATCAATCCCGATTGCGAGGTGATAGAGGTGGACGACTTCGTCACAGCCGACAACCTGGCCGAGCATATCAAGCGGGAGTTTGACTATGTGGTGGATGCCATCGATTCGGTCAAGGCCAAGGTGGCGCTGATCGCCTTCTGCAAGCGCAACAAGATACCCGTAATAGTGGCGGGTGGTGCCGGCGGGCAGATGGATCCGACCCAAATCACGGTGGCCGATCTCGCCAAGACCATTCAGGATCCGCTGGCGGCCAAGGTGCGATCCGATCTGCGCCGCCTGCACAACTTCAGCAAGAACCCGGCGCGCAAGTTCGGGGTGGAGTGTGTCTTCTCAACCGAGCAGTTGAGCTATCCCGACGGCAATGGCGGCACCTGCCAGGCCAAGGCGAGCAGCGACGGCAACATGAAGATGGATTGTGCCTCCGGCTTCGGGGCGGTGACGCCGGTGACGGCGACCTTCGGATTGGTTGCCGCTTCCCGGGTGCTAAAGAAGATTGCCGAGCGGGGGGCTAAAGTGGAGCGCCTTGAGGCAGCCGTGAAGGCGGAAGAGATACCACCGATGGCAGGGGATCAGACCGACGCCTGATCCCGGATCGCCAGCACTATTGCCCTGAGCCCGTTACCCCGTGACGGGCTCAGGTGTTTCTCCAGCCCCAGTTCGGTGAAATAGCCGTCCATATCGAAGGCCAGGATCGCTTCCGCCGTCTTATGGTTGAGCGCCGCCAGCACGATGACGATAAGGCCGCGCACGATGCGGGCATCGGAGTCGCAGGCGAAGTGCCAGCAGCCATCTTCGCTCTTTTCACCTTTCAGCCAGGCCTGGCTTTCGCACCCTTTCAGGCGGTGCTCTTCGGTCTGCCACTCGGCGGGCTGCGCGGGTAGCGACTTGCCGAGCTGGATGATCAGTCGGTACTGGTTCTCCCAGCCCTTGACGGCGGCGAACTGTTGACGGATAGCATCGGCGTCAGGCTCCCGGCCGATTTGGGTGTAGGTTGCGAGCTCGCTCATTTCAATCATCCGCCTTAGAAGAAGTCACTTAACTTGTGCAGGGCTGCCAGCAGGGCGTCCACGTCATCCTGATTGTTGTAGCAGGCCAGCGAGGCCCTCATGGTACCGCCGATACCAAGGCTCTCCATCAACGGCATGGCGCAGTGATGGCCGACCCGCAGCGCTATGCCCTGCATGTCGAGCAGGGTGGCAGCATCCTGCGGGTGGATCTCATCGAGCAGGAAGGAGACCGCCCCTGCCCGTTGTGCCGGTTCACCGATGAGGTGCAGACCCGGCACTTGCCGCAGCCCCGCCACCAGATAGTCGGTGAGTCTCTGTTCATGCTGTGCCAGCGCGCCTCTGTCTTGTTGTATGACAAAGTCGATGGCGGCAGCCAGGCCTATGGCACCGGCGATGTGCGGGGTGCCGGCCTCGAACTTGAACGGCAGGGCGTTGAAGGTGGTGCCGCTGAAGCTGACTCTGTCTATCATCTCGCCGCCCGCCTGCCAGGGGGGCATCCTTTCCAGCAATTCTACCTTGCCCCACAAGGCGCCGATCCCGGTCGGGCCATAGAGCTTGTGACCGGAGAAGGCATAGAAGTCGCAGCCTATGGCCTGCACATCCACCTCTAGGTGGGCCACCGCCTGGGCACCATCGATCAGGGTCAGAGCGCCGACCGCCTTGGCCGCTGCCACTATCTGCGCGACCGGATTGACGGTACCGAGCGCATTGGAGACGTGGGCCACGCTCACCAGCCGGGTGCGCGGTCCCAGCATGGTGTGATAGGCGGCCATATCGAGATCGCCCCGCTTATCGAGGGGGATGACCCGGATCACCGCGCCGGTGCGCTGGGCGACCAGTTGCCAGGGCACTATGTTGGCGTGGTGCTCCAGGGTGCTGAGGATGATTTCGTCCCCCGCCTTGAGCTCGCTCAGGCCCCAGCTCTGGGCGACCAGGTTGATCGCTTCCGTGGTACCACGGGTCCAGATCACTTCTCTGCTGTGAGGCGCCTTGATAAAGCGGGCGACCGTCTCGCGGGCGGCCTCGAAGGCCCGGGTGGTGCGGCTGCTCAGGGCATGGGCGGCGCGGTGCACGTTGGCATTGTCGGCACTGTAGTAGTGATTGATCGCATCCAGCACCGCCTGGGGTTTCTGGGTGGTGGCGGCGTTGTCCAGATAGACCAGAGGATGGCCGTTGACCTGCTGCGCCAAGGCCGGAAATTGGCCGCGCAGCCTCCCATGCTGTTGCTGATTCATGCTCCCCTCGTCATCATCTGGAAAAGTCGGCCATGATCCTGAAAATGGCGCTCGAACACAAGGCACACGATGTTTGCCGACTGATGGTGTGTGGCGCAGCGATGCGGCTCGCCCGCTGATTTCTGTTACAATGCCGCCCCTCATCATAAGCCAAGAGATCCGGCCCATGAAGCTCAACCCCAATCAGAACGAAGCGGTCAAGTTTGTCTCCGGCCCTTGCCTGGTGCTGGCGGGAGCCGGATCGGGCAAGACGCGCGTCATCACCAACAAGATCGCCTATCTGGTGCAGCAGTGTGGCTATAACGCCCGTAACATAGCGGCCGTCACCTTCACCAACAAGGCGGCGCGGGAGATGAAGGAGCGGGTTGGTCAGACCCTGGGCCGCAAGGAGGCGCGGGGACTCATGGTCTCCACCTTCCACACCCTGGGCCTCGACATCATACGCCGCGAGCACAAGAGTCTGAATCTCAAGGCTAACTTCTCCCTGTTCGACGACACCGACCAGCTGGCGCTGCTCAAGGAGCTGACCGAGGCTGAGCTGGATAACGACAAGGACAAGCTGTCGGCCCTGATCAGCCAGATCTCCAACTGGAAGAACGACCTCATACTGCCGGCGCGGGCCATGCGTATCGCCCAAGGGCCGGAAGAGGTGCTGATGGCCCAGCTCTACGAGCGCTATCACCGCCAGATGGTGGCCTACAACGCACTCGACTTCGATGACCTTATCGTGATGCCGACCCTGCTGCTCAAGAGCAATGACGAGGTTCGCACCCGCTGGCAGAACAAGATCCGCTACCTGCTGGTCGATGAGTATCAGGACACCAACACCAGCCAGTACGAGCTGGTGAAGCAGATAGTCGGCGAGCGGGCCCGCTTTACCGTGGTTGGGGACGATGACCAGTCCATCTACTCCTGGCGTGGCGCCAAGCCGCAGAATCTGGTGCTGCTCAACGAAGACTTTCCGAGCCTCAAGCTCATCAAGCTGGAGCAGAACTACCGCTCCAAGGGACGCATTCTGAAATGCGCCAACATACTGATCGCCAACAACCCTCACGTGTTCGACAAGGCGCTCTTCTCCGAGCTCGATTACGGGGTGCCGGTCAAGGTGCTGTTTGCCAAGAACGAGGAGCACGAGGCGGAGCGGATCGCCGCCGAGCTGATGGGCCACAAGTTCATGAACCGCACCCGCTTCAAGGATTACGCCATCCTCTACCGGGGCAACCATCAGTCGCGCATCTTTGAGAAGGCGCTGATGACCAACCGCATCCCCTATCGCATCTCGGGCGGTACCTCCTTCTTCTCCCGTACCGAGATCAAGGACATCATGGCCTACCTCAAGCTGCTGGTGAATCCGGACGAGGACACCGCCTTCCTGCGGGTGGTCAACCTGCCGCGGCGGGAGATAGGCCCCACCACGCTCGAGAAACTTGGCCAGTATGCCAACCAG
Source organism: Aeromonas sp. MR7 (assembly GCF_963899385.1). Lineage (NCBI taxonomy): Bacteria > Pseudomonadati > Pseudomonadota > Gammaproteobacteria > Aeromonadales > Aeromonadaceae > Aeromonas > Aeromonas sp. MR7. The sequence goes on from NZ_CAWQXH010000053.1 coordinate 4,418, forward strand.
CGCGGCAAGAGCCTGTTTGCCGCCAGCTTCGAGCTGGGGCTGGAACAATCGCTCTCCGGCCGTGGTCTGGTGGCCCTGCAGGCCTTCACCAACTGGCTGGTGCGTCTCGGCGATCAGGCCCTGCGCGGCAACCCGGTGGAGGCGGTGCGGGACATGATCAAGGAGATCCACTACGAGGAGTGGCTCTACGAGACGTCCCCCAGCCCGAAGGCGGCCGAGATGCGGATGCAGAACGTCTCCACCCTCTATCGCTGGATCACAGAGATGTTGGAAGGGGATGAGCTGGAGGAGTCGATGACGCTCGCTCAGGTGGTCACCCGCCTTACCCTGCGCGACATGATGGAGCGCAACGAGGGGGAGGATGATGCGGATCAGGTGCAGCTGATGACGCTGCACGCCTCCAAGGGGCTGGAGTTCCCCTACGTCTTCATGGTGGGGATGGAGGAGGGCCTGTTGCCCCACCAGACCAGCATAGATGAAGACAATGTGGAGGAGGAGCGACGTCTCGCCTACGTGGGTATCACCCGCGCCCAGACCGAGCTGACCTTCACCCTCTGCAAGGAGCGGCGCCAATATGGCGAGTCGGTGCGGCCCGAGCCGAGCCGCTTCCTGCTGGAGCTGCCCCAAGACGATCTGGAGTGGGAGAACCAGAAGAAGGTGACGGCCGAGGAGCGCCAGCAGAAGGGGCAAGTCGGGGTTGCCAACCTGAGGGCGCTGTTCAAGAAGGATTGAGTCGGCGGCTAGCCGCGCTCACTCTTGGTCTGGGTGAGCAGGGGTGTGATATCGGCTCCCGGCATGGGGGGGGAGATGTAGCGCCCTTGCCCCATCAGGCAACCCATGTCGATCAGCTTCTGCAACTGCTGCTGGTTCTCGATGCCTTCGACCACCAGGGTGAAGTCCAGATCCTGGCAGATGTCCCGCATGGCGCGGATCAGCGCCAAATCCTTGGGGGATTGCAGCATGCGATGGGTGAAGCTGTCATCCACCTTGATGTAATCCACCGGGAAGTGGAACAGGGCGTTGAGGGAGGAGAAGCCGGTGCCAAAATCATCCAGACTGATCTGAATGCCCTTGGCCCTCAGTTCGTGCAGGGAGGTGAGGGCATCCGAATCCTGCCGCGACAGCTCCCGCTCGTTGAATTCAAAGATCAGATAGCCAGGCGCTATCCCCTCGGTTTCTATGATGTCCATCAGCCGCATGATCTGCTCGTGATTGACCAGATGCTTGCCGGAGAGGTTGATGGCGACCTTGAACTTGCTCTGGCCCGAAATGGGCAACCACTCTTTCAACTGTTGGCAGGTGTGGCGGAGGATCTGGTAATCCAGCTCCTGAATGAGGCCGCACTGCTCCGCCAGCGGGATGAAGTCGAAAGCATCCTTGAGCACTCCCTCTTCGGTGATCCAGCGCGCCATCACTTCCAGTCCGGTCAGGCGGCTGTCCTTGAGCCGGATCACCGGCTGGAAATAGGGCAGTATGCGACCCTCGCGCAGGGCCCTGGCCAGCATCTCTTCCGGTGAGGCCCAAGTCTGGGCAGAACACTCTTCCGAATAGCTGACGATACGGCTGCGCCCGTTGCGCTTGGCCTGATACATGGCCAGATCGGCTTGATGGAGCAGTTGGCTGATGTCGGTGGTCTGCTCCGATACGCTGGCCACCCCCAGGCTGACCGTGATGCTCAGCTCGTTGCCTTGCAGCCGGAAGGGATAGGAGAGGCGGCTGATGATGCGATTGAGCACAGGGCTGATATCGTCCTCATTCTTGCTGTTGTCCAGATAGATGACGAACTCGTCCCCGCCCAGCCTGGCCACCATGTCGTTCTGCCGGATGCAGGTTTGCAGACGGCGGCTCATCTCCTTCAGTAGTTGATCGCCTGCGCCATGACCCAGGGTGTCATTGACCTGCTTGAAATGATCCACATCGATGAAGATCAGCGAGAACCCGGGGGACTTGTAACGGTGGAAGTGGGTCATGGCATGGTTGAGGTGGTTCATCAGCAGGGCCCGGTTCGGCAACTGGGTCAGCGGATCGTGCAGGGCATCGAACTGCAGCCTGCGCTCCAGCTCCTGATGCTGCTTGAGCTGCTTCTGCAATCTCAGATTGGTCTGCCGCAGCTGTTGCAGGCGTTGATTGATGGAGTCTTCCGAATTGATATCGTGCAGCTGTTGCCGGATCCGTCTCAGCTCCAGCAGCAGGGTTAGCTGGCTGCGCAGGAAGTCGAGGAACAGCCGATCGTCCGTCTCCAGCGGCTGCGGGGTGCTGATGATGAAATGGGCGAAATATTGCTGCTGCAGCCGCAGAGGCTGGCTGTACCAGAACAGCTGCTCCCTGTGCTGCTCCATGTTGTTGGTGCTGTGACACATGCCTGCGATGAACTCATCGCCGTGCAGCGGCAGTTCGGGATAGATCTTTTCCAACTGGTGGCTGTCGATGCGCACCAGCAGCATGTCCTGGATGCTCAGCATCTGGCGCAGCACGGCTTCCAGCTGGGAGAACAGGGCCTGGCTGGGCAGGGTATTGGCCAGGCGAATGATGCGATTGATGCTCTCGATTTTTTTCTGCCAGTCCGGATCCTTGCGGATGAGCGGAGAAGCCAGTTCCGAGAGTTGCGAGCCGGCCTGGGTTTCATTCAATCGCTTGGCGAGGCACTCCAGCAGCAGGCGCAGGGTGGGCAACTCCTTGGGCTGGCTGCAGGCCAGCAACCACTGCACCTGGCCATGCTCAATGGGAAACACGCACCAGCCCTGGGCTTCATCAAGCTGGGTCAGCTGTTCTGTGAGTCGTGATTCCTCCAGCCCCAGCTGCAGTTTGAAACTGTCGGAAATCTGATGTTCGCATACCCAGTGCAGCCCAGCCTCTGACAAGCCCAGCATGCCGAAATGCTGCAGCGGGCAGAGCTGGTCCAATTGCTGGATCAGGGTGTCGTAATCTTTGGGCGTGGCAGAGGAGGGGGCAGGGAAATCCATAATAGCGGACACCAACGCCAGCAAGGGAGTCGAATACTGTGGTGCTATGGGTTGCGCTGACATAGAAACTCCCGGTTTGCCTACCCTACAAAGAGTAGCCGGAAGTGAACAGATTGAAAGGGCCGCAATTGCGGCCCTTTCAATCACTTAGAGCTTGTCGATCATATAGTGAATGGCGTTTTCGATCTCTTCATCGCTACAGGTGGCGCAAGTCCCCCGTGGCGGCATGACGCCGGTCTTGCCAGCGAAGCCTTCGATGGCATGTTTCTTCAATGTATCAATGCCTTGGGCAATACGTGGCTCCCACGCTGCCTTGTCACCGCGTTTCGGTGCACCGGCAATCCCCATGTCATGGCAGGCGAAGCAAGCGCCCTTGAACACGGCCTCGCCATCGCGTGGGCCTGAGGGGGCCGCCGTCGCAGGAGCTGCGCCTGCGGTCGCAATTCCTTCCAGATCCTTGGCGGTATAGACTTGACCGACAGGCTTGATCCGTTCGGCAATCGCTTCCGGTGACATATCATCGGCAGCAAGCACCACGCCGGACAGACTGGCAGCCGTCATCCCGACAACCAGCAAATAGCTCAGTTTTTTCAACACGCTCATGTACTCCCAGCAGGCTTTTATTATCCCTAGAAAACGACTGGATTATAACCGAATAGTTACAGCCATTTAAACGCTTGTGTGTGAAGTGTTAAGCACTCTGCGTGCAAAGTTTCTTCGTCAGATCACAAACTGGCGAGGAGAGGCGCAGAAAAAGAAACCCGGTCTTCACCGGGTTTCATGGGATTGAGGCGCCGGGAGGCTTATTTATCCCAGCTGAGGATCACCTTGCCGGACTGGCCGGAGCGCATGGCATCGAAGCCCTGCTGGAAGTCATCTATATCAAAACGGTGGGTGATGATGGGGGAGAGGTCCAGTCCTGACTGGATCAGGCTGGCCATTTTGTACCAGGTCTCGAACATCTCGCGACCGTAGATCCCTTTGATAAACAAACCCTTGAAGATCACCTTGTTCCAGTCGATGGCCATGGTGGCGGGCGGGATGCCGAGCATGGCAATCTTGCCGCCGTGGTTCATCTTGTCGATCATGTCCTGGAAGGCGCTGGGCACGCCGGACATCTCCAGCCCCACGTCGAAGCCTTCGGTCATGCCCAGCTCGCTCATCACGTCGGAGAGTTTTTCCTTGGCCACGTTGACGGCGCGGGTGGCGCCCATCTTGCGGGCCAGCTCCAGCCGGTATTCGTTGACGTCCGTGATCACCACATGGCGGGCGCCCACGTGGCGGCAGACGGCGGCAGCCATGATGCCGATGGGGCCTGCGCCCGTGATCAGCACGTCCTCACCCACCAGGTCGAAGGAGAGGGCTGTGTGCACTGCGTTGCCGAACGGATCGAAGATGGCGGCCAGCTCATCGGGGATGTTGTCCGGCAGCTTGAAGGCGTTGAAGGCCGGGATCACCAGATACTCGGCGAAGGCGCCCGGACGGTTGACCCCGACGCCTATGGTGTTGCGGCACAGATGGGTGCGGCCGGCGCGGCAGTTGCGGCAATGGCCGCAGGTGATATGGCCTTCACCAGAGACGCGATCCCCCACGGCGAAGCCGCGCACTTCCTGGCCGATGGCGACCACTTCCCCGACGTATTCATGGCCGACCACCATGGGCACCGGAATGGTCTTCTGGGACCAGTCGTCCCAGTTGTAGATGTGGATGTCGGTGCCGCAGATGGCGGTCTTGCGGATCTTGATCAGCAGGTCGTTGTGGCCGAGCTCGGGGGCCGGTACGTCCGTCATCCAGATGCCGACTTCTTTGTGCAGTTTGGAGAGTGCTTTCATGGTTGTTCCTTCACGATGAATGCAGAAAAAAGGGGCGTTCGGCCCCTTGATTCAAATCAGATAACGCCGAGTTCACGGCCGATGCGGATGAAGGCATCGATGGCCTTGTCCAGCTGCTCACGGGTGTGGGCGGCGGACATCTGGGTGCGAATGCGCGCCTGGCCCTTGGGCACGACCGGGAAGGAGAAGCCCACCACATAGATGCCGGCAGCCAGCATGCGGCTCGCCATCTCGGAGGCCAGCTTGGCATCCCCCAGCATCACAGGGATGATGGCGTGATCGGCACCCGCCAGGGTGAAGCCGGCGGCGCTCATCCGCTCGCGGAAATACTGGCTGTTCTCTTTGAGGCGAGCGCGCAGCGCGTGGCCGTCGGCCAGCATGTCGATCACCTTGATGGTGGCCGAGACGATGGACGGCGCCAGCGAGTTGGAGAAGAGATAGGGGCGGGAGCGCTGGCGCAGCCAGTCGATCGCCTCCTTCTTGCCCGAGGTGTAGCCACCGGAGGCGCCGCCGAGCGCCTTGCCCAGGGTGCCAGTGATGATGTCGACCCTGTCCAGCACGCCGCAGTATTCGTGGGTGCCGCGGCCGTTCTCGCCGATGAAGCCGACGGCGTGGGAGTCGTCCACCATCACCAGGGCATCGTATTTGTCGGCCAGATCGCAGATGGATGTGAGGTCGGCGATGACCCCGTCCATGGAGAAGACCCCGTCGGTGGCGATCAGCTTGAAGCGGGCGCCGTCGGCGTCAGCCTGCTTGAGCTGGGCTTCCAGCTCGGCCATGTCGTTGTTGGCGTAGCGATAGCGTTTGGCCTTGCACAGCCGCACGCCGTCTATGATGGAGGCGTGGTTGAGGGCATCGGAGATGATGGCGTCTTCGGCGCCGAACAGGGTCTCGAACAGGCCGCCGTTGGCATCGAAGCAGGAGGAGTAGAGGATGGTGTCCTCGGTGCCGAGGAAGGTGGACAGCCTCTGTTCCAGCACCTTGTGATTGTCCTGGGTGCCGCAGATGAAACGCACCGAGGCCATGCCGAAGCCGTGGCTATCCAGCCCCTGATGGGCCGCTTCGATAAGGTCCGGGTGGTTGGCCAGCCCCAGATAGTTGTTGGCACAGAAGTTCAGTACCTGCTCGCCACCCACCGCAATCTGGGCCTGCTGGGCCGAGGTGATGATGCGCTCCTGCTTGTACAATCCTTCCGCCTGCACCTGGCTAAGTTGCTCGGTCAGGTGACGATAGAATCCGTTAGACATCCTCGATCCTCATTGGCTATTTCAGCTGATTATCAACAATGGGCAGTATTTTACTGCAATCTGTTGCGGTGAATTCAAATGATTGTGCTGATATTCAACAATTGTGAAACAGATCTCACCCTGCTGGTTGGGCCAGTTGGCGGTAATGCTGCTCCAGCTGGCGGATCTGCCCGGCCACCTGGGGCTGTACATAGGGGCGCAGCAGGAACAGCACCCGCAATACCCCCTGATAGAGCAGCGGCTTGGTGATGCGGGTATTGGGCGCTTGGGCAATCTGGAACGGGATCCAGCAAGTCACCACCATCTTGATGGTCTGGCCAAGGTCGGGCAGGTCTTCGTCGTTGACGTCAATGATGCCCCCCTCACGCAGGCTCCTGAGCAGGGCAACCACGGAGGAGCGCAACTGCTCCTGGGCCTTGAGGTATTTCTGCTGCAGCGGCTCATCGCGACTCAGGATGTCCGGTAGATTTGCGTAGAAGAAACGGAACTGCCACATCAGATAGAAGATGGCATCCAGGTAGCCCATCAGGTTTTCCAGCTTGATCTCGTGACTGCGCGCCGGGGTGAAGCTCTCGCTCAGGTGGCGGGCGTATTGATCAAAAATCGAGTGGATGATGTCTTCTTTATTCCTGAAGTGGTAATAAAGGTTGCCAGGGCTGATGCCAAGATGGGCGGCAATGTGGTTGGTGGTGATGTTGCGCTCACCCTGATCGTTGAACAGCTCTGTGGCGCTGTGAATGATCCTGTCTCTGGTTTTCATCACTGTTCCCTCTGGCGGGCCCGTTGCATCAAGGTCGAATCCCCTTGCGGCCCGTGATAAACTTTTCGGCAATTTCAAATTGGCTCACTATACACAGCTTTAACAAGCAGTCACACGTGACCATCAACGTACGCGAGGCAAACTCCATGATCGTAGTAACTGGCGGTGCTGGCTTTATCGGCAGCAATCTGGTCAAGCAGCTGAACGCTCAAGGACGGACCGATATCGTGGTCATCGATGACCTGACCGACGGCACCAAGTTCGTCAACCTGGTCGATCTGACCATTGCCGATTACATGGATAAGGACGAGTTCCAGGCGCGGATCGTCTCCGGTGACGAGTTTGAAGAGTGGGACGACGGCATCGAGGTTATCTTCCACGAAGGTGCCTGCTCCGCGACCACCGAGTGGAACGGCAAGTTCATCATGGAGGTCAACTACGAGTACTCCAAGGATCTGTTCCACTACTGCATCGAGCGGGAAATTCCGTTCATCTACGCCTCTTCCGCTGCGACCTACGGTGGCCGCAACGACAACTTCATCGAAGATCCCAAGTTCGAGCAGCCACTCAACGTCTATGGCTACTCCAAGCAGCTGTTCGACCAGTACGTGCGCCGCTGGATGCCGGAGATAAACTCCCAGGTCGTGGGTCTGAAGTACTTCAACGTCTACGGTCCGCGCGAGCAGCACAAGGGCTCAATGGCTTCCGTCGCCTTCCACCTCAATACCCAGGTGAAGAAGGGTGAGAATCCCAAGCTGTTCGAAGGCTGTGACGGTTTCCCGAACGGTGGCCAGATGCGTGACTTCATCTATGTGGATGACGTCTGCAAGGTGAACCTCTGGTTCTGGCAGAACCCGCAGCACTCCGGCATCTTCAACTGCGGTACCGGTCGTGCCGAGCCGTTCCAGAACGTGGCCGAAGCCGTTATTCAGCATCATCAGAAAGGGGCAATCGAGTACATTCCCTTCCCGGATCACCTCAAGGGTCGCTATCAGAGCTTCACCCAGGCAGACATGACCAGGCTGCGCGGTGTCGGTTATGACGCCGAGTTCAAGACAGTGGCCGAGGGCGTGGCCGACTACATGGCCTGGCTCAACTGCTAACGGGTGAGCACAAGGCGGCAGTGTTGCGCGCAAAACCGGAAGCAGGCACTCGCCAGCTTCCGGTTTCTAGCGTCTGTTACGACTTGCCGTTCCTCTCTTCTCTACCGGGTAACCGCGCGATGAACATATTGATGGCACTCTCCCAGCTCGAAGTGACGGGAGCTGAGGTCTATGCCACCACGGTCGGTAACGAATTGACCCGGCGTGGTCACTACGTTTTTTACGTTTCAGACACGCTGACCAAGCCCACTCTGGGTGCGGTGTTCAAGCTGCGTTTCAACAAGCGCAGCATACTGCGCCGCTTCTGGCATGTGTTTTATCTCATCTACCTCATCAAGAAGCATCACATCCAGTTAGTGCATGCACACTCCCGAGCCTCCGGCTGGAGCAGCTATGTGGCCTGCAAGCTGACCGGTACTCCCATGATCACCACGGTTCATGGCCGCCAGCCGGTGCACGCCTCCCGCAAGGCTTTCCATGCCCTCGGGTTCAGGGCCGTGGCCGTCTGCGAGGATATTGCCCACCAGATCATCGACAATCTGGGGGTGGATCCGGCCATAGTGCAGGTGCTGCGCAACGGCATCGAGAGTGACAAGTTTCAGCCAGTGCCGGCCCCGCACAACGCCAGGCCGGTGATCGCCATCATTGGCCGGTTGAGCGGGCCCAAGGGTGAGCTCTGCTATCGCCTGCTGGACGAGGTGCTGGATCTGGATGCCTGTCAGGTTCGGGTGGTGAGCGGCAGCCAGCTGCCCGAGCGTTTCCACCGCTTCCAGAAGCAGGTCGATTTCGTCGGTTATGTGGATGATGTGCCTGCGCTGATGGCGCAATGCGATCTGGTGATCGGTGCAGGCCGGGTGGCGATGGAGGCGTTGCTGTGCGGGCGTCCCGCTTTTGCCATCGGCGAGGCCAAGGCCATCGGACTGGTGGATGAATCCAATCTGGCCGAGGCGCTGGCCAGCAACTTCGGTGACATAGGCCCCAAGGATCTGGCGATCGACTTCAGTGCCTTGAAGACAGAGATAGCACCCGCATTGGCCAGCAAGAGTGTGCCTGAGGCCATTCGCCAGCGCATTCAGGATGAGTACGGCTTGCAGGGGGTCGTATCCGGGCTGGAATCCATCTATCAGGATGCCGTGGTCGAGACATTGCGCCGCGAGATGCCTGTTATCATGTACCACCGCTTCATCGAGCATGACAGCGAGAAGGGGGTACATGGTACCTGGATGCCGATTGCCATGTTCGAGAAGCATCTTCGTTTAATGAAATGGTTGGGTTATGAAACTCTGACCTTCCGCGATCTGGCGGACAAGGGCTTTATTTATCGCCTTGAATACGGCAAGAAGTACCTGATGATCACCGCCGATGACGGCTATCAGGACAACCTGACCCGCATGCTGCCACTGCTGGAAAAATATGGTTACAAAGCAGTGGTATACGTGGTCACGGGAGAAGGTTATAACCGCTGGGACGTGGAGCATGCGAGCAACCCGGACACCCGGGTTGACCTGATGAATGGCGAGCAGCTCAAGGCGCTGACGGCCTCTGGCCATGTGGAGATCGGTGGTCATACTTTGACCCATCCTAGGCTGAGCAAACTTGCACCCGAGCAGCAAGCTCATGAAATAAGAGAAAATAAACGGCAACTAGAGTCCCTGCTCGGCCACCCTCTGCTGTCGTTCGCCTACCCTTATGGGGATATAGACGAGAGCGCCAAGGTGCAGGCACAGGCCGCAGGCTACCGTTTTGCCGTGGCGACCAACAGCGGTCCCAGAACCATGCACCAGGACCCTTTCCGGATCCGTCGCATCGCCATTTTCCCGCGTACCGATGTTTTTGGCCTGTGGCGCAAAATCCGGGGTAACTATGTCTTCAGGAAATCTTGATTGATGCTCAGCAGAAGCCTTGCATTGCTCGATAGAACAACCACAGCCCTGTTTGCGCTGACCATCCTGTTTTCCTTTTGCGGCTTGTTTCTGGCCCCTGCCGGCCAGAGCATTCAATCCAATCTGCTGGCCGTGACCGGCATATTCGGTTTGTTGAATTACTTTGTCGGCAAACAACGGGATGTCGGGCTCAAAGACCGTCGCATTCTCTGGGGGCTGCTGGTCTATGCCGCCATGATCTTCGTGAACCGGTTGATTCACGGTGATCAATACGGGGTCATGCGCGGGCTGTTTTATGTCGTCGTCTTTGCGCTGATGATGCCGCGCAAGCCGATCCTGTTGATGCTGGGTTATCTGGCCATTGTACTGGGCGGGATGGGATTGGGCATCCTCAGCATCTGGCAATACCAGCACGGCATTGCCAGGGTGGAAGGCTTTACCAACGCGATTCTCTTCTCGCAGGCGGCGCTGACGCTGGCAATCCTCAACTGGTTTGTCTTTCAGCAGAGGCGGCTGCCAGGATGGTTTCGGAGGGGGGCTCTGATTGGCCTGATTGCGGCCCTGTTTGCGCTTTATCTCTCCCAGAGCCGGGGGGTCTGGCTCGCATTCGGAGTGATCCTCGCCTACGTCATCTGTTACAAGGCCTATTTCAAGCCGTGGAAATACATTGCGGTGGCCATCCTCTGCATGGCTACGACGGGGGCAATATATCAAAATAATCAATTGGCACAGGCTCGCATACTCTCCGCAGTATCTGAATACAAGTTGGTAGAAGCAGGTGCATATTACTCGTCTTGGGGCTTGCGCGTCATTGCTTGGCAGAGTGCCTGGCTGGGATTTCTGGATTCACCCTTGGCTGGGGTGGGGACAAACGGATTTGACGCACTGAAGCGAAGCCAGGCTGAGAGCGGGGTACTATCACCATCTATTCTCAGCTCAGAGTTAGCTCATGCCCATAACCAATATATGCAGAACCTGGTAGTTCGAGGCGGTATCGGATTTATTGCACTTGTGATATTTCTTGGCCTGCCGCTCTATTTTGCCGCGAAAAATATAAACAGGATTTCTGCAGGGGTACTGGTGCCTCTGGCGTTTGCGATTAATTCGCTAAGCGATGTTCCGTTTGAACATCAAGGGGTGCTCTATTTGTACACGCTCAGCCTGGTTTTCATCTGGTTTGCCCATGAATTTGAAAAGGATACCTGTACGTCATGATTCCGGTTTTTGTCATCAGTTTGGCTCGCAGCGTTGAGCGGCGGGCGATGGTTGTACAGCAGATGGCGCATCTGGGCATCAATTTCGAGTTTGTAGATGCGACCGATGGGAAAGCATTGAGCAGTGCGGAACTTGCCAAGGTTGATTTGGAGCTGGCCAAAGAAGTGTGTGGCCATGAACTGAGTTTTGGCGAGATTGGCTGTGCCATGAGCCATATCCGGGTTTATGAGCGCATCGTCGCCGAGGGAATTGATCGCTGCGTGGTGTTGGAAGATGACATTTACCTGCACATGCACAGCAAGGCGATCATCGAGACGATAGTGCACTCCTGCCATTCGGAGATCGTCTTCCTGCATCATGGCAAAGCCAAGCGCTGGCCAATTCTTTCCTCCTTGCCGGGTGGTTATCGGCTTGCCAGATATCTGACACCGAGTCGCGCCTCCAGGAGAGGGATCCTGTCGACCGCAGGGTATGTTCTGACCCTGGCAGGGGCGAAGAAATTATTGCAGTGTGCTTATCCGCTGCGCATGCCTTCCGATTATCTGACTGGTCGCCTGCAGCTTAATGGCCTAGCTGCCTCCGGTGTTGAGCCCTGTTGCCTGGATGTGGATCTCTTTACCACCACGATTGATGATCGGGCTTACGGCCACTATCTGGAATAGGCGGGTTGTCCTGGCCAGGATTGGGGTCAGTAACCCCCCTGCTATCCTGACCGGCGAAGTAGGGCCATACATGCTGGATAATCTATGAATTTCAAAAAGTTGCTTACCCATTCCATTGCCAAGTGGGTCATTGGCAGCCAGCCTGCTGCTATCCCGAGCCCCGTCGGAACAGAAGTGGCAAGCGTGCTGCTGGTCGGTTATGACGCCATCGGCGACTTCATTCTGTCATTGCCCGCCATTGCGCAGCTCAGGCGCCTGTATCCAGCCGCCCGATTTGACCTCGTGTGCAGCCAGCGCAATGCACTGCTGGCGGCATCTGTGCCCGGTATTGATCAATGCCATGTGATCACCCTGAACGACACCCTGTTGCCAGCGGGCATGTGGTGCAAACTGCGCGAGCTCAGGCAACGGCACTATGACGTGGTCATCAACCTGTTCGATGAGCCTGACGATATCGCCATGACCAAGCTGTTGTTGCTGGCCAATGGTCGATTGCAGTCATTGCCCCTGCGCTTCAAGAGCGAACAGCAGCAGAAGTTGCTGCCGCTGTTCAACAAGAAGGCCACCATAGTGCCGTCACGCCCGATCCGGGATCATTTCGTCTATCGCATGCTCAGCGTGGCGGGGGATCAAACGGATGTACTGGTCACCATACCATCGCCCTGCAATGAACAGCTGGATACCAGTGGCTATGGGCGTTATCTGCTGGTCAATCTGACCGGCAGTCAGGTGGGCAATTCGATGGCGGATGAGCAAATCAACGGCATTCTGGCTCAATTGCCTGTGTATGCTGGGGTTTCCTATCTGGTCTTCTCCAGGCGCCCTTTGGCATGCCAGCGGCAGGACATGACAGCCCTGTTTCCCGACACCATTCTAGATGCGGCAAAGATTATCAAGGATGCGCAGGGTGTCATCTCGACCGATACCTCCATCATCCATATCTCGTCTTCGTTCGGGGTGCCCACCCTGGTGTTGATGAACAACGAGTCCTGGCGCGATGCCTTTATTCCACTCTCTGGCCGCAATATCATCCTGAGATCGACCACGGACAACCTTTCCGCGCTTTCGCCTGCCGAGATCAGCCGTCAGGTCGATGCCTTGATGGCACTCTAGTCACGTCAGACAGTTATCATACCTTCCCAATTCAACGGCCATCTTGGTGGATTCATGTCATTAATCAACGACCTGCAACTCAAACGTGACATTCTTCGCCGCAAGATGGGACGGTTCCTGTTTGATCGAAAACGGCCTGAACCCACCAGGGAGAGCGAGGGAAAAGTCGTCCTGCTGCGCTGGGATGCCAAACTGGGCGATGCGATCGTCTCGTCCTGGGTGGCCCGCGAACTAAAGCGGGTCAACCCGGCACGCGAGGTGTGGATCGTGACAACGGCAGCCATGGCTCCCCTGTTTCGCGATCATTTCGGCATGGATAGGGTCATCGAGGTGCCCAAGCGCCCCGGTTATTGTCAACTCAGGCGGCTGGCACAGTCACTGGGGGAGGTTGGTTGCATGGTTCATTTTGGCAAGATGTTGAAGATGAAGGATATCTTTTTCATCAGCCAGGTCAGGGCAGATTGGGTCGCCGGCATGGACGATGCCCTGCAGGCCATCAATCTCAAGCTGGGAGCCGCGTCCAGCGGCATGCACTTCTCCGACAAGTTTGCCCTGCTGTTGAATCGACTCGGGGTGGCAGACCCGGATCGGCGCTACATCATCCCCGCTTTGGGTCAGGAAGCGTCGGTTGCGAGCTGGTGGCCAGATGATGTCGTGCTCTGTTTCAACCCTTATGGCAGCGGCAGTTCCCGCCGTCTGAAACCTGAGCTGATCCGGCAGATGCTGGAGAGGATGCTGGACGCCTGCCCATTTGCCATCTGTCTGCTTTATCCACCGGGCATGGAGGCTGAAGTCGCGGGGATCCGGGCCGGACTCTCCCGACCCGAGCGCATGGTATTGTCACCCGATGCACCCTCGCTGGCGGGCCTGTTTGCCCAGTTGCGTCAGAGTCAGGGCCTCATCTCGGTGGACACGGCGACCATACATATCGCCGCCGGGCTGGAGCAACCCATTCTGGGTCTCTACAACCCGGATATAGGGGGTGGCAACGAGAATTTCCTGGAGTGGCATCCCAACTCCCCGTCAGCGACCGTCCTGTTCTCGGAGAATCTCCGCGAACAGGACATCAACTCTCTCAACCTGACCGAGTTCGACCGGCTATTCAGGCAGTGGCTGCTTGCCAATCAGGCAGCGTTGTCAGTCGGGCAATCACCAGCTCGGGTGTGATGGCGCGCAACAGGGTCTCATCGATGAAGTCCTTTTCCGCATTCTGCGGCAGCTGGAAAGCCGGTCCCTTGGCATCGAAGATATCGATGGCCTGATAGCGGGGGTGGTTGACCGGATTGGCGATGATCTTGTCGCCGCCGGGGGCCACTATGGTCAGCAGGGGCAGGTCTATGGCCTGGGCCATGTGGCGGGGGCCCGTGTCGTTGCCGACAAAAAGCTGGCAATGGGCAAACAGCCCCACCAGCTCCCGTACCGAGCGGGTCTTGATCTGATCAAACACGCTGCCCTGCAAGGCGGTAGACAGCAGCGGCTTGAGACCGCGGTTGTACTCCTCTTCCCCCGGCCCGCAGTAGATCAGGATCTGGGCGTTGTGCTGTTCGATGAGCCACTGGGCAACCTGGGCGAAGCAGTCGATGGGCCAGCGCTTGTAGTGCCCCAGCGAGTTGACGCCCATGGCGATCAAGGGCCGTGCGAGATCGACGCCGGCCGCCTGCAAGGTTTCCCGTCCCTGCTGTTTCTCCTCTTCGCTGAGCCAGAGATGGTAATTGCGATCTTCTTTGGCCAGTTTGAGCGGCTTGAGCAGCGAGAAGCGGTCGTCGATCAGGGTACTGTTGCCCTGGAATTCGGTGTCTTTGCGAAAGCGCACTATGCGGTTGTGGCCGAGCCGCCAGGGGAAGGAGTCAAATCCTATCCGCAACCTGGCGCCGGAGAAGAGGCAGGTCAGCAGGCCTATCATCTGGCCCTGGCTGTTGACCACCACGTCATAGTGTTCGCGGCGGATAGCCAGCAGCAGGTCTTTCATGTAGCGCCAGTCGTTGCGCCTGGCTTTCTCTATGATGAGGAGTCGATCGATATTGGGATTGCCCTGCGCCATACCCGCGCAATAATCCATGACCAGATAGTGAACTTCCCCGGTTGGATCGTTCTGCTTGAGGTTGTTGCACAGCGCGGTGGAGATCAGCACATCCCCTATCTGTTTGGTTTGTACTACAAGGTATTTCATAAGGCAGGCCTCAATAGAGGTCGTTGTTGAGCATCAGCGTGACAGCATACCGCACAAGCGAGTCAGATGCTGTCGGCCAGGAATGAAAATCCGATCTGGCTCAAGCCAAGGGTAGTGTGGTGCAGGCATTGAGTAGAAGCCCGTCGTTGACGGGCTTCTTGCATCCATTACTCGATGTTCTGGATCTGCTCGCGCATCTGCTCGATGAGCACCTTCAGCTCGACGGCAGACTGGGTCACCTCGGCGTTGATGGACTTGGAGCCCAGCGTGTTCGACTCGCGGTTGAACTCCTGCATCATGAAGTCGAGACGGCGGCCACAGGCGCCACCCTTCTTCATGATCTTGACGGTTTCGCTGATGTGCATCTCCAGGCGATCCAGCTCCTCGGCCACATCGATCTTCTGGGCCAGCAGCACGATTTCCTGCTCGATACGGGCCGGATCCAGTTCCACCTTGGCTTCGGTCAGGCGATCGGTGAGCTTCTGGCGCTGCCACTCGATGATCTGCGGCAGGTGTATGCGCACCTTCTTCACTTCCACCTGGATGCCGTCCAGACGCTGCTGGATCAAGTTCTTGAGATTGGCCCCTTCGCTGGCGCGGGAGGCGATGAAGTCTTCCATGGTCTGGTCAAACCCGCCGAGCAGCTCGGTGGCAACCGCGTCCATGTCCTGCTCGGCGGCGGCCATGACACCCGGCCAGCGCAGCACGTCGACCGGGTTGAGCTGGCCTTGGCCCGCTTCTTTCATTACCCAGTTGGCGCTGTCGATGATGAGCCTGGCCAGCTCTTCATTGATGTGCAGCTGGCTGGCGGCGGCCTGAGCGGCTTCGAAACGCAGGTTGCACTCCACCTTGCCGCGTTGCAGCTTGGCACGGAAACGCTCACGCAGCACCGGCTCCAGGCTGCGCAGTTGCTCCGGCAGACGGATATAGGTTTCCAGATAGCGCTGGTTGACCGAACGAATTTCCCAAACGGCTGTGCCCCAGTCGCCCTTGAATTCCTTGCGGGCGTAGGCGGTCATGCTGTGAATCATTGATTGTTCCGGGCTTGATGAAGTGTGCGGCCAGTATACTCAGCCAGACTTGTCCCGTCAGCCATAGCCGTGGCTTTAGAACCCGTTCCGGCTTTTGTGGGACAGAGTTGAGCCGGGCCCGGTACTGCCCCGGCTCATGAACGAGGGTGATGGACGCCGGTTTCTGTGCGCTCCCTCGCCCTTGCGATGACTGCTCACGACCGATGATGAACGGCGTCTTAGCGGCTGATATTTGGGGCTGGATCACTTATACTCCTTCGCCAATTTGAGCCAGCCCAGAGGTCCGTTCCATGTCACGTCCAAGCGATCGCAGTGCCGCGCAACTTCGCCCGGTTACCATTACCCGCAATTTCACCAAACATGCAGAAGGCTCAGTGCTGGTGGAGTTCGGTAACACTCGCGTGCTCTGCACCGCCAGCGTCGACACCAGCGTTCCGCGCTTCCTGAAAGGGAAGGGTCAGGGTTGGGTCACCGCCGAATACGGCATGCTGCCGCGCTCCACCCATTCGCGCATGAACCGTGAAGCCGCCGCCGGCAAGCAGAGTGGCCGCACCCTGGAAATCTCCCGTCTGATCGCCCGCTCCCTCCGTGCTGCCGTCGATCTGACTGCGCTGGGCGAGCACTCCATCACGGTGGACTGCGACGTGCTGCAAGCCGATGGTGGCACCCGCACCGCCGCCATTACCGGTGCCTGCGTGGCCTTGGTGGACGCGCTGAACTGGATGGTAGGCAAGGGCATGCTCAAGCAGAGCCCGCTCAAGCAGATGATTGCTGCCGTCTCCGTCGGCATGTATCAGGGCGAAGCCATCTGCGATCTGGAGTACATCGAAGACTCCGCCGCCGAGACCGACATGAACGTGGTGATGACCGAAGATGGTCGCATCATAGAGGTGCAGGGCACCGCAGAGGCGGAACCCTTCACCCATGAGGAGCTGCTGGCGATGCTGGGGCTCGCCAAGGGCGGCATTGAAGAGATCATTGGGCTGCAGAAGCAGTCGCTTTCATAATTTTAAAAACGCGGCATTGACCGCGTTTTTTTATACCCCCACACAAGTAAACGACAAGCCAAGCAAGGAGCCAGAATGAAAGCCTACCAGCGTCAATTTATCGAGTTCGCCCTGGAGAAACAGGTCCTCAAATTCGGTGAATTTACCCTGAAATCCGGTCGTAAAAGCCCCTACTTCTTCAACGCCGGTCTGTTCAACAGCGGTCGCGATCTGGCCCGCCTCGGCCGCTTCTATGCCGCTGCCCTGATGGATGCCGGCATCGAGTTCGATGTGCTGTTTGGCCCGGCCTACAAGGGGATCCCCATCGCCTCCGCCACTGCAGTGCAGTTGGTGGAGCAACACGACGTGGATGTGCCCTGGTGCTTCAACCGCAAGGAGGCCAAGGATCACGGCGAGGGCGGCAATCTGGTGGGCAGCCCGCTCAAGGGGCGCATCATGCTGGTGGACGACGTCATCACCGCCGGCACCGCCATCCGCGAGTCTATGGATCTGATCCAGGCCAACGGCGCCTCCCTGGCCGGGGTGCTGATCGCGCTGGACCGTCAGGAGAAGGGCAAGGGGGAGCTCTCTGCCATTCAGGAGGTGGAGCGCGACTACGGCGCCCACATCATCGCCATCATCCAGATGGCGGATCTCATCGCTTATCTGGAAGAGCAGCAGGCGGAGCGGCCGGAACTGGCCGAGCAGCTGGTTGCCATGCAGGCTTATCGCGCCCAGTACGGTATCTGATAGTCGGCTGGCCTTATAAGGCGTGACGTCAATACGGCGGCGCCCGTCGCCTGCCCGTGGGATCCGGCAGGGGGCGGGCGCCGTTTTTTTCATGTTTAAAAAAGTGCGTGTCGTGGCTTGAGCTTGCCCTTACAGTAAAGGTTAGGGTTTAGCGGTCGGCAGCCAGTTTGGCCGATTGGTTCCGAGGAGGAACAGCATGAGCACCCAACTTCAACCCCCCATTCATCTGCAACTGCCGCTCAGCGGCATGAGCTGCGCCAACTGCGCCAGCCGCATCAGCACAGCCCTCAACCAGCTCGATGGCGTGACAGCCACCGTCAACTTCGCGCTGGAGCAGGCGGCCATCGAGCTAGGTGAC
Organism: Aeromonas sp. MR7; assembly: GCF_963899385.1. Lineage (NCBI taxonomy): Bacteria > Pseudomonadati > Pseudomonadota > Gammaproteobacteria > Aeromonadales > Aeromonadaceae > Aeromonas > Aeromonas sp. MR7. Next base: position 22,491 of record NZ_CAWQXH010000053.1, read on the forward strand.
CCGGCCCGCTTGCCCGAGGTACTCGACAGCATCACAGGGCAGGGTTACGGCTACGGCCACGAGACCCTCTCCTTCCAGATCAGCGGCATGACCTGTGCCGGTTGCTCCGCGCGTCTCAACAAGATGCTGGCGGCGCTGCCGGGCGTGCTCTCGGCCGAGGTCAATTTCTCCATCGAGCAGGCCCGTATCGAGCTGGTGCCCGGCATGCTGACCCCGGCCTCGTTGCGCGAACAGATAGAGGCGCTCGGCTTTGGTGCCCAGCTGGCACAGGGCTCGGCCAGTGCGCGCCGCCAACAGTTACAGGCGCGTGAAGAGCAGGAGGCCGCCGCCGCGCACAAGGCGCTGATCCAGGTTGTTATTTCGGCCCTGCTGACCCTGCCGCTGCTGGTGGGCATGATCGCCATGGCGGGGCTGCTGCCCTGGCATATGCCCGCCTGGCTGGAGCTGGTGCTCGCCACCCCGGTGCAGTTCTGGATCGGGGCCCGTTTCTATCACGGCGCCTGGCTCGCCCTCAAGAACCGCGCGGCCAATATGGATGTGCTGGTGGCGACCGGCACCAGTGCCGCCTACTTCTACAGCCTTTACCTGCTGCTGACGCTGGGGATGGCCGCCAGCGGCAAGCTCTATTTCGAGGCGAGCGCCATCATCATCACGCTCATTTCGTTGGGCAAACTGCTGGAGGCCCGCGCCCGCCGCAGCACCCAGTCCGCCATTCGCGAACTGATGGCGCTGCGGCCGGAAACCGCCACCGTCTGGCGTGGCGAGAGCTGGCAGAACCTGGCCATCGACGAGGTGCTGCGCGGTGACAGGCTGCGGGTGCTGGTGGGCGAGCGGGTGCCGGTGGATGGCAAGATAGTGAGCGGCGAGAGTGAGCTGGATGAATCAATTCTCACCGGCGAGAGCCTGCCGGTGCCGCGGGGTATCGGGGAGAGCGTGCTGGGCGGCGCCATCAACCGCTCCGGCGTGCTGGAGATCGAAGCCACCACAGTGGGGGAGGATTCCAGCCTCAGCAAGATCATCGCCCTGGTGGAGAGCGCCCAGATGGGCAAGGCCCCGCTGCAACAGCTGGTGGACAAGGTGTCCGCCGTGTTCGTGCCTGTGGTGATGGCCATAGCCCTGTTCACCCTGCTGGTGTGGTACGCCATCGGCAACGACTTCGGCCAGGCACTGCTGGCCGCCGTGGCCGTGCTGGTGATCGCCTGTCCCTGCGCGCTGGGGCTGGCGACGCCAGCAGCCATCGTCACCGGCACCGGGGTGGCGGCCCGTCACGGCATCCTGATCAAAGACGTGGATACCCTGCAGAAGGCCCACGCCATCAAGGCGCTCATCTTCGACAAGACAGGCACGCTCACTCAGGGGCGGCCCGTGCTGGCGAGCTGGAGCGGCAATGCCGAGCAGTTGCGGCTGGCAGCCGCCTTGCAGCAGGCGAGCGAGCATCCGCTGGCACTGGCCATGCGTGAGGCGGTCGGCACAGACGTGGTGCTGCCCCAGCCGGAGGAGGTCGAGGTGCGGGTCGGTGCCGGGATCAAAGGCTTGGTGGCGGGCCATGAGGTGGCCATCGGCAACGCCGCCCTGCTGGCTCAGCTCGGGATTGAGCAGCCGCAGCAGGATGAACAGCCTGCCGACGGTGCGACCCGGGTCTGGGTCGCCATCGACGGCGTGGCCGTCGGCATAGCCGCCCTGGCCGATACCCTGAGGCCGGAGAGCCCGGAAGCCATCGCCACCCTGCGCCAGCGCGGCATCGCCAGCTGGCTGGTGAGCGGCGATGCGCCGGCACCCGTGGCCCATATCGCCGCCAAGCTGGGGCTGGACGGGGCGTTCGACTCTGTGCTGCCCGCCGGCAAGGTAGACAAGGTGGAGGTGCTGCGCGCACAAACCAGCGGGCTGGTGGCCATGGTGGGGGACGGGGTGAACGACGCCCCTGCGCTGGCGGCGGCGGATGTGGGCATCGCCATGGGCTCAGGCTCGGACGTGGCGATGGAGACGGCCTCCATCACCCTCATGCGATCGGATCCCAGGCTGGTGGCCGATGCCATCGACATTTCGGCGGCCACCTGGCGCACCATACAGCAGAACTTGTTCTGGGCCTTCGTGTTCAACATCATCGGCATTCCGCTGGCGGCACTGGGCTATCTCAGCCCCGAGCTGGCGGGCGCGGCCATGGCCCTGAGCAGCATTACCGTATTGAGCAATTCCCTGTTACTGAAACGCTGGCAGCCCAAGGCGGGCACCCATGCCGGCGCTCACCTGGATTCGTAAGGAGTCATCAATGAACATCAGCAAGGTTGCCAAGGCCACGGGGCTGACCGCCAAGACCATACGTTACTACGAGAGCATCGGCCTCATCTCGGCGCCGGTACGCAGCGATAACGGCTATCGCAGCTACACGGAAGGGGCGCTGCGGGAGCTGCGCTTCGTCAAGCGGGCGCGGGAGACAGGCTTCAATCTGGAGGAGTGCCAGGAGCTGCTGGCGCTCTACCGGGACGAGCACAGGACCAGTGCCCAGGTGAAGAAGCTGGCACAGGAGAAGATTGTCGATCTGCGGGCCCGCATCGCCGGCTTGCAGGCCATGCTGGCCTCCCTCGAGGGGCTGGTTTGCTGCTGCCACGGGGATGAAAGCCCCGAGTGTCCCATCCTGGACGAGCTGGAGCGCGGCTGACCAACCGCTTAATAACGGACGTTTTATTGTTGGCCCGGAAGGGGTAGTGGTAGACTGTGCGGCTCTTGTACAGGGAGTACGCAGTTGACTCAGAGTGTGACACGTCAGGTGAAGCAGGCCATCATGGCCCAGCTCTATACTCACGCCTCATTCAGCCTGCCTTGCCTGGGTCTGCTGGCGCTCGGCTGGAGCCTGTTGTTCCACGATTACCTGCCCGCCGGCGAGGCGCTCGGCTGGCTGGCACTGGTCAGCCTGCTGCTGCTGTGTCGCGGCTGGCACCTGCGCTGGCGTCAGCCCAGGCTGGCGCAGATCCCCTTGCCTGTGCTGGAGCGCGAGCTGTTCATCGGGGTCACCATCACCTCCATCATCTGGGCGCTCGGCGTGCTGCTCTACATGGACAAGCTGCCCGACACCTATCGCGCCGCTATGATGATGCTCTCCAGCCTGATCCTCACCGGCAGCGCCATCATGCTGTTTGGCAGCCGCCGCTCCCTCTACGGCGCCGTCTTGCCGCTCGGGCTGGCCATGCTGTTCGAGCTGGGGGCTGGCAACGAGCAGGAGCGGATCGTCTCCGGCATGCTGGCGGGCTATCTGTTTGTCTTCTTGCCGACCCTGCTGCGCCGTCTGCGGCGGGATCAGGTCGCCTCCCTCTATCACCGCTTCTCCAACGCCGATCTGGTGGCCGAGCTGAAGGCGGTCTCAGAGCACCTCAAGCTCACCTCCCGGCTGGATGGCCTGACCGGCATCGCCAACCGCGCCCATTTGGATTACAGCCTGGAGCGGGCCTGGCGCCGCTGTCATCGTGCCAGGGCGCCCCTGTCACTGGTGCTGGTGGATGTGGATTACTTCAAGCAATTCAACGATCTCTATGGTCATCAGCTGGGGGATGAGTGCCTGCAGCGGGTGGCGGGCCTGCTGGCCGAGGTGCAGCGCCGCGAGGATGATCTCGCCGCTCGCTACGGCGGGGAGGAGTTTGCCCTGCTGCTGCCCTGTACCAGCATGCAGGGGGCGCTGCAGATCGCCGAAAACGTGCGGGTGGCGCTCAAGGAGCTGGGCATTCCCCACCAGAAATCCCTGGTTTCCGGCCGGGTCAGTTGCAGCTTCGGGGTGGCGACCCTGGTGCCGGATCAGAGCGGCTCCATCGCCGAGCTTATCCAAAAAGCGGATGCGGCCCTCTATCAGGCCAAGCATAATGGGCGGGATCGTATCGAAGTAGCCTTGATGGGTAAGGTTGCCTGAGTTTCACATGACAGATTTAAAGAGGTTGTCTATGCAATGTCATCGTATCGAAGAGCTGCTGGAGTTGTTGCAGCCTGCCTGGATCAAGGAACAGGACCTCAGCCTGGTGCAGTTCGTGGCCAAACTGGCGGCGGAAGCCGGCTATGAGGGTGCCTTGTCCGACCTGACCGACGACATGCTGATCTACCACCTCAAGATGCGGGAATCCGACAAGCAGGCGATGATCCCCGGCCTGGCTAAGGATCATGTACCCGACTTCAAGGAAGCCCTGCTCAAGGCGCGCGGCATCAAGTAAAGATTGCTCCAGCTGGAGCCTTTGATGGTGTTCAAAGGAATCTCTTAGAAAGGCGTTTCGTCAACTGGCGACACGCCTTTTTTGTTGCTTGAAATTGCGACATCACTCGAACATTAGATACATTTTACCCACACAATTAGCAGGTTGTTTAAGATATAATCCGCCCCATAACAAATAAGGGAGCTGTGTCTTGCAATGGCCGATCATGAAAAAATCGATATCAAGGATGTCACCGGCGATGTAACGGGGACGTACAACCCCAATACCTTCAAAGCCGGCGATGACAGGTTCAATCCCGGCAACCGCATCTACGTGAGGGCGCAACCCGGTTACTGGCAGCGGGTGCGCAAGGCCATGGGCTGGTTCTTCGTGGTGCTCTTCGTCGCCTTGCCCTGGTTGCGTTATGACGGTCGTCAGGCCGTGTTGTTCGATATCGGCCATCAGCAGTTCCACATCTTCGGTGCCACCATCTGGCCGCAGGACCTGACCCTGTTGGCCTGGATCTTCATGATCGCCGCCTTCGCGCTCTTCTTCGTGACCACCTTCCTCGGCCGGGTCTGGTGTGGCTATCTCTGCCCGCAGACGGTGTGGACCTTCATGTTCATCTGGTTCGAAGAGAAGCTGGAAGGGGCGGCCAACAAACGGCGCAAGCTGGATGCGGCTCCCTGGAGTGGCGAGAAGCTGGCCCGCAAGGGCGCCAAGCATCTGGCCTGGATCCTGCTGTCGCTGGGCACCGGTCTCACCTTCGTTGCCTACTTCCAGGATGTGTTCCAGCTGGTGCCTGACTTCTTCACCCTGCAGGCGAGCGGCTGGGTCATCTTCTGGGTGCTGTTCTTCGCCGCCTGTACTTACGGCAACGCCGGCTGGATGCGCGCCATCATGTGTATCCACATGTGCCCCTATGCCCGCTTCCAGTCCGCCATGTTCGACAAGGACACCTTCATCGTCGGCTACGACACCAAGCGTGGCGAGACCCGGGGTGCCCGTGCCCGCAAGGCCGATCCCAAGGCGCTGGGGCTGGGTGACTGCATCGACTGCGATCTCTGCGTGCAGGTCTGCCCGACCGGCATCGACATCCGCGACGGCCTGCAGTACGAGTGCATCAACTGCGGCGCCTGCGTCGATGCCTGTGACCAGACCATGGATCGCATGGGCTATCCGAAGGGGCTGATCAGCTACACCACCGAACACAAGCTGGCCCACAACAGCACCCATGTGGCGCGGCCCAAGCTGCTCGGCTACGGCCTGGTGATGGTCATCATGCTGGGGGTGTTCGTCTACAACGCCATGTCCATCATGCCGATGGGGCTCGACATACTGCGGGATCGCAACCAGCTGTTCCGCGAGAACAGCGAGGGGCTCATCGAGAACACCTACACCCTCAAGATCCTCAACAAGACCCTGCATGCCCAGACCTATCAGCTGGATGTGGAGGGGCTGCCGGAGCACCAGTGGTTCGGTCCGCGCGAAGTGACCCTGAAGGCGGGCGAGATCTACACCCTGCCGGTGAGCGTGGCCGTCGACCCCTTCAACCTGAAGAAGCCGACTCTGGACATCCAGTTCGTGCTCAAGCGGGATGGAACGGCACCGGATGACAGCAAGGGCACACTGCGCCAGGCCAGCAAGTTTATCAGCCGGCTATGATGCTGGAGAGAGCTGTGGAGGGCCGGTCAGTTCAGGCCCCCAGTGACCGCAGTGATGGCAGGAAAGCGTGGCGCAACCGGTTGGGTTGAACGCCATTGAACCGAGTGGTGATAGACTGGGGCGCAACGGCGCCCCTTTCTTATGGTGGATGACATGCGTTTCAACTATTCCGACCTCAATCCCGATCTCATCATGGACGCGCTGGATCTCAGCGGCCTGCGTATCGACTCCGGCCTCATCGAGCTCAACAGCTACGAGAACCGGGTCTACCAGTTTCAGGACGAGGATCGTCGCCGCTACGTGGTGAAGTTTTATCGTCCCGGTCGCTGGAGCCGGGCCCAGATCCTGGAAGAGCACGACTTTGCCGCCCGCCTCAATGAGGCGGAGATCCCGGTCGCCGCCCCCATCGTCTTCGCCGGCGAGACCCTGCTGGAGCATCAGGGCTACCCCTTCGCCATCTGGCAGAGCGTGGGGGGCCGCCAGTTCGAGGTGGACAACCTGGATCAGCTGGAGTGGGTGGGGCGCTATCTCGGCCGCATCCACCAGATAGGCGCCAGTCGCCCCTTCCATCACAGGGTCCGGCTGGATGTGGAGAGCATGCTGCACGAGCCGCGTCAGCTGCTGGCGTCCGGCGAATGGCTGCCGAGCGGGCTGGCCAAATCCTTCTTCGGCGTGCTCGACGAGCTGATCAAGCACGTCTGTGACGCCATGACCCTGGATGTGGCACAGATCTCCCTGCACGGCGACTGCCACCCGGGCAACATCCTCTGGCGCGACGGTCCCATGTTCGTCGATCTCGATGACTGCCGTACCGGCCCCGCCATCCAGGATATCTGGATGCTGTTCAACGGCGAGCGTCACGAGCAGCTGATCCAGCTCGATACCCTGTTGGCGGGCTATGAGGAGTTCATGGAGTTCGACCCGCGTGAGCTGGCGCTGATCGAGCCGCTGCGGGCCATGCGCATCGTCCACTACATGGCCTGGCTGGCCCGACGCTGGGAAGATCCGGCGTTTCCACGCCACTTCCCCTGGTTCAATACCGATCACTACTGGCGCCAGCAGATCGCCATACTGCACGACCAGCTGGAAGCGCTCAAGGCACCGCCACTGACGCTGACGCCGGGGTGGTGACGCAGCAGATCCCCATATCTGCCGCACGACCCGCTGGAGGCGCTCAAGGCACCGCCTCTGACGCTGACGCCGGGGTGGTGACGCAGCAGATCCCCATATCTGCTGCACGACCAGCTGGAGGCGCTCAAGGCACCGCCTCTGACGCTGACGCCGGGGTGGTGATACAGCAGATCACCATGTCTGCCGCACGAACCGCTGGAGGCACTCAAGGCAACGCTTCTGATGCTGACGCCGGGATGGTGAGCAAAGGGAGGTACGGTGGGTCGTCGGCATATACCCAGCGATTGTCAGCCGATGGCGCTTCCTGCCGTTGAGCCTGCCGGTGTGGTCCTTTGCCATTGACGCCAGCATAGCGACACAATAGGCTTGGCACTGCTTCGGTTCGCCGGGCGTGCCTCACAGTGATCCCTTAACAGGAAACGTCATGAAAAAAGTACTATTTTTCCTCGCTGCCATGCTGATGATCCCCATGGTTCACGCCGCCCCCGAATTCAAGGAAGGCGTTAACTACGACGTGGTCAAACAGACGGGTAGCGCCCAACCTGAAGTGCTGGAGTTCTTCTCCTACTACTGCCCCCATTGCGCCAAGTTCGAGCCGATTGCCGCGGATCTGAAGAAGAATCTGCCGGAAGGCGTGCCGATGAAGAAAAACCCGGTGGCCTTCCTGGGCCGCGAGATGGGTCCGGAGATGCAGCGTGCCTACGCCGTTGCCAGCCTGCTGAATGTTGAAGGCAAGCTGACCCCGGCCATCTTCGACAAGATCCACACCCAGCGTCAGTACCCGCAGAGCCGTACCGACGTGAAGCAGATCTTCGTGGACAACGGCGTGCCGGCCGAAGAGTTCGACGGTGCCGTCGACAGCTTCGCGGTCTCCGGCATGGTCTCCCAGTTTGACCGCAACACCGAGAGCTACAACATCCGCGGTGTGCCGGCCTTCTTGGTCAACGGCAAGTACATGGTGAAGATCGAATCCATTACTTCCCAGGAGCAGTTCAACCAGCTGGTGAAATTCCTGCTGGCCAAGAAAGACTGATCCCGCCAGACCCGATGAAAAAAGCCCGCCGGTGCGAACCGGCGGGCTTTTTGTTTGGCATCAGATTGGCCGGAGTCAGACTCCGACGTGGAAGGCCTGCTTGAGGTTGCGGATGAAGTCCGCATCCCGGCACAGGGTCTTGCCCGGGCTGTCGGAGATCTTGGCGACCGGGCCGCCGTTGCACTCCATCAGCTTGAAGACGATGTTCATGGGAGTGACGCCGGGCAGATCGCAGGTGAGCTTGGTGCCTATGCCGAAGCTGGTGTTGATGCGGCCCCGGAAGTGGCGGAACAGCTGCACCGCCTTGTCGAGGTTGAGCCCATCGGAGAAGACCAGCGTCTTGTCGGTGGGATTGATGCCGAGCTGCTGGTAGTGGCTGATGGCCTTCTCGCCCCACACCACGGGATCGCCTGAGTCGTGGCGCAGCCCCTGATAGCGGCTGGCCAGCTCGAAATCGAAGTCGCGCAGGAAGGCGTCCATGGTGATGCAGTCGGTCAGGGCTATGCCGAGGTGGTTGGTGAACTCGTCCAGCCAGCTGGTGAGGGCGGCGCGCTGGCTGTGCTCCAGCGGGAAGCCGAGCTGCTGGTGGGCCTGGAACCACTCGTGGGCCTGGGTGCCCACAGCCGACAACTGGTACTTCTGGGCCAGCAGGTAGTTGCTGGTGCCGCGAAACGCCGGCAGGCGCTCCTTGAGACGGCCCACCACGGCATCCTGCACCGCGTGGGAGAAGCGGCGGCGGGTGCCAAAATCGATGAGGTTGAACTCGCTCATCTCCTCGCTGCTCAGCTCATGTTCCAGCTTGTCGATCTTCTGATCGAGCCGATCCAGCGCCTGGCTGACGCCAAACTGGGGGTAGCGGAAGCGGTTGCGCATCTCGCTGATGATGGCGAGCACAGGGATTTCCCACAGGATCACATCCTGCCAGGGCCCTTCGACCCGCACATTGATGCGGCCATCCTGCTCGAACACCTTCAGCAGGGAGGCATCGAGCGGCTTGCGGCGCAGATGATCAAGATAGTCGGCGGTGAAGAAGGGGCGCTCGGCCAGAAAATTGAGCTCGGGTCTGGTCAGCCGCAGGGAGCCGGCGAGGCGCAGCTGCTCCTCGATCTGGCCCATCATGGGCAGCAGATCCTCTTCGTTGCGGCTGTGGAACTCAGCCACCACCTCGGCATCCGGATAGCGATGGAACACCGCCTGCTGCATATGCAGCTTGTAGGCGTCGGTGTCGAGCAGGCTGGTGAGGATCGGTGGCATATCAGGCTCCCCGCAGGCTGGGGAGCGCGATGACGTTCCCCTGCCGCATAGGTAAGGTGCAGGCGCCGGTATCGGCTTGGCGGGTGAGGATCGGCGGCATATCAGGCGTCCAGCAGGCGTTGTACATCGATCAGGGTCTGGGCCAGTTCGGCACCCGCCTCGATCATCTGGGTGCAGGCGCAGGCAACCGTCTCGGGAGCTATGCCACGGCAGGCATCGAGATGGACGATCACCCGGAAACCGGCGTGGCACAGTTGCAGCACGCTGGTCTTGACGCAGTAGTCGGTGGCCAGGCCGCCGACCAGCACGGTAGTGACGCCACGGGCATGCAGAAACTCGATGAGCCCGGTGCTGCGCCGTTCGGCCAGATCGTGGAAGCAGGTACCGTAGGGATGCAGATCCGGCTCGACCCCCTTCCAGACGAAGAAGTCGTAATCTATGGGGGCGGGCAGACCATCGAGCAGCTCGAAGCCCTGGGTGCCCGGCACGCAGTGCACAGGCCAGGTGAGATCGGCATTGGGCAAGTCCAGCGGCAGCAACATGCCGGCGGGATCGCTGACGGCCCAGGCGGCGTTGGCAGGGTGAGAGTCCTTGCTGCCGATCCGCAGGCTGGCGAGGGTGGCCTGAGCGTTGAGCGCAGCCACAATATCATCCCCGCCCACGACGGGCAGTTCGTTCGGGCAGAGGGGGGTAAATCCCTTCTGCGCATCAATATCCAGGCTGGCGACGGTTCCCATTGAGTGGCTCCTGCACATACTATTCGTGTGATATTATCTACCAAACATTAATCGAAGGCGAGCAGGGCGATCGGCATGTTGAGAATGAGTCTGGATATGGTGGTGCTGCGGTTGAACGAGGAGCGGCTCGAGCTGCTGCTTGAAACCCGCGATCGCCCCCCCTTTGCCCACTGCTGGCAACTGCCGGCGCTGCGCATCGACGAGACTCGGGATCGGGACTTGGACGCGGCTCGCCACCGTCTGCTGGGGGAGTGGGGGCTGGGCCACTGCTACAGCGAGCAGGTCTGCACCCTCGGCAATCTGGAGCGGGATCCCCGCGGCTGGTCCACGACGCTGGTCTATCTCTGTCTGGTCGAACCGGATGTCGAGGCCATCCACGGCTGCTGGCATCCGCTCTCGGCCCTGCCCGGCCTCAGCCTCGCCTTCGATCACACCCAGCTGATCGCCAGAGGGCTGGAGCGGCTGCGGATCAAGAGCCGCTACAGCACCTTGCCGCTGCAACTGCTGGGGCCCGAGTTCACTCTCTCGGAGGTGCAGCGCGCCTTCGAGATCATCCTGCAAACCCCCATGAACACGGCTGCGTTTCGCAAGCGGATCCATCGCGCCGACATCCTGGTGGATACGGGCCGCAAACGCACCGGCAAGCAGCGCCCCGCCATCCTCTACCGGATGGAGAGCCCCTGCTGCGTCATGTTCGATCAGGTGATGCATGGAGCGGAAGCATGAGCAAAACGCCGCCCCGGGTGCTGGTGAGTGCCTGCCTGCTGGGTCAGCCGGTACGTTACGACGGCCGGAGCAAGGGGATCGTCAGCGACTGGCTGACGGCGCTGGGGGCCGAAGGGCGGACGCTGTCCTTCTGCCCCGAAGTGGCGGGCGGCCTGCCGACCCCGCGTCCCCCTGCCGAACGACAGGGCGAGCGGGTGCTGACCGCGAGCGGGCTGGATGTGACGACCGAGTTTGATCGCGGCGCCGAGCTGGCGCTGGCACTCTGTCAGGCGCAGGGCATTCGCTTTGCCCTGCTCAAGGAGGGGAGCCCCTCCTGCGGCAGCGGCCGCATCTACAATGGCCGCTTCGAAGGCGTGTCAGTGACGGGCGAGGGCAAGACCACGGCCCTGCTGCGTCGCCACGGGATCAATGTCTTCTCGGAGGATCAGTTGGCCGAGCTGGCCTCTGCACTCTCTTTGGATCCCTCTTTGGCGGTATTTGGCAGCGGTTCCTGATCCCGCTGCCAGCCGCCCAGCACCTCGTCCTTCTCCTGCCAGCGCTGGTTCAGCCAGCCCTGAAAACCCCGCTTGAACTGCTTGTCATTGAAGTAGTCACCGACCAGCGCCTCGTCCACCGGCAGCTCCTCGATGCGCACCCGAATGCGCTTCATCCGCCCCATCAGGAAGTCCTTGAACGGGGTCTCTGCGTTGTCCGGATAGCTGATGGTGACGTTGATCAGGCTGTCGAACTGCTCCCCCATGGCCGCCAGGGTGAAGGCCAGCCCGGCAGCCTTGGGTGGCATCAGGTGGCGGTAGCGGGAGCGGGCCGCATCCCGCTTGGGCTCGGTGAAGCGGGTTCCCTCCACGAAGTTGATGACTGTGGTGGGGATGTGGCGAAACTTCTCGCAGGCGTTGCGGGTGGTCTCTATATCCTTGCCGCGCAGATGCGGGTTGCGCAGCAAAAACTCCCGTGAATAGCGGCGCATAAAGGGCATGTCCAGCCCCCAGCAGGCGAGTCCCAGCAGCGGTATGTAGATCAGCTCGTGCTTCATGAAGAACTTGGGCACCGGCAGCCGATCCCGAAACAGGTGACCCAGCACCACTATGTCGGTCCAGCTCATGTGGTTGCTGACGATGAGATACCAGCCATCCTTGCGCAGTCGGGTGTCATCCTCAATCTGCCAGTCGATGCGGGTGGTGAGGCGGATCACCAGGGCGTTGCAGGCCAGCCAGAGGCGCATGAAACAGTTGTTGAGGCGGCTGCAGGCGCGGCCAAAGGCCGGAATGGGCAGCAGCAGCTTGGCCAGCGACACCAGCAGGATCAGGCTGGCGCACAGGGCGGTGAACAAAATGGTCAGGCTGGTACTGATGAGCAGCACCAGGGGGCCGGGGAGCAGGGTTGGCATGGGCGTCGTTTACTGCGTCTTGTCCGCCAGCAGCTGGTTCAGGGTCTGGTCCTTCTCGCGCCAGATCCCGTTCAGCCACTGTTGAAACTCTTGTTGGAACTCGGGGTCATTGAAGTAATCCCCCACCAGATTGCGTTCGATCGGCAGAAAGCGGACCCGAACCTTGATCTCCTTGACCCGACCGCACATGAAGTCCCAGTAACTGGGGATGCCGCCAGGATAGGCGATGGTCACATCCACCAGCTTGTGCAGCTGATCGCCCATGGCCGCCAGGGTGAAGGCGATGCCGCCAGCCCTCGGGTGCAGCAGGTGGCGATAGGGTGCGGCCTGTTTGTCGTGCTTGCGGGCGGTGAAGCGGGTGCCCTCCACGAAGTTCATCACGCTCACCGGAATGTGGCGAAACTTGGCACAGGCCTGGCGCGTTGTTTCTATGTCTTTTCCCTTCAGATGCGGCCTTTTTTCCAGAAATTTACGGGAATAGCGCCGCATGAAGGGGAAATCCAACGCCCACCATGCCAGACCGAGAAAAGGTACCCAAATCAGTTCTTTCTTGAGGAAAAACTTCAGGAAGGGGATTTTCTGATTAAAAATCCGCTGCAGCACCAGTATGTCGACCCAGGATTGATGGTTGGCAATGACCATATACCACTCATTCCGGTTCCCTTTGTCCACTCCGACCACCTCGAAAGGCGTTCTGATGATGGTTTTCTGGATCAGATTGTTGAAACCTATCCAGCAACTGGCACAGCCGTCCAGCAGAGCATTGCAGAGGGTGCGCCAGCCCTTGAGCGGCAGCAGCAGCTTGATCAGACCAAGCAGCAGTATGGGGACAAACCAGAACAGGGTGTTGAGGAAATAGAGCAGGGTCGAGAGGCTGCCGCGCAGTCGCTCTATCAGCTTGTTGTGCATGAGTCGGGTCCGTCTTCTTGTCTGTGGGTGGCAACCAAGTGGTCAGATCTGTGGCCATAATATCAGCCGATGGTCCGCTAGACCATGCACAGGGCCATCGGCAGCCCGGGACTCATGTTTTCTGCATGGCGCCAGTCAGCCGCTGCGCAGTCGCGACAGCAGTCGGTCCATGGCGCGATAACCGAGGGCCTCGATCAGGTGCTCCTTCTCGATGGCGGGCCGTCCCGCCAGATCCGCTATGGTGCGCGATACCCGCAGTATGCGGTGCCAGGCCCGGATGCTGAGCCCAAGCCTCTGGATGGCATTCTCCAAAAAGTCGGCATCTTGCGGTGATAATCGGCAAATGTCCTCTATCTCGCGACTATCCAGCAGGTTGTTGAGCTTGCCATTGCGGCTCAGCATCCGCTCTCGCGCCCCTAGCACTCGATCGCGGATCTGCTGGCTCGACTCCCCCCGTTCCGCCTTGCCGGTGAGGCTGCCCTTGGGCAGCAGCGGCACCTCCACCGTCAGGTCGAAGCGATCGAGAAAGGGGCCCGAGAGCTTGCCGAGGTAGCGCAGTATCTGATCCGGGCTGGAGCGGGTCTGGCCGTCGCCATAGTGACCGCAAGGGCTGGGGTTCATGGCGCCGACCAGCTGGAAGCGGGCGGGGAAATCCACCTGACGGGCGGCCCGGCTGATGGTGATGTGGCCGGTCTCCAGCGGTTCGCGCAGGGAGTCGAGCACCTTGCGCTCGAACTCCGGCAGCTCGTCGAGAAACAGCACGCCGTTGTGGGCCAGCGAGATCTCGCCGGGTCGCGGGTGGCTGCCGCCGCCCACCAGCGCTACCGCCGAGGCGCTGTGATGGGGCGTGCGGTATGGCCTGTGATGCCAGTGGCCGGCACGCGGGGTCAGGCCGCCGATGGAGTGGATGGCGGCGGTCTGCTGCGCCTCCTGCTCGCTCAGCGGTGGCAGAATGCCGGGCAGGCGGCTCGCCAGCATGCTCTTGCCTGTGCCGGGCGGGCCTATGAACAGCAAGTTGTGGCTGCCGGCGGCGGCGATCTCCAGCGCCCGCTTGGCCTGGGACTGGCCTATCACATCCTGCAGATCCGGTACATCGGGCAGGGCATCCGTGGTTTGGGGGTCCGGTAGCGGCAGCTCGTACTGACCCGCCAGCCAGGCGGTGACGGCCAGCAGCTGGTGGGCGGTGCGCACCTCGGCATCCTGAATGAGGGAGGCCTCCGGGCCGTTCTCCCGCGGCACCAGCAGGGTGCGCCCCGCGTCGCGGCAGGCGAGCACGGCAGGCAGTACCCCGAGCACGGGCCGGATCTCGCCGGTCAGGGCCAACTCCCCCAAAAATTCGTGATCGAGCAGGTATTTTGCCGGTATCTGCTTGGAAGCGGCGAGAATGCCGATGGCGATGGCCAGATCGAAACGGCCACCCTCCTTGGGCAGATCGGCGGGGGCCAGATTGACCGTGATGTGTTTGGACGGGAACTCGAAGTTGCCGTTGAGCAGGGCGCTGCGCACCCGATCCCGCGACTCCTTCACCGAGGTTTCCGGCAGGCCCACCATGTTGAAGGCGGGCAGGCCGTTGGAGAGATGAACTTCCACCGTGACTTGCGGTGCCGCTATCCCCAGGCTGGCACGGCTATAAACCACAGCTAATGACATAAATCCCGTCCTTGGTTTGATGTATGTGCTAGTTAACCGTTTTTTGTTAGTTTTTTATGCCAGCTATCCCGATGCGGCTCAGTCAAAATCAGAGTCTTGTCAGGTAAAAAAGGCTTGCCCAATAAAAATCACCGTGCTAGTTCTAATAGCCATTCGCGGTGCAAACCGCCCCAATTTCACAGGATTTCCGGTTGTAACTATGAACATGGCCTCCCGTTTCGTCAGCATTATTGTGGTCCTAGTGGTGATTATTATCTCACCGCTCGGGGCTCGTTTAGCTGCACGGAACAAGGGATAGACCCACCACCGGACAGAACGAAACAAGCGACCCCCGAGCCTCACAGCTCGGGGGTTTTTTTTCGACTACAGGACAGGATTTTCCACATGAACGGCGCGCAGTTTTTGGTACAGGCTCTCAAGAAACAGGGTGTGACCCAGGTGTTTGGTTACCCAGGCGGAGCCATCATGCCGGTCTACGACGCCCTGTATGACGGGGGTCTTGCCCATCAGCTCTGCCGCCACGAACAGGGGGCCGCCATGGCGGCGGTGGGCTACGCCCGTGCCTCCGGTCAGGTGGGGGTCTGCATCGCCACCTCCGGCCCCGGTGCCACCAACCTAGTGACCGGGCTGGCGGAGGCGCTGCTCGATTCTGTGCCCCTGGTGGCCATCAGTGGTCAGGTGCCCTGTTCTGCCATAGGTACGGATGCGTTTCAGGAGGTCGACGTGCTCGGCATGTCCCTCTCCTGCACCAAGCACTCCTTCATGGTGACGGATGCCGCCGATCTGGGCAGGGTGCTGGCGGAAGCCTTTGCCATCGCCACCGAAGGGCGCCCGGGTCCGGTACTCATCGACTTTCCCAAGGATGTGCAGCTGGCCGCCGTGCCCACCCAGAGCCCGTTGTTTGCGGTGGAGGAGCCTCAGGCGCTCAACCCGTCAGAGTTGACGGCTGCCCGCACCCTGCTGGCCGGTGCCGAGCGCCCCGTGCTCTATGTCGGTGGCGGTGTGGGCATGGCCAATGCCGAGCAGCAACTGCGCGAGTTTGCCGCCGTCACCGGCATGCCGGCCGTCACCACCCTCAAGGGGATAGGGGCGCTGGATCCCGACAGCCCCGTCTACCTCGGCATGCTCGGCATGCACGGCACCAAGGCCGCCAACTACGCGGTGCAGCAGAGCGATCTGCTGCTGGTGGTGGGTGCCCGTTTCGATGACAGGGTGACCGGCAAGCTGGAGGAGTTTGCCCCCGAGGCCAGGGTGATCCATCTGGACGTGGACGCCGCCGAGTTCGGCAAGCGCCGCGCCGCCGAGGTGGGCATCACCACGGATCTCAAGCGGGTGTTGCCCGCCCTGGCCATGGCGCTGGCCATAGATCCCTGGCGTGAGCACTGCGCGAACATGGCTCGCGAGTATGCATTTCGCTACGACCATCCCGGCCAGCCCATCTATGCCCCAGCCCTGCTCAAGCAGCTGTCGGCCCGCCTGCCGGACACCAGCGTGGTGGCCTGCGACGTCGGCCAGCACCAGATGTGGGTGGCCCAGCACATGCGCTTTACCAGCCCGCGCAACCACCTCTCCAGCGCCGGCCTCGGCACCATGGGTTTCGGCCTGCCCGCCGCCATCGGCGCCAAGATGTCGCGCCCCGATGACGAGGTGGTGCTGGTGAGCGGTGACGGCTCCTTCATGATGAACGTGCAGGAGCTCGGCACCATACGTCGGGCCCAGCTCAAGGTGAAGATGGTGCTGCTCGACAACCAGCGTCTCGGCATGGTGCGCCAGTGGCAGGAGCTGTTCTTCGACGGCCGTTACAGCGAAACCATACTCTCCGACAACCCGGATTTCGTCGCCCTGGCCGCCGCGTTCGGCATTCCGGGTGAGACCATCACATGCAAGGAGCAGATAGCCGGTGCCCTCGAGCGCCTGCTGGCAAGCGAGAGCGCCTATCTGCTGCATGTGGCCATTTCAGAGGAAGAAAACGTCTGGCCCCTGGTTCCGCCGGGAGTCGCCAACCACAAGATGATGGAGCAACACCCATGAACCCGCACACCTTTGCGCAGCCAACAGCTGCACAACACACCCTGCATATTCACGCCCAGCCCAGACCCGAAGTGATGGAGCGGGTACTGAGGGTGGTGCGCCATCGCGGCTTCGCTCTCTGCGCTCTCACTATGGAAACGAGAGCGGAGCAGGATTGCCAACAGCTGCGGATCACGGTTACTGTCGAGTCGGAGCGTCCCATCCAGCAGTTATGGAGCCAGCTGGTCAAGCTGGTGGATGTCTCCCGGGTCGATGCACTGGAACAGCAACCCCGGATCAGAGCTTAAGGAGCAACTGCAATGTCACAGCCTTCCCAATCCCCCACTCAGCCCAAGTACATCTGGTTCAATGGCGCCCTGGTGCCCTGGCAGGATGCCCAGGTGCACGTCATGAGCCACGTCCTGCACTACGGCTCCTCCGTGTTCGAGGGTGTACGCGCCTACGATACCCCCAAGGGCACCTGCATCTTCCGGCTGCAGGAGCACACCCGCCGCCTGTTCGACTCCGCCAAGATCTACTGGATGGACGTCCCCTACAGCGAGGCCGAAGTGAATGAAGCCTGCCGCACCGTGGTGCGCGAGAACGGCCTGAAGAGCGGCTATCTGCGCCCGCTGGCCTTTGTCGGTAATGTGGGGCTGGGGCTGCATCCGCCGCTGGATGCCAAGGCCGATCTCATGGTGGCGGCCCTGCCGTGGGGCGCCTATCTGGGGGAAGAGGGGCTGAAAAACGGGGTGGATGTGTGCGTCACCTCCTGGAACCGGCTCGCCCCCAACACCATTCCCACCGGTGCCAAGGCCGGCGGCAACTACCTCTCCTCCCAGCTGATCAGCCGGGAAGCCAAGCGCAACGGCTATGCCGAAGGGCTGGCACTGGATGTGAACGGTTACCTGAGCGAGGGGGCGGGGGAGAACCTGTTCCTGGTGAAAAACGGCGTGTTGTTCACTCCGCCCGCCACCGCCGCCATCCTGCCCGGCATCACCCGCGACACCATAATGACGCTGGCCCGCGATCTGGGTTATGAGGTGCGCGAGCAGGCGCTGCCCCGTGAGGCGCTGTACGTCGCAGACGAGATCTTCATGACGGGCACAGCCGCCGAGGTGACACCTGTGCGTTCGGTGGACCGCATGAAGGTAGGCGCCGGCTGTCGTGGCCCCGTGACCGAGCAGTTGCAGAACGCCTTCTTTGGCCTGTTCAACGGTCAGACCGAGGACAAGTGGGGCTGGCTGACGCCGGTCAACGACTGATGAGAGAGGGGAGGCGTGACGCCTCCCCGAGTCGCTTCCGGTCAGGGCATCAGCCTAGTGCCCTGACCAGGATCGATTCCCGATCCGCGAGTCACACATTCAAGAAATCATGCGCCCCATGGGCATTCAGGGAGTAGAGACAATGCCGAAGTTGAGATCCGCCACCACCACCCACGGACGTAACATGGCCGGGGCCCGCGCCCTCTGGCGTGCCACCGGCATGACAGATCAGGATTTTGGCAAGCCCATCATAGCCGTGGTCAACTCCTTCACCCAGTTCGTGCCCGGCCACGTTCACCTCAAGGATTTGGGCCAGCTGGTGGCCCGCGAGATCGAAGCCGCGGGTGGCGTCGCCAAGGAGTTCAACACAATCGCCGTGGATGACGGCATCGCCATGGGCCACGGCGGCATGCTCTATTCGCTGCCGTCCCGGGAGCTGATCGCCGACTCGGTGGAGTACATGGTCAACGCCCACTGCGCCGATGCCATGGTCTGCATCTCCAACTGCGACAAGATCACCCCGGGGATGCTGATGGCCGCCCTGCGCATCAACATACCCGTGATCTTCGTCTCCGGCGGCCCCATGGAGGCGGGCAAGACCAAGCTCTCCGATCAGATCATCAAGCTGGATCTGGTGGATGCCATGATCCAGGGGGCCGATCCCAAGGTCTCCGACGCCCAGAGCGACCAGATAGAGCGCAGCGCCTGCCCCACCTGCGGCTCCTGCTCCGGCATGTTTACCGCCAACTCCATGAACTGCCTGACCGAGGCGCTCGGCCTCTCCCAGCCGGGCAACGGCTCCATGCTGGCGACCCACGCCGATCGCGAGCAGCTGTTCAAGCTGGCGGGCCAGCGCATCGTCACCCTGGCCAAGCGCTGGTATGAGCAGGATGACGAGACGGCCCTGCCGCGCAACATCGCCACCAAGGCGGCGTTCGAGAACGCCATGGCGCTGGACATCGCCATGGGTGGCTCCACCAATACGGTGCTGCACCTGCTGGCGGCGGCGCAGGAGGCCGGGGTGGACTTCACCATGGCCGATATCGACCGCATGTCGCGCAAGGTGCCCCAGCTGTGCAAGGTGGCGCCCTCTACCCAGAAGTACCACATGGAAGACGTGCACCGCGCCGGTGGCGTGGTCGCCATCCTGGGCCAGCTGGAGAAGGCGGGTCTGGTGCACGGCGATACCCGCACCGTACTGGGCGGCTCCCTGGCTGAACTGCTCAACGAATACGACGTCAGCCGCCAGCCGAGCCAGGAGGTGGTGGACTTCTACCGCGCCGGTCCGGCCGGGATCCGCACCACCAAGGCGTTCAGCCAGGATTGTCGCTGGCCCGAGCTGGATGTGGATAGAGCCGAGGGCTGCATCCGCTCGCTGGACAATGCCTACAGCCTGGAGGGCGGCCTGGCCGTGCTCTCCGGCAATCTGGCCCTTGATGGCGCCATCGTCAAAACGGCTGGCGTGGATGACGAAAACCTCTGCTTCCGTGGCCCGGCCCGGGTATTCGAGAGCCAGGACACGGCGGTTGCCGGCATTCTGGATGGCACAGTCAAGGCCGGTGAAGTGGTGGTGATCCGCTACGAAGGGCCAAAAGGGGGTCCCGGCATGCAGGAGATGCTCTATCCCACCACCTATCTCAAGTCCATGGGATTGGGCAAGCAGTGCGCCCTGATCACCGATGGCCGCTTCTCAGGCGGCACCTCGGGTCTTTCCATCGGCCACGTCTCGCCGGAGGCGGCCTCCGGCGGCACCATAGGGCTGGTGGAAGATGGCGACATCATCAACATCAATATTCCGGCTCGCAGCATGGTGCTGGAGGTGGCCGACAGTGTGCTGGCTGCCCGCCGCGTTGCCGCCTCGGCCCGTGGCTGGAAGCCGCTGGACCGTCAGCGTCAGGTCTCCTTTGCCCTGCGCGCCTACGCCATGCTCGCCACCAGTGCCGACAAGGGCGCGGTACGAGATCGCAGCAAGCTGGAGGAGTGATGATGACACTTAAGGCAAATTACCCGTATTCCGTCTGTGCCGTGCCGAGCATGGTGCGCGTTCATCCCGGCAAGGCGGAGGAGTAACCATGGTCTCTGCGGCAGATTATCTACGCAAGGTGTTGCTCTCCCCCGTCTATGAGGCGGCGCGGGTCACCCCCTTGCAGACCCTTAAAAAACTCTCCGAACGGCTCGGCAACCAGGTCTCCCTCAAGCGGGAAGACTTGCAGCCGGTGCACTCCTTCAAGCTGCGCGGCGCCTACCACAAGATCGCCACCCTGACCCAGGAGCAGAAGGATCACGGCGTCATCGCCGCCTCTGCCGGCAACCATGCCCAGGGGGTCGCCCTGTCGGCGGCCAAGCTCGGCATCAAGGCCATCATAGTGATGCCCAAGACCACGCCGGACATCAAGATAGATGCGGTGCGCCGGCTGGGTGGCAACGTCATGCTGTTTGGCAACAGCTTCGACGAGGCCTATGCCGAGAGTCGCCGCCTCTCCGAACTGGAGGGCTACACCCTGATACCGCCGTTTGACGACGTCGAGGTGATCGCGGGCCAGGGCACTATCGGCAAGGAGCTGCTGGAGCAGGATACCCACCTCACCCACGTCTTCGTGCCTGTGGGGGGCGGCGGCCTAGCCGCCGGTGTGGCCGTCTACATCAAGCAGTTGCTGCCGGATGTGAAGGTGATCGGGGTGGAGGCGGAAGGCTCCGCCTGCCTCAAGGCCGCCATGGAGGCCGGCGAGCCGGTCAATCTGGATCGGGTCTCGCTGTTTGCCGACGGAGTGGCGGTCAAGCGCATCGGCACAGAGACGTTTCGTCTGTGCAACCAGTATCTGGACGAGGTGGTGACCGTCTCCAACGACCAGATCTGCGCCGCGCTGAAAGACATCTTCGATGACTGCCGTGCCATCGCCGAGCCGTCGGGGGCTTTGTCATTGGCGGGACTCAAGGCCTACAGCGAGCGCGAGCAGGTCAAGGGCGGCCGGATGGCGGCCATTCTCTCCGGTGCCAACGTCAACTTCCACAGCCTGCGCTACGTGTCGGAGCGCTGCGAGATAGGCGAGAAGCGCGAGGGCATGTTGGCGGTGACCATACCCGAGCGCAAGGGGGCCTTCCTCGACTTCTGTCGCCAGCTCGGCCCGCGCATGGTGACCGAGTTCAACTACCGCTACGCGGATGCGGCCCAGGCCTCCCTGTTCGTCTCGGTGCGCCTCACCGGCGGCGACGAGGAGCTGACCCAGATCCAGCACCAGCTGGAGGGAAATGGCTACCCTGTGGTCAACATGACCGAGAGCGAGCTGGCCAAGAACCACGTGCGCTACATGATTGGCGGCCGCCCGGCCCGGCCCCTGGGTGAACGTCTCTACAGCTTCAAGTTTCCGGAGCAACCGGGCGCCCTGATGCGCTTCCTGGAGACCCTGGGCTGTCGCTGGAACATCAGCCTGTTCCACTACCGCAACCACGGCGCCGACTACGGCCGCGTGCTCTGCGCCTTCGAGCTGCCGGACGAGGACGTGGCCGCCTTCCACGACTACCTGCGCGAGATTGGCTACGGCTGGAAAGAGGTCAGCGATGACCCCGCCTACCGGCTGTTTCTGGCCAGCTGATGACCCGCAGTAGACAAGCATGGAGGCCGCAAGCCTCCCTCTTTTTTTGCGGTCGTGGCGGCTGACAAGCAGGGGCAACCCGCTGGGCCGGTTGCTGCCCGGACCTTTATTGTGATCCTGCATCTGAGCCGTTTTTCCAGTCGGGAATGTCGTCAGCTTCACACTCTTGAGTCCCAAGTCATTTGAGGCCGGCGAGAGATGGGATAACCTGATGAACGGGGCCGGGTTCGCCCCATCAGGGAAGATAAGCGCATAGCGCGCCCATAACGACTCATTGCAGAGGCTTTCACCATGAACAAATCGATACTTGCCGTGCTGGTCAGCGGCCTGCTTACGACGGGGGCCGTGCAGGCTGCCGCCCAGGACAACACCTGGTATGCCGGCGGCAAGGCCGGTTGGTCCAACTACTTCGATGTCGACCAGAAGCAGGTTGTCTCGGATACCCTGGGCGCGCTGCAAAACACCAGCACCAGCAAGGATGCACTCGGGCTGGGTGCGTTCGCCGGTTATCAGCTCAACCCCAACCTGGGGTTCGAGTTCGGCTATGACTGGTTCGGCAAGTACACCTCGTCCGGTGATCTGAGCGGGGTCAGGGTGGAGGGGGAAGCCAAGAGCCAGATGATCCAGGCCACCATGAAGATAGGGTTCCCGGTCAACGACGCGCTGGATCTCTATGGCCGGATCGGCGGCGGCTACGCCTGGACCAACAGCGAGCTGTCGGCCCAGACCTCGACCGATTTCATCAAGGAGACAGGCAACAAGCATGGGGCCGCGTTTGTCGGGGCGCTGGGGGCCGAATACGCCATTGATCGTGACTGGGCCACCCGTATCGAATATCAGTACACAACGCCGCTGGGGGATACCTCCCTCGATCGCTCCGGCATAGAGATGGATAACGGCCTGCTCTCCGTCGGCATGCTCTACCGCTTCGGTCAGCAGGGGGGCGATGTGGTGGCCCCAGCACCTGCGCCGGCCGTGGCGCCCGCTCCCGCAGCCGTGGTCGTCACCCAGCAATTCAGCCTGAGCTCGGATGTGCTGTTCGAGTTCAACAAGGCCACCCTGAAGCCGGCCGCCAGCCAGGCGCTCGATACCCTGTTCAGCCAGATAGTGGCCGCCAATCCCAAGGATGGCGTGGCGACCGTGATCGGACATACCGACCGCATAGGCTCCGATGCCTACAACCAGTCCCTGTCGGAACAGCGTGCCCGCAGCGTGGCCGACTACCTGATCGCCAAGGGACTGTTTGCCGACAAGGTACGGGTCGAGGGGCGTGGCAAGTCCTCCCCCGTGACCGGCAACAACTGCAGCAGCGGTTCCAAGCCTGCGCTGATCGCCTGTCTGGCACCGGATCGCCGGGTGGAAGTGCGGCTGGAAGGTGTCTCCCAGGCCGCCAAGTAAGGGTACTGGCATGAATCACAACAAGGGAGGCTTTGGCCTCCCTTGTTGTTTATATGGCCTTGGGCCGCCACAGCCGCACCCGCTGAAAGCCGTGGCCCAGCAGGATCAGCAGCAAGGCTCCGGGCAGCACTGTGTGCCACAGGAAGGGCCACTCTTGCCCCGTCATCAACACCAGCAAGGGGTTGGCGCCGGCGGGCGGGTGTATGAGGTTCAGGCCCTGCATCAGCGCTATGGCCAGCCCCACTCCCAATGCCAGCTGCAGTTCCAGCGGCAAGGGGAGCGACTGTACCAGCAGGCCGACCGTGGCCGTCAGCAGGTGGCCCCCGAGCAGATTGTACGGGCGGGCCAGCGGGCTGGCCGGCAGTGAAAACAGCAGCACGCAGCTTGCCCCGAAGGGCGCCATGATCAGGGCCGTGTGCCAGCTGACGTTCAGCCAGCCCAGTACCCCGATCGCCAGTGCCGCGCCCACGCCTGCCCATAACGGGCCATACCATTTTGTCATCACGTTTCCCTCTTGGTTTGTCTGACGTGATTAGGCACATTAGGTAGACAGATCGGTGTACTTCAAGGGGAAAATGACGTGAGTGAAAAACGGCAGCAGCTGATGGAAACCGCCTATCGGCTGTTCAATCGTCATGGCTTTCACGCAACCGGCATAGATCGCATCTGGGCGGAGGCAGGGAGCACCAAGCGTACCCTCTACCGTCACTTTCCCACCAAGGATGCGTTGATCGAAGAGGTGCTGCTGTCCCGTGAGCGGGAGTTTTTTGCCCTGCTTGAGGCGCGGCTCGCGGGTCGGGAGGGCAGGGAGGATCGGTTGCACGCCCTGTTCGACGGATTCGGGGAGTGGTTTGGCCGCAGCGACTTCTATGGCTGCAACTTCATCAATGCCAGCGCCGAGTTTGCCGACCCGCGTCATCCGGTTCGCAAGCTGGTGGTGGCACACAAGCAGGCGCTGCTGAACTGGGTCAGGGCGCAGCTCGGGTGCAGCCTCTCGCACGCCACCGGGCTCTGCCTGCTGCTGGAGGGAGCAGTGGTGATGGCCCACAGCTATCAGCAGCCGTTGGCGCTGGAGCAGGCCAGATCACTGGCCCTGGCCTTGTTATGTGCCGATGGCTCGGCTGCCACGCTCTGATATAGCCAATCGGTGTTAAGCCTGACGCGACATCCGGTCGATAACTGACCAGATGTATGGCGCCGAGGATCAACGTATGCGCATCGATCACTACGATCTCCAGGGAGAGGTACAGCACCAGTATCAACAGCTGCAGGCTCGCAAGGTACGCAACCTCGGGCCCGTCGCCCCTGCCGTGTCCGGGAGCCCTGCCGGGAATGAGGCCACGCCCACGACGGATCGGGTGGTGGCCGAACTGATGCGCACCGTCAGCGCGAGCGTCATGCAAGGGAGCGTGAGCCAGCCAGGCGGCGCCAGTGCCGAGAGCGTGCCCCCTCTGGTCAAGCCGGAAGAGGAAGAGGCCAGTCCCGACGAGGGGCTGGATAATCGGCTGCGGCTCATCAAGCTGATGATAGAGGCCATGCTCGGCCACGAGATAGAGCTGCCGACGCCCATCAAGCCGGCCGAACAGACCGCGGAGGGGGTGCCGACCCCGCAAGGGGAGGCAACTCAGGCCGCCCCCGAGCCGGATCAGGCGGTGGAGGTAACCGATACCCTGTTGCAGCGGGAGCAGCTCAACGTGGTGGCGGCGGCCAGCGTCGAGACCAAGGATGGTCAGACCCTGCAGCTCGATCTCGGCTTTGTGCTCGACTGGCGCCAGCTCGATATCAGCCAGCGCCGCACCACCCTCAATGCCCTCAAGGATCCGCTGGTACTCAGCCTGGATGGCAAGATTGCCGATCTGACCGAGGCGCGGGTCAACTTCGACATCGATCAGGATGGCAAGGACGACAGCCTGCCGGGTCTGGGCGAGGGCAGCGGTTTCGTGGCGCTGGATCGCAACGGCAACGGCACCATAGACGATGGCGGCGAACTGTTCGGAGCCCGCTCGGGCAACGGCTTCGGCGAGCTGGCGGCACTGGATGAGGATGGCAACGGCGTGCTGGATGAAGGCGACAAATCCTTCTCGGCCCTGCAGTTCTGGCGCCCGGACAATGCCCCCGTTGCGCTGGTGGAGCTGGGGATTGGCGCCATACTGCTGCACCCTCTGGATACCCCCTTCAATCACCTGGGCGAGGGCGGCAATCAGGGGGTCTTGCGCCAGTCAGGTCTCTATCTCACCGAGCAGGGCAAGGGCGGCTGGGTGCAACAGATAGACCTGAGGGTCTGATCCCGGGTCCTGGCTGGCGCATAGCGGGATCGCGAGTCGCCGCCAGCACCTGAGCAATATACCAACTGGCTCAGTTCAGCTCAGTGGGGTCTATGTCCAGACTCCAGCGCACCTTCTTGGTCTCGGGCCAGCCATCCAGCTCCTTGACCGCCCAATCCAGCAGTTGTGCCAGGGGGGCCCGGTTCGGTCCCTGCACCAGCAGCTGCATGCGGAATTTGCCCGCCTTGCGTTCCATGAAGCCGCTGATGGGCCCCAGCACCTGCACGTGGGGGTAACGGGCGCTGCGCAGTGTCTCGGCGAGGCGGGTGAGGAACAGCTGCACCTCGTCACGGCCAGTGGCCTCGGCCCGGAACAGCCCCTGATAGCTGAACGGCGGCAGCCCCAGCAGGCGGCGCTCCTTGAGCGCGGTATCCGCAAAATGGCCATAACCGTTCTGGGTCAGGTCCTGCAGCAGGGCATGTTCCGGGTGGTGGCTCTGCAACACCACCAGCCCGGGCTTGCTGGCGCGCCCGGCGCGCCCGGCCACCTGGGTGTAGAGCTGGGCCAGCTTCTCGGCGGCGCGAAAATCGGCGCTGAACAGGGCGCCATCCACATCCAGCAGGCCCACTAGCGTCACATCCGGAAAGTGGTGGCCCTTGGCCAGCATCTGGGTGCCGATCAGGATCTTGTATTTGCCCGCCTTGATGTCGCCGAGATGGGTCTCCAGCTCCCCCTTGCGGCGGGTGTTGTCTCTGTCGATGCGCACCACCGGGTATTGGGGGAAAACCGTGGTGAGCAGCTGTTCCAGCTGCTCGGTGCCGACTCCCGAGCCGATCAGCTCCTTGCTGCCGCACTCGGGGCAACTGTGGGGCAGGGGGCGCACGCTGTCGCAGTGGTGGCAGTGCAGGCGACGCCCTGCCTGATGCCAGGTGTACCAGGCGTCGCAGCGCTCACAGGCGGCGCTCCAGCCACACTGGTGGCAGATCAGCGAGGGGGCATAGCCACGTCGGTTGAGAAACAGCATCACCTGGTTGCCGGCCACCAGGTGCTCCGCCATCAGCTGCTCCAGCTGGGGAGAGAGCCCGGCCTGCAGCCGCACGCTCTTGATGTCCAGGATCACCTGGCGGGCGGTCTGGGCGTTGCCGGCGCGCCGCGTCAGGCTGAGGTGGTGATACTTGCCGGTTCTGGCGTTGTGCAGCGTCTCCAGCGAGGGGGTGGCCGAGCCGAGCAGGATGGGAATGCCGGCGCGATGGGCCCGCATCACCGCCAGATCCCGGGCGTGGTAGCGAAAACCGTCCTGCTGCTTGAAGGAGCCGTCGTGCTCCTCGTCAATGATGATGATGCCGAGGTTCTTGAACGGGGTGAAGACGGCAGAGCGGGTGCCGATCAGGATGGCGGCGCCGCCGTCGCGGCAGGCGAGCCAGGCATCCAGCCGTTCCCGATCGTTCATGGCCGAGTTCATCGCCACCACGGGCACCTTGAAGCGGCGACGGAAGCGATTGATGGTCTGGGGAGTGAGGCCGATTTCGGGCACCATCACCAGCGCCTGCTTGCCCGCCTTGAGCAGGGGCTCGAGTATGCTCAGGTACACTTCTGTCTTGCCTGACCCCGTGATGCCGTCCAGCAGGAAGGCGCCGAACTGGTTGCTCTGACTGGTGACGGCGGATACCGCCAGCGCCTGTTCGCCGTTGAGGCGCAGCCCCTCTCCCGCGTCAAAATGC
Organism: Aeromonas sp. MR7; assembly: GCF_963899385.1. Classification (NCBI taxonomy): domain Bacteria; kingdom Pseudomonadati; phylum Pseudomonadota; class Gammaproteobacteria; order Aeromonadales; family Aeromonadaceae; genus Aeromonas; species Aeromonas sp. MR7. The sequence goes on from NZ_CAWQXH010000053.1 coordinate 49,403, forward strand.
GTCGCCCAGTCGCCGTCGTGGCTCGGCTCCAGGATGCGCTTCTCCAGCAGCCCCTTCTTCTCCAGCGCCGTGAGTGCCGCACTCTGGATCTCCTCCTGCTTGAGTGCTGACGGCGTCTGTGGCCCCTTGCGCAGCAGGGCGAGGGCCTGTTGCTGCTTGGCGGCCCGCTTGAGCTCGTTGAGATCGATCGCCATGCCGGCCTCGGTGGCAAACCAGAACTCCAGCTCCCGGTAGGCGGCGGGCTCCCCCTTGCGCACCAGCACCGGCAGGGCGTGGGGCAGCACCTCTCCCAGCGGATGCTGGTAGTAGCTGGCGCTCCAGGCCATCAGCGCCAGTATGTCCGGCCCCAGCACGGGGGCGCTGTCAAGCACTCGCTTGATGGGCTTGAGCTTGTTGCGGGGGACCTGGCTATCGGTCGGATGCTCCACCACCAGCCCGACCAGGGTCTGGGGGCCGAAAGGGATCTCGACCCGACAGCCGGGCTCAGGCAGGGGCAAGGGAGAGAGATAGTCGAAGTGACGGCGTAACGGCACCGGCACAGCCACACGAACCAGATCCAGCGTTTGGGAAGAATTCACCAGGGATTGCCTATTTTTTCTGCGAAGCCACTTGCCTGATCTCAGGCATTTCCTATATTATTCGCAGCCTTTGAAACTGTGTTCAACAATCGTGTGGTGTCCGACAAGAGATCGGATGGCGACACGGCCTATTATCGAGGTTGTCCATGAAAGCTAATATCCATCCCGAGTACGTCGCCATCACCTGCAAATGCTCTTGCGGTAACGTCATCAATACCTTCTCTACCCTGGGTAAAGATCTGAACCTGGACGTGTGCTCTGCATGCCACCCGTTCTATACCGGCAAGCAGAAAGAAGTTTCTAGCGGCGGCCGCGTAGACAAGTTCAACAAGCGTTTCGGTGGTCTGACTGCCAAGAAGTAATTCTACTTCTGAAGAATTCTGAAAAAGGCGCCCATCGGGCGCCTTTTTTATTGCGCGGCGTTCTGTATTGAAGCGGTTTGCCCTATGGTGTTGGCTCAATCATGGGAGAAAAACAGATGCGCACATGTCTGGTGATGGGAGCGGCAGGATATATAGGGTCTTACCTGGTGCCCCACCTGCAGGGGCTGGGTTATCGGGTGATCGCCGGGGCTCGTCGTCCCTGCCGTTTGCCGCTGGGCGTGGAGTTTCGTCTCGCCGACAGCCTCAAGCCCATTACCCTGCTGCCCGCGCTGGCGGGCATAGACACCGTCTTCTATCTGGTGCACGCCATGGGGGCCGGCGCCGACTTTCACCGGCTGGAGCAGCAGGGGGTGAAGAACTTCGCCGCCGCCGCCCGCGCCGCCGGGGTACGCCGCATCATCTATCTGGGGGCCATCCAGCCCGAGCGTTGCAATAGCCGTCACCTCAATTCCCGTCGCCATTGTGGCGAGCTGTTTCGCGAGGCGGGCGTGCCGACGGTGGAGCTGCGCTCCGGCATCATCATAGGGCCTGGCTCGGCCGCCTTCGAGGTGATGCGGGATCTGGTGTTCAACCTGCCCATGATGGTCACGCCCAAGTGGGTGCGCTCCCGCACGCCACCCATAGCGCTCTCCAACCTGTTGCACTACCTCGGCGGGCTGGTGGAGGTCGAGGGGGTGGATGGCCGGGTGCTCAACGCCGTCGGCCCCGAGCTGCTCAGCTATCAGCAGCAGTTGCAGAAGTTCGCCGCCCATATCGGCAAGCGCTGTCCCATCATCCCCATCCCGTTTCTGAGCCCCCGTCTCTCCGCCTGGTGGCTGCAATTCGTCACGTCTGTGCCGCAACCCGTGGCCAAGGCGCTGGTGGGCGGCCTCAAGCACGACATCCCGGCAGATGACGGCCCGCTGCGGGCCCTGCTGCCGCAAACCCTGCTCAGCTTCGACGAGGCGCTCGGAGAGAGTCTGGCGCTGGAGCAGAAGCTGGGGGCCGAGCAGCAGGGGCAGGAGACGCCGCTGGGGCTGCGCTGGCGCCACCCCGAGTACGGCTTCTATGACCGCACCGCCAGCGGGGAGGCCATCTGTCTCGCTTCGCCCGAGGTGGTGTGGCAGGTGTTGCAGCAGCTGGGGGGCGAGCAGCGCTACTTCTACATGAACGAGCTCTGGGTGGTGCGCGAATGGATGGATCACCTGATCGGCGGCCCTGCCCGCACCCGAGGCCGCACCAACCCGGATCGCTTCGTGAAGGGGGACATGCTGGACTCCTGGCAGATCCTCGGGGTCGACGAGGGGCGCAGGCTGGATCTGCTGTTCAACATGAAGGCCCCCGGAGTGGGGCGGCTGGAGTTCAACATACTGCCGGAGGAGTCCGGCCTGACCCGCATCAAGGTGACTGCCCACTGGCATCCCCAGGGGGCCTGGGGACTGGCCTACTGGCTCGCCATGCTGCCGTTTCATCTCTTCATCTTCCAGGGGATGACGGAGGCCATCGCCAGGCAGGCGGAGGCGAAAGCGGGCATCCCTGTGATGGGGTGAAACCATATCTATAACTAAATAGGTATTGGTGGTTGGCATGACATGCTAATTACTGGCTTGTCAGTGGTGGCGAGGCGATACTTTCCTCTGTGAAAGCCCGATGGTTTTCTTTATGATCTCCAGCCCTCGCCCGCTGGCGAGCCAATGCACCACTCCATTCACTTCCGTATCGGGGTCCCCCATGTCCGATCTGCGTCACGATCTTCGTCAACAAGCACTCGATTACCATGCCCAGCCCGTGCCGGGCAAGATTACCATCGCCCTCACCAAGCCCGCCGAGACAGCCCACGATCTGGCGCTGGCCTACAGCCCGGGTGTGGCCGAGCCGGTGCGCGAGATCGCCGCCAATCCCGATGATGCCTATCGCTACACCGGCAAGGGCAACCTGGTGGCCGTCATCTCCAACGGTACCGCCATCCTGGGGCTGGGCAATCTGGGCCCGCTGGCGTCCAAGCCGGTGATGGAGGGCAAGGCCCTGCTGTTCAAGTGCTTCGCCGGCATAGACGCCATCGACATAGAGGTGAAGCACGAGACCAGCCAGCAGTTCATCGACACAGTGGCGGCCATCGCCGACACCTTCGGCGGCATCAACCTGGAAGACATCAAGGCGCCCGAGTGCTTCGAGATCGAGCAGGCGTTGATCGCCCGCTGCGACATCCCGGTATTCCACGATGACCAGCACGGTACCGCCATCGTCACCGCGGCCGGTCTGCTCAATGCGCTGGAAGTGCAGGGCAAGCGCATCGAACAGAGCCGCATCGTCTGCATGGGGGCCGGGGCTGCCGCCACCGCCTGCATGGACCTGCTGATCAAGTGCGGCGCCGCGCCACACAACATCTTCATGCTCGATCGCCAGGGGGTGATCCACACAGGCCGCACCGATCTCAACCAGTACAAGCAGCGCTTCGCCAACGACACGCAGCTGCGCACCCTGATGGATGTCATTGAAGGGGCGGATGTGTTTGTCGGCGTCTCCGGCCCGGACGTATTGCCTCCGGAGGCTGTGGCCCTGATGGCCCCCAACCCGGTGATCTTCGCCTGCTCCAACCCGGACCCGGAGATCAAGCCATCCCTGGCCCACGCGGTGCGGGGCGATCTCATCATGGGCACGGGCCGCTCGGATTATCCTAACCAGATCAACAACGTGCTCTGTTTCCCCTTCATCTTCCGCGGCGCGCTGGACGCCCGCGCCAGCCGCATCAACGATGCCATGAAGATAGCCGCGGTGGAGGCGATCCGCGGTCTGGTCAAGGAGCCGGTACCGGCCGAGGTGCTGACCGCCGCCGGGGTGAGCGCGCTTTCCTTCGGCAAGGATTACGTCATTCCCAAGCCGATGGATGCCCGCCTGCTGCCACGGGTGGCCCGCGCCGTGGCGCTGGCGGCGGTAGCTTCCGGCGTGGCGCGCATCGCGCTGCCGGCAGATTACATGCTGAAATAAACTGGCGGTGCCATACCGACCACGACAGAAGGGGCCCCTGGGGGCCCCTTTTCATTACGGGAAGCTTGATACGTCGTTATTTGGTCTTGGGAGCGACCTTGACGGCCGGTGCCTTGGCATGAGTCGCCTTGTGGTGTTTTTTCACCACCTTGGTCTGGGTCGCCTGGGGAGCGGCGGCCTTGGTGGGGGTGGCTGCCATGGTGAAGCCGGAGGTCAGGGCGAAGACAGCGGCCAGGCTCAGGGGGATCAGCTTGTTCATATTCCAGTTCCTCATTCGGGTTGATGACATGGAGCGTTTCTCCATGACTTCATCCTAGGGCCGTTCCGCTGGCGGTTCAGTGAGTGGCTGGTGACGGTTTGTATCCAAATGTACGGGCAGCTTCAGGCAGAAGCGGGCACCGCTGCTGCTCGGCAGCAACTGCACCTCGCCACCGTGGTGGCGGGCTATGCTACGCACTATGGCGAGACCGAGGCCGGCGCCGCCGGTACGGCGATCCCGGCTCTGATCCAGCCGCACGAAGGGCTCGAAGATCTGGGGCGCCAGCGCCGGGTCTATGCCGGGGCCGTCGTCGGCCACCTCCAGCAGATAGTGATCCTGCTGCTGGCTCATGGCGAGGGTCACCCGGCTGGTGGCGTGGCGCAGGGCATTGCCGATGAGGTTCTCCAGCGCCCGGTCCAGCAATCGGGTATCGCCGCGCCAGGGCAGGGGATTGGCGGGGTGACTGAATTCGAGCCGGGTTTGTGGCCGCAGCGCCTGCCAGTCCGGGAGACGGCTGCCGGCCCAGCCGGCCAGCTCCAGCTCGCTGCATTGCAGCGGCAGCTCGGGACGATCCAGCCTGGCGTAGGTGAGCATCTCCTCGATGAGGGCGTCCAGGGCCCCCAGATCGCGATCCAGCCCCTGTTGTTCTTCTGCCGATGGCTGCGGGTCCAGCATGGCGAGCCGGTAGCGCAACCGCACCAGGGGTGTGCGCAGCTCGTGGGCGATGGCATCGGTCAGCTGCTTGCGACTGGCCAGCATGGCCTGCAACTGTTCCGTCATCTGATCGAAGGTGCGTCCCACCCGGCCCAGGCTGCTGCCGGCGGGCAGGCCGGTGCGGCTGGAGAGATCCCCGTCGCCGACCCGGCGGGCCGTCTGTTCGAGCCGCTGCAGGCCGCGCCAGTGCGGGCGCAGCCAGAGCAGGATCGGCAGACCCAGCGAGAGACCTATGGCCAGCAGCAGCCCCACATCCACCCAGTGCAGCTCGTGCAGATAGGAGAGATAGGGGACGGGGCCGACGATCAGCACCTGATCCGTCTCCGGGATGCGCTGCAGGAAGGTGTCATCCTCCTCGACTATGACTATGTTGCCCGCCTCGAGAAAGGCCTGATCCTCCTTGGCCAGCGGCTGGTTGGCGAGGGCGCCTATCTGCAGCGGCAGGGTAAGCTGGCGGCTCTGCTCCGCCATGCGTACGGGCCAGTGTTCCGGCGGCAGGCGGGCCAGTTCGCCGGTGAGCAGGCCGAGGGAGCCTTGCATCATCCGCTCCAGATAGCGGTCACCCGCCCGCTCGGCACTGACCTGATAGACGATGCCGACCAGCAGTATGGCCAGGGTGAAACAGCCGATCAGCAGCAGGTAGAACTGGATAAACAGGCGGCGCATGGGATCTTTCCTCTTTCCTGGATTGCGTCCGGGCGTTGCGTCTTTGCCCCCTCATCCCCCGCATGGAGAGAAGGGAGCATCAAGCTCATTCCCAGGCGTGGGGCACCAGCAGATACCCCTTCTGGCGCACCGTCTTGATGCGGGTCGGGTTGTTGCTGTCATCCCCCAGCTTGCGGCGCAGGCGGGAGATGGCCACATCCATGCTGCGGTCCTGGCCATCGTAGTCGCGGCCACGCAGGCTGCGAAACAGCGCCTCCCGTCCCAGGATCTGGCCCGCATGGCAGGCCAGCTCCCACAAGAGGTCAAAATCGGCGGTGGAGAGGGGGATGCTGTCGCCATCGAGGCGCACATCCCGACCCGGCCCGTCGATCTGCAGGCGACCGAACTGCAGGCGCTGGGGCGGCGTACTGGCCACGGCTGTTTGCGGTGCCTGTCCCTGCTGGCGGAACTGGACCCGCAGCCTGGCCAGCAGCACGGGGGGCGGCGTGGTCTTGAGGATGTAGTCGTTGGCACCCAGCTCCAGGCTGAGGATCTGGTTCATGTCGCTGTCGAGGGAGGTGAGCATGACGATGGGGCCCTTGAAGCGCGGACGCAGATCCCGGCACAGGGAAAGGCCGTCCTGCCCCGGCAGCATGATGTCGAGCAGCACCAGGTCGGGCTGCTCGGCCAGGGCCCTGGCCAGCGCCAGGTCGCCTCTGGGCTCCAGCAGCACCTCCATGTCGTGGCGGGCAAGCCAGCTGCTGATGAGCTGGCCTATTTCGGGATCATCTTCAACAAAAAGAATGCGTTGCATTGTGGCATGACACCCAGGCTGTGGCGCGGATGCGCGTGCCGCCAGCATAACGGCTCCGGCCGCCGCGTGCACTGGTATAAATAATCAAACAGGGCCCGCAGGCCCTGTCTTGTTTTGCTGGTCTAGCGGGGAGCTGTGCCCCGGCGGCATCAGCTTGTCTTGCGCTTGAGATAGACCCCGGCTTCCATATGGTGGGTCCAGGGGAACTGATCGAACAGGGCGAAGCGGGCGATCTCGTGGGTTTCGCCCAGTACCGCCATGTTGGCCTGCAGTGTCTCTGGGTTGCAGGAGATGTAGAGGATGTTGTCGTACTCCTGCACCAGCCGGACTGTGGCATCGTCGAGGCCGGCGCGGGGCGGGTCGACGAAGATGGTGTTGCACTGGTAGGCGCCGAGATCGACCCCCTTGAGGCGGTTGAACTCTCGCTCGCCGCGCATCGCCATGGTGAACTCCTCGGCCGACATGCGCAGTATGATCAGGTTGTCGACGCCGTTGGCGGCGATGTTGAACTGGGCTGAGTCCACGCTCGGCTTGGCGATCTCGGTGGCCAGCACCTTGCGGAAATTCTGGGCCAGGGCGATGGAGAAGTTGCCGTTGCCGCAGTAGAGCTCCAGCAGGTCCCCCTCGCTGCCCTTGGTCACGTCCAGCGCCCAGCCCAGCATCTGCTCGTTGATGGCGGCGTTGGGCTGGGTGAAGCTGTTCTCCACCTGCTTGTAGACCAGCTCGCGGCCCTGCACCGTCAGCCGTTCGATGACGAACTCCTCCCCCAGGCAGATCTTCTGCTTGTGGGCGCGGCCAATCAGTTGCAGCTCGAACCCCTGGGCCCGCAGGTCGGCCTGCAGTGCTTCGGCGGCTTGCTGCCACTCGCTTTCGAGCTTGCGATGGTAGAGCAGGCTGACGCAGATCTGGCCGGACTGGGTGGAGAGGTAGTCTATCTGGAACAGCTTGCGACGCAGCACGGGGTGCGGGCGCAGCCCCTCCAGCAGCACCGGCATCAGCTGGTTGATGAGGCGGCTGGCGGTGGGGAACTGGTCGACCCGGATGATCTCCTTGGTGGCAGGCGCATACATGCAGTGGAACAGGTCATCCCCCTCGTGCCAGATGCGGAACTCGGCGCGCATCCGGTAGTGTTCGGCGGGGGAGGCGTGCACTTCCAGCGCAGGCAGGGTGAAGTCGGCGAACAGCCCGTTGAGGCGCTCGCGCTTCTCGTCGAGCTGGGCCTGGTAGTCGGCGGGAGTCCGCAGGGCCTGGGAGTCGGCGCCAGCTTGCTGGATTTGGGTCATGATATACCTCACATGCACACCGGCAGGGCCGGGTCGAAATCGGGGGAAGGCAACGGGCCACCCAAAGGGTGTGGATTTTAAAAGGCCGTTGCAGATTGTCCAGTATTTTGTGGTCAAGAAGTGTTCAGTCAGGCCGATACCTGATCTACAGGCATGGTGGGAGGACACATTATGCAAATCGACGGCGTGGGCTCAGCCCAATCCAAGGGAGTGGGCGTTTCGCCCAAGGCACCCCAACAGGCACAAGAGAAGCAGATCAGCAACGCAGAGGAAGTCTCTCTGCACAAGCCGCCCAAGTGGGCTCAGGTGCTGGTGCAGCAGGCGTTGCAGTTTGCGCTGGAGATCAACGGTCAGGGTTATCAGGCACCCAAGGCACAGGAATCCGAGGAGATAACCCCGGAGACCCTGTTCGACTTCCAGTCGGTGGCGGACAACGTGCTGCAGTTCGTTACCGGACGGCTGGGCGCCGCCCGTGCGGACGGCAAGTCCGACGACGACCTGACCGGCATGATGGAGCAGGCCCGCAAGGGGGTGGACAAGGGCTTCGGCGACGCCAGGAAGCAGCTGGGCAAGTGGGCCACCGATAACGAAGACATCAAGACCGGTATCGATCAGAGCTACAAGCTGATCCAGAAGGGGCTCGACGAGTTCGAGAAGGAGTTTTTCGGCAAGGTCTCCTCCACCGACATGGGGCAGGCCGAGATGGCCAGTCGCCAGCAGGGTTCGCTGGAGATCCAGACCAAGGATGGCGACAAGGTGGTGCTGCGCTTCAATGACAGCTGGCAGACCAAGTCCCAGAAAGATGACAGCGGCAGCCAGTTCAGCCTCAAGTCGAGCCAGAGCTTCAGCTTCTCGCTGGAGGGGGATCTCAGCAGCGAGGAGATGGACTCCATCGGCAAGCTGGTCAAGGGGATCGACGATCTGGCGGGGAATTTCTTCTCCGGCAACTTCGAGGATCTGCTGAAGAAGGCGGGCGACCTGCAACTGGATGACAGCCAGCTCGCCTCCTACTCCCTCAAGCTCAAGCAGAGCGTCAAGCTGAGCCAGACCTACCAGGGAGCCCACTCGTTGCAGGATCTGCTCAAGCCGCTGGCGGACTATCTGCCCAAGCTTGATCAGGTGCAGCAACAGGCGGATGCCCTGCTGCCGGAATCGCAGCAGCAGGCGCTGACCCCTGCGGTGTTGGCGGCCCGCGGCCAGAGCGAACCGGCTCAGGTCAACAGCTTCACCAGCTTCAATCAGCGGATGCTGGAGGCGCTGCGAATGATAGGCCAGTTCCAGCCTGCGACCGAGCCTGCCAGCAAGAGCGTCTGAGTAGGCATCGCCCGGCTCAAGCCATAAGCTGCCGTTTGCCAGCTCCCCCGGGGGCTGGCAAACTGGCTCTTTTCCCAATCCGGCTACCTTATGAACCCCAAGAAGCCCAGAGACAAGCGCGAGCTCTGCTACCCCTTCATCTTCGAAACCCAGTTCCAGTGTGATTACGAGATCGCCACCGATGAGCTTTGCTGTCAGGTGGGGGCTGTACTCGCCCAGTTGCCAGTGGCAGAGGGAACCCGGGAGGTGGTGGCCGATCTGGGGGCCTTGCAGCGGCTCATCTACAACCTCAACGGCTCGGTACGTGGCAAGCTGGGCATCTTCGACGAGGATCTGGCGTGGCTGAAGGGGCGTTACGATCACTACAACGAGGCGAGCCGCGGCCGGGTCACGGGTTTTGTCTTGCCCCAGGGGCCCCAGCCCATTCCCACCCTGCATCTGTGCCGCTGCGGCAGCAAGAAGGTGGTTCGCCTGCTGGTGCGCCTCGAGGAGAGCGGGGTGCGCTTCGATCCCATCCTCTATCGCTTCGCCAACCTGCTGGCCAACTTCTTCTTCGTGCTGACCGTCTACCTCAAGCAGTTGTGGCAGGTGGAAGAGGTGCCCTACGTCAGCATCAATTACTGACAGGTTGGCTTATCGATAGCATACCGCCAGACAGTTGCTAACTGATTGTCCTGCATAAAAAACCGGGGCCAGAGGCTCCGGTTATCGTTTTCAGCTCGACAGCAGTACTCTCAACTGGAGAGCAGCACCCTGGCCGAGTTGGCGGGAATGGTCAGTTGTACCTGTCCCTGCACCACTTCGTACTTGTCGCCGTTGAAGGCATCGGTGAAGCGGCTGGCGGGGCTGGCGGTCTGCCACAGGGGCAGCTTGATGGTGCGTGGTTCGGTCGGATGACGGTTACAGGCCACCACCACCTGATCGCTTTGCAGGGAGCGGGCGAACACATAGCTGTGGGGGCCGGCGTAGAGGGTCTGGACGTCGCCACGGCGCAGGGCTGGCCGCTGCTTGCGGATCTGGATCAGCCGGCGGTAGTGATCGTGCAGCACGTGATCCCAGGCCGTGGTCTCCCAGGGGAAGCAGCGACGGCAATCCGGGTCATTACCACCCGAGAGCCCCACCTCGTCACCGTAATAGATGGACGGCACGCCTATGTAGGTGAGCAGCAGGGTGGCAGCCAAGGTCATGCGCTGTTTGTCTTCGCCCAGCAGATGCAGGAAGCGGGCGGTATCGTGGCTGTCCAGCAGGTTGAACTGGGCCAGCTGGTTCTTGAACGGGATATGGGCCCGCGCCAGCTTGAGCCAGCGATCAAGCTCGTCGGCGCTGATCTTGATGGGGTGATAGGCGATGTCCTGCCCCGCCAGGAAGGCACGGATCGGGTGGGCGAAGCCATAGTAGTTCATGGCGCCATCCTCCTGATCCCCCTGCAGCCACTGGCTCGCCTCGAAGAAGTGCTCGCCGAGCACATAGGCGTCCGGGTTCTCCTGTTTCACCGCGCCGCGAATGGCGCGCACATGGCCGCGATTGCCCTCGGCCGTGCCCCGCTCTCCCAGCATGTGGATGACGTCGAAGCGCCAGCCGTCGATCTGATAGGGCGCGCGCATCCAGTAACGGAGGATGGCGTCGTCGGCCCGGTAGATGGCGTCCTGCACCTGTTCGCTGGCAAAGTCCAGCTTGGGCAGGCTGCGAATGCCCTTCCAGCTGACGTAGTCTCCTTCGTTGTCAAAGGTGTAAAAGCTGCGCCACGGTGAGTCCGGGTTGCTCTGGGCCCCCTGTGGCGGGCAGAACCAGGGGTGCTGGGTCGAGGTGTGGTTGACCACGGCATCCAGGATGATCTTCATGCCGCGCTGGTGCAGGTTGCGGGTCAGCTCGGCGAACTGCGCGTTGCTGCCGAGGTGCGCATCCACCTTGAAGTAGTCCTGGGTATCGTACTTGTGGTTGCTCGGCGAGTCGAAGATGGGATTGAGGTAGAGGGCCGTGACCCCGAGAGATTGCAGGTAGTGCAGCTTGGCATCGATGCCCGCCAGATCCCCGCCGTAAAATTCACAGGCACCGTGCCCCTCTTCGTGACGGCTGACCGGCTCGCCCCACGCCTTGCTGATGACCGCCTTGCCTCTGTACTCATATTCGTGATGTTTGACGCTGAGCGAGGGATCGCCGTTGCAGAAGCGGTCGGGGAAGATCTGGTAGAACACCTGATCCTGCACCCAGGCCGGCGGCTGATGCAGGCTGTTGAAGCGAAAGTGTTGCTCCCGTGGCGGCATGGCCGGGCTGACGCCGGCACCGTGCAGCCACCACTGCTCCTCGTCGGTCAGGCACTTGAAGCAGTAGAGGTGGATATCCTGTCCCTTGGCCAGCGGCAGGGTCGCCTGCCACACCTGCAACCTGTCCCGGGTGGAGACAGGCGTCATGGCCACCAGATACTCCTCGTTGTCCGGTTCGTGGCGCAGCCACACCTCGCGGATCGGGGCATCCAGCGCACTGAACAGGGTGAGTTGCAGGGTGTCGGCGCTCTCTTTGAACCAGGGCGCCACCTGGGGATGAAACAGAAATGGATGGGTCATGATGCTTATTGAGTCAGAAGGTCGGCGAGGGCATTACCCTGTTCGTGGAGCGTTTCGAGCTGGCCTGACAGTGACTTGGGATCCAGCCCCAGCTGATCGGCGAGCGGCTTGGGGAAGCGGGCTATGATGGCCTGGACGGGCACGCCCGCATTCCAGGCGAAGGAGATGAAGACGGCGAGCCGGATCAGCACCGCCTCCTTGCTGACCGGATCGTGGGAGAGGGGATCCAGCTGCTGGGAGATGGCATCGACGAAGGCTTCCGACAGGTTCCAGCGCCGCGCCAGCTCGGCGCCGAGCTGAGCATAGTCGTAGCCCAGCATCTCCCGCTGGGCCTCGACCCTGCTGCTGCCCTTCTGGATCGCCATGTTGATGAGCTCGGCCTCTTCCGGCAGGGTGCTCTGGATGAGCAGCTCGCCAATGTTGTGGATCAGGGCGCAGGTGAAGGCGGTCTCGGGATCGAGCACCTTGGCCTCCTGGGCCAACGTCTTGGCTATGGTGGCGACCTGGAAGGTCTCGGTCCAGAACTTGTTCTTGTCGAAGCTGGGGGGAGCCTTGAAGCTGCCTATGATGCCGGAGGCGACCACCACGGAGCGCAGCCGGTTGAAACCGAGGCGGATCACCGCCTGTTCGATGGAGGTGACCTCATTGCCACGGCGCAGGGCGGCCGAGTTGGCCATGCGCAGCACCTTGACGCTGATCACCTGATCCATGGCGATCTTGGCCGCGATCTGGTCGATGCGGGCGTTTTCATCGTTGAAGCTCTGCATCAACTCATGCAGCAGCTGCGGGATAGTGGGGAGTTGTTTGATCTTGTCAAACAGACGATCCATCGACATGGCTGAGACAGCCTCCATTGCGAGCACTGCCTCATAGTGTGCCACAGGCGGGACACATGTTCCTGTTTGTGATGCCGGTTTGTGAGCGCTAGTGCACCCAGTCCCGCAGCTGGTATTCCAAACGGTGCCGTTTCCCTTCCAGGATCAGGGTCTGGGTGGTGCCGCTCAGGGTGGCCCCTTCGGTCAGGGTGGTGATGACGGCCTGCTCTATGGCCTCGAGCCGTGCCTGACAGGCCATCTCCGTGCTGCCCAGGCTGGTGACCCAGAATCTGTCGCCCTCGAGGTGTCCCTGGCCAAAGTAGCGATTGCAGCCGGCGATACCATTGACGGTGAAGTGCTCACCTATCTCGAAATCGGGCGGGTTGTCGCGAGAGGCCGTGATGGCCTGGCCATCCAGTTTGTCGAGCACCCAGTGATGGTGCTGCAACTCTTGCTGGACGAACGAGGGTGTACTGCTGCAGGCGCTGAGCAGGATCAGGGCGAGCAACAGTAGCAAGAATCTGGGCATGGAAGGGCTCCAATAGTGGGAGCGACAAGCATACCTCCTGCGCAGCCCTCGGGGCAGGGCGAGGGGGGCCGCCCCCGACCGCTTCTGTCGCCCTGCTGGTCAGCCCTGTGTCGTTAAATGGCAACACTTGCAGGCTGGCGGGACACGTTCGATGCCAACAAGACGACAGGAACCCTTATCGCTCTGTATCAGCGGTTGAACAGGCGCTCGGCGTAACGGGCCAGCCCTGCGGCGACCGAGCCGAAGTCATCGCCGCCCTCAAGCGGAATCGTGGGCAACTTCTGACGAATGAAGGCGGCGATGAGCGGCGAGCGGGCGCTGCCGCCGGTGACGAAGATACGGTCGGGCTGTACACCTGCGGCGGCAATGGCTTGGTCCATCAGCTCGCCAATCTTCTCCAGCAGCAGGGCCGAGGCGCTGGCCAGCTGCTCGCGATTGAGCTCAGCCTCCAGTCCCTTCTCCAGCTCGCTCAGAGACTGATGATTCGATTCCTGCTCCGAGAGGGCGATCTTGCCCTGCTCGGCGCGCCACACCAGCTGGTGGCTCAGCTTGTGGGCCCGAAGATTGGCGAGGCGACCCAGCTTGCTGCCTGGCTGGCTGTCGAGCTGCAGATCCTGCAACTGACGGGCGGTATCCAGGCTGTAGAAGCGGCCCTGGGCGCTGACGTCGTTGATGGCGGCCGCATCCCAGAACAGCGGGTGGGGCAGTGGCTTGCCGGTCTTGAGGGTCTCGTGCATGCCGAGCAGCGGCATCATGCCTTCCACCGTCAGCCGGATGTCGAAGTCGTTGCCGCCGATGCGCTGGCCGCTGTGGCCAAGCAGATCGCCGCTGCGATCCAGCTGGTCGCGATGGCTCGGGCCCATGCGCAGCATGGAGCAGTCCGTGGTGCCGCCACCGATATCCACCACCAGCACGACGGCATCTTCGTCGAGGCGCGCCTCGAATTCGAAACCGGCCGCCACGGGTTCATAGAGGAACTCCACCTGCTCGAACCCGGCCAGACGGGCCGCCTCGGTCAGGATGGCGATGGCCTGGCTGTTGCTCTCCTCCCCGGCCAGCCCCTGAAAGTTGACCGGGCGACCGATCACCGCTTGGCGGATCGGGGCGCCAAGCTGCTGCTCCGCCTCGCGGCGTACGTGCAGCATCATGGCGCAGACTATGTCTTCGAACAGCGCTATCTGGGGGGCCTTGAGGCCGTAGGCGCCGAGGAAGGATTTCGGCGACTTGATGTAATAGCCGTCGTCCGGCTCCTCCAGATAGCGCTCCAGCGCCGCGGCGCCGAAGCTGAGCTCGTCGATCAGCCCCTCTTCCCGCATCTGGCGGCGCACGGCCTGGGCCCGGGTGACGACGGGGCCGCGCAGCTTGAGGTATTCCGCCTGCTGGGCAGGGGCCAGCTCTTCGGCCAGCAGACCGGCGATGGCCTCTCTGTGGGGCGCGTGCAGCGTGGAGGGGAGATAGCGGGAACCGCACAGGGTCAGCAGCCTGGGGCTGCCTTGTTCCATCACGGCGACGGCACAGTTGGAGGTACCGTAATCAAATCCGATAAACATGGGCTGCCAGACTCCTGAATAAAAAAGGGCAGGTAGCCTACCCGATGGCGTCGGGTCTCACAACCCGGCGCCATGGTTATTGCGGCCGCAGGGGAGAATTGCATGACGAAGAGCGGGTCTGTGTACTAAACAGAGGGAGTGGCTCCCTCTGTCGTTCATGGCTGCGGGTGCGAGAGGATTACTCCACCTCGTTGTCGCTGTGGCCCTGGCTCTCGATGGCCTTGAGGTTGCCGAGGGTGGTATCGGCGATGGCGTGCAGCGCCTCGCGGGTCAGGAAGGCCTGATGGCCGGTAAACAGCACGTTGTGGCAGGCTGACAGGCGACGGAAGACGTCATCCGTGATTACCTCGTTGGACTTGTCGGAGAAGAAAAGGTCTTCCTCTTCCTCGTAGACGTCCAGCCCCAGGGCACCGATACGGGAGGTCTTGAGCGCCTCGATGGCGGCGTTGGAGTCGAGCAGGCCGCCCCGGCTGGTGTTGATGATCATCACACCATCCTTCATCTTGGCGAACGCCTCCTTGTTCAGCAGGTGGTAGTTCTCCTTGAACAGCGGGCAGTGCAGGCTGATGACGTCGGACTGGCGGAACAGGGTGTCGAGATCCACGTATTCGGCCCCCAGCTCGATGGCCGCCTGGTTCGGATAGGGGTCACTCACCAGCAGCCGCATGCCGAAACCCTTGAGGATGCGCAGGGTGGCGATGCCGATCTTGCCGGTGCCGATAATGCCGGCGGTGTGGCCGTGCATGTTGAAGCCGACCAGGCCTTCCAGCGAGAAGTTGGCATCGCGGGTGCGCTGATAGGCCTTATGGATGCGGCGGTTGAGGGTCATCATCAGCCCCACCGCGTGTTCGGCGACGGCTTCGGGGGAGTAGGCGGGCACCCGCACCACTTTTAGCCCCAGCGCCTTGGCGGCGACCAGATCCACGTTGTTGTAACCGGCGCAGCGCAGAGCGATCACCCTGGTGCCGTTGGCGGCCAGCTCGGTCAGCACCTCCCGATCGGCATCGTCATTGACGAACAGGCACACCACGGGGAAGCCGTGGGCCAGCCGGGCTGTCTTGGCCTCCAGCCGCACGTCGAAGAACTCCAGCTCGTAGCCGTACTGGCTGTTGGCCTGATTGAAGTGATCCTTGTCGTAGCTCTTGGTACTGAAAACGGCGACTTTCATGGTGCGCTCTCCGCAAATAATGATGTAGTTAAATTACAACAAATCAGACGCTTCATCACGGCTTAAATGGCGGCTTCTCAGCCCCACGGCATGATGGGAACCGCGCTCACTGCGCTTTTATACGAGCCATCCACCAGCTTGGTGCTGTAGGTCAGATAGACAAGTGCCTTGCGCTTTTCGTCGTAAAAACGCACCACTTTCTGCTCCTTGAACACCAGCGAGGTGCTGACGTCGAACACCTCTTCCCCCGCCTTCAACTTGGCAGGCAGGGTGATGGGGCCAATCTGGTGGCACGACAAAGAGGCGTGAGAGGGGTCTTCCGCCAGCCCAAGCCCGCCCTTGACGCCGCCGGTCTTGGGGCGTGCCAGGTAGCAGGCGACGCCCGCGATGCGGGGGTCATCGAACGCCTCCACCAAGATCTTGTGGTTGGGGCCCACCAGCTTGAAGGCGGTGCTCACCTCACCTATGGGATCGGCCTTGTCGGCCAGCGCCGGGCCGGCGAGCAGGGCCCCCAGCAGCAGGGGCAGGGCAGGACGGAGCCTGTTACTAAGCGTGTGGCGGTATGACATTGTCTCTCCTGTTGGCCTCCCTCAGTAGGGAATGCCCAGACGACGATAGAGGCTGGCCAGCACCCAGGCGGGGCCGATCAGCAGAAATTGCAGGTCGGCGAGGAAGGAGGGGCGTTTGCCCTCGATCCTGTGACCGACGAACTGGGCTATCCAGAGCAGCCCGAAACCCACCAGGGCGGGCCACAGCAGTGGCCCCTGCCACTGGTAACAGCCCCACAGTCCCAGCGCGGTCAGCACCGCCACCCCCACAAACAGGGGGAACGACAGCCGCAGATAGAAGGCCAGCACAGGGATGGCCACCAGCGCCGCCCAGTTGAGCGAGGACGGCAGCGGGCCGGTCGGCAGACACCAGAGCAGCGCCAGCGAGCAGAGGTAGATGCCGGGCACGGCCAGCTTGTGGATCGCCACATTGACGGGGTGCTGGTGGCTCTGGCCGTAGTCGCTGAACCATTCATCGAGTCGTTTCATGGCACCTCCCTGGTGCTGCGGGTTGAAACCTCGGCTGGCTGGCGTGTCCCTTGCCAGCCCTGCCATCGCCTCTGCGTTTCTCTGCCCGGGCGGCTTGAGCTATGTCGCTGCGTCGGGTAATCCCAATGCAGAGGCCGGGGCTCCATACTGCGGTGGATAATCCCCACGGCCCCGGAGCCCATTATTGGGGTGGATAATCCCAATATTGGGCCGGAATGCTCCTGAGCAAGGGGGTCATGTCCGGATTGGGCAGCGAAATGGTGACCCGCTGGTTCAGATTGGCGCTGGCGAGGGCCTCACGGATCTTGGGGTTCTCCCGGAAGAAGGTCATGAAGCTGCCATCGGCATAGGCGCGTTCCAGTCCGGTCTGGATCGCCTTGGCCAGCTTGGGAGACTCGGGGCTGACGAAGAAGAACTCGGCAAAGGGATAGCGGATCAACAGGTGCTGATCTATCACCAGGTTGGGGTATTGCGCCACCAGTTCGCTGCGTTCGGCGAAGATCTCCACCAGATTGCGCGGGAAGAAGTCGAGCTTGTCACCGTCGTTGATCAGGCGAAACAGGTTGCTGTAGCGCCCGGAATAGGTGGGAATGCCGGCATTTTCCAGGATCTTGTTGTCGGCCCAGCCAACCCCCTGGGCCGCCTTCAGTCGCTTGAGATCGGCCAGCGAGTTGACCTGATTGAACTTCTCCTGGGCATCGCTGTGGATGAAGGAGAGGCGCAGCCCTTCCAGACCGCGAAACAGCGGGATCGGCACGGCGATGAGGGAGGATTCGAGTGCGCTGGAGGTGCCCATCCAGAACACATTGATGGTTTGGCCCTTGCCCAGCTGTTGCTGCAGGCTGTACTGGTTGAGGTTGAGCTCCACCTGCTGGATGCGAAATGGCTGTCCGGAGCGGGTCAGCGCCAGTTCCAGCAGCTTGAGCTGGTATTCCTTGTCGAGATCGTTGATCGGTCGGCTGGGGACCTTGACCGTGAGGGTCTGTGCTTGTGCCAGCAACGGCAGACACAAGCACAGTTTGAGGAACCATTTCACTCTCTGCTCTCCTGTAGATTCCGGGCTTGCCCGGAGTCTAACAGAAGTTGTCACTCTCTTGTGCGACGCCGTGATCTGGGCTCATGTGCAGCTTTTGGTCCGCATTTATCAACATAAACGCCGGTTCCTGCGCTGTACCTTGCCGACGACTTATCGCGACCGGCCAGTGACGGCTCTTCGCAGGATCAGGCGACGCGACGATACACGTGGGTATCGTTGAACTCCTTGGTACTCTGGCATTCGACGCAGAAGCGGGACTCAGGCCGAGCCTGCAGTCGCTTGAGGGAGATCTCGTCACCGCAGGATTCGCAGTAACCGAACTCTCCTTCGCCGATACGCTTCAACGCCCCTCTCAACTTGCGCAGATGCAGCTTGTCATGCTCGATGCGGTTCAGCTCCAGACGACGGGCTTCCTCGATACTGGCACGGTCAATTTCATCTGCCATCTCGTTGGTATCGGTGGCGATGGCCTGGCTGGCCTGGGAGTTGAGGCGATCCTCGAGTTCGAGGATTTGGCGCTCGATCTGTCCCTTGTAAAAGGCCAGTTGGTCTTTAGTCATGAAATCACACATACGGTTTACTACCAGTCAGTTACTAACCCAATTATCCCTGTTTATGGGGGCTGTCTGCCTGCAGACCAAGCCCTGTGTCCTGCATTTGCACCAAATCCAAGCAGGAGAGTGCAAATCAGGGCGGGCCTTGTACCAAAAAAATGCAGGCATGCAAAGCAAATAGGGCAAGGATTGTGCGCCCTTGCAAAAAAATGACCCGATTCGGACAGGGTCTGACTGAGAACATGGGGGATCAGGCCCCCTCGTTGGCACCGGGATTGCAGTGAGCTGTGAGGGGGCCTGGGTGTTTAGTATTTGGTGCCGCCATGGTCATTATATGCACCGTTATTTATAGTTTTTTAAACACCACCGCTTGACATTGGCCATAACGGCGGGCTTTTATGGTGGTGTTGATTACAATTTGATAACAAGGGTGTTCCATATATTAGACACCCTTGCCAATGGCAATCGTAAAGTCGGGGTTTAACATGGACAGTATCAAGGGCTGGATGGAGAGCAATCGCATCACGGAAGTGGAGTGCCTGTTTCCGGATTTCACCGGTAATGCCCGAGGCAAGATCATTCCAGCCAACAAATTTTTGCGCGAAGGGGGCATGCGGCTGCCCGAGGTCATCTTCACCCAGACGGTGACCGGCGAGTACCCGGATGACGACAGCATGATAGACCCGCTGGAGCGGGACATGCAGCTCTACCCGGACCCCAACACCATTCGTTTCGTGCCCTGGGCACTGGAGCCGACCGCTCAGGTGATCCACGACTGTTTCGACATCAATGGCAAGCTGATCGACATAGCGCCGCGCTCCGTGCTGCGTCGGGTCCTGTCATTCTATGAGAAACAGGGCTGGAAGCCGGTGGTGGCGCCCGAGCTGGAGTTCTATCTGGTCAAGCGCAACGAAGACCCCGACTATCCGCTGGTGCCGCCCGTTGGCCGCAATGGCCGACCCGAGACGGCCCGCCAGTCGTTCAGTATCGATGCGGTCAACGAATTCGACCCCATCTTCGAAGACATGTACGACTACTGCGAGGCGCAGGAGCTGGAAGTGGACACTCTGATCCACGAATCCGGCGCCGCCCAGATGGAGATCAACTTCCTGCACGGCGATGCCATCGATCTGGCGGATCAGGTGTTCCTGTTCAAGCGCACCATGCGTGAGGCGGCCCACAAGCACGGCATCTACGCCACCTTCATGGCCAAGCCGATGAGCGACGAGCCGGGCTCCGCCATGCACATCCACCAGAGCCTGGAAGATGTGGACGGTCGCAACCTGTTCGGCACGGAAAATGGCGGCAATACCGAGCAGTTCATGCACTTCATCGCGGGGCTGCAGAAGTACACCCCGGCGGTGACCGCCCTGCTGGCACCGAACGTCAACTCCTACCGTCGTCTCACCTTCGGCGAGAGCGCGCCGCGCAACGTGCAGTGGGGGGTGGAAAACCGCACCTGCGGCCTGCGCGTGCCCTTCTCCGAGGCCGGTGCGCGCCGCGTCGAAAACCGCTTCGCCGGGGCCGATGCCAATCCGTATCTGGCCCTGGCCGCCACCCTGGCCTGCGGCTACCTCGGCATGATGGAGAAGCTGGAGCCGCTGCAGGAGATGAAGTCGAGCGCCTATGACCTGCCCTACAGCCTGCCCCGCTCGCTGGAGGAGGCACTGAGCCACCTGGAGCAGTGCGAGCCCATCAAGGAGATGCTGGGGGAGCGCTTCATTCGTGCCTTCGTCGCGGTCAAGCGCAAGGAGTACGAGACCTACTTCGGGGTGATCAGCCGCTGGGAGCGGGAGTTCCTGCTGCTGAACGTGTGATCCGGCTGCGTGCTTGCCACGCGCCGCCCAGATACGGGGAGGCCGATGACGGCCTCTCCTGCTCATATGGAATCAACACACTGCTCGTGAGTGGCAGTGACAGTGAGCGCGCCAGCCGCCCTCACCGACGGACGAAAGATTCTCGCTTAAATCGAAGGAACCGAGGAGCAAGCAATGAAGCAGACCACACGTGAGTGGCAACAGCTGGATGCCAGCCACCACCTGCACCCCTTTACCGATTTTCAGGCGCTCAACAAAAAGGGCAGCCGCATCATCACCAAGGCCGAAGGTATCTATCTGGAAGACTCTGAAGGCAAGCGCATTCTGGACGGGATGGCGGGCCTCTGGTGCGTCAACATGGGCTACGGCCGACAGGAGCTGGTGGACGCCGCCACCAAACAGATGCAGCAACTGCCCTACTACAACCTCTTCTTCCAGACCAGCCACCCGCCTGCGGCCGAGCTGGCGACCCTGCTGGCCGAGATCACCCCTTCCCATCTCAATCACGTCTTCTTCACCGGCTCGGGCTCGGAGTGCAACGATACAGTGCTGCGCATGGTGCGCCACTACTGGGCCAGCAAGGGGCAACCGGACAAGCAGGTGATCATCAGTCGCCACAACGCCTACCACGGCTCTACCGTGGCGGGTGCCAGCCTGGGCGGCATGAAGGGCATGCATGCCCAGGGCGGCCTGCCCATTCCCGGCATAGTGCACATCGATCAGCCCTACCACTTCGGTGAGGGGCAGGGGATGAGCGCCCACGAGTTCGGTCTGGAGCGTGCCCGCCAGCTGGAGCAGAAGATACTGGAGCTGGGAGTGGACAAGGTCGCCGCCTTCATAGGCGAGCCCATCCAGGGGGCCGGCGGCGTCATCATTCCGCCCGACAGCTACTGGCCCGAGATCCAGCGCATCTGCGATCACTACGGCATCCTGCTCATCGCCGACGAGGTGATCTGCGGTTTCGGTCGTACCGGTCACTGGTTCGCCAGCGAAGGGTTTGGGATCAAGCCGGATCTCATGTGCCTGGCCAAGGGGATCACCTCCGGCTATTTGCCGATGGGGGCCGTGATGGTGGGCGACAGGGTCGCCAAGGTGCTGGTGGAGGAGGGGGGCGAATTCAACCACGGCTTCACCTATTCCGGCCATCCGGTGGCCTGCGCCGTGGCCATCGCCAACATTACGCTTATGCAAAACGAGAGCATAGTTAAGCGAATTCATGATAACATCGGCCCCTATTTGCAGCGCCGCTGGCGTGAACTGGCCGACCATCCGCTGGTGGGAGAAACCCGTGGCAAAGGCCTGGTGGCCGCGCTGGAAATAGTGCAGGACAAACAGACCAACAGCCGCTTCCCGGCTGGGCTGCAGGCCGGTATGACCTGCCGGGAGTTCTGCTTTAACAATGGCTTGGTGATGAGGGCTGTCGGCGATACCATGATCATATCGCCCCCCTTGGTGATCACCGAGGAACAGGTGGATGAATTGGTCAATCTGGCCAGGCTCAGTCTGGATCTGACGGCTGCAAAGCTGAAAGGGTAGGCGAGTGCCGGGCAGGTTGGCTTGCGCATACAATTTGCTTAGGAGACAAGGACTATGTCTTTCAAAACGGGAATGATTGCCGCTTCCGTGGCGCTGGTCATGATGAGTACCGGGGCGATGGCCGAGGACAAGGTGTTGCACGTCTACAACTGGAGCGACTATATCGCGCCGGATACCCTGGAAAACTTCCAGAAAGAGACGGGCATCAAGGTGGTATACGACGTGTTCGACAGCAACGAGGTGCTGGAAGCCAAGTTGCTGGCGGGCAGCTCGGGCTACGACATAGTCGTGCCGTCCAACCCCTTCCTGGCCAAGCAGATCAAGGCGGGCGTCTTCCAGAAGCTGGACAAGTCCAAACTCTCCAACTGGAAAAACCTGGATACCTCCTTGCTCAAGGCACTCGAACCGAGCGACCCGGGCAACCAGTACTCCATCCCTTACCTGTGGGGCACCATTGGCTACGCCTACAACGCCGAGAAGGTGAAAGCCGTGCTGGGCAAGGACGCGCCTGTGGACTCCTGGGACCTGGTGTTCAAACCGGAGAACATGGCCAAGTTGAAGGAGTGTGGCGTCTCTTTCCTCGACTCACCGACCGAAATGCTGCCGGCTGCCCTGCAATATCTGGGCTTCAAGCCGGATAGCCAGAAGCCGGATGAGCTGAAGAAGGCAGAGGCACTGTTCCTCTCCATCCGTCCCTATACCGCCTACTTCCACTCCTCCAAGTACATCTCGGATCTGGCCAACGGCAACCTGTGCGTCGCGGTCGGTTACTCCGGTGACTTGCAGCAGTCCAAGGCGCGGGCGGCGGAGGCCAAGAACGGTGTGGCGCTGACCTACACAATTCCGAAAGAGGGGGCTGGCAGCTTCTTTGACATGCTGGCCATTCCGGCCGATGCCAAGAACGTCGAGGCCGCTCACACCTTCATCAACTACCTGATGAAGCCGGAAGTGATCGCCAGCATCACCAACGTGGTGCAGTTCCCGAACGGCAACAAGGCAGCGACCCCGCTGGTGGATGAGCCTATCCGTACCGACCCGGGTATCTACCCGAACGCGGAGACACTCAAGAAGATCTACACCTTCCCGGATCTGCCGGCCAAGGTGCAGCGTCTGATGACCCGCAGCTGGACCAAGATCAAATCAGGTAAATAAGTGACGAGTACCCCTCCCGGTCCGCAGTTCGGCCGGGAGGGTGGTGACAACCCGACAGGTTGAACGGCGCGTATGGATGCGCAGCTGGCATACCAAAAAACATGAGGACTGAGATACGTGCACACAACCAAGATAGTGACTATGGCCCTGGCGCTGGGGCTGGCAAACGTGGCCCAGGCAGCCCCTGTGGTTCATTTTTACAACTGGTCCGATTATATCGGCGAGACCACCCTCAGCGACTTCCAGCAGGCAACCGGGATCCAGACCGTCTACGACGTGTTTGATTCCAACGAGACCCTGGAAGGCAAGCTGCTGACCGGACGCACCGGTTACGATCTGGTGGTGCCTTCCAACAATTTCCTGGCCAAACAGATCAAGGCGGGGGCCTTCCAGAAGCTGGATCCTGCCCTGCTGCCCAATCTGGCCAATCTGGATCCCGTGCTGCTCAAGCAACTCGACAAGGTGGATCCGGGTCATCAATACGCCGTGCCCTACCTGTGGGGCACCAACGGCATCGGTTACAACGTGGACAAGGTCAAGGCCGTGCTGGGAGTCGACAAGATTGACTCCTGGGCCATGATATTCGAGCCGGAAAACATGCAGAAGCTGGCCCGTTGTGGCGTCGCTTTCCTCGATTCGGCCGACGAGATGATACCGGCGGCGCTCAACTACCTCGGGCTCGACCCCAACAGCCAGGATCCGGCCGATCTCAAGCGTGCCGAGAGCCAGCTGCTCAAGGTGCGGCCGTATGTGGCCTACTTCCACTCCTCCAAGTACATAGGCGATCTGGCCAACGGCGACATCTGTGTCGCGGCCGGCTTCTCCGGTGACATATTGCAGGCGGCGGCCCGTGCCGACGAGGCGGGCAAGGGGATCAAGATTGCCTACAGCATCCCGAAAGAGGGGGGCAACCTCTGGTTCGACATGATGGCGATCCCGACGGATGCCACCAATGTGAAAGAGGCGCACGCCCTGATCAACTACGTACTCCAGCCCGAAGTGATCGCCAAGGTCAGCAACCATGTGGGCTATGCGAATCCCAATGCCAAGGCGGGAGAGTACATGGACGAGAGCGTGCGCAATGACGAGTCCGTCTATCCACCCCAGGCGGTGCTGGAACGGCTGTATGTGCAGCAGGCACATCCCCGTGCGGTGCAGCGTCTGATCACCCGGAGTTGGACCAAGATCAAGTCCGGAACCTAACCTTGGCGCCCATCCTGGGGCGCCAGACTGTTTTATGGATCGGCCCAGGCCGGTATCACGTTTGGGAGTTTGGTAATGGCGATAGCCTCCAGTGCCTACAAGAAAGCCCTCGAGGGCAACCAGCAGCGCAAAGAAGTGCTGGTGAAGATTGACAGGGTAAGCAAGCAGTTCGATGAAACGCTGGCGGTCGACAACGTGTCACTCAACATCCACAAGGGTGAAATCTTCGCCCTGCTGGGGGGATCCGGTTCCGGCAAGTCGACCCTGCTGCGGATGCTGGCGGGATTCGAGCGCCCCACCGAGGGGCGCCTGTTCCTCGATGGCGTCGACATCACCGACATGCCGCCCTATGAACGTCCCATCAACATGATGTTCCAGTCCTACGCCCTGTTCCCCCACATGACGGTGGCGCAGAATATCGCCTTCGGCCTCAAGCAGGATGGCCTGCCCAAGGCAGAGATCGATGCGCAGGTCGAGGAGATGCTCAAGCTGGTGCAGATGACCCAGTATGCGCGCCGCAAGCCGCACCAGCTCTCCGGTGGCCAGCGCCAGCGGGTGGCACTGGCCCGCTCGCTGGCCAAGCGCCCCAAGCTGTTGCTGCTGGACGAACCCATGGGGGCGCTGGACAAGAAGCTGCGTTCCAGGATGCAGCTCGAGCTGGTGGAGATCATAGAGCGGGTCGGCGTAACTTGCGTCATGGTGACCCACGATCAGGAAGAGGCCATGACCATGGCCGAGCGGATCGCCATCATGCATCTGGGGTGCATCGAGCAGATCGGCAGCCCGATGGACATCTACGAGACCCCGGCCAGCCGGCTGGTGTGCGAGTTCATCGGCAACGTCAACCTGTTTGACGGCCTGCTGGTGGAGGATGAGCAGGACCACGCCACCATCGCCTGCGCCGATCTGGAGCAGCCCATCTACGTGGGCCACGGCATCAGCTCCCGCGCCGAAAACAAGAAGGTCACCTACGCCCTGCGGCCGGAAAAACTCTTGATGAGCACCCAGAAACCGACCGAGATCGAGCACCCCGATTTCAACTGGACCAAGGGTGAGGTCTATGACATCGCCTATCTGGGCGGTCACTCGGTTTATCACATCCAGCTGCCTTCGGGCAAAATCGTGCAGGCCTTCATCGCCAATGCCGAACGCCACGGCAAGCGGCCGACCTGGGATGACCAGGTGTTCCTCTATTGGGAAGATGACAGCGGCGTGGTGTTGCAATCATGAAGGCATTGAGACGACTGAAGCGACTGGGCGGGCGCCAGCTGGTGATCGGCGTGCCCTTCTTCTGGCTGTTCCTCTTCTTCCTGCTGCCCTTCATCATAGTGGTGAAGATCAGCTTCGCCGAAGCGGATGTGGCTATCCCGCCCTACACGGACGTGGTGAGCTGGGCCGACAATCAGCTCACCATCTTGCTCAACATGGGCAACTACCTGCTGCTGCAGGAGGATGAGCTCTACATAGCGGCCTATCTGGGCTCCCTCAAGATGGCCTTCGTCAGCACCCTGCTCTGTCTGCTGATAGGCTATCCCATGGCCTATTCCATTGCGCGGGCCAACAAGGAGACCCAGACAGTTCTGCTGCTGCTCATCATGATGCCGACCTGGACCGCGATTCTGATCCGGGTCTACGCCTGGATGGGGATCCTCAGCAACAACGGCCTGCTCAACAGCCTGCTGATGGGCATTGGCCTGATTGACGAGCCGCTGACCATACTCAACACCAACCTGGCGGTCTATATCGGCATCGTTTACTCCTACCTGCCGTTCATGGTGCTGCCGCTCTACGCCAACCTGGTCAAACACGATCAGAGCCTGCTGGAGGCGGCCTCCGACCTCGGTGCCCGCAATCTGACCCGCTTCTGGCGGATCACGGTACCGCTCTCCAAGAACGGCATCATAGCCGGCTGCATGCTGGTGTTCATCCCTGTGGTGGGCGAGTTCGTGATCCCGGAACTGCTTGGCGGCCCCGAGACCCTGATGATCGGCAAGGTGCTGTGGCAGGAGTTCTTCAACAACCGTGACTGGCCGGTGGCGTCTGCCCTGGCGGTGGTGATGCTGGCGGTGCTGATAGTCCCGATTATCCTGTTCAACCGCAACCAGGCCAAAGAGCTGGAGGGTAAAGTATGAGGCGCTTTGGTTTTGCCAAGCTGATGCTGTGGCTGGGGCTGCTGTTTATCTACCTGCCCATGGTCATCATGGTGATCTACTCCTTCAACGCCTCCAAGCTGGTGACGGTATGGGGGGGCTGGTCGCTGAAGTGGTACTTCGGCCTGCTCGACAACAAGCAGTTGATTGGCTCTGTGTTGCGCTCGCTGGAGATCGCCTTCTATACCGCCATTGCGGCGGTGGCGCTGGGGACCATGGCGGCCTTCGTGCTGACCCGGATCCCGCACTTCCGCGGTCGCACCCTGTTCGGGGGCCTGGTGACGGCGCCCCTGGTCATGCCCGAAGTGATCACGGGTCTGTCGCTGTTGCTGCTGTTCGTGGCCATGGCCCAGCTGATTGGCTGGCCGGCCGAGCGGGGCATGCTGACCATCTGGATCGCCCACACCACCTTCTGCACCGCCTACGTGGCGATCGTGGTGTCGGCGCGCCTGCGGGAGCTGGATCTCTCCATCGAGGAGGCGGCCATGGATCTGGGGGCCAAACCCTGGAAGGTGTTCTTCCTGATCACCATCCCCATGATAGCCCCCTCGCTGGCGGCCGGCGGCATGATGTCGTTCGCCCTGTCGCTGGATGATCTGGTGCTGGCGAGCTTCGTCTCGGGTCCGGGCGCCACTACCTTGCCGATGGAAGTCTTCTCGGCGGTGCGGCTCGGGGTGAAACCCGAGATCAACGCGGTAGCAAGCCTGATCCTGCTGTCGGTGTCACTGTTCACCTTTGGCAGCTGGTATCTGATGGCCAAGGCGGAGAAACGCCGCCGTGCCGAGATCGCCATGACCACCCAGATGCAGGCCGTCGCCTGACCCCGGGGCGGTTGACGCCGCAACACGGCTTGCACCAAAGCGTCAACAGCCCCTAAGATCCGCATTCTCTCATCCATCAGGAGAATGGAATGCGGATCTCCCTCTTTATCGGCCAGAGCGCCGAGATGAATGCCGAACTGGCTCCCGCTCTCGTCAGTGCCATCGACAAGCATGTGGCAGGCAATCCCCTGTGGTGCAGTTTTTCTGGCCTGGAGGGAGATGAACAGAGCGACCGGCGCCATCACGGCGGCCCGGATCGCGCACTGCACTACTATCCCGCCGATCACTACCCCTGGTGGCACAACTGGCAAGCGGCGCTGGGCCTGGCAGCACCACGCACGCCCTGGCAACCCGCCGCCTTTGGCGAGAACCTGTCCGGTCTCGGGCTGACCGAGGTTGAGGCCTGTATCGGCGATGTCTATCGACTCGGTGAGGCGCTGATCCAGATAAGTCAGCCGAGATCCCCCTGTTTCAAGCTCAACCAGCGTTTCGGCTATGGCCAGATGTCACAGGTGATGCAGCTCAATGGTCGTTGCGGCTGGCTGTTGCGGGTGCTGGAGGAGGGAACGGTCGCACCGCAAGAGACGATGGAACTGGTCGACAGGCCCTATCCCGCCCTGACGGTGAAGCGCACCGCCGATATCCTGTTCAATCAGCTACGGGACGAAGCGGATCTGCTGTTGCTGCTGGAGAATCCGGCGCTCTCTCCCAATTGGCGCCAGCATGCGGCCAACTGGCTGGAACATGGAGTGGTGGCCGACTGGCGTCGCCGCTTGCTGGGGCCGGCCGAATTTCAGCTTCCCTAGGATGGGTTGGAAAAATGTCACGTCCCTGCACCCTTTCTGTGAACCCGGTGCCAAAGCGCTGAATAGTTGAACGAACGGCCATTTTTTTCCCTTAAAACACAAAAAAGGCTTGTGTCATGTCGGGGCATTAGGTAAATTCTCGCCCCGCAGACATCGGTGTGTAGCGCAGCTTGGTAGCGCACTTCGTTCGGGACGAAGGGGTCGGAGGTTCGAATCCTCTCACACCGACCATATTAGAAAAGGCCGCTCAATGAGCGGCCTTTTCGCATCTGGATTTTGCCGATCCCGGTACGGAATATCTTGCTGGTGGTGGCATATCGATACCGCTGTGGCTTTCTTGCTCATCTATCCGGCTGCCGTCGTGGTGCGCAGACATTAAAAGGGCCACCGCTCGGTGGCCCAGGGTGGAGCCTGATCCTGACTCCGGCACTCTAGATTGTGGCAATCTCGCTATGGGTCTTGTCTATGGTGCCCTCCTTGCGCCCTAGGCGCTTACTCAGATATGCCAGTGCTGATGCCGCAATGCCTTGAAGCTGTGTTGAGGTTGCAAGGCCGCGTGCTTGGGGTACTCACTAATGAAATGTTCGATTCCCTCCATCAGTTGTGAACGTAATGAAGACACGGGCTCATGCCAGGCTTGCAGGCATAGATGGCCGGGGATCAACTGCTCCTGATAATCTTCCAGCAGCTGCTCTGGCCAGGGTTCAATACCGGAATTGCGTTGCAGTAGATAATGGGCGGCGGGTTCACGGGCATAGATGAACTGAATCTGGGCCAGATCGCGTTGGCATAGCGTTTGACTGTTGATATGACAGGTCAAATATTTTCCCGTCTTCAGATCCAAGAAGTGACCGCGTTGCCGACAGGCTACGATGCGATACCAAGGCAGGGGCGAACAGAGAGAGTATCCCTCAAGCTCCTGTTCCAGCCAGTGGCGACACTCGGGTGTCTGCACCTCGTCGAGCATGGACTCGAGCTGTGTCAACAAGGCTCTGGATGGTTTGGTGGCCAGTTTCGCACTCATCGCCTGCAATCCTCCCTCTGCACACAATCCCGAATTTCAGTATGGACCCGCGGGCGGCAGAGGGGGTAAGGATTCTAATGATTAAAATCAGATTAGCAGCGTGGTTTTTATGCAATGGGTGAGTCAGCCCACCAGATAGGTGCCGGTACCGAAGGCGATGTGGGTGCCCTCTTCGTTGTGCAGCTCCATCCGGGCGACGGCAACCTTGCTGCCGGCGCGGATGATGTGGGCGGTGGCGATGAACTCGTTGCCGCGGCCCGGGCGCAGGTAGTCCACCCGCAGATCTATGGTGCCGAGGCGGGAGAAGCGCTCCTTGAGGTAGTTGGGGGAGAAGTCTTCCAGTTCGTCGATGCAGGAGGCGGCGACTATCATGCCGCCGGCCACATCCAGCAGGCTGGCGGTGACGCCGCCGTGCAAGATGTTGTGGAAGGGGTTGCCGATCAGCTTGTCATCCATCTTGATGCGCAGCTCCACCTTCTCGAAGTCGTAGTGGGTCACCTGCATGCCAATCAGCTTGTTGAACGGCATCCGCTCGGCGAACAGGTTGGCAATGCCACTGAGCGCCATCTTCTTCAGCATGTGTTTCATTCTCTGATACCGATCCCTGTCATCAAAGCCGAGTAAAAACTCCAGCCAGTCTGCAACACTTCCTTAACAGTCGCAATGGCAGGTTTATTGTGAGCGGCGGCTGCTTTAGAATGGCGACCCCAAAGGAGAGCCCATGACCGTCATTGCCGAAACCTTGCCCGATACACCACTTGCCTTGTTGCAGGCGGTATTCGGCTACCAGCAATTTCGGCCGGGCCAGCTGGAGATCATCGAGCAGATAGTGGCGGGACGCGATGTCATGGTGCTCAAGCCCACAGGTGGCGGCAAGTCACTCTGCTTCCAGATCCCGGCGCTGCTGCGACCCGGGCTGGGCGTGGTGGTCTCCCCGCTTATCTCGCTGATGAAGGATCAGGTCGACAGCCTGCGCGCCAACGGTGTGGCGGCCATCTACATCAACTCGGCCCTGAGCCGGGAGGAGATGATCCAGAACTTTGCCGCCATGCGTCGCGGCGAGATCAAGCTGCTCTACGTCTCCCCCGAGCGCTTGTTGCAGCACGAGTTCATGGATCGGCTGGCGGAGCTGCCGCTCGGCCTGTTTGCCATCGACGAGGCCCACTGCGTCTCCCAGTGGGGTCACGATTTTCGGCCGGAATACGCGGCGCTCGGACGGCTCAAGCAGTGGTTCCCCCAGGTGCCCGTGGTGGCGCTCACCGCCACCGCCGACGAGGCGACCCGCAGCGATATGCTGCACCGGTTGGAGCTCAATGATCCCTTTATCCACACCGCCAGCTTCGACAGGCCCAATATCCGCTACAGCCTGGTGGAGAAGTTCAAGGCGGCGGAGCAGTTGCTGCGCTATGTGCAGAGCCAGAAGGGCAACTGCGGCATCGTCTACTGCTCCAGTCGCAACCGGGTGGAGGAGGTGGCCGAGCGTCTCTCCCGCCACGGCAGCAAGGCCGCGCCCTACCACGCCGGTCTGCCCCTGGCCCAGCGCCAGCAGACCCAGGATGCCTTCCTCAAGGACGACATCGAGATAGTGGTGGCGACGGTGGCGTTCGGCATGGGTATCGACAAGCCCAACGTGCGCTTCGTGGTGCACTACGACATCCCCAAGAACATCGAGTCCTACTATCAGGAGACGGGCCGGGCCGGCCGCGATGGCACGCCCGCCGAGGCGCTGCTGCTGTACGATCCCGCCGACATAGGCCGGGTGCGCCGCCTGCTCGACAACATAGAAAACCCCCAGCAGTTGCAGGTCGAGCAGTACAAGCTCAACGTGATGGCGGCCTTTGCCGAGGCGCAGACCTGCCGTCGCCAGGTGCTGCTCAACTACTTCGGTGAATACAACGACAAGCTGTGTGGCAACTGCGACATCTGTCTGGATCCGCCCAAGAGCTACGACGGCACCGAGGATGCCCAGAAGGCGCTCTCCTGCGTCTGGCGGGTGGGTCAGAACTTCGGGGTGGGTTACGTGGTGGAGGTGCTGCGCGGCTCCCTCAACCAGCGCATCAAGGATCACGGCCACGACAAGCTGTCGACCTACGGCATCGGCAAGGATCAGAGCCACGAGTACTGGATGAGCGTGATCCGCCAGCTGATCCACAAGGGGCTGCTGACCCAGAACATCACCCGCAATCTGGTGCTGCAGCTGACCGAGGCGTCCCGCCCCGTGCTGCGTGGCGAGATGAAGCTGGAACTGGCGGTGCCACGGCTGCAGCCCATCTCCAGTCGCAAGGAGAAGCGCAACGGCCTGCTGGACAACGCCAACTACGACAAGCGGCTGTTCAAGGAGCTGCGCGGCCTGCGCAAACAGATTGCCGAGGATGAAGAGGTGCCGCCCTACGTGGTGTTCAACGATGCGACCCTGGTGGAGATGGCTCAGCTGATGCCGATGACCGAGGCGGAGATGCTGGCGGTCAATGGCGTCGGGCATCGCAAGCTGGAGCGCTTCGGTGAAGCCTTTATGGACCTGATCATCGACTACTGCCGGCGGTAGGGTCGATTAGAGAAGCCTAATCGACCCTAGCAGGTGCACTCCTGGATGAGGGCACATCAGGAGTGGGGCGCCCGTCCGCCGGGCGCCGAGAGGTTATTTCAAGCTGGCGTAATAGGCCGCCAGGTTCTCCATGTCGGCCTCGGTGAGCGGCGCCATGAAGGGCAGCATCAGGGGTTCCTTGCGACTGCCCTCCTTGAAGGCTTTCAGCTGTTTCACCAGATAGGCGGCATTCTGGCCGGCCAGATGGGGATAATTGGGGATCAGTGCCTTGCCCTCGACCCCATGGCAGGCGGAGCAGACCGCCGCCTTGGCCTTGCCCGCCTCGATATCGGCCGCCTGGGCCTGCCCCCACAACAACATCAGCAGGGGCAGGGCGCCCAACCATCTTTGCATCTTCTTCTCCTTGAAATGAAATAGCGCGATCGCCTGTTAGCCGAACTCGGCCGACGGCGGTATAAAGAGTGACACGAGCATACGCAGGGACGAATCGCACTACCATGAAGCTGATCAACACTTTCGCCACCGAACTGCCCTGGGCCTGTGAGCCAGTGGCCCCCCAGCCGCTGCGCGAGCCCAGCTTGCTGCACCTCAACCACGGCCTGCTGAACGAGCTGGGACTGGGCGATGTCGGCGCAACAGACTGGCTTGCCTGTTGTGGTCTGGGCCAGCCGCTGCCCGGCATGCAGCCGGTGGCCCAGGTCTATGCGGGTCATCAGTTCGGTGGTTACAGCCCGCGGCTCGGTGATGGCCGTGCGCTGCTGCTGGGGGAGCAGCTGGCACCGGATGGTCAGGGCTGGGATCTGCATCTGAAGGGGGCGGGCAAGACCCCCTTCTCCCGCTTCGGTGATGGTCGTGCCGTGCTGCGCTCCAGCATCCGCGAGTATCTCGCCTCCGAGGCGCTGCATGCCCTCGGCATTCCCACCACCCGGGCGCTGGTACTGGTTGGCAGCCAGGAGCCTGTCTACCGGGAACAGGAAGAATGCGGGGCGACAGTGCTGCGCACAGCCCCGAGCCACCTGCGTTTCGGTCACATCGAATATTTCGCCTGGAGCGGGCAGGGAGAGAAGATACCGCTGCTCATCGACTATCTGCTGCGTCACCACTTCCCCGAGCTGAACAACGGGGCCGAACTGTTTGCCGAGGTGGTGCGGCGCACCGCGCGGCTCATCGCCAAGTGGCAGGCCGCCGGTTTCTGCCACGGCGTGATGAACACCGACAACATGTCGCTGCTTGGGCTGACCCTGGATTACGGCCCCTACGGTTTCATCGATGCCTATGTGCCGGACTTTGTCTGCAATCACTCGGATCCGGGTGGCCGCTACGCGCTGGATCAGCAGCCGGCGGTGGGTTACTGGAACCTGCAGAAGCTGGCGCAGGCGCTGGCGGACCATGTGGACGGCGAGGCCCTGGCCGCCGCGCTGGCCCAGTATGAACATCAGCTGATGCTGCACTACTCCGAACTGATGCGCGCCAGGCTCGGGCTGGCGGTGTGGGAAGAGGAGGACCCGGCGCTGTTCCGCGAGCTGTTCCGGCTGCTGGCGAGCCAGGGAGTGGACTATCACCTCTTCCTGCGCCGGCTGGGTGAGGTTACTCAGCAGGGGGATTTGCCCGCCTCCCTGCTGGCACTGCTGCCGGATCCTGGGCTCTGGCAGCAGTGGCTTGCTCTCTATCGGGCGCGACTGGTGCGGGAGGGAAGCGAGGATGCCGCCCGCAAGCGGCGGATGGACGCAGTCAATCCCAAGTATGTGCTGCGCAATACCCTGGCCCAGCGGGTGATCGAGGCTGCCGAGCAGGGCGACATGGCGCCGTTCGAGCGGTTGTTTGCGGCCTTGCAGCACCCCTATGACGAACAACCCGAGTATGACGACCTGGCGACACCGGTTCCCCAGTGGTATTGCGGTGGCGAGCTTTCTTGCAGCAGTTGAGGGATGAGAGATGAATTGGCGTGTAACGCGGACAGACATTGAGTCGGCCGTGCTGATGCTGGATTGCCCCGGACTCTGCTGGGATACCTTCCCGGCACTGGCCGAGGCCTTGCTGCAGGAGTGGGAGCTCAGGCTGCTCGACAGGGAGTGGGGCGCCGATCGCCACGGCTGGTTGCTGGAATTTGAAGGCAGCCAGCTCAGGCTGGAGTATGAACACCATAGCGGTTGCTGGCTGACGGCGGTACAGCCGGTCGATCGCGAGGTCTTGCTCTGGCTTGGTCGCCAGCATAGAGGCTGAACGGGCTGTTTGGGGTGCATGACCTTGCCCTTCGATGACAATGGCCACTGGTCGAATCAACAGCATAAAGATTGAACTATCAGTTGGGGGGCGTATAATCCCGCCCCTCAATTATCGCCAATGGTGGCGGTATGGGTTCCCTAACCCCATTAACCAAAAAGGTCACAATATGCATTTGACCCCTGCTCAGCACCAGACGGCGCTGGTGCGCCTCTCGTTGTTCCACATCCTGATCATCGCCAGCAGCAACTACCTGGTGCAGCTGCCGATCACCATCTTCGGCTTCCACACTACCTGGGGTGCCTTCAGCTTCCCGTTCATCTTCCTGGCCACCGATCTGACGGTGCGGATCTTTGGTGCCGGTCTGGCGCGCAAGATCATCCAGACCGTGATGCTGCCTGCACTGGCTGTTTCCTATGCGCTCTCCGTGCTGTTCTTCGAGGGCAGTTATCAGGGCATGGGCAATCTGGCGGAGTTCAATCTGTTCGTGGCGCGTA
Source organism: Aeromonas sp. MR7 (assembly GCF_963899385.1). Lineage (NCBI taxonomy): Bacteria > Pseudomonadati > Pseudomonadota > Gammaproteobacteria > Aeromonadales > Aeromonadaceae > Aeromonas > Aeromonas sp. MR7. Next base: position 83,387 of record NZ_CAWQXH010000053.1, read on the forward strand.
TCGCGCTGGCCAGTTTCATGGCCTATCTGGTGGGCCAGTTCATGGACGTGGTGGTATTCAACCGGCTGCGGCTGCTCAGGGCCTGGTGGGTGGCGCCAGCCGCCTCGACCCTGTTCGGCAACCTGGTGGATACCATCGCTTTCTTCAGCATCGCCTTCTGGCGCAGCACGGATCCCTTCATGGCCGAGCACTGGGTCGAGATCGCAACCGTGGACTATGTATTCAAGTTGCTGATAAGCCTTGGTTTGTTTGTGCCTCTCTACGGCGTCTTGCTGCGTTATCTCAGTCGCAAGCTGGTGGGCGAGGCCGGATTGGCCGGTCTGCAAACGGCGACGCGCCAGGCCTGATGCAATTGACCACCCCAGCGGTGGTCAATTTTTTTGCACGTTTGGCAAATAAGAGTTGCTTAGTTAAATGAGAATGATTATTGTTAACTTGTTTTCCGGGAAAGACTTCATTCGTTCCAACGTGATGGACTTCTTGTGAAGGCACGACATTGCTCACATTGCTTCCAGTTATAGGGCCAGTTCTTCTGGCCCTCTTTTTTTGCTTTTTTCAGCAAGTTGCAGCCATAAAAAATGGGAGCCAAGGCTCCCATCGTCACAACTCAGGTTGCGGTTTACTCGATATCGAGCGCCTCAGGGGAGAGGATTACCCCTGTGGTGTCTGCGTAGAGATGATCATCCGGCAGGAAGGTGACGCCACCGAAGTTGACCGGCAGATCCGTCTCCCCCACGTCCTTGCTGTCGGCGCCCACCGGAATGGCGGCCAGTGCCTGAATGCCGATATCCAGATCTTCCAGGATGTCGACCTCGCGCACGCAGCCGTAGCAGACGATGCCTTCCCACTCGTTCTCGGCTGCCGTAGTGGCGATCTCGCTGTCGATCAGGGCACGGCGCATGGAGCCACCGCCATCGATCAGCAGCACGCGGCCGACGCCGTTCTCCTTGACCAGTTCACGGATCAGGCCATTCGATTCGAAGCATTTGACTGTGGTGATGACGCCGCCGAAAGAGGCGCGGCCGCCGAAGGAGCAGAGCATGGGTTCGAGCACATCCACCATGTCCTGATAGATGTCGCACAGTTCTGAAGTGTTGTATTCCATAGTGTCAAATCCACGGCTGGAAACAGGTGGGATCCAGTATAAGGAGTGGGACTGGCATTTCAATGAATATTCCTTGAACAACAACAGGGATGGCGTTTTCTGCATAAGCTCAATGCAGTTCATTCCTTGTTCGTGAGAGGTCCATCGTGCTGATCCGTCATAAGTTGATCCTGAACACAGTGCTGGTGGCCATTGCCATGCTGGTGCTGAGTGGTTTGTTTCTCTATTCCAGCCAGGTGAGTCGCCATCTGACAGAAGCCCAGCGCAACGTGGATGCGCTCGAGATTGCCATGCTGAACCTGCGGCGGGCCGAGAAGGATTTCCTGATCCGCAAGGATCTGGCCTTCGTCGATCGCTTCAACCAGGGGCTGGCCGATTTTCACAAGCTGGACCAGACCCTGAGTGCCGATGACAACCTGAGGGCCGTGAACGGCGAGCTGGCCCGGCTGGATCAGCAGATGGGGGCCTATGGCAAGGCCTTCAACGATCTGGTGGCGCAGCAACAGACCATAGGGCTGGGGCCGGAAGATGGTCTCTACGGCCGTCTGAGGGCGGCTGTGCATCAGGTCGAGGAGGGGCTCAAGCAGCTGGATCAGCAGGGGTTGATCATCACAATGCTGCAGCTGAGGCGGGCGGAGAAAGACTTCATGCTGCGCTCCGACATCCAGTATCTGGAGCGTTTCCAGACCTTGCACAAGAGCTTCCAGGAGAGCCTGGCGACGCTGCCGGAGGCGGACCGCGGCAAGCTGGAACAGGCCAGCCTGCAGTATCGGCAGGACTTCGTCGCCCTGGTGCAGGGCATGCAAGTGCTGGGGCTGAAAGAGGATGAGGGGCTGCGCAACCAGATGCGGGACTTGGTGCATCAGACCGAGCAGGGCTTCACCGCACTCGGTCAGCACATAGCCGACGAACTGGTGCGGCAGACCTCGCGCCTCAACAGCCTGATGCTGGTCTGCGGCGGCGTCATCATAGTGCTGATCGGCATCATGAGCATCTTGCTGGGCCGCAGCATAGACAGGCCGATTTCGCGGGTGAACGACACAGTCAACCGCATCCGCCAGGACAACGACCTGCGCCTCAAGATAGAGCTGCAAGGGGCCGACGAGATGGCCCAGCTGGCAGGCAATCTGGACGTGATGCTGGGGGGCTTTCGCCATCTGATCGGCGATGTGAAACAGAGCGTGCACACCCTGACCGAGGCGGCGGATCACCTCTCCAGCAACGTCAGGCGCACCAGCGAGGGGGCGTCACGCCAGTTGCAGGAAACCGACATGGTGGCGACGGCCTCCACCGAGATGGGCTCCACCATAGAGGAGATAGCCCGCAACACAGAGCAGGCCGCCAACAATGCCCAGGCCACCAACAACAAGGCGATGGAGGGGCGCACCGCGGTCGAGAACACGGTTCGCCAGATCCGCTCGCTGGCTGGCAATCTGGAGAGCTCCTCCCAGGAGGTGGCCCAGTTGCAGAAAGAGAGCGAGACCATAGGCTCCGTGCTGGACGTGATCCGCGGCATCGCCGAGCAGACCAACCTGCTGGCGCTCAATGCGGCCATCGAGGCGGCGCGGGCTGGGGATCAGGGCCGTGGTTTTGCGGTGGTGGCGGACGAGGTGCGCAGCCTTGCCATCCGAACCCAGAAGTCGACCCAGGAGATAGCCGGCATCATCAGCTCGCTGCAGAAGCAGACCGGCAGCATAGTGGGCATGATGGCGACCTGTCGCGAGCAGGGCAACAGCAGCTCGGAGCAGGCCAGCACGGCGGGTGAGCTGCTGGGGCAGATCACTCAGGATGTCACCCACATCATGGACATGAGCACCCAGATAGCCGCGGCCATCGAACAGCAGAGTCTGGTGGCCAACGAGGTGAACCGCAACGTCAACAACATCCGCGACATAGCCCAGGAGTCGAGCCTGATGGCGGAGGAGAATGCCAAGTCCAGCCAGGGCCTGACCGAGCAGGCCAAGTTGCTCAATCAGGCGGTAGCCAAGTACCGGGTCTAGCGGCCAGACCCCTGGAACAGCAAAAAGGGAGCCGTGCAGGCTCCCTTTTTCATCGAGACGACTCGCTCTAGCTAGATGAGGAACAGAGTCGCCAGCCCGAGGAAGATGAAGAAGCCGCCGGTGTCCGTAATGGCGGTGATCATCACGCTGGCACCGATCGCCGGATCCCGACCGAGACGTGACATCGTCATGGGGATGATGACCCCCATCAGGGCGGCGACCAGCAGGTTGATCATCATGGCCAGCGTCATCACGGCGCCCAGCGCCGCATCCTGATAGAGGGCATAGGTGGCCAGCCCCATGGTACCGCCCCACACCAGACCATTGATCAGTGCCACCCCCAGCTCGCGCCACAGCAGGAAGGAGACGTTGCCCGCCTGTATGTGCTGCAGCGCCAGCGCCCGCACTATCATGGTGATGGTCTGGTTGCCGGTGTTGCCGCCGATCCCCGCGACGATTGGCATCAGGGCCGCCAGCGCCACCAGTTGCGATATGGTGTGCTCGAACAGGCCTATGACGCGGGAGGCCACGAAGGCGGTACAGAGGTTGATGGCGAGCCAGGCCCAGCGGGTCTTGACCGCCTTGTTGACCGGGGCGAATACGTCTTCATCTTCACTGATCCCCCCCATGCGGCGCAGATCCGTGTCGCTCTCCTCATACACCAGATCCACCACCTCGGCGACTGTGAGACGGCCCATCAGCTTGCCGCGGCCGTCGATGACGGCGGCGGAGACCAGATCGTCCCGCTCGAAAGTTCGGGCCGCCGCCTCGTCGTTGTCTTCCGGATCAAAGGTGACCGGATCCCGCTCCATCACCTCGCCGACCAGGGTCGCCGGCTTGTGCAGCAGCACAGTGGTGAGCGGCAGCTCCCCCTGCAGCCGGTTGCGCCTGTCGATGACGAACAGCTTGTCGGTGTTGACGGGGATCTTGCCGCGCAGGCGCAGGTAGCGCTGCACGGTCGCCAGGCTTACCTCGGCGCGTACCGTGATGAGCTCGAAGTCCATCATGGCGCCGACCGTGTGCTTGCCGTAGCGGATCACCTCCCTTACCTGGTCGCGCTGGGGGGGCGCCATGGAGGTGAGCAGTCGGCCCATCAGGTTGCGGGGCAGGTATTGGCCCAGATAGATCTGATCGTCTATGTCCAGGGTGCGCAGGGCGTGCAGCAGCGCCTTGTCGCTCATGCCGCTGATCAGGCTGTCCCACACAGTCTCCGAGGCCTCAACCAGCACCTGGCCATGTTTCTCCGGGTCTACCTGCTGCCAGAGCACGTGGCGCTCATCCGGCGGCAGGGATTCCAGCGCATCGGCGATGTCGGCGGCCGGCAGGCTGTTGACCAGTCGCGTCAGCTCGCTGGTCTGATCCCGCAGCTCGGCATCCTGTACCGTCTGCGGATCCAACAGGCTGTCGGTGAGGGCATCATCGGCCAGCAGCAGGGTGAGAATGCGCGATCTGTCTTGTTCACGCTGCTTGGCGCTGTTCTTGACGGGGAGAGACATGAAACAGAATTCCTGAATTCGGTTGGCCGGATGACCTTCCCCATAGGATACCAGACTCAAAACAAGAGGTTATGACCATGAATGCGGTAAGTGCGGATAAAAAAACCGCCACCATGGTGGTGACGGTCTCAATGGCGAGGCTGACGGCCGGCTCAGGCCAGTGCGGCGGCCTGCGAGGAGGCACCAGTCTGACCGAACCAGGCGAGCTGGTCGGCCAGAGTGACGACTGATCCCACCATGATGAGGGCGGGGCTCTCGACGCCGACCGCCAGCTCGGCCAGTTGATCCAGGGTACCGCGAATGACCCGCTGGCTCGGCTGGGTGCCGCGCTCGACCAGGGCCACCGGGGTGGAGCCCTCCTTGCCGTGCGCCATCAGTTGCTCGCGGATCGTCGGACAGGAAGATAGCCCCATATAGAACACCAGAGTCTGCTTGTCCCGGGCCAGCAGGGGCCAGTCGAGATCCTGGGTGCCGCCCTTGCCGTGGGCGGTGACGAAGCGCACGCTCTGGGCGTGATCGCGGTGGGTCAGCGGAATGCCGGCGTAGGCGGCGCAGCCGCTCGCCGCCGTGATCCCCGGCACTACCTGGAAGCCCACGCCGCTGCCGACCAGGGTCTCCAGCTCCTCACCGCCACGGCCGAAGATGAAGGGGTCGCCCCCTTTCAGCCGCACCACCCGTTGCCCCTTCCTGGCTTCCTCCAGCAAGAGTTGGTTGATACCCTCCTGGGGCACGCAGTGGTTGCCCGCCTGCTTGCCGACGAAGATGCGCTTGGCATCGCGCCGCACCAGGGCCATCACCTCGTCCGATACCAGCCGGTCATAGACCACCACGTCCGCCTGCTGCATTTGGCGCAGGGCGTGCAGGGTGAGCAGGCCGGGATCACCGGGGCCGGCACCCACCAGGATCACCTCACCCTGGCTTACCCCTTCCTCGGCGAACAGGTTGTCGGCCAGCTGGTTGGCAGCCGCCTTGTCGCCCCGTGCCAGCGCCTGACCGAGCCGGTCGGCGCCGAGCAGGCGCTCCCAGAACTGGCGGCGCTCCCCCATGGTGGCGAAGCGGGCCTTGACCCGCTCCCGCAGGCCGCCGGCGAAGGCCGCCACGGCGCCGAGGTGCTGGGGCAGCAGGGCTTCGAGCTTCTCGCGCAGCAGGCGGGCCAGCACCGGAGCTTTGCCGCCGGAGGAGATGGCCACCATCAGCGGCGAGCGGTCGATGATCGATGGCATGATGAAGCTGGAGCGCTTGGGGTCATCCACCACGTTGGCGAAGATGCCGGCCTGGTTTGCGCTCTGGTACACCAGTGCATTGACCTCGCGCCTGTCGGTGGCGGCCACCACCAACCACTTGCCCGCCAGCTGCGCCGGCTCGAATTCACCGGCCAGCCAATCGATAGTCCCGGCGTCGGCCAGGGCAGCCAGCTCGGGATCGAGCTCGGGAGACACCACAGTCAGGCGGGCACCGGCGTCCAGCAGCAGGCGCGCCTTGCGCTCCGCCACGTCGCCGCCGCCGACCAGCAGCACGGGTTTGTTATCGAGTCGACAGAAGATGGGCAAGTAGTCCATGGGACCTCCGGATCAGGCGGTTTGAGTCTGGCTGGTGGTGTTCTCGGTCACGGCAACCGGGCGCTCCGCCTTGGGGGTGGCATACCAGTAACCCAGACCCATGAAGAGGGCGCCGGAGACGGTATTGCCGAGGGTCACCCACAGCAGGTTGTGACCGATGCCGCCCAGGGTATAGGCGTCTGAGTGAGCACCAAACCAGGAGAGGGCGAACAGGGTCATGTTGGCGACCGAGTGCTCGTAGCCGGAGGCGATGAAGGCCAGCAGGCACCACCAGATGGCGATGAACTTGGCCGCGCCCTCGGTGCGCAGCGCCATCCAGATGGCGAGGCAGACCAGCCAGTTACAGAGGATCCCTTTCATGAACAGGGTCAGGGCCGGTGCCTGGGTCTTGGCCAGCGCCACCTTGTGGGCCAGGCTGCCCGCGTCCGGCAGCAGGCTGCCGCCGTAGGAGTAGATCAGCGCCACCGCGATGGAGCCGAGCAGGTTGCCGGCCCAGGTCTGGGGCAGGATACGCAGCAGATCCCCCATGGTGATTTTGCCCGTCTTCACCCCGAAGGTGAGGAACATGGTGTGGCCGGTGAACAGCTCGGAGCCGGCGATGATCACCAGGGTCAGGGCTATGCCGAAGGTGGCCCCCATCACCAGCGGACGCACGCTGGGATCCACCAGGTTGCCCAGGGTGAAGATGAGGATGATGCCGAGGCCCACATAGGCCCCTGCCATGGCGGAGCTGAGCCAGAAGCCGAGCTTGTCATCCCGCTCGAAGCGGTTGATGCGGGCCGCGTTGGCGGCGCACTTGTTGATGCTGTCGTTATACATGTTGATTCTCTTTAGAGGGGCCGCCCGCGGGCAGCCCTGATATTCATGGTGTTAGACGGCGACCCAGACCTGTTGGTCACGTACTTCGACGGGGTAGCCCTGCACTGACATGGCCGCGTTTTCGAGGCAGTGGCCGTCCCTCAGACGGAAGTGCTGCTTCTTGAGCGGACTGGCGACCCAGAGCTCGCCCTCGTGTTCGCAGATGAGGCCCCGCGACAGCACGTTGGCGGCAAAGAAAGGGTCCCGATTGTCGATGGCGTACACCTCGGCCGCGTCGCTCGGGCGGAACAGCGCGATCTGGCGACCTTCTATCAGGGCGCAGACGCCGGTGCCTGGGAATATGTCATTGAGTTGGCATGCGAGTTTCATCACTTTGCCTCCATGTCGATCTGGTAGACGGGGATGCGCTCGGCCGGGGTGGCCGGTCTGTGCTGCTCACGTTCGGTGACGAACTGCACGTCCGGATCGCGCTTGCCGCTGTTGATGAAGTGGCTGAAACGCTTGAGCTGTTCCTCTTCGTTCAGGGTGCGGGACCACTCGCATTCGTAGCTGTCGATCAGCACCTGGATGTCGTGCTCCAGGGTGGCATTCAGTCCCAGCTTGTCGTCGACGATCACTTCGCGCAGGTAGTCGATGCCCCCTTCCAGGTTGCCGAGCCAGACCGAGGTGCGCTGCAGTTTGTCGGCGCTGGTGACGTAGAACATCATGAAACGGTCGATCAGCTGGATGAGGCTCTCGCGGTCCAGATCGGAGGCCAGCAGGTCGGCGTGGCGCGGTTTCATACCGCCGTTGCCGCCCACATAGAGGTTCCAGCCCGCGTCCGTGGCTATGATGCCGACATCCTTGCCCTGGGCTTCCGCGCATTCGCGGGTACATCCGGAGACACCGAACTTCATCTTGTGGGGGGTACGGATACCCTTGTAGCGGTTCTCGAGGAAGACCCCGAGGCCGACGCTGTCCTGCACGCCGAAGCGGCACCAGGTGCTGCCGACACAGGTCTTGGCCATGCGCAGCGCCTTGGCGTAGGCCTGACCGGTCTCGAAGCCGGCGGCCAGCAGTTTGCGCCAGATGGCGGGCAGATCGTCTTTCTGGGCGCCGAACAGGCCGATGCGCTGGGCGCCGGTGATCTTGGTGTAGAGCTGGTAGTCGCGGGCCACCTCGGCCACCGCCAGCAAGCCTTCCGGGGTCACCTCACCACCGGCCATGCGCGGGATGACGGAGTAGCTGCCGTCCTTTTGCATGTTGCCGAGGAAGATGTCGTTGGTGTCCTGCAGCTGGGTGTTGAGCGGGCTCAGCACATAGCCGTTCCAGCAGGAGGCGAGGATGGAGCCGACCGTGGGCTTGCACACCTCGCAGCCATAGCCGTGACCATGCTTGGCCAGCAGCTCGTCGAAGCTCTTGATCCCTTCCACCTTGACCAGGTGGAACAGCTCCTGGCGGGAGTGGGGGAAGTGGGCGCAGAGGTGGTTGTTGACCTCTATGCCCTGCTTCACCAATTCGGCGTTGAGCACCTGGCTGATGAGGGGCACGCAGCCGCCGCAGCCGGTACCGGCCTTGGTGTGCTGCTTGATGGCGGCCAGCGTGGTGTGGCCCTCGGCGACCGCCTGGGCTATGTCGCCCTTGGAGACGTCGAAGCAGGAGCAGATCTGGGCGGTGGACGGCAGGGCATCCACCCCCAGGGTCGGCTTGGCACCGGCATAGGCGGGCAGGATCAGGGTGTCCGGGTGGGCGGGCAGCGGCATGGCATTGAGCATCAGCTGCAGCAGGTTGCCGTAGTCATCCACATCGCCGACCAGCACGGCACCGAGCAGGCGGCTGTTGTCTTCGCTCACCACGATACGCTTGTAGACGCCGGCCTGATCGTCCTGGAACACATAGCTGTGGCTGCCGGGCGTGCGGCCATGGGCATCGCCGATGGAACCGACGGAGACGCCGAGCAGCTTGAGCTTGGCGCTCATGTCCGCCCCTTCGAAGCGGCTGTCGCCGCCGAGCAGGTGGTCGACGGTGATCTGGGCCATCTTGTAGCCGGGCGCCACCAGGCCGAAGAAGCGACCCTGCCAGGCGGCGCACTCGCCGATGGCATAGATGTCGGGGTCGGAGGTGAGGCAGTGATCATCGATCAGCACGCCGCCGCGCTCGGCGATGGCCAGTTCACAGTAACGGCCGAGGGTGTCCTGCGGGCGGATACCGGTGGAGAAGACCACCACATCCACTTCCAGCTGGCTGCCGTCGGCGAAGGCGAGGCGATGCTGGGCGTCACGACCGCCGTGCATCAGGATCTCGCTGGTGCTCTTGCTGGTGTGAACCTGCACCCCCATGGATTCGATCTTGCGGCGCAGCAGCTGGCCACCCTGACCGTCGAGCTGTTCCGCCATCAATACCGGAGCAAACTCCACCACGTGGGTCTCGAGGCCGAGCGCCTTGAGGGCACCCGCCGCTTCCAGGCCAAGCAGGCCGCCCCCAATGACAACGCCACTCTTGCCGCTCTTGGCGGCGCTGCGGATGGCTTTCAGATCTTCAATGGTGCGATAGACGAAGCATTCGTGGTGCTGACTGCCCGCAATGGGCGGTACCCAGGGGTAGGAGCCGGTGGCCAGCACCAGCTTGTCGTAGCCGACCACAGTGCCCTTGTTGGAATGCACTTCGCGGGCCGCCCTGTCGATTTTTTTCACCGCTTCGCCGAGCAGCAGGCGGATGCCGTGCTTCTCGTAGAAACCGGGTTTGACGAGGGAGAGATCTTCGCTGGTGTGGTGGGAAAAGTAGGAGGAGAGATGGACACGATCGTAGGCGGGACGCGGTTCTGCACCGAAGACGGTGATCTCGAACCGGTCCGGATCGGACCGTTCGATCAACTCTTCGATGAAGCGGTGCCCCACCATGCCGTTCCCTATGACGGCCAGCCTGACTTTGCTCATGATTGCCTCTAGTTTGGAGTAATAAAACATCATTCTGAGGCTAGGCTACCCAGTCGTAGGGACGGGACGATTGATGCAAATCAAGTGTCTATTTATATATCTCCTCAGGGGTAATTCGATACAATTCAAAGCTATACATAAATAGGTATACCAGTGGTGCATTCTGGGCTTTGGTTGTCATGGAGCAAGGGGGGGCAAGAGGGTGGCTCGTCTGGCCAGGCATGATGAAAGAAAGCACCTCGGCAGAGGTGCTTTCACTGTGCGGCATCCGGGTGGCGCTGCGGGTTGTGGCGGCGCAGATTAGCGCTCTTTCGGGATGGCCTGATAGGGGGCGCGGGCGCAGGTTTCGCGAATGAGGGTGCGCAGCCAGCGGTGAGCCGGATCGGCGTCCAGCCGTGGGTGCCAGAGCAGGGCCAGGGTGATCCCGGGCAGGGGGAAGGGCAGGGGTAGGGTCACCAGATCGGCGTGCAGGGAGGCGCAGTGCAGGGCGGGCACGGTCGCTACCAGATCGCTGCCCCGCACCAGCGCCAGCGCAGTGGCAAAGCCCGGCACCAGGGTGGCGATGGCACGCTCCAGCTTCAGGGCGGCGAGCGCCTCGTCGACGGGGCCGTGCTCCTGCCCGCGCCGCGACACCAGCACATGGCGGGCGGCGGCATAGCGGACTGCGGTCAGGGGTCCCTCGCACAGTGGATGGCCCGGCCGCACCACGGCGACGAAGTGGTCCTGGAACAGCGCCTGGGTATGCAGCTCGGGTGCCGTATTGGTACCGATCACGCCGGTTTCAAAATCCAGCTCACCGCCGCGCAGGGGGGCGCTCTCCTTGTCGGGCTTGGCCATGAAATGCAGCCGCACCCCGGGCGCTTCGGCGGCGAGCCGCGCCAGCAGTGCGGCCCCGACACTCTCCACGAAACCGTCGCTGGATCTGAGGCGAAAGGTACGCACCAGATGGGCGGGATCTATCTCCTGCTGGGGGCGCAGCACGGCTTCGGCCTCCTGCACCAGCTGGCTTACCCGTTCGCGCAGGGCCAGGGCGCGCGGCGTGGGCACCAGCCCCCGGCCCGCCCGTACCAGCAGCGGATCCCCGGTCGTCTCACGCAGGCGGGCCAGCGCCCGGCTCATGGCGGAGGGGCTGAGACGCAGCCGTCTGGCGGCGCCGGCCACGCTGCCCTCATCGAGCAGTGCATCCAGGGTGATCAGCAGGTTGAAATCGGGGGTGCTCATGGTCGTGCCCTCGCCGGTCTGGTATGCGGGGTGATCAGCCGATGGCGATCATATCTGTGCGTTGACTCATCATACGCGAGAATCCATGGCTTCATATGGCGTGTCGTGCAGCTATAAGCTGCATCTCGTGCGTCTTCCGCCGGATCAGCGTCAGGGCTAGCCTTGTGGTCATCCTGGCTCGCTTGAGGTCATATCCATGTCATACCCCAGCATAATTCCCTCTCCCTGGGTTCGCCGTGCCGGCTTGCTGGCACTCAGCCTCGCCACCCTGTTGCCCATGCTGGCGGGGAGCATGGCCAACATGGCGCTGCCCGCGCTGGGACAGGCGTTTGCCACCCCCTTCGCCAGCCTGCAGTGGGTGCTGGTGGCCTACCTGCTGGGGATCACCTGCCTGACTCTGGTGGCCGGCCGGCTCGGCGACAGGTTTGGCCGGCGCCGCCTGTTGCTGGGGGGCGTGGCGCTGTTTGCGCTGGCATCCCTGCTGTGTGCCCTGGCGCCGACCATAGGCTGGCTGATTGCGGCGCGTGTCCTGCAGGGGGTCGGTGCGGCCTGCATGCTCTCTCTGGCGCTGGCCATGGTGGGGCAGCTTGTACCTGCGGCGCAGCGTGGCCGGGGCATGGGGCTGCTCGGTACCCTCTCGGCCTGCGGCACTGCCCTTGGCCCCTCGTTCGGCGGCCTGCTGATCGGCGGGTTTGGCTGGCAGGCCCCCTTCCTGCTGCTGGTGCCCGTCAGCCTGCTGGCGCTGGGTGCCGGCATGGTCGGTCTGCCACCTGAGGGGGCTTTGCCACAAAGAGAGAGGGTGACGCTGGCGGGCCTGTCGATGCTGGTGGTGGCACTGCTCTGCTACGGGCTGGCGCTGACCTCGGGGGACGCTCTGGCGCTGGGCTGGTGGGCGGGAGCACTGCTTGGCACTGCCTTGTTCGTTCGCCGCGAGCGCCGTGCCCGTTTCCCCCTGCTGCCGCTGGCACTGCTGGCCGACTCCCGGCTCAAGGGTGGCCTGCTCGCCAGTGCGCTGGTGGCCAGCGTCATGGTGCTGACCCTGCTGATCGGCCCCTTCTACCTGCACGGCGTGTTCGAGCTCGACATGGCGACGGTCGGGCTCATGATCTCCGGCGGACCCCTGCTGGCGACCTTGACGGGCATGCCTGCCGGCTGGCTGGTGGACAGGTGCGGTTCGCGCCGGGTCGCTCGACTGGGGTTGATGGTCATGATGGGCGCGCTCCTCGGGCTGGCCACCCTGAGCGCCGGATATGGCCCGCTCGGTTATCTGCTGCCCATACTGCTGCTGACTGCCGGCTATGCCCTGTTCCAGACCGCCAACAACAGCGCCGTGGTGGGGGCGGCAACCGAACAGGCGCGGGGGGCCGTGGCCGGCTTGCTGACCCTGTCGCGCAATCTGGGCCAGCTGACGGGGGCGGCCGGACTCGGTGGCCTGTTTGCCACCCTGGTGGGCACGCCCAACCTGGCCACGGCCATGCCGGCAGATCTGGTGTTCGGCATGCAGATCAGCTTTGCCCTGAGTGGCCTGCTGATTGGCGCCGCGATCTGGCTGACGGGAAGAGGCCACAGTGGCACACCGGTCGAAACGATCCAGGAGGGAGCCGAAAACGAAGACGCCTCCGCAAGGGAGGCGTCTTGAATGATGACGGTAGGGCGCGCTTACAGGATAAAGCGGCTCAGATCCTCGTCCTCGATCAGCGCCCCGAGGTGGGCGTTGACGTAGTCGGCGTCTATGGTGAAGGTCTCGCCGGACTTCTCGGAGGCATCATAGGAGATGTCTTCCATCAGCCGTTCCATGACGGTGTGCAGGCGGCGGGCACCTATGTTCTCGGTGCGCTCGTTGACCTGCCAGGCCGCTTCGGCCAGACGGCGGATGCCATCCTTGGTGAACTCGATCTTGACCCCTTCGGTGGCCATCAGCGCCTGGTACTGATCGGTGAGCGAGGCGTTCGGCTCGGTCAGGATGCGCTCGAAGTCATCCGTGGTGAGCGCGGTCAGTTCGACCCGGATCGGCAGGCGACCCTGCAGCTCGGGGATGAGATCCGACGGGCGGGCCACCTGGAAGGCACCGGAGGCGACAAACAGAATGTGGTCTGTCTTGACCATGCCGTGCTTGGTGTTGACGGTGCAGCCTTCCACCAGCGGCAGCAGGTCGCGCTGTACCCCTTCGCGGGAGACATCCGGGCCCGAGCTCTCGCCACGCTTGCAGATCTTGTCGATCTCGTCGAGGAAGACGATGCCGTTGTTCTCGACCGCGGCGATCGCCTTCTGCTTCAGCTCTTCCGGATTGACCAGACGGGCCGCTTCCTCTTCGATCAGCGCCTTCATGGCCTCTTTGACCTTGATCTTGCGCTTCTTCTTCTGGTTCTGACCCAGGTTCTGGAACAGCCCCTGCAACTGGCTGGCCATCTCTTCCATGCCCGGCGGGGTCATGATATCGACGCCCATGGGGCTGGCTGACAGCTCGAGTTCTATCTCCTTGTCATCCAGCTGGCCTTCCCGCAGCTTCTTGCGGAAGATCTGGCGGGTGTTGGAGTTGTCGGCCTTCTCCTCCTCGCCCCAGCTGTTGCGCGGGTTGGGCAGCAGGGCGTCGAGGATGCGCTCCTCGGCGGCTTCCTCGGCGCGGTATTTCATCTTCTCCATCTCGGTCTCGCGCACCAGCTTGATGGCGACGTCAGTCAGATCGCGGATGATGCTGTCCACTTCCTTGCCCACATAGCCCACCTCGGTGAACTTGGTGGCTTCCACCTTGATGAAGGGAGCGTTGGCCAGCTTGGCCAGACGACGGGCGATCTCGGTCTTGCCGACCCCGGTCGGGCCTATCATCAGGATGTTTTTCGGGGTCACCTCGTGGCGCATCTCTTCATCGAGCTGCATCCGGCGCCAGCGATTGCGCAGGGCGACGGCGACGGCACGCTTGGCGTCGGCCTGACCAATGATGTGTCGGTCCAGCTCGTGGACGATTTCTCTCGGGGTCATCTCGGACATGATGGCATTCCTGTATCCGGGGCGGGCAGGGCCCACCCCTTGCAAATGGGGGGCTTACTTGGGCTCGGCTTCTTTCGGATCGTAATTCAGCACTTCGACCGTGTGATGCTGGTTGGTGAAGACGCAGATGTCGCCCGCGATCTTGAGGGACTTCTCGACGATGCTCTTGGCGTCGAGATCCGTGTTTTCCAGCAGGGCGGTGGCGGCGGACTGGGCGAAGTTGCCGCCCGAGCCGATGGCGATCAGATCATGCTCCGGCTGCACCACGTCACCGTTGCCTGTGATGATGAAGGATTTGTTTTCATCGGCGACCGCCAGCAGGGCTTCGAGACGGCGCAGGGCGCGATCGGTGCGCCAGTCTTTGGCCAGCGCCACGGCGGCGCGTTCCAGATTACCCTGATGGGCCTGCAGTTTGGCTTCGAAGCGCTCGAGCAGAGTGAAGGCATCGGCAGTGCCGCCGGCGAAACCTGCCAGCACCTTGCCGTTATAGAGACGATGAACCTTGCGGGCGTTGCCCTTCATGACGGTGTTGCCGAGGGATACCTGGCCATCACCACCTATCACGACTTGGCCGTTGCGGCGGACAGAAACTATGGTAGTCACTTTACTTACCTCGCTTGAGCCGAATAACGGCCTGACTGTGCATGGCAAGAAAGATGGGGATGGGTTTGGCGCTTTTCAACCCTGGCGGATTATCCGCAACGGGTCGACTGCCGTTGAGACGCGTGGCGCAGAAAAGAAAAGGGCCGAGTCTTCAACCCGGCCCTGATCACTCATCCGCTGACGGCGGTCACCCCTTTTTGGGGATGCAGCCGCTGATGCCGGAGCCTTGCAGCTTGCGGTTGGCCGCATCGACGGCCGCCTTGCCGCTGAAGGGACCCACCATCACCTTGTAGACGGTGCCGTTGGCGCCATTCACCACCTGCAGGCTGGAGGAGAGGCCGGCGCCGAAGGCGATACGTGCCTTGAGCGACTCGGCAGAATCCTGCGAGCGCAGGGCGGCGCACTGCATCATGTAGCGACCGCTGTCCGCCGCTGCGGTTTGTGCAGACTGGGTCGCTGCCTGGGCCCTGGCGGCCTCGGCGCGCTCCCGTTCCAGCTCGGCCCGCAGTTCACGCTCCATCCGTTCCCGCTCGGCCTTGCGGTCGATCACCTGCTCCTGGGCATTGGCCACGGGGGCTGGCTTGGCGGGTTGAACCGGTTGCGGCTTGTAAGGCTGCACCTGACCTATGGGCGTACCCGGCTGGGGGATGTCGGTCGGCACCGGCTGCGGCAGTTTCTCCGGCTGCAGAGTCAGGGTCTGGGCAGGGGGCGGTGGCAGCACACCCGGTTGGGGGGGCGGCTCAGTGATATCGACCTGCTTGTTCTCCAGCCGTTCGATATAGCTCCACTTCTCCTGCGGCAAGCCGTTGTTCTGCGCCTTGGGCTTGTTGGCCTTGACCTGTTCTTCAATGGTGGGGGCATCGCTGCCCTTGCCGTTGATCATGTAGAGGAAGCCGCCGAACCCTGCCAGCAGCACCCCGGCCAGCAGTGCCGGGATAACAGGAAAGCGGCGAGGTGCCGCTTTCTTGGTGTTACGACCACCGGCCCGTCTTCTCGGGCTGTTGCCGACGTAATCCCGGGTTGCCATCTATTACATGCGCTCCAGGGTATGGATACCCAGCACGCCCAGACCCAGTTTCAGGACCTTGGCGGTGGCTGCGCACAGCAGTAGACGGCTCTGGCGGGTGGCTTCGTCGACGCCATCCTTGTTGATCGGGCAGGCTTCGTAGAAGGTCATGAAGTTGCCGGACAGCTCGTACAGATAGGTACAGAGCAGGTGCGGCATGCCCTTGTCCGCCACGCCGTTGACCGCGTCGGAGAACTGGATCAGCTTCTGGGCCAGCACCTCTTCGGCTTCCTCGTTCAGGGTCACAGTACCGGTCAAGGTCTCGGCATTGACACCGGCCTTGCGGAAGATGGACTGGATCCGGGTGTAGGCGTACTGCAGGTAAGGGGCCGTGTTGCCTTCGAACGACAGCATCATGTCCCAGTCGAAGATGTAGTCTGTGGTGCGGTTCTTGGAGAGATCCGCATACTTGACCGCACCCATGGCGATGGCGTGGACCACTTCGGCCTTCTCTGCGGCGGAGAGATCGCTGTTGCGGTTCTCCAGCAGGGCGCTCGCGCGCTCCTCGGCTTCGTTGAGCAGGTCGACCAGCTTGACGGTGCCGCCGGAACGGGTCTTGTAGGGACGACCATCCTTGCCCAGCATCATGCCGAAGGCGTGGTGCTCGAGCGGCACGGATTCCGGCACATAGCCCGCCTTGCGGGTGATGGTCCAGGCCTGCATCAGGTGCTGGTGCTGACGGGAGTCGATGAAGTACATGACGCGGTCGGCGCCCAGGGTTTCGTAACGATATTTGGCACAGGCGATGTCGGTGGTGGTGTAGAGGAAGCCGCCATCGCTCTTCTGGATGATGACGCCCATGGGCTCGCCATCCTTGTTCTTGAATTCGTCCAGGAAGACGACAGTGGCCCCTTCGCTCTCGACCGCCAGCCCGCGGGCTTTCAGGTCGTCCACGATTTGCGGCAGCATGTCGTTGTACATGGACTCGCCCATTATGTCCTTGTTGGTCAGGGAGACATTCAGGCGGTCGTAGTTGATCTGGTTCTGCTCCATGGTCATGTCGACCAGCTTCTTCCACATGGTGCGGCAGTATTCATCGCCACCCTGCAGCTTGACCACGTAGTTGCGCGCACGCTCGGCGAAGACTTCGTCTTCGTCGTAGCAACGCTTGGCCTGGGTGTAGAAGGCTTCGAGATCCTTGAGCGCCATGTCGGAGGCGTGCTCGTTGGCCATCTTCTCCAGATAGGCGATCAGCATGCCGAACTGGGTGCCCCAGTCACCTATGTGGTTGGCGCGTACCACCTTGTGGCCGAGGAATTCCAGGGCACGGGCGGCTACGTCACCGAGCACGGTAGAGCGGATGTGGTGCACCGCCATCTCTTTGGCCACGTTCGGCGCCGAGTAGTCCACCACCACTGTCTGCGGGGTCGGCAACTTCACGTTGGCGTTGGCAGAGGTCACCATGGCTTCCACCTGGCCGGCCAGCCAGCGCTGGTCGAAGAAGAAGTTGATGAAGCCGGGGCCGGCGATCTCGACCTTGGCGATCAGGTCCGAAGCGGGCAGGTGCTCTATGATGGCAGCGGCCAGCTCACGGGGGTTCTTGCGGGCCGGTTTGGCCAGCAGCATGGCCAGGTTGGTGGCCAGGTCACCGTGAGCCTTCTCCTTGCATCGGTCTACTTGCACCCGGGCTTCCAGGTCCGCCGGCAACACGCCCGCTGACTTGAGATTGGCTACCGTTTGTTCAAGTAGATGATGAATATGCTCTTTCATAACTGACCACCAAGGTTGCGCGTCGAAAAATGACTGATATATAAGGGCGTGAATTTTACCCGCATCGGCCCGAGAAAACTATAGGGACGGCCCGCCGGAGTTGGTCGGGCGGATATTTCACTGCATTTGTCACCAGTATCCAGAATATTCAATGGATTAAATGGTGCTTATCCATTTCTACTGCATATCGAAGCGGCTTGTCCAGGCTATTTTCCCCTGATTGTTAAGGGTTTTTTTATTCCAACTCGGTCTGAATGATCTGCCCGTTCACGGCGGTCGTATCAACAGGTATCTTCCACAGAGGAATATCCTGATGAAACTGGCGCTGTTTCCCCTCTCGGCTCACCTGCTGCCCGGTGGCATCATGCCGCTGCGCATCTTCGAGCCCAGATACCAGCGCATGATCGCCGAGGCGGGAGATCAGGGCTTCGTGCTCTGCATGCTCGACCCCCGCCAGCCCGATGCGCTGCGCAACATGTACCCCATCGCCACCCGGGTGCGGATCATCGATTTCGATCAGCTGCCGGATGGTCTGCTGGGCATTACCGTGCTCGGCATGGAGCGTGTCAGGATCGTCGATCTGTGGCAGGAGCCCGACGGGCTGAGGGTCGGCGAGGTGGCACTGCTGCCGCCCTGGCAGACGGGCAGGCTCAATGCCGATCAGCACTCACTGGCCAGGGCGCTGCAGGAGGTGTTCAACGACTACCCGGAATATGCGGCCCTCTACCATGATCCCGACTGGGACGATGCCAGCTGGGTGGCCCAGCGCTGGCTGGAGGTGCTGCCCATTCCCGTGGAACAGAAGCAGTGGTTGCTGGCGGCGGACGACAACCAGCCTGCGCTCTCCCTGCTGAGCGGCCTGCTGGTTGCCAGCCATTGAGTGCCAATTTGCGGCCCGCCTGTGATCCTTTTGCCACGCCCGGCGTAATGGTGATGACCACAACATTCAAGGCATGGCGCAATGGCATATACTGGCCAACCCCAATCGACTCAGCGCAGGATATCGCCCCCCATGGACAATCCAGATGGCGATCTGAAGTCTCTTCTCATCCGGGTTGCCGAGCAGGCCGACAAGGCTGCCTTCGCCCGCCTGTTTCATCACTTCGCGCCGCGCATCCGCAGCTATGGGCTGCGCCACCTCGGCAGCGAGGCCAACGCCATGGAGCTGGTGCAGGAGACCATGCTGCTGGTGTGGCAGAAGGCCCGCCTCTACCATCCCGAGAAGGGGGCGCCGACCACCTGGATCTACACCGTCATGCGCAACCAGAGCTTCGACATGCTGCGCCGCCGCCGTGCCAGCAAGGAGGATCTCTGCGCCGAGGAGCTGTGGCCCATGCTGGAGTTCAGGGCGGAAGAGGAGCACCTGAGCGGTGGTGAGGATGCCGTGCTGACCCGCCAGATGGCGCACTACCTCGCCACCCTGCCGGAGCCGCAACAGCAGGTGGTGCGCGGCATCTATCTGCAGGAGTTCTCCCAGCAGGAGCTGGCGGAGCGACTCGGTGTGCCGCTCGGTACCATCAAATCCCGCCTCAGACTGGCATTACAGAAATTGAAAGAGCAAGTGGAGCAAGGCCATGATTAAAACCCATCCGACCCACGCCATGTTGCGCGCCTTCGCCGCCGACGAGCTGTCCCTGCCGCTGGCGGTCGGTGTCTCCGCCCACTGCGAGCTCTGCCCCGAGTGTGCTGCCAGTCTGCGAGCCTGCGAAGAGGAACTGGCCCGCCAGTATCTGGAGCCGGCAGAAGATCAGCCGGCAACGATGAGCGAGAGCATGCCGGTGGCACTCGATGCCATGCTGGCCGGCATACTGCAGCAGCCGGTCGCAACTGTGGCGGAACTCAGCCAGTTGGCGCCCCCCCAGCCCGAGTTGCAGGTGGCGGGCCAGTCATACCGCTTGCCCAGGGTGCTGGCCCGTCACCATACCCCCAAGTGGCGTCACATTGGCGCCATTCGTCAGCACAGCCTGCCGCTGGACGAGCTGGGGGCCCGCGCCAGCCTGCTGCACATAGAAGCCGGTGGCCGCATCCCCGAGCACACCCATCAGGGCTATGAGCTGACCCTGCTGCTGGCAGGCACCATCGAAGATGGCGACACCTGCTATCAGGCGGGGGACTTCATCTGGCGCGATGCCAGCCATGCCCACAGCCCGCATACGCCGGATGGTTGCCTCTGCTACACGGTGCAGGATGCGCCGGTCCAGTTCACCAAGGGGCTGTCGCGGCTGCTCAACGGCATCACCCATCGCCTCTATTGAGGACGGGCAACAATAGAAAAAGGGACCGACAGGTCCCTTTTTCATGGTGTCGCGGCCGGATCAGGCAACGAATACCAGGTAGACGGCGAAGGCCACCACGAAGCGGTAGATGGCGAACGGGATGAAGTCGAGGCGACGGATCAGCGCCAGGAAGGTCTTTATGGCGATCATGGCGACCACGAAGGCGGTGACGAAGCCCACCGCAAACATGGGAAAGTCGGCCATGGAGAGCAGGTCACGGCTCTTGTAGAGATCCAGTCCGCTGGCGGCCACCATCATGGGCACCGCCAGGATGAAGGAGAACTCGGCCGCCGCCTGGCGACTGATCCCCATCAGCATGCCGCCGCTGATGGTGGCGCCGGAGCGGGAGAAGCCGGGCCAGAGCGCCAGACACTGGAACAGGCCTATGCCAAACGCCTGCTGGTAGCTGATGTCATCCAGGGTCTCGGAGCGTACCGCCGGGCGAAACTTCTCGGCGATGATCAGCAATATGCCGCCGGCGACCAGGGCATACATCACGGTTTCCGGGCCGAACAGGTTGGCCTTGATCCAGCTGTGAATGGCGAGACCTATGAGTACGGCGGGCAGCATGCCGAGGATGATGTGTACCAGGGAGAGGGTGGCGTGATCCTGCGCCGGCTTCTGGCCGAAGTGGATGCCAATCAGGCCGAACAGGCGGCGCCAGAACACGGCCACGACCGCGAGAATGGAACCCATCTGGATCACCACTTCGAAGGTGGCAGCCTTGGGGCCGTCGAAGCCCAGCAGGTGGCCGACGATGATCATGTGGCCGGTCGAGGAAACGGGCAGAAACTCGGTCAGGCCCTCTACTATGCCCAGCACGAAGGCGACAAACAGGGCGTAAGACTCTGTCATGGTTCAGATCTCTTGGTTGATTGGTCCGGATGAAGTCGGCCCCGGGCTGAGCCGGGGCGACCAATGATGGAGGAAAATCAGACGGGCAACCAGTGAATATTGGGGCCTCCCCCTGGCAATGGGGGAGGCTGAGAGCGGGTCAGGCCAGGGTGGCTTCTATCTGTCGTTGCAACGCCTCGTCCAGCGGGGGCAGGGCCAGGGCCTCGACCGCGCTCACTATCTGCTGGGGGCTGCTGGCACCGATCAGGGCGCAACTCACCACGGGATCGCGCAGCACCCACTGCAACGCCAGCTGTGACAACTCCTGCCCCCGCTGTTGTGCCAGGGCGTGCAGGGCCTGGATCCTGGCCAGTTTGTCCGCGGTGATCTGCTCCGGCTTGAGGAAGGGGCTGCCGCTGGCGGCGCGCGAGTCCGCCGGTATGCCGGCCAGATAGCGGTTGCTGAGCAGGCCGCCCGCCAGCGGCGAGAAGGCCACCACGCCCACCCCCTGCTCGCGACAGACCGGCAGGGTGTCGGCTTCGATGTCGCGCTGGAACAGCGAGTATTTGAGCTGATTGACCAGACAGGGGGTACCCAGCTCCGCCAGCCGGGTCGCCGCTTGGGCGGCAAGCTGTGCCGGGTAGTTGGAGAGGCCGACATAGAGCGCCTTGCCCTGACGCACCATGAGCGCCAGCGCCTGACAGGTCTCCTCCAGCGGGGTGCGGGGATCCGGCCTGTGGTGATAGAAGATGTCCACATAGTCGAGGCCGAGCCGGCGCAGACTCTGGTGCAGGCTGGCAAACAGGTACTTGGCGCTGCCGCCATCCCCGTAAGGGCCGTCCCACATCACATAGCCCGCCTTGCTGGCGATGATAAGCTCGTCTCTGTAGGGGGCCAGACTGCCCTTGAGCACGCGGCCGAAGGTGGTCTCGGCGGAGCCGGGGGGCGGCCCGTAGTTGTTGGCGAGATCGAAGTGGGTGATGCCCAGATCGAACGCCTGGTGCACCATGGCCTTCACCCTGGCGGGATCGCTTCCCTCGCCGAAGTTGTGCCAGAGCCCGAGACCTATGCTGGGCAGGCGCAGGCCGTGGCGGCCTGCGGGTCGATAGGGCTGGCGCTGATAGCGGTCGGGCGCGGCCAGGTAGTGTTCATCCATAACGACTCCTTGCGTGGACTTGCTTACGAGCTGATGTAATGGGTGACCCCGAGCCCTCTTCATTCGCTATGTCTGCGTGGGAGAAGAGGGCGCGGGGCCAGAGTGTAGCTGCATGATGACGCCATCTCGGCCTCGCCTGTGGTTGTCAGCGTAGGTCTGCCGGAGGGCGTCGGGGTCAGCTGGCGGCGATAAAGCGATAACGGGTCTGGTGGTGGTAGTAGTGCCCCGGCAGCAGCCAGGGGTCGCCGAGCTCGGGCCGGTTGGGGCTGTCCGGCAACTGCTGTGCCTCCAGACAGAAGCCGTCGTAATCCTGATGCGGCTGGCCGCTGCGGCTCGGCGTGTTGGCCAGCCAGTTGCCGGTGTAGAACTGCAGCGAAGGCTGGTTGCTGTAGACCTCCATCGCCAGCTGCCGATCGCCGGAGATCACTCGCGCGGCCCAGGTCTGCTCCGGGCCATCATGCTGCGGATGATTGAGCAGGAAGGCGTGATCGTACCCCCTGGCCTGCCGTTGCTGGGGATGGCTCAGCCAATCCTGGCCCATGGGGCGTGGGGCGCGCAGATCGAAGGGGCCTTCCACCGGCGCAATGGCCAGCGGCAGACCGCTCTCATCGGTCGGCAGAAAGCGGTCGGCGTTGAGGCTGATGGTGTGGTCGCGCACATCGCCGCCCCCATCCAGGTTGAAGTAGGCGTGACTGGTGAGGCTGACCGGGGTCGGCGCATCCGTGCTGGCCCTGAAATCGACCACCAGATCGTACTGCTCCAGCCGGTACTCCAGGGTCACCCGCAAGTTGCCGGGAAAGCCCTGATCGCCCGCCTTCGACAGCAGGACTAGTTTGACCCTGTCCGCCTCCAGCTCCTTGATCTGCCAGCGCTGGCGATGAAACCCCTCCCGTCCGCCGTGCAGGCAGTGGGGGGCCTGATTGGCATCCAGCGACCAGTGCTGGCCATCGCGTACCAGTTCGGCGCCGCCGATGCGGTTGGCAAAACGCCCCGCCACCGCACCCAGCCACACCTGCTGCGCAGGATAGGCCTCATCGGCGCAGCCCAGCAGCACCTCGCGGTGCTTGCCCGCGACCGGCAGGGTGAGGGAGGTGAGGGTGGCGCCAACATCAAGGCCGCGCAGGCGCAGCCCCTCTTCGTTTTCCAGCTCGAACGGGATCATGGCGTTGCTCATAGCTTGCCTGCACCTGTGTCGCCGATCCGGCAGACGTAGCCGTCGGCCTGCATCATAAATGGGCTCATAGTTTTCCCGCCCCCGCGCTGGCGCGGCAGACATAGCTGTCGGCCTTGAGACCGAAGCGGGCCGGATACTCGGCGTCGACGGCGGCAATCACCTCGGCGACCTGTGCCGGGCGCAGCAGGGCAACCACGCAGCCGCCGAAGCCGCCGCCCGTCATCCGCACACCGCCTTCGCGGCCAAGCCTGGCCTTGATGATCTCCACCAGACCGTCGATGGGGGGCACGGTAATCTCGAAGTCATCGCGCATGGCGGCGTGGGACTCGGCCATCAGTTCGCCGAGACGCACCAGATCGCCGGACTCCAGCGCATCGGCGGCGGCCAGGGTGCGGGTATTGTCGCCCACCACGTGGCGAGCGCGGCGGTAGCAGACCTCATCCAGCCCGGCCTTACCCGCTTCCAGCGCGGCCATGTCGAGGTCGCGCAGCGCCTTGACCCCGTAGTGGCGGGCGGCGGTTTCACACTGCTGACGGCGGGTGTTGTATTCGCTGTCCACCAGGCCGCGGCGCACGTTGGAGTTGACGATCAGCACCGCCAGATCGGGGGGCATGGGGATGAGGCGGGTTTCCAGCGAACGGCAGTCGAGCAGCAGGGCATGATCCTGCTTGCCGCTGGCGGAGATCATCTGATCCATGATGCCGCAGTTGCAGCCGACGAACTGGTTCTCCGCCTGCTGGCCGTTGAGCGCGATCTCGGCCTGGCTGATGTCGAGCCCCAACGCCTCCTTGAAGGCCTGGCCTATGGCCACCTCCAGCGAAGCGGACGACGACAGGCCTGTGCCCTGCGGCACGTTGCCGGAGACCACCAGGTTGAGGCCGCGCAGCGCATGGCCGCGCACCTGCAGGTATTTCACCACGCCGCGTATGTAGTCGCTCCAGCGCTGATCGGCATGGTGGGTGATGGGCTGGTTCAGATCGAACAGGTCGCGCTGGTTGCCGTAGTCGGCGGCGATCACGTGCACCAGGCTGTCATCCCGCAGGCCGATGGCGACGCAGGTCTCGTAGTCGATGGCGCAGGGCAGCACGAAGCCGTCGTTGTAGTCCGTGTGTTCGCCGATGAGGTTGACGCGACCGGGGGCGCGCACCAGCAGGTCGGGTTGCTGCTCAAACTGCTCTGCAAAAACGGCGCTGACGCGTTGGCTGGGGGTCATAGGGCCTCCTCATTGGCTTGGCTGATCGGGTTGTAGTAAATGGGGCTCACGGCTTGCTCCGGGGTCGGAACACATTGACTGGGTTTCATCGCTTCTCCCCGTCAGCCTGGTTGTAATGCATGGAGGACAGGGCGCGCAGTCGTTCTGCCGCTTGTTCCGGCGTCAGATCGCGCTGGGTCTCGGCCAGCATCTCGAAGCCCACCATAAATTTGCGCACCGTAGCGGAACGCAGCAAGGGCGGATAGAAGTGGGCGTGCAGTTGCCAGGCTTCCGGGCAGTCGGAGTGCGGCGGCGCGAAGTGCCAGCCCATGGAGTAGGGGAAGCTGCACTCGAACAGGTTGTCGTAACGGCTGGTGAGCTCCTTGAGCGCCACCGCCAGATCCTGCTGCAGCTCGGGGGTGAGGCCGAGCAGGGAGGGCACATGGGTCTTGGGCAGCAGCAGGGTTTCGAACGGCCAGGCGGCCCAAAAGGGAACGACGGCCAGCCAGTGTGCGGTTTCCACCACGATGCGGGTGCGATCCGCCAGCTCCCGCTCCACATAGTCGAGCAGCAGCGGGCGGCCGTGCTCGGCCAGCCAGTCGCGCTGGTGCTGCTCTTCGCGGGCGATCTCGTTGGGCAGAAAATCGCTGCCCCACAGCTGGCCATGAGGGTGGGGGTTGGAGCAGCCCATGACGGCGCCCTTGTTTTCAAACACCTGCACCCATTCCCACTGGGCTGACAGCTCGGCCACCTGTTCCATCCAGGTGGTGATCACCGCCTCTATGGCGGGCAGCGGCAGCTCGGGCAGTGTCTTGCCGTGATCCGGCGAGAAGCAGATGACCCGGCTGGTGCCGCGGGCGGCCTCCAGCTTGAGCAGGGGATCCTGTGCCGCGTCGGTGGCCGGGGTGTCCTGCATCAGGGCGGCGAAGTCGTTGGTGAAGACGAAGGTGCCCTGATAGTCCGGGTTCTTGTCGCCGGTGACGCGCTGGTTGCCCGCGCAGAGGAAGCAATCCGGATCGTGGGACTGGCTCGGCGCCTGACTGACCTTCTCGACCTGGCCCTGCCAGGGGCGCTTGGCCCTGTGGGGGGAGACCAGCACGTATTGACCGGTCAGCGGGTTGAAACGACGGTGGGGGTGATCAACCGGGTTGAACATCATCACTCCTCATTACCTGATGAAATGGATGGATTGGCCGCCTGCTGGGCGGACGAGGGAGGGCGAGTCGCACTGGGCATGTTCACGCCTCGTACCCCTGCGGATTGGCGGACTGCCAGCGCCAGCTGTCGGTGCACATGGTTGCGAGGTCGCGGCTGGCACGCCAGCCCAGCTCGCGCTCGGCCTTGGCGGGATCGGCCCAGCACTCGGCGATGTCGCCTGGGCGCCTGGGTTCGATGCGATAGGGCAGCGGCCGACCGGAGGCGGCTTCGAACGCTGCGACCATCTGCAACACGCTCTGGCCCTGGCCCGTGCCCAGGTTGTAGACGTGTACGCCCCCCTGCCTGGCGCAATGTTGCAGCGCCTTGACGTGCCCCTCGGCGAGATCCATCACGTGGATGTAGTCGCGCACCCCGGTGCCATCGACGGTGGGGTAATCGTTTCCAAAGACGGAGATAGAGTCGCGGCGGCCGATGGCGACCTGGGTCAAAAACGGCATGAGGTTGTTGGGTATGCCCTGGGGATCTTCCCCCAGGGTGCCTGAGTCGTGGGCGCCGACCGGATTGAAGTAGCGCAGCAGCGTCATGCTCCAGTGGGGCTCGGCCCGCTGCAGATCCTCGAGGATCTCCTCGA
The DNA here is from genome assembly GCF_963899385.1 of Aeromonas sp. MR7. Classification (NCBI taxonomy): domain Bacteria; kingdom Pseudomonadati; phylum Pseudomonadota; class Gammaproteobacteria; order Aeromonadales; family Aeromonadaceae; genus Aeromonas; species Aeromonas sp. MR7. The sequence continues at coordinate 109,290 of NZ_CAWQXH010000053.1, forward strand.
TGATCAGCTTGGATCGCCCGTAGGGATTGGTGGCGCTGCGCGGGAAATCCTCCCGGATGGGTGTGCTGGCCGGATCGCCATAGACGGTGGCCGACGAGCTGAACACCAGGCTGCTGACCCCGGCGCGTTTCATCGCCTGCAGCAGGGTGAGGGTGCCGCCCAGATTGTTCTCGTAGTATTCGAGGGGGAGACGGGTCGATTCACCGACCGCCTTGAGGGCGGCGAAGTGGATCACTGCGGCTATCTGTTGCTCGCCGAAGATGCGATCCAGCAGGGCCGGATCACGAATGTCCCCCTGATAGAAGAGGGGTTCACGCCCGCTGATGGCGGCGATGCGAGCCAGTACGCCCGCCTTGCTGTTGCAGAGGTTATCCACCACCACGGGTTCCATTCCCGCGGCCTGCAAGGCCAGACAGGTGTGGCTGCCGATGTAGCCGCAGCCGCCGGTGACCAGTACTTTCATCCTCTTCTCCACGCTAAAAAAGCCTGTGAAGGAGTCTAGCCGAGGCTCCGACGGGTAAACTGTGAACTGGTTAACAAATATGTGGAAACGATTACACTTGTTGCTGTGGTCATAAATGCAGCCATGTGGCTTTTTCCCCTGTTATCAGTGACATTGCTCGGTATAATGGCGCCGTCTTGAACCGTGAAATAAGTGAAAACAGCATGAGCACCATCAAGGATGTCGCCCGTTTGGCCAAGGTATCTGTGGCAACGGTTTCACGGGTGATGAACAACTCACCCAAGGCCAGTGCCGCCTCCCGCGAGGTGGTGCAGAAGGCCATGGCCGAGTTGGGCTACACCCCCAACGCCAATGCCCGTGCGCTGGTCAGCAGGACCTGTGACACCATGGGGGTGCTGGTGGGTGACGTGGCGGATCCCTTCTTCGGCGCCCTGATCAAGGGGGTCGCGGCGATTGCGGTGGAGCAGGGGTTGCACCTGTTGATGGGTAATGGTTTTCACCGGGCGCAGCAAGAGCGGGAATCCATCGAGCTGCTGATCGGCAAGCGCTGCGAGGCGCTGGTGGTGCACAGCAAGGCACTGAGCGATGAGGAGCTGATCGACTACGCCCAGCGGGTGCCCGGCATGGTGTTGATCAACCGCGACATCCCGGCCCTGAAGGGGCGCTGCATCGCCCTCAACAACCGGCAGGGGGCCGCCACGGCGACCCGTCATCTGCTGGAGCTGGGCCACCGCCACATCGCCTTCCTCAGTTCGGATCACGTCATCGAGGATGCCACCTTGCGCCTGCAAGGTTATCAGGATGCGCTGGCCGAGGCTGGGCTGTTCGCCGATCCCGAGCTGGTGGAGAGCGGCATGCCCAACGAGGAGGGGGGGGAGCGCGCCATGCTCAACCTGCTGGCCAAGGGACAGCCCATCACGGCCGTGGTGGCCTACAACGATGCCATGGCGGCCGGCGCCATCTCTGTGCTGGCCGACAACGGCCTCAAGGTGCCGGAGGAGGTCTCGGTGGTGGGCTTCGATGACATCATCTACGCCAGATACCTGAGACCCAAGCTCTCCACCATGCGCTATCCCATCGAGCTGATGGCGGCTCAGGCGGCCAAGCTGGCATTGCAGCTGGCGGCGGGTGAGTGCGAGTCGGTGCAGAGCCGCATTTACACGCCGACCCTGATCAATCGTCACTCCGTGGCCCCCGTACGGGCCTGACCCCCTCTATTCACGCCTCTTTCCCTCCCCCGGATCGCCGTTTTTCAGGCCTGTGATCCGGGGGCTCGGTCTTTTACCTTCATTTAGCTCATTTTTACCCTGTTTTACTTAACAAAATCAGTGTAATCGTTTACATCCGTGTGAGCGGGATCGCCGATCACCGGGCAAAACTCCCCTACACTGCATACGTTTTCGGCGTTCATGCAGGGAGAGAGAAGAATGCTCAGGGAGATAGTGGCCCGTCAGGATTGGCAGACCCAGGCGATTACATCGGTGAATCGTCTGGCTGCCCATACCCCCTTGTTCAGCTGGCGCAGCGAGGCCGACGCCCGTGCCGATCTCGCTTCGCCGTCCCGCCTGCTGCTGGATGGCGAATGGCGCTTTTCCTTCTTCGAGGCGCCCGAGCGGGTGCCCGATGGCTGGCTGACGCAGGATCTGCCGCAGGCGTGTGCCATCAGGGTGCCGGGCAACTGGCAGCTGGATGCCGCCTACCCGGCGTCACGTCCGCTCACGGATGGCCCCATCTACACCAACATCAAGTATCCCTTCCCCTGCGATCCGCCCAGGGTGCCGGCCGCCAATCCGACTGGCTGCTACTCTCGCGAGTTCAGCGTGCCGGCCGACTGGCTGGCCGGCGGCCAGACCCGCATCATCTTCGACGGGGTCGATAGCGCCTTCTACCTGTTCTGCAACGGCCGCTGGGTGGGTTACTCCCAGGACAGCCGGCTGCCCGCCGAATTCGATCTGAGCCCCTTCCTGCAGGCCGGCGGCAACCGGCTGGCTGTGCTGGTGCTGCGCTGGTCCGATGGCTCCTATCTGGAGGATCAGGACATGTGGCGCCTGAGCGGCATCTTCCGCTCCGTCAGTCTGCTGCACAAACCGGCCCGTCATCTGATGGATATCCGGGTTACGCCCGAGCTGGATGCCTGCTATCGGGATGCTCGTCTCAAGATCGAGCTGCAGGCCGCCAACGCAGCGGGCCTGTCGGTGGAGGTCAGCCTCTACGACGGCACAGAGCGGGTGGCGACCCTGCGTCAGCGGCTCGGCACGGCAGCCATCGACGAGAAGGGGGCCTATGAGGATCGCGCCGAGTGTTGGCTCGAGGTGGCGGCCCCGCGCAAGTGGAGTGCCGAGACGCCTCACCTCTACCGACTGACCCTGACCCTGCTCGGCGAGCAGGGCGAGCCCATCGAGAGCGAGGCCTATGACGTGGGCTTTCGGGCGGTGGAGATCAAGGGCGGTCTGCTGCGGGTCAACGGCCAGCCCCTGCTGATCCGCGGCGCCAACCGGCACGAACACGATGCAGCCAGGGGCCATGTGGTAACTCCTGCCGCCATCGAGCAGGATCTGCTGCTGATGAAGCGGCACAACTTCAACGCGGTGCGCTGCTCCCACTACCCCAACCATCCCGAGTTCTATCGACTGTGTGACCGGCTCGGTCTCTATGTGGTGGACGAGGCGAATCTGGAGACCCACGGCATGACCCCCATGGGGCGGTTGGCGCGGGATCCGGCCTGGAGCAACGCCTTCCTGGAGCGGGTCACCCGCATGGTGGCGCGCGACTTCAACCACCCCAGCATCATCGTCTGGTCCCTTGGCAACGAGTCGGGCTACGGCCCGGCCCACGATGCCATGTATGGCTGGGCCAAGCAGGCGGATCCGAGCCGTCCGGTACAGTACGAAGGGGGCGGAGCCGATACTCCGGCCACCGACATCATCTGCCCCATGTATGCCCGCACCCATCAGGACCAGCCCTTCCCGGCGGTGCCCAAGTGGGCGCTGGCCAAGTGGATCGGCCTGCCGGGCGAGACCCGGCCACTCATCCTCTGCGAATACGCCCACGCCATGGGCAACAGCCTGGGGGGCTTTGCCCACTACTGGCAGGCGTTTCGCGATCACCCCAGGTTGCAGGGCGGCTTCGTGTGGGATTGGGTGGATCAGGGGCTCGACAAGCAGACCGACGATGGCCGCCACTACTGGGCCTATGGCGGTGACTTCGGCGACCAGCCCAATGACCGCCAGTTCTGCTGCAACGGCCTGCTGTTCCCGGATCGGACGCCCCATCCCGCCCTGTTCGAGGCGAAGCGGGCCCAGCAACCTTTTGTGCTGACGCTGCACAGCCAGCTGCCGCTGACGGTCGAGATCCACAATGAATACCTGTTCCGTGTGACGGACAACGAGTTGCTGCGCTGGCAACTGTGCGAGAACGGCCTTGTGCTGCAACAGGGTGAATGCCCACTCAGCCTGGCGCCCCGGGCCAGCGTGGTACTGACCCTGCTGGATGCGCTGCCGGCCTTTGCGGCGGGCTCCCTCGCCTGGCTGGATCTGGCCATAGTGCAACCCGCCGCCACGGCCTGGGCTGAGCCGGAGCATGAGGTGGCGCGCCAGCAATTTATGCTGCCAACGCCGATGGCGATACCGGCGGCGTTTAACCCCGCCGTGATAAAGGAGCTGCCGGATCATTGGCTCGTTTGCGCGGCTGGCAGCGAGTGGCAACTGGACAAAACCAGCGGCCGCATCCGCAGTTGGCAGAAACATGGCCGCGAACGGCTGCAGGATGCCATTGCCGATCACTTCTATCGCGCGCCGCTCGACAACGACATAGGTGCCAGCGAGGCGGATCACATAGATCCCAACGCCTGGATTGCCCGCTGGCAAGGCGTTGGACTCAACGAACTTGAGCATCGCTGTCTTGGGCTGGAGGTGGATCCCCATCATGGCCGCGTGCTGGTCAGGCACGGTTACTTCGTCCAGGGGACGCTCAAGCTGTCGACCCGTTGGCAGCACAGCTTCGGTGCGGACGGCGCCATGGCGCTCACCATAGCCGTCGAGGTTGCGGCCGGCATGCCGTCGTTGCCCCGCATCGGCGCCCTGCTCTGGCTGGTCGACGAGGTGGCAGAGTTGAGCTGGCTGGGTCTGGGCCCTCACGAGAACTATCCGGATCGTCTGCTCGGCGCCGATCTCGGTCGCTGGCAGTTGCCGCTGGCGAACCTGCATACCCCTTATGTGTTCCCGACCGACAACGGGCTGCGCTGTGATACCCGTCAACTGCAGCTTGGCGAGATTGCCGTCGAGGGCCAGTTCCACTTCAGCATCAGCCGCTACAGCCAGCAGCAGCTGACCCTGGCCCGTCACCAGACAGATCTGGTGGCCGAGGGGGGCCTGCATCTCTGCCTCGATGGCTTCCACATGGGGATTGGGGGCGATGACTCCTGGAGTCAGAGCGTGCGACCGGAATATTGGTTGCAGCCGGGCGGCTACTATTGGAACTGTGTTCTACGCTGAATCTGAGCCATGGTTGGGTCGACTGAGGCGGCGATAAGGCCTCAGTCGAAAATGATTACTCATAAACATATGATATTTAATTGTTTTGTTGCTATGTAACAGAGTGTAAACGTTTTCATTTTGTTGTCAGGATCACAGAACATCACACAACAAACTGATTACATTAGGCTGGCGCCAGTTCAATTGGTGTACAGCATTCCCTACAAAAAACAGATAGAGAGATCGGAGCATAACAATGAAAAAAATCACGACAATTGCCGCCGTGCTGATGAGCCTGATGGCAGGAGCCACTGCCCATGCCGAAACCCGTATCGGGGTGACAGTCTATAAGTACGACGACAACTTCATGGCTGTGGTGCGCAAGGCAATCGAGAAGGAAGCAGCGGCAAACCCGGGTGTGGAGCTGCTGATGAATGACTCCCAGAATGACCAGTCCAAGCAGAACGATCAGATCGACGTGCTGCTGGCCAAAGGGGTGAAGGCCCTGGCGATCAACCTGGTTGACCCGGCGGCGGCCCCTGTCGTGATCGAGAAGGCCCGTGGCGAAGATGTGCCCGTGGTGTTCTACAACAAGGAGCCGAGTGCTGCTGATCTGGCCAGTTATGAGAAGGCTTACTACGTGGGTACCGACTCCAAGGAGTCAGGCATCATCCAGGGTCAGCTGATCGCCAAACACTGGAAAGCCCATCCGGAGTGGGATCTGAACAAGGATGGCGTCATCCAGTTCGTACTGCTGAAGGGCGAGCCGGGCCACCCGGATGCGGAAGCCCGTACCACCTATGTCATCAAGACCCTGAACGACGGCGGCGTCAAAACCGAACAGCTGCACATGGATACAGGTATGTGGGATACCGCCATGGCCAAGGACAAGATGGATGCCTGGATCTCCGGCCCCAACGCCAGCAAGATCGAAGTGGTCATCGCCAACAATGACGGCATGGCGATGGGTGCCGTTGAATCCCTGAAAGCGCAAGGCAAGACCGCCATCCCGGTGTTTGGCGTCGATGCGCTGCCGGAAGCCCTGGCCATGGTCAAGAGCGGTGCCATGGCGGGTACAGTGCTGAACGATGCGGCCAACCAGGCCAAGGCCACCTTCGAGCTGACCAAGAACCTGGCTGAAGGCAAACCGGCCGGTGAAGGCACCAAGTGGAACATAGTCGACAAGGTCGTCCGTGTTGCCTACGTCGGTGTGGATAAAGACAACCTGTCCCAATTCGAGTAATTCCCCCCTCCAGGGCAAGGGAGATCCCCTTGCCCTTTTTTCAACCAGATGTGATGGCTGATATGACAACACAGCAACAATCAGAATGGCTGTTGGAGATGATTGACGTCAGTAAGAGTTTTCCTGGCGTCAAGGCACTCGATAAAGTCAATTTACGGGTCCGTCCTCATTCTGTGCATGCGTTGATGGGCGAGAACGGGGCAGGAAAATCCACGCTGCTCAAATGCCTGTTCGGCATCTATGAGAAGGATGAGGGCAAGATCTTCTTCAAGGGACAGGAGATCAATTTCACCTCCTCCAAAGAGGCGCTGGAGAATGGCGTCTCCATGGTGCACCAGGAGCTGAACCTGGTGTTGCAACGCACTGTAATGGACAACATGTGGCTCGGTCGCTATCCCACCAAGGGCTGGTTCATCGACCACGGCAAGATGTATGACGACACCAAGCACATCTTCGACGAGCTGGATATTGACATAGATCCCAGGGTCAAGGTGGGCACGCTTTCGGTGTCCCAGATGCAGATGATCGAGATCGCCAAGGCGTTCTCCTACGATGCCAAGATCGTCATCATGGATGAGCCGACCTCCTCCCTGACCGAGAAAGAGGTCAATCATCTCTTCAAGATCATCAACAAGCTGAAAGAGAAGGGCTGCGGCATCGTCTATATCTCCCACAAGATGGAAGAGATCTTCCAGCTGTGTGACGAGATCACCATATTGCGGGATGGCCAGTGGGTGGCGACCCAGCCGCTCGAGGGCATGACCATGGATCAGATCATCGGCATGATGGTTGGCCGTGAACTGACCCAGCGCTTCCCGGAAAAAACCAACCAGCCGAAAGAGGTGATCCTCGAGGTTGAGCATCTGACGGCCAAGAACCAGCCCTCCATTCAGGACATCACCTTCGATCTGCACAAGGGGGAGATCCTCGGCATCGCCGGGCTGGTGGGGGCCAAGCGTACCGATATCGTCGAGACCCTGTTCGGCATTCGCGATCGCAACGAGGGTGTCATCAAGCTGCACGGCAAGGTAGTGGCGAATCACACGGCGCACGAGGCCATTCAGAACGGATTCGCGCTGGTGACGGAAGAGCGCCGTTCCACCGGCATCTACTCCCGCCTCGATATCGCCTTCAACTCCCTGATCGCCAACATGGACAGCTACAAGAGTTCCATGGGGCTGCTCAGCAACAACAAGATGAAGAGCGATACCCAGTGGGTCATCGACTCCATGCGCGTCAAAACCCCGACCCAGCAGACCCAGATCGGCTCCCTGTCCGGTGGCAACCAGCAGAAGGTCATTATCGGCCGCTGGCTGCTGACCCAGCCGGAGATCCTGATGCTGGATGAACCGACTCGCGGGATTGACGTGGGTGCCAAGTTCGAGATCTACCAGCTCATCCTGGAGCTGGCCAAGAAGGACAAGGGCATCATCATCATCTCCTCAGAGATGCCGGAATTGCTGGGGATCACGGATCGAATCATGGTGATGAGCAATGGCCGGGTCGCCGGGATCGTCAATACCAAAGAAACTGACCAGAGCGAGATACTGCGCCTGGCATCTCTGTACCTTTAGAGACAGGAAGACATTTATGGAGTCGGCTAAAAATTTCAATCTGATGCAGGCGCTCAAAGAGAACGGCATCTATGTGGTGTTGCTGGTGCTGCTCATGATCATAGTGATCAAGGAGCCATCCTTCCTGAGCCTCACCAACTTCAGCAACATACTGACCCAGTCCTCGGTGCGGGTCATCATAGCGCTGGGGGTGGCGGGCATCATCATCACCCAGGGTACGGATCTGTCGGCCGGTCGCCAGGTTGGCCTGGCGGCGCTGATTGCGGCCACCATGTTGCAGGCGCTGACCAACGTCAACAAGGTGTTCCCCAGCCTGGGGGAGGTGCCGATTCCGGTGGTGATCCTGCTGGTGTGTGCCGTGGGTGCCCTGATAGGCCTGGTCAACGGTCTGATCGTGGCCTATCTCAATGTGACCCCGTTCATTACCACCCTGGGTACCATGATCATCGTCTACGGCATCAACTCCCTCTATTTTGATTCCGTGGGCGCCTCACCGGTGGCCGGCTTCGATCCTCGCTTCTCGAGCTTTGCGCAGGGCTTCATCAAGCTGGGAGGGTTCAAGCTATCCTATCTCACCTTCTATGCCGCCATCGCCAGCGTCTTTGTCTGGGTACTGTGGAACAAGACCCGCTTTGGCAAAAACATCTTCGCCATCGGCGGCAACCCCGAGGCGGCCAAGGTCTCCGGCGTCAATGTGGCGGTCAACCTGGTGATGATCTATGCCCTGGCGGGTGTCTTCTACGCCTTCGGCGGCATGCTGGAGGCGGGCCGCATCGGCAGTGCCACCAACAACCTGGGCTTCATGTATGAGCTGGATGCCATCGCGGCCTGCGTGGTGGGCGGTGTCTCCTTCGCCGGTGGCGTGGGGACGGTTGCCGGGGTGATCACGGGCGTGCTCATTTTCACCCTGATCAACTATGGTCTGACCTATATTGGAGTCAGCCCTTACTGGCAGTTCATCATCAAGGGCGGCATCATCATACTGGCGGTGGCCCTGGACTCCATGAAGTACGCCAAGAAGAAATAACGATTGGCAGAGGGGGCTGGCCATGCCGGCCCTCTCTTCTGGAGGGATCCCATGCCATTCAAGGTCAAGATTTACGTCTTGCTGCTGCTGGCCATTCTGGTCACCATCGGCACCGCCTGGCTCAGCGTGAATCACTTCATCAGTGGCTACATTCGCACTCAGGCCACCCAGAACATCAACGAACAGATAGCCCTGGTCAAAGAGAAGCTGGCGGGGGACATCAATCAGAAAATCCTGCTGGCGGCCAACCTCAACTTCGGGGTGACCAACGTCAAGAAGACCCTGGAAGAGACCGGCTTTCATAACATAGTTAAGGTGATCGGCGACATGGCGTTCGACGTGAGCGGCGTCATCAACGACACGGCCAGGGTCGACGCCCTGCGCAAGCTGATCCCTGAGGCGAACAACCGGATCACAGTCAGCCCGCTGCAGCAGCTGGATGGCAAACCCGTCATCTCCATCCTGGTACCGCGTGGTGCCGACTCTGCCTACCTTTATTACCTCGACATGAGCGAGTTCAAGAACCTGCTGGAGAAGGTGAGCGGGGAGGGGCGCTACTTCTCCCTTGCCGACGGTCAGGGCAATGTGCTCTACAGCAGCAAGCCGCAGGGTGAGAGCGAGTCACGCCCCAACCCGCTGGATATTCGCGGCAGCAGCTGGACGCTGACCGGCTACATAGACCTCGACTACATTCGTACCATGACCCAGGCGCTCAATGGCCAGATCGTCATGGCCCTGCTGGCGGTCGCCGTGCTGGTATTGCTGCTGGCCATGCTGGCGCTCAATGTCGCCTATCGTCCCATCCTCTCGCTGCGGGATCTGGTGCTGGAGCTGTCTCGTGGCAGTGGCGATCTGACCCGCCGCCTGACGGTGACCAGCACGGATGATCTGGGCCAGATCTCGGCCGGCATCAACCGTTTCATCGAGCGTCTGCAGGAGATGATGGGGGAGGTGCGGCAGGCGAGCGGCCAGCTCAACAACGGTATCGAGGGGTTGGCCAGCCAGACCGGGGCTGCGCAATCCCTGCTGGCGGACCATGTGCGCGAGACCGAGCAGGTGGTGACCGCCATCAACGAGATGAGCCGCACAGCGGTTTCCGTCTCGGAGAGTGCCGCCAGCACGGCCCAGCTGACCGGCCAGAGCCAGCAGCTGGCAAGCCAGTCCCGTCAGGTGGTTGATCAGGCGATGGCCAGCGTGATGGCGCTGGTGGACGAGGTGGAGGAAACAGCCCGCTCCATCGAAGCCATGCAGCAGGATGTGCAGCAGATTGGCTCGGTGCTCGGGGTGATCGGCAGCATTGCCGAACAGACCAACCTGCTGGCGCTCAATGCCGCCATAGAGGCGGCCCGCGCCGGTGAGCAGGGACGCGGCTTCGCTGTGGTGGCGGACGAGGTCCGCTCGCTGGCGGCTCGCACCCAGAAGAGCACCGCCGAGATCCAGACCATGCTGGCCAGTCTGCAGCGAGGTACCCGCACAGTGGTGGAGGCCATGAGCAACACCAAGCAGAGCTGTCAGGGCGCCGCCGAGAACACCACCAAGGTCAACGAGTCGCTGGACCTGATGGCCGGCGAGGTGGTGGAGATCAACGATCTCATCAGCCACATCGCCACGGCGGCCGAACAGCAGAGTGCGGTAGCGGAAGAGATAAATCGCAACATGAGCGCCATCGCCGAGGTGATCCGTCAGCTGACGCACAATGGGGAAGAGACTGTGACCAGCTCGGCTTCAATGCAGCAGACCTATCACAGACTGAGGGAGATAGTGGGGCACTTCCGGCTGGAATAACGGCATCTGGGGGGCCAGGTAAAAAAGGCCAAAAAGATGGGGGCGACTTGCGTCGCCCCCGATAGTCTTATCGCTCATGTCCTTGAACGAAGTTGCTCCCTGCAATCCCTGACTATACCTCTTCCTTTAGGTTTCCCCTTCCCAATCCTTTGGGGTGTCCTTTAGCCATCATGGCCTGACGAGTCATCCGTTCCCGTCGCACTTTCTCCGTCCTGGGAGGTGTCCTTTACCACATCCTGTGGTGAGTCCATTTGCCCAACCCTGGCAGCCAGTCTTCCTGACCGACTTCATTGCGTCCGTGCATGAGTAACTATAAGGATTTCGCAGGGGACGACAACGTCAGCATGAAAAACGTTTTTACGCATCTCGTTACGCAAGAAACTTGTTGTGATTTTTGTCATTTAAAATCATATGGTTGAGTGTTAAATGTTCAGGTTTTTAGATCCTATCTTCCGATTATCGCGGGATCTTTTTCGGCGTCTGGCTCACAGGGAGGATGGCGAATGTCTCACACGTCGTTTAACTCGGGTTCAGAAAGGGGGAAGAGGCAGATGTGTGGTTGCCGAATAAGGTGAGAATGACTACCAATATGGTGGGTCAGCTGTGCTCCTGCAGCCGTTCATAGATGGTCTGACGCTCTTCCGGGCTCAGTGAAGAGAAATAGTGGGTGAATAGGCGCAGCAACAGGGATTTGTTCATGCCGTCCTGCTGGGTCAGGCTGCCAAGCTCGTCGATGGCGGCCGTGCTCAGGGAGAAGGTGGCCTTTTTATAGCTGGGTTTCAGATAGTCGCCGCTTTCGATAAAGGCGAGTGCCGTCAGGGCTTCCTCCCGATGCAGGTTCAGCTCAAGGCTGACCACCTTGGGTTTGCCCTTGGCATAGAAGTCCGCATCCTCGATGAACTCGTCTATGGTGAACTTCTTCTGATGATGCAGATTGTGTTTCTTCTTCAGGTCGGCAAGGCCCATCTCACACCTCCAGCTCCAAAAACTCCTTGGCGATGGCCCGGATCTCCTCGGCCGACTTGCCATCGGGTTCGATCTCCATGACGGAAAGGCCCTTCTCCTCGCTGTCGTCATAGACGTTGCGACCATAGGTGATGGCGTTCAGCACATCGACCCCGAACGAGGCGCATACCTCCTTGGCCTCCAGGATCCGTTTTACCTGGTTAGGCAGGGCCGGGCACTGGGTCAGCACCACGGCGGCCTTGAGGGTGGGATTGACCATCTTGCAGGTGGTGATGAGATCTTCCATGTGTGGCAGGGTCTTGAGATCGCGGCGTTTGGGCCGCAGCGGGATCAGGCCATGGGTGGCCACCGCCATGGTGGAGCGCAGCGCCCGGTTGTCCTGGCCGCCACAGTCGACGATGACATAGTCATAGCGGTTCTTCAGGCTGAGCAGGTCGTTGCGAATATTGCCGTAGAGCTGAACGCAGTTTATCTGGGGCAGATCCGGGTTGTCGTTGCGCTCCTGGATCCAGTCCGAGGTGGTGCGTTGCGGGTCACAATCGACCAGCAGCACTTCGCCATGAAACCGGGTTCTGAGGTAGACCGCCAGATTCTGGGCCAGACAACTCTTGCCGCTCCCTCCCTTCTCTCCACCGACCAACAGGATCATGACTATCTCCTATCCCTATGAAAAATAGCTGCCTTGAGTATAGGAGGGGGTTGAAGCATGACAAGCCAAGAGGAGGTGACCTCCTCTTGGGCTCTCACTTTCAGTAGTGCTGGCTGCCGCCGTACCACTGGCACACGTACTCGGGGACCAGCATCTGGGGAGCCTGGTCGACATGGCAGACCACCATGGGGATGGCGGGCGCTCCCTCAGCGCTGACCAGCGATGGGGTCATGGGCAGGATCAGGGCGGCGAACAGGAACAGTGACTTGATCTTCATGGCTATCTCCTTGGTGACAGAACACGGCGTGATCTGGATCACTTTCTGAGTTAAGCCGAGCCGGCCCGCGACGCAAGGTTATGAAATAAATTCAACGAATGAAAAAAGTTTGAAAAGAGGGTGTAGCGGGGTCGCTGAGAAATACATGACCAAGATGCGGGCTTTGTGCATATCCATATAACAGGCATGTTGCTGACAACTTGTGCCGCGAGCCTGTGGCGGCGGCTTTGGCACAATGCCATGATCTGGGACAAGAAGCAGATTATTCAGCGCTCCACCCGCTTATGACTATTTATCTCGGTGCCCATCCCTTAAAAACCAGTGAAAAATTCAGTTTAATGCATATTAAATTCAGGTGACGAGTTTATGTTTTATATCACTTTGAAAATAATGGTTTTTTGTTTTTTGTTATATCCCTTAGTAGATATAGGTCGTGAATGAAATAGGATGAAATATGAAATAAAAGCGTGGATTAATGCGTGTTAATGCATGGTGTCTGAATGAGAGATTGTCAGTTCTGTTATCCTCATCAAAGAATAAACCGTGATTTTATTCAGTTCAGAGTGAATGTGATCAATGTCTAAGTTTATCGTGATTGGCAGGTCTAACCTCGGTCTCGAAAGGCAAGGGCAGGATAGAACACAAGCTGAGTACCCTACATAAAGAATATCCCGCCTTAGCCACGAGCATGAATAGAAGGAATCTATTCAATCACTCGCAGGGACCACTGCTAGACGGAATATAATCATGAGCAAATTTTATGTAGGTTCTGAAGTTGGCCAATTGCGCCGTGTCATGTTGCACCGCCCCAACCTCAGTCTGAAGCGTCTGACCCCTTCCAACTGCCAGGACCTGTTGTTTGATGATGTCCTGTCGGTTGAACGCGCCGGTCAGGAGCACGACAAATTCGCTCAGGTACTGCGCGATCAGAATGTCGAAGTTTTCCTGCTGACCAACCTGCTGGCTGAGACTCTGGATGTGCCGGAAGCCAAAACCTGGCTGCTGCAACATCAGGTCTCCGATTATCGCCTCGGTTCTTCCCTTGCCAACGACGTGCGCTGCTTCCTGGCTGACATGCCGCACCGCGAACTGGCCCGCATTCTCTCCGGTGGCCTGACCTACTCAGAGATGCCTTACAGCGGCGTCAACATGGTAGTGGGCATGCACGCCCCGACCGACTTCATCATAGAGCCGCTGCCCAATCATCTCTTTACCCGTGACACCTCCTGCTGGGTCTATGGTGGCGTCTCCATCAACCCCATGGCCAAGGCCGCCCGTCGCCGCGAGACCAACCATGTGAAGGCCATCTACCGCTGGCACCCGCAGTTTGCCGGTCAGGACTTCATCAAGTACTTCGGTGACGAGGATCGTGACTACGACAACTCCACCATCGAAGGGGGTGACGTACTGGTTATCGGCCGTGGCGCCGTGCTCATCGGCATGTCCGAGCGCACCACGCCGCAAGGGGTCGAGCACCTGGCGCGCAGCCTGTTCAAACACGGACAGGCCAAACAGGTCATCGCCATGCAACTGCCGAAACATCGCAGCTGCATGCACCTGGATACCGTCATGACCCACATGGACATAGACACCTTCTCCGTCTATCCGGAAGTCATCCGCAAGGATGTGAACTGCTGGAGTCTGACTCCGGGCGGTGCCACCGGCATGAACATCAAGGAAGAGGGTTACTTTGTGACCGCCATCGAGAAGGCGCTGGGCGTGGATCAGCTCAAGCTCATCACCACAGGTGGTGACACCTTCGAAGCCGAACGCGAACAGTGGAACGATGCCAACAACGTGCTGACGGTGCGTCCTGGCGTGGTTGTGGGTTATGAGCGCAACACCTACACCAACGAGAAATATGACAAGGCCGGCATCACAGTTCTCTCCATCCCGGGTGAAGAACTGGGTCGTGGCCGCGGCGGCGCCCGCTGCATGAGCTGCCCGATGGAACGTGACGGCATCTAACAAGACGGCGTGGCGCCGGCAGAGGCTGGCGCCACAGATACCAAGACTCGAGATCAACACTCATGAAAAAACCAACTGTCGTCGTCGCCCTGGGTGGCAATGCCCTGCTCCGTCGTGGTGAGCCCCTTGAAGCGGATATCCAGCGCAAGAACATCGCCACCGCCGCCAAGACCATCGCCCTGATCGCTCAGGAGTACAACGTGGTGCTGGTACATGGCAACGGCCCGCAAGTCGGCCTGCTGGCCCTGCAAAACAGCGCCTATACCAAGGTCGCGCCCTATCCCCTGGATGTGCTGGGTGCCGAGTCCCAGGGCATGATCGGCTACATGCTGATCCAGGAGCTCAAAAACCTGATGCCGAGCCGCAACGTCACCGCGCTGCTGACCCAGGTGCAGGTCGATCCCAAGGATCCGGCGTTTGCCAATCCGACCAAATTTATCGGACCCGTCTATGACGAAGCCGAAGCCCGCATCCTGGCCGAAGAGAAGCACTGGGTGGTCAAGGCCGACGGCAAGTTCTTCCGCCGCGTGGTGCCGTCCCCGCTGCCCCAGCGCATCGTCGAAGGCGATGCCATCGAAACCCTGATCGCCCAGGGACACCTCATCATCTGTACCGGTGGTGGTGGCATTCCCGTGACCTGGGATGGCCAGTGCCTGACCGGCATCGAAGCCGTCATCGACAAGGACATGTCTGCCGCCTACCTGGCCAAGCAGATCAAGGCCGATGCCCTGCTGATCCTGACCGACGCCGATGCCGTCTACCTGGATTGGGGCAAACCGACCCAGCACCCGCTGCGCGTCACCAGCCCGGCCGAACTGGCTGGCGTCAAGTTCGATGCAGGCTCTATGGGGCCCAAGGTCGAAGCGTCCTGCGAATTCGTCAAGGCGACCGGCGGCATGGTCGGGATCGGTTCTCTGGAAGATGGCCTGGCCATCCTCAAGGGCGAAGCCGGCACCAATATCGTTGCCACCCGCACCGTGAATGCCTAGTCAACAACACTGCCCGAATGGGGCCTGAACAAGTTTGTACTGTGTATGCGTAGTCAATAACACTGCCCAAATTGGTCTGAACAAATATAGAGAGAACTCATCATGGCTTTTAATCTGCGTAACCGTAACTTCCTGAAACTGCTGGACTTCACCCCGCGCGAAATCCAATACATGATCGACCTGGCCATCGACCTGAAGAAAGCCAAATACGGTGGCTATGAGCGCAAGCACCTGGTCGGCAAAAACATCGCCCTGATCTTCGAGAAGACCTCCACCCGCACCCGTTGTGCGTTTGAAGTGGCGGCCTTCGACCAGGGCGCTCAAGTCTCCTACCTCGGCCCAAGCGGTTCCCAGATCGGTCACAAGGAGTCCATGAAGGACACAGCACGTGTACTGGGCCGCATGTATGACGGCATCGAATACCGTGGCTATGGCCAGGAAATCGTGGAAGAGCTGGGTGCCTATGCCGGCGTCCCTGTCTGGAACGGCCTGACCAACGAATTCCACCCGACCCAGATCCTGGCCGACTTCATGACCATGCTGGAGCACGGCAAGGGCAAGCGTCTGGATCAGATTAAGTTCGCCTACCTGGGTGATGCCCGCAACAACATGGGCAACTCCCTGATGGTCGGCGCCGCCAAGATGGGCATGGACATTCGCCTGGTCGCACCGAAAGCCTTCTGGCCGGAAGAAGCGCTGGTTGCCAAGTGCCGCCTGATCGCCGAAGAGACAGGCGCTCGCATCACCCTGACCGAGGATGTGAAAGAGGGCGTGCTGGGTACCGACTTCCTCTACACAGACGTCTGGGTTTCCATGGGCGAAGCGAAAGAAGCCTGGGATCAACGGGTGAAACTGATGACCCCGTACCAGATCAACATGGATGTCATCAACGCCACCAAGAACCCGGATGTGAAGTTCATGCACTGCCTGCCGGCGTTCCACAACGATGAGACCACCATGGGCAAGGAAGTGGCTGACAAATATGGGATGAAAGGTCTGGAAGTGACCGAGGACGTGTTCGAATCCGAGCACAGCATCGTGTTCGACGAGGCCGAAAACCGGATGCACACCATCAAGGCAGTGATGGTTGCTACGCTGGGCGACTAAGGTCGCAGTAGTGGTGCCGGGGGGCGACCCCCGGCTTTTCGACCATGTGACGGCGGCATAATACCTCTAACCCTACGACCCGCAGCTTGCATGGATACCACACCACAGAAGGAAGCTGGACCATGACCAAATTCAAGTTCCCATCAGCCTACACCATACTGTTTGTGCTGATCGCCTTGGTGGCCGCCCTGAGCTGGGTAGTGCCAGCCGGCAAATACGACATGATCATGAACGACGCCCTCGGCAAGGAAGTGCCGGTGGCTGGAACCTACAAGCTGGTAGAGGGGAATCCCCAGGGGATAGTCGACGTGCTGCTGGCACCCATCGATGGTCTCTACAACCATGATACCTATCAGGCAGGCGCCATCGACGTCTCCCTGTTTATCCTGATCATCGGTGGTTTTCTTGGCATTGTGACCAAGACTGGTGCCATCGATGCCGGGATCGAGCGCGTTACCGACCGCCTGCGCGGCCGTGAAGAGTGGATGATCCCGATCCTGATGGCGCTGTTCGCCGCAGGCGGCACCATCTATGGCATGGCTGAAGAGTCGCTGCCTTTCTATACCCTGCTGGTCCCCGTGATGATGGCCGCCCGCTTCGACCCCGTGGTTGCCGCCGCGACCGTGTTGCTGGGCGCAGGTATCGGTACTCTGGGCTCTACCATCAACCCGTTTGCGACCGTGATTGCCGCCAACGCCGCCGGCATCTCCTTCACCGACGGTATCTGGCTGCGCGTCGCCATGCTGGTTGCCGGCTGGCTGCTGTGCGTGGCCTATGTCATGCGCTATGCCAAGATGGTGCGCAACGACCCCAGCAAGTCCTTGGTGGCTGACAAGTGGGAAGAGAACCGTGCCCACTTCCTCGGCAACAAGAGCGATCAGATGCTGGAGTTCACTCTTACTCGCAAGATAGTGCTGGGTATCTTCGTCGCCGCCTTCGCCGTGATGATCTACGGGGTGGCCGTGCTCGGCTGGTGGATGGCGCAGATCTCCGGCGTCTTCCTGGCCGCCGCCATCATAGTCGGCGTCATCTCCCGCATGAGCGAGGAGGAGCTGACCTCAAACTTCATCGACGGTGCCCGTGACCTGCTCGGTGTGGCCCTCATCATAGGTATCGCTCGCGGTATCGTAGTGGTGATGGACAACGGCATGATCACTCACACCATATTGCACAGCGCAGAAGGCATAGTGACCGGCCTCTCCACCGTAGTGTTCATCAACGTGATGTTCGTGCTGGAGCTGGTGCTCTCCTTCCTGGTGCCGTCCTCCTCCGGTCTGGCCGTGCTGACCATGCCGATCATGGCGCCCCTTGCCGACTTCGCCAACGTGGGTCGTGAGCTGGTGGTGACCGCTTATCAGTCCGCCTCCGGCCTGGTGAACCTGGTGACGCCGACCTCCGCCGTGGTCATGGGTGGCCTAGCCATCGCCAAGGTGCCCTATGTACGCTGGCTGAAGTGGGTTGCGCCGCTGCTCGGCATCCTGACAGTGCTGATCGTAGCCTGCCTGAGCCTGGGTGCCGTGCTGGCATAACAGGTGAAAGACGACATGAAACGGGAGCCAGTGGCTCCCGTTTTTTATGGCCGAGAAACAGGACAGGACGGGGAATCCGGCGCTCCCCTTACATGAGCCCGCAATCGGGTGGGCAAGACAACAAAAAGGCGACCCCGGGGTCGCCTTGTGCATTCAGGGGAGGAACGTCAGCGCGCCTGCTCCAGGGTACGCACCACGGCCGCGTGGGCCAGGCGGGTGCGGCTGATATGGCGCGGCGCGACCAGAACCACATCGTTGCCCGCGACGGCGCCCATGATCTCGGGATTGGCGTTGCGATCCAGCAGGCGGGCCACCACAGTCGCGGCACCCGGGGTGGTGTGGATCAACACCATCTGCTGGTTGTGCACCACCTCGCGCACCATGTCGTGGATGGAACGGGTGCTGCCGGCGGGCTCCAGCTGCTCGTCCACCAGGGTGTAGACCTTCTTGCCGTTGGCATTCTGGGCCTTGGCCACGCCGAGGCGGCGCAGCAGACGGGAGATGGTGGACTGGCTGATGTCGGCAAAGCCGCGCTCCGCCAGCTCGCGGCGGATCTCCTCCTGGGTGCTGTAGCAGTGCTGGCCGATGATCTGGCGACAGGCATCCAGCTGGGCCAGATCGGGCTCTTGTTCAACGGGACGACTGAGGGTTTTGACCACGGCGATTTCCTTTGACTGTGACCGAAGGCTATCGCTCGAAATCTGCCACCAATGCCTTTTAATAGCTAAAAGTTCTGATGGAAAGGAGTGAGGCAGGGAATGAGCGATGTTTAGCCTTTATAGGATGGCAAATTATAGCTAAACGGAAAATCTGTGATGTGACAGGGGTCAAAAATGGGCCCCACAGGGCCCATTCAGATATCAGTAACGTTCGCTGACTATGTCCTGGGTGAAGGACTTCTCGCAGTATTTGCACTTCATGCGCACCACGCCTTTCACCTCCCGCACCCGGAAGTAGCTGTCCACCGGCTCGTTGTGGGAGATGCAGTTGGAGTTGGGGCAGTGGAACACGCCCGTGATGAACTCCGGCAGTTCCAGCTGGTGCTTCTTCACCACGGCGAAGTCTTCGATGATGTTGACGGTTGCCTTGGGGGCAAACAGGGCCAGCTGGTTGGCCTGTTCCGCGGTCAGGCGGGTGTTCTCTATCTTGATGAGATCCTTCTTGCCCAGCGCGCCGGATTTCAGGTTGAAACCGACGGTGATCCGCTCCTGGGTCTCGATCAGCTGGAACAGCTTGAGGATCTTGATGCCTTGGCCGGCGGGGACGTGGTCGATGACGGAGCCGTGACGGATGGCTTCGACTTGCAGTTGATTCTTCTCGGACATGATGTTCCCCTTTTCCCTTAGACGGTTTCGTTCAGTACCAGAGCCAGCAGTGCCTGGCGCGCGTAGACCCCGTTCTCCGCCTGCTGGAAGTAGTAGGCGTGGGGAGTCTTGTCGACCGCCACCTCGATCTCGTCGACGCGGGGCAGGGGGTGCAGGATCTTCATGGTGGGCTTGGCCCCTTCCAGGGTGGCCAGCTCCAGCACGAACTTGGCGGCCATGTGCTTGTACTCGGTCTCGTCGAAGCGCTCTTTCTGGACCCGGGTCATGTAGAGGATGTCGAGCTCAGGCATCACCTCTTCCATGGTCTCGTGCACGCTGAACTGGATGCCCTTCTCTTCCAGCTCCTCGCAGATATAGTCCGGCATCGCCAGCGCTTCCGGGGAGATGAAGAAGAAGCGGCAGTTGAACAGGCTGAGGGCCTGGGCCAGGGAGTGGACGGTGCGGCCGTACTTGAGGTCGCCGACGAAGGCGACATTGAGGCCGTCCAGCTTGCCTTGCGTCTCATGGATCGAGAAGAGGTCGAGCAGGGTCTGGGTCGGATGCTGGTTGGAACCGTCACCGCCGTTGATGACAGGCACGCGGGAGAACTCGGAGGCGAGGCGGGCGGCACCCTCTTTCGGGTGACGCATCACCACGGCATCCGAGTAGGAGCCGATGATCTTGATGGAGTCGGCCAGGGTCTCGCCCTTCTTGGCGCTGGTGTTGCCACCGTCGGCGAAGCCGATGATGTTGCCACCCAGGCGCTGAACCGCGGTCTCGAACGAGAGGCGGGTACGGGTGGACGCTTCGAAGAAGCAGCTGGCAACCAGCTTGTCTTTCAACAGGCGGGTGTCGGGCTCGGCCTTCAACCGCTGTGCGGTTGCGACCACCAGTTCCATGTCGGGCCGGGTCAGGTCCGAAATGGAGATGACATGTTTCTTATAGAGTGGATTGGTCATCGTCTGCATTCCCTTTGACATCAATGAAGGTTTTTCGGGCACAAAAAAAAGCCCCTGAAACAGGGGCTTTTTTTAAAAATAACTGGGGATCTGTGGGTCGGGAACCGGAAACAACGGGGCCGCTCTGGTGCGCTCCACCCGTCTGCAAGGCTGTTTTCTGAATCAAAAACTGCATCGTCTCGTCTCGACCTTTTTCAAAACCGGACAGATTATAGAGTCGCATTTTGAATTGTCAAAAATTTATTTCAAAGGCAAGATTTGCACGGGAAAACGTTTAAGTGTCGTGAACGGGTCGGCAAACCCACACGCTGTGTTCCGTTTGCAGGGGCAGGGCATCTTCGGCCATGCAGCGCAGATAGGCGAGTCTGTGGTGCCCTTCCAGCAGGCAATAGGGTTGCGGCAGCGGCTGTCCGTCCGGGTAGCGGCTATCCGGTGCGGGGGCCAGCACTATGATGGGTTCGGACCAGGAGCCCTGGGTCAGCATGTATTCGCCGAGCCAGGATCGACGCACGTAACGATTGTGGCGCAGCATCTCGCCCCAGCGCTCGACCACCTCCATATGGCGGGAGCTGACCTGGGTCACGATCTGCTCCGTGGGCCAGCTCTCGCACTCGAACTGGTGACGGGCCAGGTCGATAAAGCTCCAGTTGGACTCAAAACCGCGCCAATGGCGATAAATCCACTGGGAAAGCACGCTGTGGGGAATGAAGGGCACTCGCGGCGCGACCCGGTCGAGATAGTCGGGCAGGGACTCCGTCTTGCGTTCATCCCTGAAGTTGAGCGGTGCCAGTTGTTGGAGCAAGCGGTAATTGAGCATGAGTAGCCTCCCGGATCCAGACTTAACCCTACCCCCATTTATGTGGCTTTCCTACCCTGACAAGGCTGTAAATACAGCAAGTTACCCCGTCAGGCTGCGCAAATTGCCGCGAGTTGCTCGTCATTTGTGCAATCGAATCGAAAGTGAGAAAAAAGCCTTTACCTTTGAACCCGGCTTTGTATAATTCGCCTCGTTTGTTGCAGGGGCGTAGTTCCAATTGGTAGAACAGCGGTCTCCAAAACCGATGGTTGCGGGTTCGAGTCCTGCCGCCCCTGCCATTTTCAGAAAAGCCAGCTCATTGAGCTGGCTTTTCGCATTTCTGCGTTCCCGGTTTTTCCTCCCGTCATACCTGCTCCTATGGTTGCCGTTTTACGGCGGCGTCAGCCCGTTCCCGGCGCCTCTTTCCCTTCAGATCCCGCACCGCCCCTGACCGCTAGTCGCTATTGCGCCAATTTGCCCTGTCGTTTCTGGCAATCGTGCTTCACTGGCTCGTGTGCTACACCACATGGGCGGTGTCATTGCGTGTTGATGGCAAACCGGTAGCCAATGCTCAAGCCGTGGATTGTGGGCGTGAACATCATTTGAGGAGATAGACTCATGAACAAGGCAGTTGAAACCCGACTGAACAAGTCTCGCCCCGGCGGCTGGGTGCCACAGGATAGTGCCCATATCGAGCGCTGGATCCGGCGGATCAGGCACTATGTCGCCAACCAGCCGAGCGCGCTTGTGCCGCCCATCGCCGAGCTGCGGGATCTGGTCAACGCCGACCCTTCGCTGCATGTCCAGGCCGAAGCCATGTTCAAGGAGGCCTGGCGCCACAAGCACCTGACCCCGCTCGGTCAGATCGAGGTGCGATCCTTCGAGGAGTTTCTGGGGCTGCTCAACGGCATCATGACCACGGCCCCCGAGGCGTATCAGGACATTCCGACGCACGAGCCCTCCGGCCTCATAGGTTTTCCCATCAATGCGCTGCTCGACTGGCCCATGGCGACCCAGTCCGGTTATCACTTCTTCGCCAACGCCCTGATCAACCAGCAGTTCAAGAAGATCCTCGATTACTGGGCGTTGTTTCTGCAAAGCCCGGCTTCACGCTACGTGTTGAACGAGCCGGTCAGCCGGCTGGATCATGAGACACTGGTGGTGCCCTGGCTCGGCAAGGTGGCCAAGGCCGAAATGGTCAAGGTGGCGACCGGCGCCCTGGGTGAGGGCCCCAATCCCACGCCAGCCAGCTTTGAGCAGATCTTCCAGTGCGATCCGGCGGCCGAGTATCATGGCTTCGGCAGTTGGGATGGGTTCTTCACCCGCACCTTCCGCCCCGGTGTGCGGCCTGTCTCGGCGCCGGCGGATGACAACGTCATCGTCAACGCCTGCGAATCGGCGCCGCTGCAGGTGAGAAAAGAGGTGAGCAGCAGCGATCAGTTCTGGCTCAAGGGTCAGCCCTATTCGCTGGACAACATGCTCGACTTCGATGATCTGGCGCCTCGCTTCGACGGCGGCACAGTGTATCAGGCCTTCCTCAGCGCCCTCAGCTATCACCGTTGGCACAGCCCGGTGAGCGGCACCATTCGCAAGGTGCGCGTGGTCAACGGCACCTACTATCTGGAGAACCAGTTCGAGGGCTTTGTCGACCCGCAGGGGGCGGATCCCAGCGCCCCCAACAACTCGCAGCCCTTCCTCACCTCGGTGGCAACCCGGGCGCTGATCTTCATCGAAGCCGACAATCCCAAAATCGGGCTGATGTGCGTGGTGCCTGTGGGCATGGCCGAGGTATCGAGCTGCGACATCACTGTGCGGGCGGGGGACAGGGTGAAGAAGGGGGATCAGCTCGGCATGTTCCACTTCGGCGGCTCGACCCACTGCTTGCTGTTCCGCCCCGGGGTCAAGCTGGAGTTCGACTTTTACGGCCAGACCCCGAGCCTGGATGCCGGCAACATGCGGCTCAACACCGCCATAGCCCGGGTGCGCTAGCGCGTTTTTCTGCGGGTTGAATGCACGCAGGCCACCTCCTGGAGGTGGCCTTTTTTACACCTGCTGAGGGGCATCGGCCGGGGTTCTGAGGGGATTTTCCCATGCCGGATGGCAAGGGGCATTGCCAGGGTTCACTTACTGATTCATTTAAAATCAACGGATTGAAATTCATGGATCGGGATTTTCTGTCGATATAGTCCACACAGGGCGTGCAGCTTTGTTTGACGCCATTGAGACAGCCATAAGGATATCCCATGAATCTCTCCCTTCGCGGCAAGTTGTTGGCCACCAGTCTTGGCGTGGTCCTGATCACGGTCTGCCTGCTGGGCATGACCGCCTTCTATACCCTGAAAAACCAGACCCTGAGCGCCATCGACAGCGAGGCGCGCAACTATGCCAGCGCCTACGCGGAGGGGATAGGCAAATGGATGCAGGACAGGCGCGAGAGCCTGACCGCCCAGGTCGATGTCATCGCCAGCCACCCGACCTCCGAACTGGTGCCCCATCTGCAGCAGACCCTGCGCTCCGGCGGCTTCGGGCTGGCCTACTACGGCTCGGAGGAGGGGGTGATGACCCGCAACGATCCCTCTCTCAACAAGGGCAACTATGACCCGCGCGAGCGGCCCTGGTATCAGGACGCGGTCAAGGCGGGCAAGCTCATCATCACCGAACCCTATGTCAGCGTGACCATGCAGCAACTGGTGGTGACCCTGGCCGAGCCCGTGATGCAGCAGGGCCGGCTGGCCGGGGTGGTCGGTGCCAACCTGGCGCTGGAACAGCTTATCAAGGATGTGCTGGCGATGCGGGTACAGGGGGATGGCTACGCCATGCTGCTGGACAAGGGCGGTCTCATAGTCGCCCACCCGGACAAGGCGCTGGCGCTCAAGAAGAGCCAGGATCTGGCCCCCGAGCTGGATGCCGGCCGACTGGTGAGCATGAGCCAGCAGGGCGGCCTGCAACTTGTGCAGATCGGCGGACGGGATGCCCAGATGCTGGTGCTGCCTATTCCCAACACCGACTGGCTGCTGGCCATGGTGATGCATGAAGATGTGCTGATGGCGCCGCTGCAGAGCCTGCTGTGGGAGCTGTCACTCATCAGTGCCGGCCTGATCCTGGTATTTGGCCTGGTGCTGACCAGCACCTTCAAGTTCCTGTTCCAGGATCTGGGGCGGGTGGCCGGGGCCTTGCACGACATAGCCCACGGCGAGGGGGATCTCACGGTCCACATCAATACCCGCAGCAAGGACGAGGTGGGCCAGCTGGCTGAGAGTTTCAACCAGTTCGTGGCGCGGCTGCACGGCATCGTCAGCCGCCTGCGTGACGTGACCCTGGAGCTGACGGCCCAGTCCCGCACCCAGGCGGCCGGTGCCCAGGCCCGCAGCCAGCGGGTGCGCCAGCAGCAGGACGAGATCGTCATGGTGGCGACCGCGGTGACTGAGATGGCCTCCGCCACCCAGGAGATTGCCGGCAACGCCGAGTTCGCGGCCACCACCTCCGGCGATGCGGTCAAGCTGGCCGTCGCCGGTCAGTCCCAGGTCGGCCAGAGTCAGCGCAGCATCACGGGGCTGGCGGACGAGGTGGCCGATGCCAGCCAGATCATTGTGGAGCTGGATGCCCACGCCCAGAAGATCAGCGGCATTCTGGCCACCATCAGCGGCATCGCCGAGCAGACCAACCTGCTGGCGCTGAACGCTGCCATCGAGGCGGCCCGGGCCGGTGAGCAGGGGCGCGGCTTTGCGGTGGTGGCGGACGAGGTGCGGGTGCTGTCGCGCCGTACCCACGACTCCACCGACGAGATCCAGCAGATGATAGAGACGCTGCAGCAGACCACTCGTCGCGCCGTAGGGGGCATGGAGACCAGCCGTCAGCTGGCGGGCACCAGCGTGGAGGATGCGGAAGCCGCCAATCTGAGCCTGGGGCAGATCAACGAGGCGATCGGCGCCATCAGCGACATGGCGACCCAGATAGCGGCGGCGGCGGAGGAGCAGACTTCGGTCACCAGCGAGATCAGCCGCAACACCGAGAACATACGCCACGTCTCCCAGGAGCTGGCCGAGCAGGCCAATCAGGAGGCGGCCCAGGCCGCCGAGCTGAAGGCGCTGACCGAGCGGCTGGAACAGGAGATAGGCCGCTTCCGCCTCTGATCATCCCGCCACTCCATCAACAAAAAGGGCAGCCTGCGGGCTGCCCTTTGCCATTTCTGGCGCTTATCCCGGCTGTTTGACCCAAATCAGCTGGTCGGTGGCAAAACCCAGCCCCCTGGCCTTGGCGATCAGCGCATCCACCTTGGCTTTCGGCGGATTGGGGGAGCGGGAGAGGATCCAGAGGTAGTCGCGGTTGTAGCTGGTCACCAGGGAGAGCTGGTAGTCAGGGTCCAGATCGATGACGTTGTAGCCGCCGTAGAAGGGGCCGAAGAAGCTCACCTTGAGCCGCGCCTCGTCCGGCTTGCCCACGAAGTAGGCCTTGCCCTCGGCCTCGCGCCAGCTGCCATCGCTTTGTTTGCCGCGATTGAGCACCCTGACGCCGCCATCGTCACGCAGGCTGTAGCTGGCGCTCACCTCTTCCAGCCCCCGCTCGAAGCTGTGGTCCAGGCGGGCTATCTCGTACCAGGTGCCGAGGTAGCGATCGAGCTGGAAGCCGGTGACGGGGCGTATGCCCTCGGCCACGCCGGTACAGGCCGTCAGTAGCAGGGCGGTGAGCAGGCAAAGCAGTGAACGCATAGGTAATCTCCCTCGTCTTTATCCTTCGATGATGCGCAGCTGGCCATCCCGAAAGCGGGAGGCCTGATCCGTCGGCGTACTGCCGAAGAAGCGCTTGTACTCCCGGCTGAACTGGGAGTTGCTCTCGTAACCGACCCTGGCCGCCGCGGCACCGGCCTTGATGCCGTCGTGCAGCATCATGATGCGCGCCTTGTGTAGGCGAAACGACTTGATGTACTGCAGCGGCGAGGTGGCCGTGACCGCCTTGAAGTGGTGATGAAAGGCGGAGACGCTCATGTTCACCTCCCGCGCCAGCTCCTCCATGGTGAGGTTGTCGGCGAAGCGCGACTCTATCATACGCAGCACACGGGCGATCTGGCCCACATGGTTGTGACGGTTGGCCAGCGCCTGCAGCGCCGGGCCGCCGCCCTCGTGCAGGGCGTAGAACAGCATCTCCCGCACCGTCTGCGGTCCCAGCACCCGGGCGTGGTGGGGCTTGTCCATCAGGTCGATCAACCGCTCGGCGGCGCAGAACATGGCCTCCGACAGGGGCACAGAGTGGACGCCGCTCTTCTGCGGGGCAGGGGCGGGCAGGGCGTCGCCCAGCTCCAGCAAGAGTGCCTGCAGGGTGACCAGATCGATCTCGAGAGAGAAGCCAATGAGAGGCTGCTCGGGGGAGGCGAAACACTCGCACTCGCACGGCAGCGGCAGCGTCATCAGCAGGTAGTGGTTGGGGTCGTAGCGAAACACCTGATCCGCCAGATAGCCCACCTTGTGCCCCTGCAATATCACTATCATGCGTGGCTGGTAGAGCACAGGAGTACGGCCGTGGTACTCGGTGGTGTAGATGAGGTTCACCTGCTCCACCGGAGAGGGGGTGATGCCGGGGGCTGTGACGTGACGGGTCAGCTTGGCGGCGAGGTCGGCGTAGCGGCTCTGCATTGTCTCTCTTTTGTTGTGGTTCTGGCCGCTTTGTAGAAATAGGCAAGAATCAAGCAGGATGTTGCCTTGATGGTAGAGGCTGTCTGGAGAAAAATGCAATCACATTTCGCGGCCAGACCGCTAGGAACATGAAAAGGCAATGTCGATGAACAATTTTACCCTGCATACCCCGACCAAGATCCTGTTCGGCAAGGGCCAGGTTGCCCAGCTGCGCGAACAGCTGCCTCCCGACGCCCGCATCCTCATCACCTATGGCGGTGGCAGCGTGGTGCGCACCGGTCTGCTGGCGCAGATCCGCAGCGAGCTGGCTGGCATGACACTGTTCGAGTTCGGCGGCATCGAGCCCAACCCCACCTATGAAACCCTGATGGGGGCGGTGGCGCTGGCCCGTGCTGAGCGCATCGACTTCCTGCTGGCCGTCGGCGGCGGTTCCGTGCTGGACGGCACCAAGTTCATCGCCGCCGCAGCCCACTACGACGAGGCCAGAGATCCCTGGCACATACTCGAGACCGTGGGCAACGAGGTGCGCTCCGCCATTGCGCTCGGCGCCGTGCTGACCCTGCCGGCTACCGGTTCCGAGATGAACATGGGTGCCGTGGTGACCCGTCGCAGCACCGGCGACAAGGTGCACTTCTTCTCGCCCTTCGTGATGCCGCGCTTCGCCGTGCTGGATCCCGTGCTCACCTACACCCTGCCGGCCCGCCAGGTGGCGAATGGCGTGGTGGATGCCTTCATCCACATTCTGGAGCAGTACCTCACCTATCCGGTCAACGCCAAGGTGCAGGATCGCTTCGCCGAAGGCCTGCTGCTGACTCTGGCCGAGGAGGGCCCCAAGGCGCTGCTGGAGCCGGAAAACTACGAGGTGCGCGCCAACATCATGTGGAGCGCCACCCTGGCTCTCAACGGCCTGATCGGGGCCGGTGTGCCGCAGGATTGGGCGACCCACATGCTGGGCCACGAGCTGACTGCCCTGCACGGTCTCGACCACGCCCAGACCCTGGCGGTGGTGCTGCCCGCCCTGCTGCAGGCCAAGCGCCAGCAGAAGCATGCCAAGCTGCTGCAATACGCAGAGCGGGTGTGGGATCTGCGCACCGGCAGCGAGGAGGATCGCATCGACGGCGCCATCGCCGCCACCCGTGACTTCTTCGAGCGGATGGGGGTCAAGACCCGGCTGCGGGACTACGGTGTCGCCTCGCTGGGGATAGACACCCTGATCGGCAAGCTGGCGGAGCACGGCATGACCGCCATCGGCGAGCACGGCGACATCGACCTGGTACAGAGCCAGCATATTTATGAAGCGGCCTGGTAAGAGCGTCGCGCCAGGGCATCAGGATCGAAACGATTGAACCTAGGGGGCCGGATCCTGCCATTTGGCGGGGGATCGGCCCCTTGTCTGTTACAAAACAGTTACTTTTTCCACTTTCACCCCGATATCTGTGATCGGAGTGAATTTCGTAAGAACAAAAAGCGCTAAGATAGAGGGCCGGTAAAACATTTTTTTTGACTGGTTGGATCACTTTTTCCAGCGCTTTTTACTGGTATAAGTCGCTAATTTGGTTTGTTTTTTTAAATCATGCTCCGGGATGGGCTGAATTCTGTACGCGCACCATCGGGACTGCGGTTGTAATAAAACTCCAAAATTTGATACTAATCACCTTCGCGCCTGAAAAGCGGGGGCCTGGCCATGACAGGAGGTTGAGGTAAAGCCTACTGATTTTCATAACAAAGGGCCCGTGACCTGCACTTTGGTCATGTCTTGTTTCGCCAGAAATGCGACACTGGGCAGCGATTGTTTATTAACCATCAGGGAATAGTCATGCAGATTGGAATACCGAGAGAGAGTCTCGCCGGTGAGACCCGGGTCGCAGCGACCCCGGCCACCGTTGAGCAGCTGAAAAAGCTCGGCTTCGAGGTCGCCATCGAGGCCGGTGCCGGCCAGCTGGCCAGCTTCGATGATGCCGCCTTCGAGGCTGCCGGTGCCAGCGTGGTGCCGAGCGTCTGGCAAGCCGACCTTATCTTCAAGGTCAATGCGCCGACCGATGCCGAGATCGCACAAATTAAAGATGGTGCCACCCTGGTGAGCTTCATCTGGCCTGCCCAGAACCCTGAGCTGGTCAAGAAGCTGTCCGAGCGCAACATCAATGTGATGGCGATGGACATGGTGCCGCGGATCTCCCGTGCCCAGTCCCTCGACGCCCTCTCCTCCATGGCCAACATAGGCGGCTATCGCGCCGTGGTCGAAGCCGCGCACCAGTTCGGTCGCTTCTTCACCGGTCAGATCACCGCCGCCGGCAAGGTTCCGCCTGCCAAGGTACTGGTGATAGGTGCCGGCGTGGCCGGCCTGGCTGCCATAGGTACTGCCGGTTCCCTCGGCGCCATAGTGCGGGCGTTCGATACCCGTCTGGAAGTGGCCGAGCAGATCGAATCCATGGGGGGTGAATTCCTCAAGCTGGACTTCGGCAGCGAAGACGGTGCCTCCAGCGATGGTTATGCCAAGGTCATGTCCGATGAGTTCATCGCGGCCGAGATGGCGCTGTTTGCCCAGCAGGCCAAGGAAGTGGACATCATCATCACCACAGCCCTAATCCCGGGTCGCCCCGCTCCCAAGCTGATCACCAAAGAGATGGTCGACAGCATGAAGCCGGGTTCCGTGATCGTGGATCTGGCGGCGGCCACCGGCGGCAACTGTGAATACACTGTGCCGACCGAGCTGTTCGTGACCCCCAATGGCGTCAAGGTGATAGGTTACACCGATCTGCCGGGTCGTCTGCCCGCCCAATCCTCCCAGCTCTACGGTACCAACCTGGTCAACCTGATGAAGCTGATGTGCAAGGAGAAGGACGGTCAGGTTGCCATCAACTTCGAAGACGTGGTGCAGCGCAACATGACGGTGATCCAGGCCGGTGAAGTCACCTTCCCGCCGCCCGCCATCGCCGTCTCCGCCGCGCCGCAGAAGCCTGCCGCTGCCCCGGTCAAGAAGGCCGAGGCGAAGCAGCCGTCCAACAAGAAGTTCGTGTTCGGTGCTCTCGGCATCGCCGCCTTCGGTTGGGTCGCAGCCGTGGCGCCTGCTGCCTTCCTCTCTCACTTCACCGTATTCATCTTGGCCTGCGTGGTCGGTTACTACGTGGTGTGGAACGTCTCTCACGCCCTGCACACGCCGCTGATGTCGGTCACCAATGCCATCTCCGGCATTATCGTGGTCGGTGCCCTGCTGCAAATCGGGCAAGGGTCGACTTTGGTCACCGCATTGGCCTTTATCGCCGTGCTGATTGCCAGTATCAACATCTTCGGTGGCTTCACAGTCACTCAGCGCATGCTGAAGATGTTCCGTAAGGATTAAGGGGGTTTAACGTGTCTCAAGGACTGGTAACAGCATCCTATATCGTTGCCGCCGTGCTCTTCATCCTCAGTCTCGCGGGACTGTCGAAGCAAGAAACGGCCAAGCATGGCAACTTGTTCGGTATCGCGGGTATGGCCATCGCCCTGCTCGCCACCGTCTTCAACCCGGAAACCAGTGGCGTGCACTGGATCATCCTGGCCATGGTCATAGGTGGTTCCATCGGCGTGCGGCTGGCACTCAAGGTCGAGATGACCGAGATGCCCGAGCTGGTCGCCGTGCTGCACAGCTTCGTGGGCATGGCTGCTGTGCTGGTGGGCTTCAACAGCTTCATCGATCTGCACCCGTCTGCTCCCGCCGAGGTGGTGGTTTCCGTCGGCTCCAACCTGGATGCGACTCTGGCTGCGGCCCGGGCGGCGTTCGAACAGGCGGCCAGCGTCGCTCAGGTCGAGCACCTCTCCGGCGCCATGCTGAACATCCATCTGGTCGAGATCTTCCTGGGCGTCTTCATCGGTGCCGTGACCTTCACAGGTTCCGTGGTTGCCTTCGGCAAGCTGCGTGGTCTCATCTCTTCCAAGCCGCTGATGCTGCCGCACCGTCACAAGCTGAACCTGCTGGCCGTGGTGGCCTCGCTGGTACTGATGATCTCCTTCGTCAACGCCGGTGGCTCCACCTTCGCCCTGTTGGTGATGACCCTGATCGCGTTCGCCTTCGGCTGGCACCTGGTGGCCAGCATAGGTGGCGCCGACATGCCGGTCGTGGTCTCCATGCTGAACTCCTACTCGGGTTGGGCGGCGGCGGCGGCGGGCTTCATGCTCTCCAATGACCTGCTGATCGTGGTCGGTGCCTTGGTGGGTTCCTCCGGTGCCATCCTGTCTTACATCATGTGCAAGGCGATGAACCGCTCCTTCATCTCGGTGATCGCCGGTGGCTTCGGCTCCGACGGCGTGGCCTCCACGGCCGACCAGGAGATGGGCGAATACCGCGAGACCAACGCCGAGGAAGTGGCTGACCTGCTGAAGAACGCCAGCTCCGTCATCATCACCCCGGGCTACGGCATGGCGGTGGCGCAGGCCCAGTACCCGGTGGCCGAGATCACCCACAAGCTGCGCGAGCGCGGCGTCAAGGTGCGCTTCGGTATCCACCCGGTGGCCGGTCGTCTGCCAGGCCACATGAACGTGCTGCTGGCGGAAGCCAAGGTTCCTTACGATATCGTGCTGGAAATGGACGAGATCAACGAGGACTTCAACGATACCGATGTGGTATTGGTGATAGGTGCGAACGACACAGTCAACCCGGCCGCTATGGAAGATCCGGGCAGCCCCATCGCCGGCATGCCGGTGCTGGAAGTGTGGAAAGCGCAGAACGTCATCGGCTTCAAGCGTTCCATGAACACTGGCTACGCCGGTGTCCAGAACCCGCTGTTCTTCAAGGAGAACACCCAGATGCTGTTTGGCGATGCCAAGGCCAGCGTCGAGGCGATCCTGAAAGCGCTGTAAGCGTGGTTCGGGAAAGACAAAAGGAGGCTCAGGCCTCCTTTTTTATTACTTACTTTTTGGTATATCCTCAGCCAATGCATGGGTGGAGAGAACGGCATGGTGTGGCGTAAAGGATGGATCCTGATCTGCCTCTGGTGGGGTTTGGCGGCACAGGCAGCTGAACAGCCAACCCTGACCCTGTTGACCGAGTTGTGGCCGCCCTATGTGATGCGGCTCGATGACGGCAGCCTGGGGGGCGCCGATCTGGAGCTGGCCCGCACCGTGCTCACGCGGATGGGTTATCGCACCACGGTCAAGGTGCTGCCCTGGAAGCGGGTGTTGCAGGAAGCCAGGTTGCAGCAGGGGGATGGCATAGTCGATGCCTTCTTCGAGGAGCGGCGACTGGAGTGGCTGCACTACCCGGATGAACCCCTCTCCCAGAGCGGTGAAGTGATCTTCTTCCCCCTGGACAAACCCGTGGATTACCAGAGCCTGGCCAGCCTCAAGGGGCTGCGCGTCGGTACCCAGACCGACTATGCCTATGGCGAAGCCTTCCTGACCGCCGCCGGGTTCACCCGGGTTCCCATGACGGGGGAGAGCAACATGATCAAGCAGTTGCACCTGATGATGGCGGGGCGGCTCGATGCCGTTGTGATGAACCAGATGGTGGGCCGCTACCTGGTCAGGGGGCAGGGGCTGCAGGATCAGATCGGCCATAGCGACAAGACGGTGACCGACAGCAACCGCAACTTCCTCGCCTTCACCCACAAGCCCGGCCACGAGAAGCTGGCCTATCAGTTCTCCCTCGCCCTCAAGGCCTTCAAGCAGACCCCAGATTACCAGGCCCTGTTGACCCGCTACGGACTCTGAATCGGGACGTTCAGGTTCCGTCTGTTGAGCCCTGCGACCCGTTCAGACCCTGCCGTTGTGCGCCAGTTCACAATCTGTGGCGCTTTGCCGCCAGTTGGGCATAATGCCTGCGAAAAAGCGATGCGGCTCAACTTTATTTGAGTCCCTTTGCTTTAGAGTTACCCCAAGTTGACTGGATGACCCCTATGATGCAGGCCACCCCATTACGCCAAGCCAGTGCGCTGACCGATGAAGAGCGTCACCTGATCGCCAGCTTCGAACCCGCCGTGGAGGCGCTCTCCGCCTTGTTCGGCCCGGGTTGTGAAGTGGTGCTGCACGCTTTCGACAGCCTGCACGCCTCCGTCATCAAGATCGCCAACGGCCATATCACAGGCCGGGAGGAGGGGGCTCCCGTCACCGACTTCGCCCTCAACAAGCTGCAGAGCGCGGCGGGCAGTCAGTGGAGCAGCTACTTCTCCCGCACTCGCGAGGGGGTGCTGCTCAAGTCCTCCTCCATCACCATCAGTAACCGGGAGGGCAAACCCGTCGGCATGCTGTGCGTGAACTTCAGCCTGGATACGCCGCTCGGCGCCCTGCTCGATACCTTCTCGTTGCCCGCCGCGCCGGCGCCGCTCAACAACGAGACCTTCGCCAGCTCGGTGGACGATCTGGTGGCCCAGGTGATCGACAAGGTGGATCAGGATGCCAGCCTCGGCAGCAGCGTGCGCAACAAGGCGATCGTGCACCGGCTCTACGACATGGGCATCTTCGAGATCAAGGAGGCCGCCCAGCTGGTGGCCGAGATGCTCGGCATCTCCCGTCATACCGTCTATCTGCATATCCGCAACCGCAAAGCGGATCTGACCGAACAATAAGAGCCCGCCCGTGGGCGACATGAACATGAGAAACATCGCAATGAAAGCACAATGGACCGACTTTATTACCCTGCTCAAGCGTGAAGTGGTGCCGGCCCTGGGCTGCACCGAGCCCATGTCGGTGGCGCTGGCGGCGGCCAACTGCCGCAAGCTGCTGGGGCAGGATCCGACCCGCGTCAGCGTCTGGGTCAGCGGCAACCTGTTCAAGAACGGCATGGGGGTCGGCGTGCCCGGCACCGGCATGATAGGGCTGCCGGTAGCGGCGGCGGTCGGTTTCACCGGGGGCAACCCGGATGCGGGGCTGGAGGTGCTCAATACCCTGACCCCGGCCCAGGTGGAGGCGGCCAAGGCGCTGCTGCCCATCATCAAGGTGGACGTGAAGGATGTGGCTGACGTGCTCTATGCCGAGGTCTTGGCTGAGGTGGAGGGCCACAGCGCCCGTGTGGTGATCTGTACCGACCACACCCGCATCGTCTTGATGGAGCTGGACGGCGAGGTGCTGATGGAGCAGGCCAGCGCCCCCGGCGTGCAGATCCAGCCCGCCAAGTCCGGCAAGCCCGCCATGACGCTGCGCGAGATAGTGGCGTTTGCGCTTGAGGTGCCGCTGATGGAGATCGACTTCATTCGTGCCGCGGCCACCATGAACCAGGCGCTGGCGGATGAAGGGCTGCAGGGCTATGGCTTGCAGATCGGCAAGATCCTGACCGAGCAGGTGGAACGCAAGCTGCTCTCCGACGATCTGATGACGCTGGCCATGCGGCTCTCCTCGGCGGCCTCCGATGCGCGCATGGACGGCGCCATGCTGCCCGCCATGTCCAACTCCGGCTCCGGCAATCAGGGCATAGCCGCCACCATGCCGGTGGTCGCCGCCGCCCGCTTCCTTAAGGCGAGCGACGAGCAGCTGACCCGGGCGCTGGTGATGAGCCATCTGGTGGCCATCTACATCAAGACCCATCAGAACAAGCTGTCGGCCCTCTGCGCCGCCAGCACGGCAGCCATGGGGTCGGGGGCCGCCATCACCTGGCTGCTGGGCGGCCAGTTCGAGCAAATTAGTCACTGCATCAACAACATGATCGGTGACGTTTCCGGTATCATTTGCGACGGCGCGGGCAGTGCCTGTTCCATGAAGGTCTCTACCTCCACCTCGGCGGCGGTCAAATCGTCGCTGATGGCCATCAACAATCTGCACGTACCCCAGAGCGAAGGCATAGTCTCCGACGACGTGGACCAGACCATAGCCAACCTGGGTCGCCTCTCCAAACTGGGGATGCTGGATACCGATATCGAGATCATCAACATCATGCGGGCCAAACAACAGGGCAAGGCCCAGTGATGCACGGGGTGGCGCAAGCCACCCTCTGTTTTTCTGTCTGCTGACGCCGCCCCGGCCACGGGGCGTCCGATGCGGTCGATGTCAGGGTTGCGCCTGCCAGGCGTGGCCCGGTTTTGTGTCACCCCGGTTGCACCGGGGGGCAAGTCGCCACGATGCGGCACGTTTCAGGGAGGAGTGTGCACTGGACACTCGTCCGTATACCTCGGGCCCGGCCCGATTATTTTGGGGAATATCGTCATGACTCTTAGCGTTATAGGTAATCTGGCCATCCTGGTCATGTTGCTGCTGTTTCTCTATCGGTTGCAGCAAACCCACGTCAGCTTCACCCGCCGGGTCTTCTCGGGGCTGGGGCTCGGCATCCTGTTCGGCGCCGCCTTGCAACTGCTGTATGGTGCCGGCTCCTGCGTGCTGGTGCAGACCGGTGACTACCTGGATATCGTCGGCAGCGGCTATGTGAAGCTGCTGCAAATGATCATCACCCCGCTGATCATGGTCTCCATCATAGGCGCCATCCTTAAGCTCAACGGCGGCACAGCCCTTGGCAAGATCAGCGCCATGACCATAGGCGTGCTGATCTTCACCACCATGATTGCCGCCGGGGCGGGCATACTGATGTCCAACCTGTTTGGCCTGACGGCGGAAGGGCTCACCGCCGGCGCCGCCGAGACCGCTCGTGGCGCCGCGCTGCAGACCACACTCGGCAGCGTCGAGGGAATGTCCTTTGCCAAGATGGTGCTGGAATTCATCCCGGCCAATCCCTTCCTCGACATGACGGGGGCGCGCAAGACCTCCACCATAGCCGTGGTGATCTTCTCCATCTTCATCGGCCTGTCAGCCACCGGCATCGCCCGCAAGAAGCCCGAGATCTTCGCGAGCTTCGGCCACTTCATGCAGGTTGCCCACGTCATAGTGATGCGGATGGTGACCCTGGTGCTGCGCCTCACGCCCTATGGCGTGCTGGCGCTGATGACCAAGGTGGTGTCCGGTTCCAACTACGCTGACATCCTCAACCTGCTCAGCTTCGTCATGGCCTCCTACGGCGCCATCGCCATCATGTTTGCGGTGCACCTGCTGCTGGTGAGCCTGGTGGGGATCAACCCGGCCCGTTACCTGAAGAAGATCATGCCGGTGCTGGCCTTTGCCTTCACCTCCCGCACCAGTGCGGGCTCGATCCCGATGAACGTGCAGACCCAGACCAAGGCGCTCGGCATTCCGGAGGGGATCGCCAACTTCGCTGCCTCCTTCGGCTCGACCATAGGCCAGAACGGCTGCGCCGGCATCTATCCTGCCATGCTGGCGGTGATGATAGCCCCGACCGTGGGGGTCAACCCCATGGATCCCGGCTTCATCATGACGCTGATCGCCATCATCACCGTCAGCTCCTTCGGGGTGGCCGGGATCGGTGGCGGTGCCACCTTCGCCGCGCTGATCGTGCTCTCCGCCCTGGACTTCCCGGTGGCGCTGGCGGGCCTGCTCATCTCCATCGAGCCGCTGATCGACATGGGCCGCACCGCGCTGAACGTTTCCGGCTCCATCACCGCCGGTACTGTCACCAGCCGCCTGCTGGGCGAGACCGACATGGCGGTGTTCAACAGCGAGCACGAGGTGTGTCTGGACGGCGAAGAGTCCACCATCTGATCCGCTTGCCAGGGGAGGGGTCAGCCCCTGCCCGTCTATAGACAGAAGGGAGGGCATGCCCTCCCTTCGCCATTGAAAGGAGAGAGTATGAGAATCCTGATCATAGGTGGCGAAGCTGCCGGTATGAGTGCGGCGGCCAAGGCCCGTCGTCTGGCCAAGGATGCCGAGATAGTGGTGTACGAGGCCTCCGAGGTGATCTCCTTCGGCGCCTGCGGTCTGCCCTACTTCGTCGGCGACGAGTTTCAGGAGCCGGGCTTCATGGCCGAGTTCACCCCCGAGCAGTTCGCCGCCAAGGGGATAGAGGTCAAGACAGGCCACCGGGTGCTCGGTATCGATGCGGCCGCCCAGACCCTGCGGGTGGAGCACAAGGGCGACACCTTCACCGATCGTTACGATCGGCTGATGATAGCCACAGGTGCCCGTGAAGTGATGCCCCCCATCCCCGGCCTGCAGCAGCAGGGGGTATTCGGCCTGCGGCGCATGGCCGACGGGCTGGCGCTGAAGGAGGCGGTGCAGGAGAAGCGCCATACCCGCGCCCTGGTGATCGGCTCCGGCTTCATCGGGCTGGAGGTAGTCGAGGCCCTGGTGCATCAGGGTAAAGAGGTGCGGCTCATCGAGCTGGCGGATCGGGTCATTCCCGACGCTTTTGATAGTGAAATCACCTGCCACATAGAAACCGAACTGCGCGAGCAGGGGGTCTGTGCCCATCTGGGTGAGCGGGTTGAAGCTCTGCTGGGGGATGGCAGGGTCACGGGCGTGAGAACCAGCCAGGGCGAGTATGAGGCCGATATCGTGGTGGTCTGTACCGGGGTCAAGCCCAACACCGAGTTCCTGGCCGACACCGGCATCAAACGGCTGGCCAATGGCGCCATCGAAGTGGACAGGCAGGGCCGCACCTCGCTGGCCAACGTCTGGTCTGCCGGCGACTGCGCCAGCGTCTGGCACAGCGTCAAGCAGCAGCAGGTCTATGTGCCGCTCGCCACCATAGCCAACAAGCTGGGCCGCATGGTGGGCGAGAACCTGGCCGGGGCCGAACAGGTGTTCCCGGGCACCCTCGGCTCTGCGGCGCTCAAGGTGCTGGGGCTGGAGGCGGGTCGCACCGGTCTTTCTGAGCAAGAAGCCAAGGCGATGGGCATCGACTATCGCACCGTCGTCATCAAGGACAAGTGCCACACCAACTACTGTCCCGGTCAGTCCGACATCCACGTCAAGCTGGTCTATGAGGCGGGCAGCAAGCGGCTGCTGGGGGGCCAGATCCTGGGTCGCAAGGGGGCTGTCCACCGCATAGATGCGCTGGCGGTCGCCATCACCATGGGAGTGACCACGGAGCAGCTCGGCATGCTGGACTTTGCCTACGCCCCGCCCTTCTCCCGCACCTGGGATGTGCTCAACGTGGCGGGCAATGTGGCCAAATAGCTGACTGACGATGGCGGCGCATACACGGCGCCGTCATGCCAGTTGCACTCTGCAGGTAAATGGCAGACATAAAAAAACCGATGCCTGGGCATCGGTTTTCTGTTGCGACCGGTTTGGCCGTTGAACTCAGCCGCGGCCGAGACGGTTATCCGGGTAGTTCTTGGCCAGCACTTCGCGGGCATGCTGGGCCA
This sequence comes from Aeromonas sp. MR7, assembly GCF_963899385.1. Classification (NCBI taxonomy): domain Bacteria; kingdom Pseudomonadati; phylum Pseudomonadota; class Gammaproteobacteria; order Aeromonadales; family Aeromonadaceae; genus Aeromonas; species Aeromonas sp. MR7. The sequence continues at coordinate 147,145 of NZ_CAWQXH010000053.1, forward strand.
GGGCCGGCATCTTCAGCGTGTCGTAAGACTCGACCATGATCTCCAGTGCCTTCTCGGTTTCGGCCGTGTCGGGATAGGTCTCGACAATCAGCTTGGCCCGGTTGGCGGCGGCGATCAGCGCATCGCGCTTCACGTAGTACTCGGCCACGCTCAGGTCGTAGCGGGCAAGGCGGTTCTTCAGGCCGATCATGCGAGCACGGGCATCGGCGGCATAGACGCTGTTGGGATAGTTCTGCAACAGGGTCTTGAAGTCCTGGAAGGCCTGACGGGCATAAGAGGGGTCTTTATCGTCCCGATTGATGCCCAGGAAGTCCTGGAAGAAGTTGTAATCGCCGGCCATGTTGGTCAGGCCGCGCATGTAGAACACATAATCGATATTTTTATGCGCCGGATTGAGGCGGATAAAACGGTCGATATTGGCGATCGCCTGGGCGGTATCGTCCTGTTTGTAGTAGGCGTAAATGAGGTCAAGCTGTACCTGGTTGGAATAGGCGCCGAAAGGATAGCGCGAGTCCAATGCTTCCAGTAATTCGATAGCATTCAGGTAGTTACCGGCATCCAGCTTGAGGCGTGCTTTCTGGTACAGGGTCTCCGGCGGTTCGTCGGGGACCTTGGGTTTGGTGCTGGAACAGCCCGTGATCAAGGTAGCAACCAAGGCGAGCGACATCAGCAGGTGAGACTTCTTTCCCATCAACAACATCCGGTCCATTTCCACGAAATTGGCAAAGTATCCGTTATGCTTGGCTAAAAGAAAAGCTAGAATACCCGGATTATTTCGAATTGATACCCCCCGCTCAAGAGACCATACATGAGCCAGCATATTGAACTGACAGGCGAATTTCAGGATCACCAATTCGGGCAGCGACTCGACCAGGCCCTGGCCGAATTGTTTCCAGACTACTCCCGAACCCGCATCAAGGAGTGGATTTTACAGGACAGAGTGACCCTGGATGGTCAGGTTGCGAACACCCCGCGCGAGAAGGTACTGGCCGGGCAACAGGTGCATGTAGATGTCGAGCTGGAAGATGACACCCGTTGGGATGCTCAGGACATAGCGCTCAACATCGTCTACGAAGATGAACACATTCTGGTGATCGACAAACCGGCCGGTCTGGTGGTTCACCCGGGTGCAGGCACGCCGGATGGCACCATACTCAACGCCCTGCTGCACCGCTATCCGGGCATCGCCGAGGTGCCCCGCGCCGGTATAGTGCACCGTCTGGATAAAGACACCACAGGCCTGATGGTGGTTGCCAAAACCGTGCCCGCCCAGACCCATCTGGTGGAAGCGCTGCAGGCGCGCCAGATCACCCGTGAGTACGAAGCCATCGCCATCGGTCACATGACCGCAGGCGGCACAGTGGATGCTCCTATCGGCCGTCACCCGACCCAGCGTACCCACATGGCTGTGGTGCCGAACGGTCGTCCTTCCGTGACCCACTACCGGGTACACGAGAAATTCCGTGGCCACACCCGTCTGCGTCTGCGTCTGGAAACCGGTCGTACCCACCAGATCCGTGTGCACATGGCTCACATCAAGCATCCGCTGGTGGGGGATCCCGCCTACGGTGGCCGTCTGCGCCTGCTGCGCAATGCGACCCCTGAGCTGACCCAGATGCTGCGCAGCTTCAATCGTCAGGCGCTGCATGCCACCATGCTGCAACTGGCGCACCCCATCACGGGTGAAGTGATGCAGTGGCACTCCGAGACGCCGCAGGACATGGTGGATCTGATGGAAGTGCTGCGCGCTGACACCCTGGCCAATCCGGACGATTTAGTCTGGAATTGATGAGCTGATGGAAGTGCTGCACACCAAGATCACCCTCATCAATCTGGATGAGCTGGTCTGGAACTGATGAAGAGGGTGGCTCGGCGACGATTCCTGCCGTAGCCCTGCCCTTGAATCAGGCCTGAAACGGGGCTCCTTGACTGGCAACAGCTAAGGAGCCCCGTTTTTATATGAATAAATGAAAGGAGCCACAGATGAAATGGATCGAACCCGACTGGCCGGCACCGGCTCGTGTCAGAGCCCTGTCGACCACCCGGGATGGCGGCGAGAGTGAAGGGGTCTTCGCCGGCCTCAATCTGGGCACCCATGTGGGGGATGCGGCGGTGCGGGTCGAGGCCAATCGTGCCCGCCTGCAGCAGGTTGCGGATATTCCCGGCCCCCTCAACTGGCTCAACCAGGTGCATGGCACCGCAGTGCATCCGGTCAGCAACCAGTATGATGCCGTGCCGGATGCCGATGCGGCTTGCGCCCATGAGGCGGGGCAGGCCTGCATAGTGATGACCGCCGACTGCCTTCCCGTGTTGTTTTGCGATCGGGCAGGCACTGTGGTGGCTGCCGCCCATGCCGGTTGGCGCGGGCTGCAAGGAGGCGTATTGGAAGCCAGCATCGCGGCCATGGGTTGCGATCCTCGCGATCTTCTCGCCTGGCTTGGCCCGGCCATAGGCCCCACGGCGTTTGAGGTGGGGGGCGAGGTACGCGACGCCTTTATGGCGGAGCAGGCCGACGCCGCCGCTGCCTTTGTGCCTTCCCCCAACGAGGGCAAGTGGCTGGCGGATATCTACCGGCTGGCTCGGCTGCGGCTGGCCCGGGCCGGTGTGAGCGCCGTCTACGGCGGCGAGTTCTGCACCTTCGGCGATGGCGAGCGGTTCTACTCCTATCGTCGCGACGGTCAGACCGGCAGAATGGCCTCCATCATCTGGTTGGCCCGCTAAGAGCCGGACAAGCACCCGGTCAGCAATCATCCCGCTCTTCTCACGACCAGATCAGCGTGAGAGGGGCGGGGATCCTGCCTTCTCCCCGCTTTGCAGAAAAAATAACCAGTCCAGGCCCTTGAAATAACCCGTACGGGCCGCATCTTTCTTGTCAGAAAGTCATGTTGTTTGCCGCACGAGCGGCGTCTGTCTGAAAGGGGGAGTGCGATGCGCCTCGATCGCCTGACCAGCAAATTCCAAGTTGCTATTTCCGATGCCCAGTCTCTTGCACTGGGTCGTGATCACCAATTTATCGAACCCGTCCACCTGATGACCGCCCTGGTCAATCAGGACGGCGGTTCCATTCGTCCACTGCTCACCCTGACCGGGATGGACATCAATGCCCTGCGCTCTCGCCTCGGCGAAGAGCTGGATCGGCTGCCCAAGGTGAGTGGCGTGGAGGGCGATGTGCAGCTCTCCAACGGCCTGGGTCGCCTGCTCAACGTCTGTGACAAGCTGGCTCAGCAGCGCAAGGATCAGTTCATCTCGTCCGAGCTGTTCGTGCTGGCCGCCCTCGACGAGAAGGGCAACCTGGGCGAGCTGCTGCGTGCCCAGGGCTTGAGCAAGGAGAAACTCGAAGCCGCCATCGACAAGGTGCGCGGTGGCAGAAAGATCGAAGATGCCAACGCCGAGGAGAATCGCCAGGCGCTGGAGAAGTACACCATAGACCTCACGGAGCGGGCCGAGATCGGCAAGCTGGATCCCGTGATAGGTCGCGATGAAGAGATCCGCCGTACCATCCAGGTGCTGCAACGCCGTACCAAGAACAACCCTGTGCTGATCGGTGCCCCCGGCGTCGGCAAGACCGCCATCGTCGAAGGGCTGGCCCAGCGCATCATCAACGGCGAAGTGCCGGAAGGGCTCAAAAACAAGCGGGTGCTCTCTCTGGACATGGGCGCCCTGGTGGCCGGTGCCAAATACCGCGGCGAGTTTGAGGAGCGGCTGAAAGCCGTGCTGAGCGATCTCGCCAAGGAGGAGGGCAACGTCATCCTCTTCATCGACGAGCTGCACACCATGGTCGGCGCCGGCAAGGGCGAAGGGGCCATGGACGCGGGCAACATGCTGAAACCTGCGCTGGCCCGTGGCGATCTGCACTGCGTCGGTGCCACCACCCTGGACGAGTACCGCCAGTACATAGAGAAAGATGCCGCGCTGGAACGCCGCTTCCAGAAGGTGCTGGTGGAGGAGCCGAGCGTGGAAGACACCATCGCCATACTGCGCGGCCTGAAGGAGCGTTACGAGCTGCACCACCATGTGCAGATCACGGATCCGGCGATCGTGGCGGCGGCCCAGCTGTCGCACCGTTACATCGCCGATCGCCAGTTGCCGGACAAGGCCATCGACCTGATCGACGAGGCGGCCGCCAGCATCCGGCTGCAGATCGACTCCAAGCCCGAGTCCCTCGACCGGCTGGAGCGGCGCATCATACAGTTGAAACTCGAGCAGCAGGCGCTGATGAAGGAGGATGACGATGCCAGCCGCAAGCGGCTGGATCTCATCAATCAGGAGATTGGCGAAAAGGATCGGGAATACAACGAGCTGGATGAGGTGTGGAAGGCCGAGAAGGCTGCCCTCGCCGGAACCCAGCACATCAAGGCGGCACTGGAGCAGGCCCGTCAGGATCTCGACGTGGCGCGCCGTGCAGGCGACTTGGGTCGCATGTCCGAGCTGCAATACGGCCGCATTCCCGAGCTGGAGAAGCAGCTGGATCTCGCCACTCAGGCCGAGATGCAGGAGACCAGTCTGCTGCGCAACCGCGTCACCGACGTGGAGATAGCCGACGTGCTGGCCCGTGCAACCGGCATTCCGGTGGCCCGCATGCTGGAAGGGGAGCGCGACAAGCTGCTGCGGATGGAAGATCAGTTGCACAGCCGGGTGATAGGTCAGGAGGAAGCGGTCGAAGCCGTCTCCAACGCCATTCGCCGCTCCCGTGCCGGGCTCTCGGATCCGAACCGCCCCATCGGCTCCTTCCTGTTCCTCGGTCCCACCGGGGTGGGCAAGACCGAGCTGTGCAAGGCGCTGGCGGAGTTCCTGTTCGATACCCAGGACGCCATGGTGCGGATCGACATGTCCGAGTTCATGGAGAAACACAGCGTGGCCCGTCTGGTGGGTGCACCTCCGGGATACGTGGGCTATGAGGAGGGGGGTTATCTGACCGAGGCGGTACGCCGTCGCCCCTACTCTGTGATCCTGCTCGATGAAGTGGAGAAGGCGCACCCGGATGTGTTCAACATCCTGTTGCAGGTGCTGGACGATGGCCGCCTGACCGATGGTCAGGGGCGTACCGTTGATTTCCGCAACTCGGTCGTCATCATGACCTCCAACCTGGGGTCGGATCTGATCCAGGAGCACCACTCCGAGAAGGATTACGACGAGATGAAGGCCATGTTGATGGAGGTGCTGACCCGCAGCTTCCGGCCCGAGTTCATCAACCGGATCGACGAGACAGTGGTGTTCCACCCCCTCGACGAGGCTCACATCAAGTCCATCGCCCGCATCCAGCTCAAGAGCCTGATGGGCCGCCTGGAGGCTCAGGGTTACGAGGTGGAGGTGAGCGAGGCGCTGCTCGAGAAGCTGGTGCACGCCGGGTTCGACCCCGTCTACGGGGCACGGCCCCTCAAGCGGGCGATCCAGCACAAGGTGGAGAACCCGCTGGCCCAGGCGCTGCTCTCCGGTCGCATCGTTCCCGGCAAGAAGTTGCTGCTGGGGGCCGACAGCAACGGCCTGACCATGACCCAGTAACGGGATTGTCGATGAAAAACGCAGGCCTTGTGCCTGCGTTTTGTTTTCAGGGGGAGCGAGATGCTGAAGTTTTCCGTGCTGGTGGATGACGACGTTCATCTGCCTGGCTGTCTGCCGGAGAGGGGGTTGGCGCTGGTGCTGGAGTGCGATGGCCTCAAGGTGCTGTTTGACAGTGGGAGGGGGAGGGCCTTGCGCCATAACGCCGGGGTCATGGGGATGGATCTCGCCTCGCTCACCCACGTGGTACTGTCCCACGGTCATTACGACCATGTGGGCGGTATCGGCTCGCTGCCGGTCTATCCCGACCCTGTCCCCTTGATAGCCTGTCCGGATGTGTTCCATGAACGTGGCTATTTCCTGCCGCTGCCGTTTCGCCGCTGCAACCTCTATCGACTCTCGGGCGATCTTGCGCCGGAGGCTCTGGTGGCCAGAGGGCTGCTGCCCCGCTGCTCTGCCGAGCCTGTCTGGCTGTCCGAGCGGTTGGTATTTCTGGGGAGTATCCTGCGGCGCGACAAGACGGCGCCTTCCCTGCTCGGCTACATACTGCGTGGCGGTCGAATAGAGAAGGATGCCATATCGGATGATTCGGCGCTGGCCTACAAGAGCCCACGTGGCCTTATCATCTTTATCGGCTGCGGCCGCTCAGGGGTCGAGAACATAGTGCAACGGGCCAGGGAGGTGTGCGGCGATGAGCGGGTGCATGCCGTCATCGGTGGTCTGCACCTGAAGTTTTCCGGCCCGCAGCGGGCGGCGGCGCTAGGCATGTATCTGCAACAGGAGGGCGTGGAGAGCCTCTTTGCCTGCCATTGCACCGGCAAACGGAAGGCAGGGCTGCCACGGCAGACCAACATAGGTGCAGGGTTCACACATGTATTCCCGCCATAAAAAAGCGGCAATCCGAAGATTGCCGAGAGGAATGTAGTGACGCGACCTGACGTGGGTTGAGCGGATCGCAGGGGCAAGCCCCGGTTTCGCAAAGGGCCATCAGGGATGTCCACTCTGCTTACAGCATGCCCGTGATGCGCTCTCTCATCCTGGGCGGCCACACACCTGTCAGGTCTGACCCGCGCGCCGCGGCTCGCAGGCCAGACCCATTGAATTATCCTGCTTACAGTATGCCCGGCACGGCGGCCTTCATTTCGGACGGCCATACCCCGCCCTGTGCATGCCTATGTACTCCTTTGCGGCGACATGAGATGACCAAACACTCATGTGCTTACAGCATGCCCGGGATGGCGGTTTTCATCTCCGCCGGCCAGACGCCGACCTGCACCTGACCTATGTGTTCCTTTTGCAGCAGCAACATGGCCAGACGGGATTGGCCTATGCCGCCGCCTATGGTCTGCGGCATACGCGCGGCCAGCAGATCCTGGTGCCAGTCGTATTGCAGGCGATCTTCATCGCCCGTGATGGCGAGCTGGCGGCGCAGGGCCTCGGCGTCTACCCGGATCCCCATGGAGGAGATCTCGAAACTGTCTTCCAGCACAGGGTTCCACACCAGGATGTCACCGTTCAGGCCGGCCAGCCCCAGCTCGCTGTGGCTGCTCCAGTCGTCATAGTCAGGGGCACGCACATCATGGCGCTCGCCATGGGAGAGGGCGCCGCCTATGCCGATGAGGAAGACGGCACCCAGCTCCTTGGCGATGGCGCGTTCGCGCCCCTTGGCATCGAGATCCGGGTAACGGGTCAGCAGCTCTTCGCTGTGCAGGAACTGGATCTCGCCTGGCAGGAAGGGGGTCAGCGCGTGTTCGGCACAGACGGCGCGCTCGGTGGCCTTGATGGCAGCCCAGATGCCGCGCACCGTCTCCTGCAGATAGGCCAGATCGCGACGCTCGCTCGGCATCACCTTCTCCCAGTCCCACTGATCCACGTAGACGGAGTGGATGGGGGTGAGGCGATCCTCGTCCGGACGCAGCGCCTTCATGTGGGTGTAGATGCCTTCGCCCGGGCCGAAACCGAAGCGACCCAGGGTCTGGCGCTTCCACTTGGCCAGGGAGTGGACCACCTCGTAGCTGTGTTCAGGCAGGGTCTTCACCTTGACCTGCACCGCATTCTCGTGGCCAGAGAGGTTGTCTTGAGTGCCATCACCGACCCGGCTCAGAATGGGGGCTTGCACCTCCATCAGGCCCAGTTGCTGGGCGAGTTGGCGGGAGAACATCTCTTTGACGAAGCTGATCTGTTGCTGGCTGCGAATGTAGTGCTGTTTCATGCTGAATACCTGTCTCAAATCCGTTGGATGTGACGATTCTTCAACAGATTGCCAAGTAAATTCAATATTCGATAATAGAAATAGGCTTTGTGTGTTTTTTTCTTCAAAATAAACCCATTATTAATGAAGTATCGTCAACGGGAGTGCAAAAAAGTGCCGGAAAATTATCGGATCGATAATCTCGATCAGGCCATCCTCACCGCCCTGATGGACAATGCGCGGATCCCTTACGCCGAGTTGGCCAAACAACTGGCGGTCAGCCCGGGCACCATCCATGTGCGGGTGGAGAAGATGAAGCAGGCGGGGATCATCGAAGGGACGCGGGTGCAGGTGAATGCCAAGAAGCTGGGTTATGACGTCTGCTGCTTTATCGGCATCAACCTCAAGAGCGCCAAGGATTACCCCTCGGCCCTGGCCAAGCTGCAGGCGCTGGACGAGGTGGTGGAGGCCTACTACACCACGGGCCACTACAGCATCTTCATGAAGGTGATGACCCGCTCCATCGACGAGCTGCAGACTGTGCTGATCCACAAGATCCAGACCATAGACGAGATCCAGTCCACTGAAACCCTGATTTCACTGCAAAACCCGATCTTGCGAGACGTGAAGCCCTGAGGCTTGTTGCGTGGGGGGATGTGCGAGATCCATTTCACATGCGAAACCCTGATCTCGCTGCAGAACCCGATATTGCGAGACGTGAAGCCCTGAGGCTTGTTGCGTGGGGAGGGATGCGGGAGATCCATTTCACATGCGAAACCCTGATTTCATTACAGAACCCAATATTGCGAGACGTGAAGCCCTGAGGCTTGTTGCGTGGGGGGATGCGCGAGATCCATGTCACATGCGAAACCCGATCTTGTGTGATGTGAAGCCCTGACTGTCGGGATCAGGGTTCGATATAGGGGATGCCGTACTTGTCGTAGATGGCCTTGAGCCTGCCGTCGCGCTTCATGTGCAGCAGTTCGGCATCATAGGCCGCCATCAGGGCCGGGGTGCCGGCATCGGCCCTGGCCTTGGTCCAGACGGTGTAGTAGGGGCTGGCCTTGAGTGGCTTGGGCAGGTAGTCGAGCTTGCCCTCCAGCCCCTCCTCCTTGATCTGGGCGAAGGCGGTGACCAGCGGCATGGGCACGGCATCTATGCGTCCGGCGATCAGCTTGCGCAGTTGCAGCTGGTTGATGGGGATCTCCTGGAAGTGATAGGCCGGATCGGCCAGGGCCGCCGTCAGCTCAGGGGTGTAGGAGAAATCTTTGGTGACGCCGATGCGCCAGGGTTTGAGATCGCTCAGGGTGTCGTAGCGGATCTTCATCATGTCGGCCTTGCGCACGAAGAAGTGCCAGCTGTGGCGCAGGTGGGCCTGCTGCGGGTAGAGCAGATAGCGCTCTCGCTCCGGTTTGTAGGAGTGGGTCATCACCAGGTCATACGCGCCGGTTTCGGCATTGCGGGTGAGGCGGGCGCCCGAGTCGGTCAGCTCGATCCTGATGGGGACCTTGAGCTTGCCGAAGATGGCGGTGACCACGTCCACATCCAGCCCGCAGGGGCGGGCCTGGTCGTCCAGAAATTTCAGCGGCGGCTCCAGCGTGCCACCTATGATCAGTTCTTTGGCCTGGAGCCAGAGGGGAAGCAGCAGGCAGAGCAGAATGAACCTTCGCAAACCACATCTCCTGCACGGAATAGGGAATCGCCCACGGGCATAATTCAAGTATATTGGCCCGGATATTCAACAGAGACGACCCCGGATGGCAAATCCTGAAATCGAAAGTGAACTGGACGGTATCGACAGCTTGTCGGTCTGCCTCTATCGCCTTGGCCTGAGTCTGGCAGCTTTATTGCTTGTGTGTCGAGGGGCCAGCCTGCTGATTGGGCAGGATTTTTTACCGCCTGCGATCTGGCTGGCTGCCATGGCGGTGGCGAGCGGGGTGTGCGGGCTCTGCCTGCATATCTATGACAAGCGTATTCGCTTCATCCTGCAGGCGACGGCCTGGGGCGGCCTGATGTTGAGTGCCTGCGGGGCGCCGGACGTGCTGGTGCTGGGGGCTGTGCTGGCCACGCTCTCCGGCCTGGCGTTCAAGGAGCAGTTCTGTTTCGCCATTCCTGGCATCAAGGCGGTGCCCCTGCTGCTGCCGCTGTTATGGGGGCTGGAGTGGGCCCGGCTCGGCTGGGCCGCCGCCCTGGTTGCCCTGGCGTGCGGCCTGTTGCTCTGCCTGCTCAGTCTGGCCAAGTGGCGCATGCCCCTGCACTTCGACATAGGTGACAAGGGGCGCTACCAGAGCTAGGTCTGCTGGCTGCCCTTCATCTGGCGGTTGAGTGCCTGCATCACCTGATGGCGGCTGATGATGCCGATCACCTTGCCCCCTTGTACTTCGACATAGGTGACAAGAGGCGCTACCAGAGCTAGGTCTGCTGACAGCCCTTCATCTGGTGGTTGAGAGCCTGCATCACCTGATGGCGGCTGATGATGCCGATCACCTTGCCCCCTTGCAGCACCGGATAGATCTTGGGCCTGGCCTCGCTCATCTGGCGCGCCAGGTCCAGAATGCTGTCGTCCGGGGCGACCGAGAGCGGCGTGTGGCTCATCAGATCTTCCACCCGGGTGCGGGTGTCGCAGTGATAGCTGCCGGTGAGCAGGCTGGGTATGCAATCCTGTTCGGAGAGAAAACCGATCAGCCGCTGTTGCTCGTCCAGCACCGGCAGGCCGCTCAGCCCTGAGTGGTGCAATCTGTCCAGCGCCTCGGCCAGGCCGAGTTGCGGGGTGAGGGAGTGGGTCAGGCGGCTCATGTGATCGCGGATCTGCAGCATCTGGGTGGCTCCAAAACGGGTAAAGTGGTGTCACTATGGCCGCTGGGCGGCGGACGGGGCCAATGGCTTGTGCCGTGGAGATTGATAGGCAGGGCCCTGCCACGGGTCGGCAAGCAATGACAAAGGAGAGGTTATGCGTGCATTGGTGACGGGATGTGGCCGCCGGCTCGGCTTCTATCTGTGCGAGCAACTGGTGGCGGCCGGCTGGCAGGTGACGGGCAGTTATCGCAGCGAGCGGCCCGAGCTAGCCAGACTGGCGGCGCTCGGGGTCGAGCTGGTGCAGGCGGATTTCGCTCGTGAAGAGGAGGTCGGCAGGCTGATCGAGGTGCTGGCCGCCCATCAGGATCTGGCGCTGGTGATCCACAACGCCTCGGCCTTCGAGCCCCAGGCGGCGGATCCGGCGGTGCAACTGGCCCAATTCGAGCAATTTTATCGGGTGCACATGGCGGCACCCTTCCAGCTCAACCGGGCGCTGGCGCCCCAGCTGGCGTGCAACGCCAATGCCGGCATCATCCACATCACGGATATCTATATTCACGCCCCGGCCCCCCAGTTTGCCAGCTATGTGGCCACCAAGGCGGGGGCTCACTCCCTTGCCATGAGCTTTGCCCGTGAACTGGCACCCGCCATCCGGGTCAACACCATAGAGCCTGGCCCCATCCTGTTTCTCGATGAACATGGCGATGCGTGGCGCCAGCAGGTGCTGGCGAAAACGCCGCTGGCGCGGGAAGGGGGGCTGGAGCCCATCTGGCAGGCGGTGCAGTTGCTGATGGAGAACGACTACATGACGGGCGCCAGCATCCGGGTCGATGGCGGCCGCAGCCTGGCCGTCATCTGAGCCCTGACCCGGAGCTGCGCTCAGCTTCTGGCGACAGAGGCCTCTGCCGCCTGATGCAGGGCCAGGGGGGTGAGGCCGACCTGCTGCTCCTCGATCACCTTGCCCGCCATCAGCCGGGTGTGCAGTGGCAAGGTGACCTTGCGATCGCGCACCTCCCCCTGCCCATACAGCTCGGCCAGCAGCTCGTTGAGGTAGGCATCGACCCGGGTGGCGGCGAAGTCATCGGTCGGGTTGCTGGCCAGAATGTCGATGTCCAGCGGCCGGTCGAGCACCTTGCAGTTCGGATCGCTGCGATCCCGGCCGTGGGCCAGCTCCATGGCGATGAAGACGGTTTTCAGCTGCAGGGGCGTCAGCGTGCTTTCGGTGACGAACAGGCAGTTGAGGAAGTCGTGGCGGGAGTGCATCCCCACCGGCTTGGTCTGGATCACCGAGCTCAGTTGCAGGCGACCGAAACGCTCGAGCAGTTCGCCGACCGCCTGGCTGACATGCTGGTGGGGATCCAGATTCGATCCAATGCTGCACAGATAGAACATCTTCATCGGTCCTTGAGTAGGGCTCATCTGAAATGTATACACGGCTCACGGTAATCGGATTAACTATGCATTAACATCAAAATGTCTGTTGTGATCAGGCTCTATGTTGGCAAGAAAGGAGGTTTGCATGAGTGTGGAACTGAAGTGGGCACTGTTGACCGCGTCTGGCGCGTTGGCGATGATCCTGATTATCTGTGTGGCATCCGTCGGTCTGGCGTGAACCCCATCCCTCATTTTGCAGTATGAACCGGCCTCCTGGCCGGTTTTGCTTTTTGGGGGAGTGCGGATATGCTGGCCCACCCATGATGAATCGAGACAGCCCAAGATGACCAAGGTACGTCCACGCTCCCTGTTGCAAGTGGTATTGATGGGCTTCGTCCTGGTATTGATGCCGCTGGGCGGCATGATCTGGCACGACAGCCAGGCCCTCGAACACCTCAGCCAGTTGACCAGCGACGAGCTGGAACGGGCGGTGCGCGATACCCGGCGGGCGACGCTGCTCACTACCCAAGCCATTGATCTGGAACGTACTCTTCGTCGTTATGCCGTGCTGGGGGATGATCGCATCCTGGCCAGCTATCAGCAGCAGCTGGCGAGCTATCGCGGCCTGCTCGCCGCCCATCAGAGTTCGATCCCGGATGCCGAGGCCTACACGGGTCTCGAGCAGGCACTGACCTGGCTCGACAGCCTGCAGGATCTGGCTCGTGCCAAGGCAGAGTCGACCAGTCCTAAGTTTGATGATTTTAATCATGTTAATCAGCAGCTTGAGATCATCACCCGCAGTCAGGTAGACGAGCATGTCAGCCGGGTGCGAGCCACCATCGCCGACCTGATGACGGAGATCTGGTGGGTCAGCGGCTTCGTGGCCGTACTCAGCCTGCTGCTGGTATTGCTGTTTACCTATCTGATCATCCACCCGGTACGTCAGATTGAGTCGCGGATCTTGAGCCTGGGTGCCGGTGTGGAACCGGACAAGCGCCCGGTGGACGGGCCTGCCGAGCTGGTGTTGCTGGGGGAGCGGATCGGCTGGCTGCACGACAAATTGAAGGAGCTGGAGCAGCAGAAATACCAGTTCCTGCGCCACGTTTCCCACGAGTTGAAGACCCCGCTGGCGGTGCTGCGGGAGGGAGCGGATCTGCTCTCAGAGCAGCTTGTAGGGCCCTTGACCCCGGATCAGCAGGAGATCTGCCAGATGCTGGAGGAGAACAGCCGCCGGTTGCAGACCCTGATCGAACGCCTGCTCGATTTCAACCGCCTCAGCCAGCAGGAGGTGTTCAGCCTGACCCCGGTGGCGCTGGCGCCCCTGTTGTCAGAATTGTCTGCAGAGTACCGGCTGGCGCTGGAATCCAAACAAATCAGTGTACACTTGCCGACCGATCCGATCATGCTGCAGGCCGAGCCGTATCGCTTGCGGCTGATCCTCGATAATCTGTTTTCCAACGCGGTCAGTTATGGCGCCATGGGCGGCCAGATCTGGATCCGCGCCGGGCAGGATGCCGATGGCGGCTGGCTGGAGGTGGCCAACGAAGGGCCCTCCATTCCGGTGGCCGAGCGGGAACGGATCTTCGAGCCGTTCGAGCAGGGCAGCATAGTGCGGCAAGGTTTGTTGAAGGGCTCCGGCATGGGGCTCTCCATCGCTCGCGAGTCGGCGATGAGCCTGGGCGGCGAGTTGGTATTGGTTGAAGATGAACAGGCGGATGTCTGTTTCCGGTTGACGTTGAAGTGAAGCCTAAGATGAAACAATGTGTTGTTCCGGTATTGATGATGGGTCTGCTCACAGGCTGCTCCCTGTTGCCCGCGGGTGAACCGGCGGCGTCGTCGGATCTCGCCCTCGCCAAGCGGATGGAGTTTGCCAACAAGGAGATGCAGGTGCGCCTGCAGTACTCGGACTGGCTGGTGGCCAGCCATGCCCAGCAGCGGGTGCAGGAACGTCAGCGCCTCAAGGGGGCGAGCGACATCGAGAGCCGGGTCAGCCTGGCCATGGTTAATACCCATCCGTCCGAGTCGGTGGCAAATCGCCGGGCCGGACTGGACAAACTCAAGAGCCTGCTGCCCGAGCTGGGGCTGGATGCCCAGGCCTTCCTGCGCAGCTGGATTGCCCTCGGCGAGGAGCTGCTGGCCCGCGACAGCCGGCGCGACGATCAGAGTCAGGAGGTGCAGCGTCTGCGCCGCCAGATCGAACAGCTCTCCGCCATCGATGAACAGCTCAATCAGCGCAAGCTGAACGGCAATGGCGAGGCGCTAAAATGAGTCGCATCCTGCTGGTCGACGACGATGTCAGCCTGCTCAAACTGATGAGCATGCGCCTGCGCAGCCAGGGCTACGAGGTGGATACCGCCGACAGTGCCGAAGGGGCGCTGGACAGACTGCGCCAGCAGCGGGCCGATCTGGTACTGAGCGATCTGCGCATGACCGGCATGGACGGACTGGCGCTGTTCGAGCGCATCCAGTCCCAGTGGCTGGGGCTGCCGGTCATTATCATGACAGCTCACGGCACCATACCCGATGCCATTCAGGCCACCCGTTCCGGGGTATTCAGCTTTCTCACCAAGCCCATCGACAAGGATGAGCTGTTTGCCACCATAGAACATGCGCTGAGCCTGACTCGCCCAAAGCAGCGGCAGGATTGGCAATCGCTGATCCTGACCCGCAACCCGCAGATGGAACAGTTACTGATCCAGGCCAACAGCATAGCCGGCATGGAAGTGCCCGTGCTGATCATGGGTCCTTCCGGTTCCGGTAAAGGGGTGATGACCCAGGCATTGCATCAGGCCAGCAGTCGCCGTGACAAGCCGCTGCACGCCATCAACTGCGCCGCCTTGCCGTGGGCCGCGCTGGACCTGCAACTGTTCGGCGAGGACGGTCAGTCCGGCCTGTTCGAGCAGGCCAAGGGGGCAACCCTGTTTCTGGACGAGATAGGAGATCTGTCGGAGTCATTGCAGGCCAAGCTGCTGCAGGTGCTGCAGGAGTACGGTCAGGGCATCCCCGAGGTGCGGGTCATCAGCTCCAGCCATCAGGATCTGGTGGCGGCGATGGAGGAGGGGCGCTTTCGGGAGGATCTCTTCTACCGCCTCAACGTGGCCAACATCACCTTGCCGCCCCTCAGTGCCCGCAGCGAAGACATTCCGCTGCTGGCCAGACAGGCGCTGGACGAATATCGCAGCCGTCACGGCGACTGCGCCGCCCTCGGCTTCTCGCCGGAGGCGCTGGCCCTGCTGGCCGCGGCGGGCTGGCCCGGCAACGTACGCCAGCTCTACAGCGTGGTGGAACAGCTGGCCAGCCTCTGCTGCAGCCCTGTGATCGGCGCCGCCATGGTGGAGTCCGCCCTGAGCGGCGGCAGCGGCGGCATCCCCTCGTTCAACGAGGCGCGGGCCGAGTTCGAGAAGGAGTATCTGATCCGCCTGCTGCGTACCACAGAGGGCAACGTGACCCTGGCGGCCAACATGGCGGGCAGAAACCGCACCGATTTCTACAAGCTGTTGAATCGGCACGGTATAGAAGCGGCAAACTTCAAGTCGAAGGGATAAATGACAGAGGGGCGGCCCGTGGATGACGGACCGCCCCTCTTGTTTCAGAGCGAATCGGCCAGATCGTCAGGATCAGGCCGGGTCGGTAACGCCAGCCGTGGCCTGGGCTTTCTGGGTTTTCTGGGAGAGCCAGAGGCCGCTCGCCTTCATCAGGTAACCGAACAGCGCGCCTATCACCAGGGAAGGCAGTATCAGTCGCCACTCTCCCGCCGCCCCGAAGGTGGCGCAGCAACCGGCGAAGGTACCGGGAATGTAGCCGAGCCACTGCTGCTTGGCCTGCACGCACATCAGGGTTGCGACCACCCCCGTCATCATGTAACCCGCCACACCGGCTCCCCACCAGGCATCCCCGTGGATCAGCAGCAGGGCCCACAGCATGCCGCTCACATTGCACAACATGGTTTGCAGCAGCGCCTTGTAGCCACCGCTGGAGGCGAAGTAGCTGGTACAGCCGAGGAAGCCGACCCAGGAGATGAGGCCGAGAGCGACGGCGACCCAGCCCCAGATGGCGGAGAGGATCCCGGTCGTGATGGCGATGGCGATCAATGGGCTCATGGTGTGACTCTTCAAAGTAGTGACATCTGGAAAAAGGGGGAGCCTACCCCTCGCAGGGGGGGCGGCAAGCAGGGGCGGAATTGTGTGTGATCTTCATCACTTATTTCAACTCAGGAATACGCTTGCGCTCGCGAAAAAAATTCATTGGTGGCGTCTTTGGCCCTGCACCATAGTTAGAGGCCCTGTCCTGCTCATGGAGTGAGTCTGATGGTGCCTAATGTGATCGTTCCTCTGCTGGTGTTCGTAGTGCTGTTCCTGGTCGGAACCATGGCCAAGGCCCTGCCCCTGCACCAACTCATGTAAATTTGTGTGAAATAAAACTCGGCCGGGGCGGGTCTTATGATTATCACCCTCATAGCCCCGGGAGTTTTTCATGTTGATCAAGCGCCGCTCTTTCCATCACCCCACCGAGCAGGATGTCACCCCGGAAGCCGTCTATCAGGATCGCCGCCTCATCCTGAAGGGGCTCGGGCTGGGGGCTGCGACCCTGGCGTTTCCCACTCAGGCGAGCGTGCTCGATCTCTTCTCCGCCGACAAGCCGACCCCCGCCGCCGCGACCAGGCCGCTCAACATCCCTTCCGCTACCCGGCCCGAGGGCGTGATCATCACCCCGGAGGAGAAGGCCACCACCCACAACAACTTCTATGAGCTGGGCACCGACAAGGGGGATCCGGCCCGCAATGCCCATTACCTCAAACCCGAGCCCTGGACCCTCAAGGTGGAGGGGGAGGTGGCCAAGCCGTTTACGCTGGACGTGTGGGATCTCATCAACAAGAGCACGCTCGAAGAGCGCATCTACCGGCTGCGCTGCGTGGAGGCCTGGTCCATGGTACTGCCCTGGAGCGGCATCTCGCTGGCGGACCTCATTCGCCGTGCCGAGCCCAACAGTCGCGCCAAGTTCGTGGCCTTCGAGACCCTGTATGACCCCGAGCAACTGCCGGGCCAGGCCTCCCGCTCCCTCGGTGGCGGCATCGATTATCCCTACGTGGAGGGGCTGCGCATGGACGAGGCGATGCACCCGCTCTCCTTCCTGGCGATGGGCCTCTACGGCAAGACGCTGCCCGCCCAGAACGGGGCCCCGATCCGGCTGGTGGTGCCCTGGAAATACGGCTTCAAGAGCATCAAGAGCATCGTCTCCATCCGGCTGGTGGAGGAGATGCCACCCACCACCTGGAATCTGCTGGCGTCGAACGAATATGGCTTCTACGCCAACGTCAATCCACAGGTGGATCACCCGCGCTGGAGCCAGGCCAGCGAGCGCTTCATCGGCGAGGGGGGCATCTTCGGCGCCAAGCGTCAGCCGACCCTGATGTTCAACGGCTATGCCGACGAGGTGGCCTCGCTCTATCAGGGGATGGATCTGCGCAAATGGTATTGAAACTGACGCTCTGCCCGAACGGTGTCTTGCCCCCTTCTCCCCTTGCGGGAGAAGGGTTGGGGATGAGGGGTGGGAAAAACATAACGGGAACTGCGATATGACGCCGAGACTGAAAACAGCCCATATCAACGGCTTGCGCCTGCTGGTACACCTGGCCTCGCTGGGCTTTCTGCTCTGGCTGGGATACGCCCTGCCAGCCGGATTGCTGGGGGGAGACCCGGTGCAGGGGCTGACCCACTACCTCGGCAAGGGGGCGCTGCATCTGCTGCTGCTCACCCTGCTGGTGTCACCGCTGGCCAAACGCTGGCGCCAGGGCCAGCTCATCAAGCTGCGCCGCCCCCTCGGGCTCTGGTGCGCGGCCTGGGCCGGGTTGCACTTTATGGTCTGGCTGGGGCTGGATCTGCAGTTCGACTGGGGCCTGATTGGCGGCGAGCTGGTGAAGCGCAGCTACATACTGGTGGGGGCGCTGGCGCTTTTGCTGCTGGTGGCGCTGAGCATCACCTCGATCCCGGCCCTGCTGCGGATCATGGGGCCGGCCTGGCAGAAGCTGCACAACTGGATCTATGCGGTGGCCCTGCTGGTGCCTGTGCACTACTGGTGGTCGGTCAAGAGTGGCTGGCAGGAGCCGCTCATCTATTTGCTGCTGGCCTGTGCCCTGCTGTGGCCACGGCGGGACAAGCTGCTGCGCCCCTGGCGCCAGCGTCAGCCACAAAAACTGAAAGAGGCGTGACTCGTCGCGCGCTCATCCGGCGCGCGCAGCGCACATAGCAAAAGAGGCCTAGTCGGCCTCTTTTTTGGTGATCTCCCCGCTGTAGGCATCGACCAGCAGCTGAACGCGCTGCTCCTGGGCGTCCAGGGTTTCTACCTCGAATTTATCCCCTTCCAGCTCCACTTCCCGAATGTCGTGGTACCCTTGGGCCAACAGCAGCTTGACCAGCGCCGGCATGTCGAGACGCGTCTGGGCCGCCCAGCCAAGGGTGGAAAAGAGGCAAAGGATCAGCAGGATACTGCGTGGGATCATATTCATTCCGGATTCATGGCTGGCAGACTATAAACGGCATTATGTTAGGTTTTTGGAGATGAATCATCCATGAATAGAGCCCTGTCTCTGCTTGGGTTGCTGCTGCCCGTGATGGCGCAGGCAACCACGCCGAACGAGGCCTTGCTGCAACAAGCTGTCAGCGAGGGTCGGATCAGGCCCTTTCATGAGGTGATGGAGGTGGCCTCTCGCCTGCCGGTGCGCGTGCTGCGCGTCGATCTGGGGGAAGAGGACGGCATCTGGTTGTATGAGCTCAAGCTCATCGACAGCGAGAACAGCGTCATCAAGGTGGGCTATCGTGCCGACAACCTGGAGATGGTGTGGCTCAAGGGCCATCATCTGGAGCGGCTGTTCGAGCCTCGTCCTCCACCGGAAGAAGAGTGACCCGGTTGGGCGCTCTGGCAGGCATGGCTGCCCGACCCCCTCTCCGCTGACGCAAGTGTAACCCTGCTTTGGATACCCATTTATATGCGCATTCTGATAGTTGAAGATGAGAAGACACTGGCGGGCCAGCTGGCGGAACAGCTGCGTCTGTCCGGTTTCGTGACCGACCTTTGTCATGATGGCAACGAGGCCGGCTTTCTCGGCGAGACCGAGCCCTATGACGCCATCATCCTGGATCTCGGTCTGCCGGGTCGCGATGGCCTGAGCGTGCTGAAAGAGTGGCGCAGTAAGGGGATAGATACCCCAGTGCTGGTGCTGACCGCCCGCGGCCAGCTGCACGAGAAGATTGAAGGGCTCAATGCCGGTGCCGACGACTACCTCACCAAGCCGTTCCAGGTGGCCGAGCTGGTAGCGCGGGTGCAGGCGCTGGTGCGGCGGGCGGCGGGCAATGCCAGCTCGATCCTGGAGATAGGCGGAGTGCGGCTCGACATGGCGGCCTCCCAGGTGTGGTACGAAGGCACCCCCATCAAGCTCACCGCCCACGAGTTCCGGGTGCTGGGTTACCTGATGCAGCACAGGGGCAAGGTGGTGTCGCGCAGCGAGCTGATCGACCACATCTATGCCCAGGATTTTGACCGCGACTCCAATACCGTCGAGGTGTTCATCGGCCGGATCCGCAAGAAGACCCACGCCGATCTGATTGAGACTGTGCGTGGCCTCGGATACCGGATCAACGAATGAGTCGGGCCTTGATGCAACTGCGGCAAGGGCACGCTGAATGAGGCTGGTTCGGACCCTGCGGGGGCGGCTGGTGGTCATAGCCCTGGTCTGGTGCGGCCTCTTCCTGTTCGCCACAGGTTTCAGCCTGCAGACCATGATGCGCAACTACTGGCAGGAGGCGGAGGCCGACGGCCTGCGCCTGCAGCTCTATGATCTGCTCTCCCGGCTCGAGATCCAGCCAGACGGTCTGCCCATAGTCACCGAGCCCATGGCCGATCCCCGTTTCCGTCAACCTTACTCCGGCTACTACTGGCAGCTGGAGCTGGGAGATGCCGTGGTCAGCCGCTCCCGCTCCCTGTGGGATGTGCACCTCGACGTGCATGGCCTGAAGTCGGCGTTTGGCGACCCGGATCTGTTCGTCGGCAAGGGGCCCAACAAGGAGCCGCTGCTGATCATGACTCGCGCCGTGTTGCTGCCGGGCTCTGACAAGGTGTTTACCCTGGTGATGGCCAAGGACAGCAGCGCCCTGACCCAGACTCTGAAGAAGACCCGGATCAGCCTGTTCCTCGGCCTCGGCTTTGCCGCCACCGGTCTGGTACTGGGCTTCATGTTCCAGATCGTCTATGGTCTGCGCCCGCTGCATCTGCTGCGCCGCGAGCTGGGACGGGTGCATCAGGGGCATCAGGAGGGGTTTCGGCTGCGCTATCCGCTGGAGATCCAGCCGCTGGTGGAGGACATCAACCGCCTGCTGCACCACTACGGCGAGCTGCTGCAACGGGCCCGCTCCCACACCGGCAACCTGGCCCACGCCCTCAAGACGCCGCTCAGCATAATGCGCAATCAGGTGGCCCAGTTGTCACCCGAGGATCAGGCCGCCATCGGCGAGCAGCTCGACCAGATCCAGCGCCACATCGACTATCACCTCGGCAAGGCCCGGGTGACGGGCGCCGCCAAGATCCTCGGGGTGTCGACTCCGGTGCGGGCGCGGGTGGAGTACATCTGCCGCGCCTTCTCCCGCCTCTATCCGGGCAGGGAGGTGGATCTGCAGGTGCCGGCCAATCTGGCGGTCGGGGTGGAGGAGCAGGACTTCGACGAGATGGTGGGCAACCTGCTGGAGAACGCCTTCAAGTGGTCGGCCGGCCAGCTGCGCATCTCCAGCGCCGAGCTGGGAGGCTGGATCACATTGCGCATCGAGGATGACGGCCCCGGCATGAGCGAGGATCAGATCGCCAAGGCGGTGCTGCGCGGGGTACGGCTCGACGAGAAGGTGCCGGGCTCCGGGCTCGGCCTCAACATAGTCTCCGATCTGGCCGAGGCCTATAGAGGCAATCTCATCATGGGTCGGGCGGAATTGGGTGGCCTGGCGGCGTCTCTGTCACTGCCCAAGGTGGCAAGGGTGGATAGCTAGGGATCAAGCCCATTATGGGGCGGATGAAATAATTGGGGTGGCCCGTTCCCCGTCTCCGCTCAAGGTGGCCTGGGTAGAGAGCCAGGTATTATCAAGCCTCGTCATGAGGCAATGGAATTGGGGTGGTCCGCTCCCCGCCACCGCTCAAGGTGGCACGGGGAGCGGGCCAAGCATAAGATAAGACACTTGTTCAAGCCTGAGGAAGGGTAGCAATGACAGACGATCCATGGGCACTATGTCATCTTGATGACTCGTTCGATTCCTCTGTACTGGGGATCAAGGGGGCTCAGCTCCAGTGGTTCGAGGACAGAGATAGCCTGATCGCATTCCTGCTGGAAGATTTCATCGATCTGCTGGCCGATGTGGGTGAGCTGGACGAAGACGAAATCGCCAGCGCCCGCGAGCGCTTCACCCTGCTGGTGGAGCAGATCAGAGACGATCGCGGTCTGGTGGATGCGCTCAACGATCTCGCCTCCGGCCTGCGCCGCATCGCCTGGCTGGGGCCGCTTTCCGAGCTGGCTGAGGTCAGCGACGACTTCGCCGCCGGCCTGCGCCGCTATTTCTGGACCCAGTACGACGGCGACGAAGATGACCCGGATGCCTGGGTGCCGGAAGAGCTCTGGCCCCAGCTGGTCGAATGTGCGGAAGAGTACATGCAGGAAGGGGACTTCTGAGTCACCTTGTCCGTGCTCCGGCTGCAGAGCGGGTGGCGTGTGCGGAAGAGTGCATGCAGTAAGGGGGCTTCCGAGTCACCACTGCCACAGCAAATTGACAGCAATAAAAAACGGCGCCTGATGGCGCCGTTTTTGTTGGTCGAGTGTGGACTCAGCCGTTGGCCGGGACCGCGTGGGCGGTATTGACCAGTGCCGGGCCCCTGTACTTCTCGATCTGCAGCTGGGCCATGTGGCCGCAGTTGCCCTGCGCCAGGCTGGAGGTGCCCTCGTCGAAGGTCAGGCAGTTGACGTTGCCGTTCTTGCAGATGGCCCCCGCTTCACCCGGTTTGGCCGGGTCGAACCAGGCCCCTTCACAGATGCGCACCACGCCAGGACGTATGTCTTTCGACACCAGGGCGCCCACCAGGATCTGGCCGCGATCGTTGAAGGCGCGCACCAGGTCTCCATCCTGAATGCCACGGGCCTTGGCATCATCCGGGTGGATCAGGATGGCCTCCCGATCGGCGATGGCGAACTTGTCCCGCAGCGGCGTGTTGTCCAGCTGGGAGTGCAGCCGCTGGGTCGGGTGCGAGGTGTTGAGCGACAGCGGATAACGGCTGGCGGTCTCGCTCTTCAGCCACTCCTTGGGCTCATACCACTTGGGATGGCCGGCGCAGTCGGCATAGCCCATGCCGGCGATGGTATTGGAGAAGATCTCGATCTTGCCGGACGGGGTGCCGAGCGGGTTGAGCAGCGGGTTCTCGCGAAAATCGGCGTGACGGATCCACTGGCGATTCGCCTCCGGAATGGGGAAGCGGATGTAGTTGTTGGACTCCCAGAACATGGTGAAAGGCGGCAGTGCCACCCGGGCGCCACGAGCCTGGGCGGCCATGCCGTCATACATCTGCTTGAGCCACAGCATCTCGTCCTTGCCTTCGGTGTAGGCCTCCAGCAGGCCCAGCTTGGCGGCGATGGCGCTGAAGATGTCGAAGTCGTTGCGGGACTCGTGCTGGGGCGGCACGCACTGGTGCATGGGGAAGACGTAGCGCTGGGAGTAATCGCCGCCCATCTCCAGATCGTTGCGCTCGTAGCTGGTGGTGGCCGGCAGCACTATGTCAGCGTGCTTGGCGGTGGCGGTCCAGTAGGGTTCATGGACTATCACAGTCTGCGGCTTGCGCCAGGCCTTGAGCAGGTTGTTGGTGTCCTGATGGTGGTGGAAGGGATTGCCACCCGCCACGTAGACCAGCTTGATGTCCGGATAGCTGAGCTGACGGCCGTTAAAGTCGATGGTCTTGCCAGGATTGGCGAGACAGTCGGCGATGCGGGCCACCGGGATCGGCGCCGGGCTGTTCTTGGGTGCGTTGCCGGCCGAGATACCCGCCAGTATGCCGCCCTTGGCGGTGGGGCTGCCACCGGAGGAGTAGTGGTAGCTGAAGCCGTAACCGCCGCCGGGCAGGCCGATCTGGCCCAGCATGGCGGCCAGGGTCACCAGCATCCAATTGGGCTGCTCGCCGTGATGCTGACGCTGCATGCCCCAGCCCGCCATGATCATGGTGCGCTTGGACGCCATGTCGAGGGCCAGCTGACGGATCACGGCGGCATCGACACCGCAGACAGTGCTCGCCCACTCGGCGCTCTTCGGCTGACCATCCTCCTTGCCCAGCAGGTAGCTGAGGAACTTGTCGAAGCCGCTGGTGTAACGGTCGAGGAAGGCCTGATCGTGCTTCTGCTCGGTATAGAGGGTGTGGGCCACCCCCAGCATCATGGCCACGTCGGTATAGGCGTTCGGCGCAATCCACTCGGCCCCGGCCAGCTTGGCAGTCTCGTTGTAGACGGGGTCGATGCTGATGATGCGGGTACCCTTCTCCTTCAGCGCCTGGAAGCCGGCCTGACCCTCGTGGTCCGGCATGTTCCAGCTGTTCTTCAGGGTTACCTGGGCGTTGACGCCCCACAGCACCACCAGTTCGGCGTGTTCGATCACGTTCGGCCAGGCGGTCTGCTGCTCATACACCTCGATGGAGCCCATGACGTGAGACATGATCACCTGGGCGGCGCCGGCGGAGTAGTCACCGGCATAACCGGTGAAGCCACCGGCCAGGTTCATCAGGCGGTGCAGCAGGGTACGGCTGTTGTGGAACATGCCGACGCTCTTCCAGCCGTAGGAACCGGCGTGGATCGCCTGCGGGCCGAAGTCGCTCTGCACCCGGCCTATCTCGCCGGCCACCAGTTCGATGGCCTTGTCCCAGCTTACCCGCACCCACTCGTCGGCGCCGCGCAGCTCGGGTTTGGCGCCCGGGCCCTGCTCCAGCCAGCTCTTGCGCACCATGGGGTACTTGATGCGGTTCTTGGCGTGAACCTGGAACGGGGCCATATCGATGAGATCGTTGGGCGCCGGATCATCGGCCACCGGCTGGACGCGCACCATGCGGCCCTCTTCGACTATGGCTTCGAAGGCGCCCCAGTGGGCACCGGTCAGTATGCCTTTCTGGGCCGGCACCAGGGTTGGGAACTGTTCCAGCGCCGTGCTGATGGCCTTGGCCAGGGCGCTCTTCGGGAAGATGCCGGCCAGCAGCGGCAGGGCCGCGCAGGCGCCGAGCCCCTTGAGCAGGTTGCGGCGGGACAGATTGGTTTTCTTATCGGTAAAAAAAGTCATGACGATTTCCTCTGTGCCAGCCTTAGTGCGCCGCGCTCATGTCACTGGCATGTTTCTGGACGTATTGGGTCAACATGCGAGCCTGTTCCGGGGTCAGGGAGGTACGGGATTCCATCCCCTTGATGACGCCGATCCACTGGTTGGCATTGAAGTGATCCAGCGCCGTGAGGCCGTGGCAGCCGGTGCAGTTGTTGGACATCAGGGTGGAGGCGTATTGCCACAGCTTGCCCTGATCGCCGATAAGCTGGCTCTGATCCACCCAGGCGGTCAGGCTGACCTGATGCCAGGTGAGGTTGGTGGCGCTGTCGGTTTCGCTCTGGCCGGTGACCAGGGATTTCTTGGCGTTATCACCGACCAGCACGCTCAGGATCCGCTTGCCGGGGGCTGCGTAGAAGACTTCGCTCACGCCGTCCTGCTGCCAGCCTTCGATCTGCACCTGGGCGCGGCCATTCTCGTTGGCCAGCACTTCCACCCTGGTGGAGGGCATCAGGGTGCCTTCGTCTGTCTTGGCGGCGGCATCTAGGAACAGCGGCGCCGTGGCGATGGCGTAACGGGTGGTGACGTTGGCCGGGGTCTGGGCGGCAGCCTGGGCCAGCTCGCTCGCGCCGGCGGCGGCCAGCTCGCTCATGTCAGGCATGATATGGGCGACACCGCGGTGGCAGTCGATGCAGGTCTGGCCTTCCTTGATGGCGACCGGGTGCTCGGCGCGGGCATTGGGGCGCTGGGCCAGAATGTCCATGGCGGCATAGCTGTGGCAGCTGCGGCAGGTGGCAGAATCGTTGGCCTTGAGCTCGTCCCACACCGACTGCGCCATGCGCAGCTTGTGCGATTCGTATTTCTCCGGGGTGTCCAGGGTGCCGATCGCTTCGTGATAGATATCCTTCACGGCGCGGATCTTGGTCCACAGATAGGCGCTGGGTTCATTGGGGATGTGGCAGTCTGCACACTCGGCCCGGATGCCCTTCACGTTCTGGAAGTGGACGCTGCCCTGATACTCGGCCAGCGGTGTCTGCATGGAGTGGCAGGAGACGCAGAACTCGGTAGAACTGGTTTTATGCATCACTGTCACTGTGACACCCAATGCCGCGACGCCCAGCAGGGCCCCGAGCAGCAGGAGCCAGAACCAGGTCTTTCTCAATAATTTTCCAAGCATGGCGGCGTTTTCCTACGATCAAATATTACCAATATAGTAGTAGCTAGGGAGAGGTGGTGGCTTGACCTCTATCATGATTTTTATTTCGTATTGTTATTTTAAATGCATTTATTATTTTGTATTTTATCATTTAATTGAATTTAATTTAACTTCAGCGCTTTTATCAGCCTGTTCGCACTCGTTCGGGCCAAGTTTCATCATCTGGCTCGCATGAGCATCCTCAAGGGTAGCTGCATCCTTGACCCCGAGCCGCGGCGCTGACCGACAGCGTGCTCGCGATCACCGGATCCACGGGTGGCCGGGCTTGGGCTTTGCAAAAGGCTCGGTATATACTGTTCGCATATACAGTATTCAGGTATGTTTGCCATGCGACTCTTTATCGCCGAGAAGCCCAGTCTGGGCCGCGCCATTGCCGATGTGTTGCCCAAGCCCCACAAGAAGGGCGACGGCTTCATCGAGACAGCCCAGGGGGACGTGGTGACCTGGTGCATCGGTCACCTGCTGGAGCAGGCCGAGCCCGATGCCTACGACGCCGCCTTCAAGCAGTGGCGCATGGAGCAACTGCCCATCATCCCCGCCCAGTGGCAACTGGTGGCCAAACCCAAGACCAAAACCCAGCTCACCGTCATCAAGCGGCTGATCAAGCAGGCCGACTGCGTGGTGAATGCCGGTGACCCGGACAGGGAAGGGCAACTGCTGGTGGACGAGGTGATCGATTTTCTCGGCTACCCCAAGACCAGGCCCGTGCAGCGCTGTCTCATCAGCGATCTCAACCCGCCGGCGGTGCGCCGTGCCCTCGACAAGCTCAGGGACAACAAGGAGTTCGTGCCGCTGGCGGTGTCTGCGCTGGCCCGCAGCCGTGCCGACTGGCTCTATGGCATCAACATGACCCGGGCCTACACCCTGCTCGGTCGCAAGGGCGGTTGCAGCGAGCTGCTGTCGGTCGGCCGGGTGCAGACCCCGCTGCTGGGGCTGGTGGTGCGGCGGGATCTGGAGATAGAGGCCTTCGTGCCCAAGCCCTTCTACGAGGTGCTGGCCCATCTGGTGACCGAAGGTAACGAGCGCTTCAGCGCCAAGTGGCTGCCTTCCGAGGCCTGCCTGCCCTGGCAGGATGAGGAGGGGAGGGTGCTCAACCGGGCACTGGCCGAGAAGGTGGTCAGTCGCATCAATGGCCAACCAGCCGTGGTGGAAGAGGTCGAGGAGCAGGCCCGCAAACAGGCGGCGCCGCTGCCCTACAACCTCTCCAGCCTGCAGATCGATGCCGCCAAACGCTTTGGCATGGATGCCAAGCGGGTGCTGGATGTGTGTCAGGGGCTCTACGAGCGCCACAAGCTCATCACCTACCCGAGATCCGACAGTCGCCACCTGCCGAGCGATCATTTCAACCGCGCCGGCCAGGTACGGGATGCCATAGCCGCGACCGCGCCGGCGCTCGCCAGGGCGGTGAGCGAGGCGGACGGCAAGATCCGCAGCAAGGCGTGGAACGACAGCAAGGTGGATGCCCACCACGCCATCATCCCCACCGAGAAGCGCGGCAACGAGGCCAGCCTCAGCGGCGATGAGGCCAAAATATACGGTCTGGTGGCGCGCCAATACCTGCTGCAGTTCTACCCGCCGTTCGAGTACAACGACAGCAAGGTGCTGCTGCGCATCGCGGGCGGCCTCTTCCAGGCCAAGGCGCGGCGGATCCTCAAGGCGGGCTGGAAGGCCCTAATGGGGGTGGAAGAAGATGACGACGAAGAGAAGGCCGGTACCCTGCCCTCCCTGAAAGAGGGGGAGCAGCTGCTGTGCGAGCGGGGCGAGCTGCTGGAGAAGATGACCCAGGCACCCAAGTCGTTCACCGATGCCACCCTGCTGGCCGCCATGACCGGCATAGCCCGCTACGTGCAGGACCCCGAGATCCGCAAGACACTGCGCGAGACCGACGGCCTGGGCACAGAGGCGACCCGGGCCGGCATCATAGACCTGCTGTTCAAGCGCCGTTTTCTGGTGCGCCAGGGCAAGAGCATCAAGGGCACGCCCACTGGACGGGCACTGATCCTGGCACTGCCCGCCACCGCCACCACACCGGACATGACGGCACTGTGGGAGCAGAGCCTGGGCCAGATCGCCGAACGGCACGCCAGCTACCAGCAATTTATGGGGCCGCTGACGGAGCAGTTGAACACCTTGATCGAGGGGGCCAGGCAGGATTCCGGCGCCAGCTTCAGCGCCTTGCCCAAGGCCGCACCGGGAGCCAGCAAGCAGCGCTTCACCCGCCGCAAGAGCAGTGCGGGGACGGCTGGCACGGCTCGCAAGAGTGCGGGCAAACGGCCGGCCAAGGCCAAGGTGGCCTGAGCCGTTGCACCGGGCGTTAATGCCGAGAAAAAGAAGGGGCCATTATGGCCCCTTTCTCTTTATGGCAGCGGACTCAGCCCGTATAGACACCCTCTTCCGGGTACTTGATGCGGGTTTCGCTCGGGCGCGCCAGCATGAAGGCCAGGGTCAGCGGGCCGAGACGGCCGCAGATCATCACCAGCACCAGAATTAGCTTGCCCGGTTCGCTCAGGCCGGCGGTGATGCCGGTGGAGAGGCCCACGGTGGCAAACGCCGATATGGTCTCGAACATGATCTTGTCGAAGGATTGCTGCTCGGTGATCATCAGCAGGAACATGGCCAGCATCAGCACCATGGTGCTGACGATTATGATGGCCAGCGAACGGGTCACTATCTGGGGTGACAGGGTGCGGCCAAAGGCGGTGACGTGGGGGCGTTTGGTCAGGAAGGCCTTGGTGGCCAGCAGCACCACCGCAAAGGTGGTCACCTTGATGCCACCACCGGTAGAGGTGGCACCGGCACCGATAAACATCAGCATCATCATGAACAGCAGGGAGGCGGGTACCATCTGACCTATGTCGATGGAGTTGAAACCCGCGGTACGGGCGCTGGTGGACTGGAAGAAGGCCGCCAGCCACTGGCCCCCGAAGGAGGCCTTGCCGAGGGTGCCCGGGTTGTTGTGCTCCAGCAGCCAGAACATCAGGGTACCCAGCAGCAGCAGGGCCGGCGTCATGATCAGCATCAGCTTGCTGTGCAGCTTCAGCTTGCGCCAGCGGCGGTTGCGTACCAGATCGACGATGACGGTGAAGCCAATCCCCCCCAGGATGATCAGCGCGGCTATGGTCAGGCTGATGACGGGGTCGTCTCTGTAGTCCATGAGATTGTTGGCAAACAGCGAGAAACCGGCGTTGTTGAAGGCCGATACCGCGTGGAAGAAGCTGACATAGAGGCCGCGCCCCCAGCCCATCTCGGGTACCCAGCGTATCGCCATCAGGCCGGTGCCGATCAGCTGGGCGATGAAGGCGAACAGCACTATGCGCTTCACCAGCTGGATGATGTTGACCGAGCCCTCCTGGCCCAGCGCCTCCTTGGCCAGTACCTGCTGGCGCAGGCCGACCCGTTTGCTGAACATGGCGATCAGCAGCAGCGTCATCGTCATCTGGCCCAGGCCGCCAATTTCCATCAGCATCAGCAGGAAGATCTGCCCCTGCAGGGTGAAGGCAGTGCCGGTATCCACCACGCCGAGGCCGGTCACGCTGATGGCCGAGGTGGCGGTGAAGAGGGCATTGACGAAGGTGACCTCGCCCTTGTGGCTGGAGGGTTGCACCAGGAACAGGGTGCCGACCAGCAGTATGATCAGGAAACTGCCCAGGATCAGCTTGGCCTCGCTCCAGCGGGACTCATCGTCCCGGTGCAGGGCGAAGGCGTAGCTGCTACGCCAGCGTGTCATAAGGTTTCCAGCCAGTGGTCGATGGCATGCTTGTTGCCCGCCAGGATCAGGATGTCACCCAGTTGCAGCTCCATCTTGCCGGTCAGCACGTTGTGCAGCACCTGGCCACGCTTGATGGCCAGCAGTTGCAGCTCGGTCTGTTGCAGCAGGTGTAACTCGGCCAAGGTGCGGCCATTTTGCGGCAGACCTATGACGAACTCGGTCAGCACCATGTCGTGACCCAGCTCCAGATAGTCGAACAGCCGGTTGTCCAGCATGCTCTGGGCGACCCGGCGACCCATGTCCCACTCGGGGTTGATCACCTTGTCTGCGCCGACCTTTTGCAGGATCTTGGCGTGGAACTTGTCGCGCGCCTTGACCCACACCTTCTTCACCCCGGCCTCCTTCAGCACGAGCGTGGTGAGTATGCTGGTCTCGAGGTTGTCACCTATGGCGACGAAGACGATGTCGAAATTGGCCAGCCCCAGTTCGGCCACCGTAGACTCATCGGTCGCATCGGCGACGACGACATGGTTGCACAGGGTGGCGATCTGGCGAGTCTTGCTCTCGTCTATATCAATCGCCAGCACCTCGGCATCCTGCCGTTGCAGCTCTTCGCACAGGGCGCTGCCAAACAGTCCCAGGCCGATGACGGCAAATTGGTTGTTCATGAGTACTTCCTCAAGAGTCGGAGCCGCATACTCTACTCCAGCGGATCGAGTCCGAAAAGAGGGCCGGATTTTTCGTCCGGCGGGAATATAAGGTAGACTGCCCGCTCGCCATTGTCGGGACACGCAGATGAAACTCACCCCTCACGCCTCCTTGTTGACGCTCAACACCCTCGCCCTCGATGCCCATTGCCTCTGGCTGGCGGAGGTGGCACAGGTCGACGACCTGCAGCAACTCGTGACCAAGCCTGAACTGACCGACCTGCCTCGCCTGGTGTTGGGTGGCGGCAGCAATGTGCTGTTTTGCAATGATTTTGCCGGGCTGGTTGTACTCAACCGTTTGAAGGGCATCCAGCTGCAGGATGAGGGGGAACACTGGCTGCTGCACGTGGCGGCCGGGGAAGAGTGGCATCAGCTGGTGTGCCACGCCCTGCAACAGGGCTGGTACGGCCTGGAGAACCTGGCGCTGATCCCGGGCACGGTCGGCGCCGCGCCTGTGCAGAACATAGGCGCCTACGGGGTCGAGCTGGCCAGCTTCTGTGCCTATGTCGAGGCGTTCAACTGGCAGAGTGGCCAGCTGGAGCGCATCGATGCCGCCGATTGTCACTTCGGCTACCGCGACAGCATCTTCAAGCATGAGTATCAGGATTCCCATTTCATCACTGCCGTCGGCCTGCGCCTGCCCAAGGTCTGGACGCCGGTGCTGGGTTACGGTCCGCTGGCGGCGCTTGGGGACGCACCCACCGCGCAGGCCATCTTCGATACCGTCTGCGCCACCCGTCGTGCCAAGCTGCCGGATCCCGCCGTGCTCGGCAACGCGGGCAGCTTCTTCAAGAACCCAGTGGTGACGAGGGCGCTGGCCGACACGCTCAAGCAGCAATATCCGCACATGCCCTGCTACCCGGCCGGGGAAGGGCAGGCCAAGCTGGCCGCGGGCTGGCTCATCGATCAGTGCGGCCTCAAGGGTTTTGCCATCGGCCGCGCCGCCGTCCATCAGGAGCAGGCGCTGGTGCTGGTCAACCTGGGTGGTGCCAGCGCCATGGAGCTCATCGCCCTGGCGGCCCATGTGCGCGACAGCGTGGAGCAGAAATTCGGGGTGGTGCTGGAGCACGAGGTGCGCTTCATGGGCCTGACCGGTGAGACTTGGCTCGATGAGGTACTGGCATGACGCTGACTCCCACCAGACAGACGCTGATCACCCTGCTCAGCGATGGTCAGTTCCACTCAGGCGAACAGCTCGGCGAGCAGCTCGGCATCAGCCGTGCGGCCGTGAGCAAGCACATGGCCGCGCTCAAGGAGCTGGGGCTGGACTTGTTCAGCCTGACCGGCAAGGGCTATCGGCTGGCGGTGCCCATGGCGCTGTACGATCAGGTGCAGTTGCAGGCGATGGCCCCCATGGCGCCGGTGCAC
The DNA here is from genome assembly GCF_963899385.1 of Aeromonas sp. MR7. Taxonomy (NCBI): domain Bacteria; kingdom Pseudomonadati; phylum Pseudomonadota; class Gammaproteobacteria; order Aeromonadales; family Aeromonadaceae; genus Aeromonas; species Aeromonas sp. MR7. The sequence continues at coordinate 178,316 of NZ_CAWQXH010000053.1, forward strand.
TGCTTCCCGGTGATCGACTCCACCAACCAGTACCTGCTGGAGCGGGTCAACCAGCTGCAGTCCGGCGAGAGCTGCCTGGCCGAGTGCCAGACTGCGGGGCGCGGTCGCCGTGGCAAGCCCTGGGTCTCTCCCTTCGGCTGCCAGCTGATCCTCAGCATGTACTGGCGGCTCGAGCAGGGCATGGCGGCGGCCATGGGCCTGAGTCTGGCGGTCGGTGTGGCCGTGGTGCAGGCGCTGGAGTCGCTCGGTTATCCGGGGGTCGAGCTGAAGTGGCCGAACGATCTCTACTATCAGGGCCGCAAGCTGGCGGGCATTCTGGTGGAGATGAGCGGCAGCGCCGGTGCCAGCTGCAACCTGGTGATCGGGGTCGGCCTCAATCTGGCGATGCCGGCCCGGGAGGGGGAACGGATCGATCAGGCCTGGTCCGAGTTGCGCCACATACAGCCGGAACTGGTGGATCGCAATCTGCTGGCCGCCCGCATGATCGAGCACCTGCAACAGGCTCTGCTGACCTTCGAGCAGAGCGGCCTGGCCAGCTTTGTCGACGACTGGAACCGGCTCGATCACTTCGCCGGCCGACCGGTGCGGCTCCTGATGGGGGAGCAGGAGATCCGCGGCGTGGCTCGCGGCATAGACGATCGCGGCGCCCTGCGCCTGGAGACAGGTGAAGGGACAAGATTCTATCTGGGGGGCGAAATCTCCCTGCGCCGGGGCGACTGAGTCCTTGTCACTGCGACAACAATGAAAGAGGGGGCCTGCGGGCCCCCTCTTCGTTCAGGTACTGTGTGCCTCGGCCATCACTTGCGCAGCTTGATCTGCTCGATGGCGTGCTCGTGGCCCTTGGTCAGGATCAGGTTGGCCCGTTCCCGGGTCGGCAGGATGTTTTCCTGCAGATTCAGATAGTTGATGTCTTGCCATATGGTGTTGGCAATCTTGCTGGCTTCACTTTCCGCCAGTTTGGCGTAGTGATGGAAGTAGGAGTCCGGATCCGAGAAGGCGCCGCTGCGGAACTTGAGGAAGCGCTCGACATACCAGGTGCGCAGCAACTCGGCCTCGGCATCCACATAAATGGAGAAGTCGACAAAATCCGACACGAAGACGCGATGGGGTTCCTGCGGGTAATCCATGCCGCTTTGCAGCACATTGAGCCCTTCCAGGATCAATATGTCAGGCTGCTCCACCACCTTCTTCTCATCGGGAATGATGTCGTAGATGAGGTGGGAGTAGACGGGGGCCTCGACCTTCTCGTGGCCGGCCCGGATATTGGCGACAAACTCCACCAGATGACGGATGTCGTAGGATTCCGGGAAGCCCTTGCGCCGCATCAGGCCGCGCTCTTCCAGCACCTTGTTGGGATAGAGGAAGCCATCCGTGGTGACCAGCTCCACTCTTGGGTGTTCGGGCCAGCGCTCCAGCAGCGCCTGCATGATGCGGGCCGTGGTGCTCTTTCCCCCCGCCACGCTGCCGGCGATGCTGATGATGTAGGTGCCCTTGCCACGGGACTGGCCGAGGAACTGCTCCAGTACCCGGCTGCGGCGCTGCTTGGCCTTGACGTAGAGATTGAGCAGGCGGGAGAGGGGCAGATAGATCTCTTCCACCTCCTGCAATGACACCTTCTCGTTGATCCCGCGCAGGGTCTGCAGATCGTGTTCGGTCAGGGTCAGGGGGACAGCATCGCGCAATAACGCCCATTGTTCGCGGGTGAATTGCAGATAGGGGTTATGCTCTGTCGTCATGGTGTCATCACTGTTTCTTGGGCAGGGCGACCATACACCAAGGGGTGGGGAGCGACAAGAGACGCGGCGGATTCGAGGAGAGAGTGAGTCCTTTTTTGCATGCTTCCCGGCAATAATGCACATTTTGCAAGGCGCAATGGTTGCATCCCCAAAATCCTTACAATAAAATGCGCGACGCTTGGATGTCTGTCGCCTATTTGCCCGGCAAAAGCGACAAAACAACGGGTGCAAGCAGAATTACCGTTGTGGCATTTATGCACTGGAGGGGTTCCCGAGCGGCCAAAGGGATCAGACTGTAAATCTGACGGCTCTGCCTTCGAAGGTTCGAATCCTTCTCCCTCCACCATATTTCTCTGCGGTTTGAGTTCTTTGGGTTAGAGAAATGCGGGCATCGTATAATGGCTATTACCTCAGCCTTCCAAGCTGATGATGCGGGTTCGATTCCCGCTGCCCGCTCCAAGATGCTGATACGGCTCAGGCGATACCAAGAGTCACACCTTCGGGTGAGTTCGGCAATCGAACCTGGCTGTCAGCACCAACCTCTCTTCCCCACCAGATTCAAATCCATCATATAAACTGTTCTGTGGTTAGCTTGCCACCGCGTACTCAGCGTTAGTTTAGAGGGACGATCATGTCTAAAGAAAAATTTGAGCGTAATAAACCGCACGTTAACGTGGGTACCATCGGCCACGTTGACCACGGTAAAACCACCCTGACCGCCGCCATCACCAACGTGCTGGCCAAGCACTTCGGTGGTAAAGCTTTCGCCTTCGACCAGATCGACAAGGCGCCGGAAGAGCGTGAGCGTGGTATCACCATCAACACCTCCCACGTAGAATACGACACCGCCATCCGCCACTACGCGCACGTAGATTGCCCGGGTCACGCCGACTACGTTAAAAACATGATCACCGGTGCTGCCCAGATGGACGGCGCGATCCTGGTAGTAGCTGCGACCGACGGCCCGATGCCGCAAACTCGTG